>NZ_JASVEN010000002.1:0-927609 GCF_051710265.1 Bradyrhizobium sp. U531
CCCCCCCCCCGTGTGGGATTGGGGGGCTCGCCGCGACGCGGCGAGACGGGTGAGGGGTCTCTCTCCGCGAACTCGATGGAGATCTCTTCGCGGAGAGAGACCCCTCACCCGGCGCTTCGCGCCACCTTCTCCCACAAGGGGAGAAGGAAGAACGCCCCCTCCACGTCGTCATTGCGAGGAGCCCTTGCGACGAAGCAATCCAGACTGCCTCCGCGGAGGGATTCTGGATTGCTTCGCTGCGCTCGCAATGACGGTGCGGGGGATGATCGAGGACTTCAACGCGCCCCGTCCCCGCGGAGGCTCCCCCTCACCCCAACCCTCTCCCCGCGAGCGGGGAGAGGGAGAAGCGAGACCTCACTTCATCGCGCACTTGTCGTGGAAGCGGTCCTGGTCGTTCTCCACGATGGTCGCGACGGTCTTCAGCGAGAGCTGGCCGTCGCCGTCCTTGACCACGTCCTGCAGATAGAAGCTCTGCACCGGGATGTGGTTCTTGCCGTATTTGAACGGGCCGCGCAGCGACTTGAAGTTGGCCTTCTCCATCTCGGCCTTCATCGCGTCCTTCTTGCTGGTGTCGCCCTTCACCGCGACGATGGCGCTGTTGATGAGCTGGGCGGCGTCATAGGCTTGTGCGCCGTAATAGGTCGGGCGGAGACCCGTGTACTTCTTGCGGTAGTCGGCGACGAAGCGCTTGTTCTGCTCGTTGGGGAGGTCGTTGACCCATTCCTGCGCGCCGGGAACGCCAAGCGCGTTGTCCTTCTGCAGCGGCAGCGACAGCTCGTCCACCGTGAACGCCGTATAGAGCGGCATGGTGCTCTTCAGGCCCGCTTGCGCATATTGGTTGAGGAACTGCACGCCGGCGGCGCCGGGATAGAACACGAAGATGGACTCGGCGCCCGAGGCGCGCGCCTTGGAGAGCTCGGCGGAGAAATCGAGCTGGCTCGGCCAGACCGTATATTCCTCGCCCTTGACCTCGCCCTTGAAGGTGCTCTTGACGCCCGCGAGCATGTCCTTGCCGGCGGCATAGTTCGGGCCGATCAGGAACACGCTCTTGACGCCCTTCTGGTTCATGTAGAGGCCCATTGCGGCGGGCGTCTGGTCGTTCTGCCAGGATGTCGAGAACACGTAAGGCGAACACAGCTCGCCCGCGAGCTGCGACGGACCGGCATTGGCCGAGATCAGGAAGGTCTGGGAATCCACCGCAGTCTTGAGCGAGGCCAGCAGCACGTTCGACCAGATGTAGCCGACGATGAAATCGACCTTGTCCGACTGCACCAGCTTCTCGGTCTTCTGCTTGCCGACATCGGGCTTCTGGCCGTCATCCTCGTAGATGACCTCGACCGGCTTGCCGTCCATCTTGCGGCCCATGTGGTCGAGCGCCAGCTCGAAGGAATTGCGCATGTCGTTGCCGATCACGGCGGTCGGGCCGCTGAAGGTCGAAACGAAACCGATCTTGATGGTGTCGCCGGCGAAAGCCGGGCTCGCCAGCACCAGCGCCGCCGCGCCCGCCAGCCAGAATGCCGTTTTCATAATCACTCCCCTCCCATTGATTGAGCCCGCAAGCGGGGTGATTGCCGCCCCGGGCCTTCTCTATTGAACGCAAAATCTGTCGAGCCGCCAATGGCTCAGCGCCTGCCCCTGCACCATATTTCGCCCCCGTCGGGGATGGCAAGAAATATAATGCTACTCCCTTCGGCCAAGGCCCTCTCGGGCCTGCGACGCTTTTTCACGCCGGATCGATACACTCCGCCTATGCCGCGATTGATCACCTCTATTGGACCGCGGCACCCGATCCGCACTTAAATGAGGACGAAGCAGCAGAGAGATTCGAGGGCGTATCATGGCCGCACATCCCCATCGCGTCGTCATCGTCGGCGCCGGCTTCGGCGGGCTGGAAACCACCCACCGGCTTGCGGGCGCCGCGGTCGAGATCACGCTGATCGACCGCCGCAATCATCATCTGTTTCAGCCGCTGCTCTACCAGGTCGCGACCGCCTCGCTCGCCACCAGCGAGATCGCCTGGCCGATCCGACATCTCATGCGCGACCGGCGCGAGGTGACGACGCTGTTCGCGACCGTGAGCGGCGTCGATGCCGAAAGGCGCTGCGTGCTGATCGACGACGGCAGCGAGGTGCCCTACGACACGCTCGTGCTCGCCACCGGCGCGCGCCACGCCTATTTCGGCCACGACGAATGGGAGGCCTGGGCGCCCGGCCTGAAGACACTGGAAGACGCGACCACCCTGCGCCGGCACATTCTGGTGGCGTTCGAGCGCGCCGAGCGCGAGACCGATCCAGCCAAGCGCGCGGCGCGGCTGACCTTCGTCATCGTCGGTGCCGGCCCGACCGGCGTCGAGCTCGCCGGCACCATCGCCGAGATGGCGCATCACACCCTGCCGGCCGACTTCCGCAACATCGACACCAACAAGGCGCGCGTGGTGCTGATCGAGGCCGGCTCGCGCGTGCTGGCAGGCTTTCCCGACGATCTCTCGGCTTACGCGCAGGCCTCGCTGGAGCGGATCGGCGTCGAGGTCGTGCTGGGGCAGGCGGTCACCGAGATCAATCGCGAGGGCGTGGTGTTCGGCGGCAAGCTGCTCGAGGCCAAGACGCGGATCTGGGCCGCCGGCGTGCGCGCCTCGCCCGCTGCGGAATGGCTGGGCGCATCCGCCGATCGCGCCGGGCGCGTGCAGGTCGAGGCTGACCTCACCATATCGGGTCATCCCGAGATCTTCGCGATCGGCGACACCACCAGCATCAACGCCTGGGACGGCAAGCCGGTGCCCGGCATCGCCCCGGCGGCCAAGCAGCAGGGCCGTCACGTCGCCGAGACCATCAAGGCGCGGCTGCGCGGCGCTGCGACCGGCCCGTTCCGCTACAAGCATTCCGGCAACCTTGCACAGATCGGCAAGCGGCTCGCGATCATCGATTTCGGCAAGGTGAAACTGCGCGGCACGATCGCTTGGTGGATCTGGGGCATCGCCCACATCTACTTCCTGATCGGCCTGCGCCACCGCCTCAGCGTCGCACTGAGCTGGCTCTGGATCTACGCACGCGATCAGCGCGCGGCGCGGCTGATCACGCAGGGGAGCAGCAAGGTGGTGTGACGATGCTCTCGTGTCCCGGACGCGGCGCGGCATGAAATGACGCGACGCAGAGCCGGGACCCAGAGGCTGTAGGCCCCGGCTCTGCGGCGCAACGCTTCGCGCTGCACCGCGTCCGGGGCACGAGACCTACTTCACCAGCTCACACCCGCCCTCGGCCAGCGGGCGGAACGCCTGCTCTGCCGGAATGGTCGAGACCAGCTTGTAATAATCGTAGGGATATTTCGACTCTTCCGGCTTCTTCACCTCGAACAGATACATCGGGTGCACGACGCGGCCGTCCTGGCGGATGACGGTGTCGCCGAACAGCTTGTCCTTGCCCTTGAACTTCTTCATCTCGGGCACGGCCTCCTTGGCGTTGTCGCTGCCGGTCGCCGCGACCGCGTCGAGGTAAGCGAGCGTCGAGGCATAGACACCGGCCTGGTTGCCGCTCGGCATCTTGCCGTTCATGCCGGGCCGTGCGGCGAAGCGCTTGGCAAAGGCGCGGGTGTCCTCGTTCATGTCCCAGTAAAACGCTTCCATGAGCTGCAGGCCCTGCGCGACCTTGATGCCCATGCCGTGGACGTCGTTGATGAAGAGCAGGAAGGCGACGAGCTTCTGGCCGTTCTGCTGGATGCCGAACTCGGCGGCCTGCTTCACCGCGTTGATGGTGTCGCCGCCGGCATTGGCGAGCCCGATCACCTGCGCCTTCGAGCTCTGCGCCTGCAGCAGGAAGGAGGCGAAATCGGAGGTGCCGAGCGGATGCTTGGACGAGCCGATCACCTTGCCGCCATGCGCCTCGATGTATTTCTGCGCCTCCGCTTCGATGCCCTTGCCGAGCGCGAAGTCGACCGTGAGGAAATACCACTCCTTGCCGCCGCGCGACACCATCGCGGCCGCCGTCGTGTTGCCGGTCGCCCAGGTATCGTTGACCCATTGGATGGTGTTGGGCGAGCAGGCCTTGCCGGTCAGATCCGAGCTTGCGGTCGACGAG
Source organism: Bradyrhizobium sp. U531 (assembly GCF_051710265.1). Lineage (NCBI taxonomy): Bacteria > Pseudomonadati > Pseudomonadota > Alphaproteobacteria > Hyphomicrobiales > Nitrobacteraceae > Bradyrhizobium > Bradyrhizobium sp. U531. Next base: position 4,071 of record NZ_JASVEN010000002.1, read on the forward strand.
GCCAGAAACGTCATGCGGCTGTCGCGCAGCAGCGTGTTGATGGAGAGGCCGACCGCCGAATTCGGCACGTCGACGATGGCATCGACGCCTTCGACGTCGAGCCATTTGCGCGCGATGGCGTTGCCGACATCGGCCTTGTTCTGATGGTCGGCGTAGACGATCTCGACCTTGATGCCCTTGCCGCCACCATTGAAGTCCTCCGCCGCCATCCGCGCGGCTTCCACCGAGCCCATGCCGTTGGTGTCCTGGAAGATTCCGGAGATGTCGTTGAGCACGCCGACGCGCACGACATTGTCCGAGATCTCGGCACTTGCCGCGCCGCCGATCAGGCTCGCGGCCAGCGCGAGCGTCCATTTCAGATGTTTCATCGTTCCCTCCCCTGTGTGATCGCTTTGAGCACCGGTCGTTGCCGGCCTGTCGAAAATCGGACGTCTTCGGATCAGACCTGCCGTGCCGGCAGCTTCACGACGAGCCCGTCGAGCTCGGGCGTCATCATGATCTGGCAGGACAGCCGGCTCGCCGGCCGCCGCTCGGCCGCGGTGCCGTCGAGCAGCGCATCCTCGTCGTCGGCCATCCCGGGCAACCGCGCGAGCCAGCTTTCGTCGACATAGACGTGGCAGGTTGCGCACATGGCGTTGCCGCCGCACTCGGCCAAAATGCCGTCGAGCCCGTGCCGGGTCGCAGCCTGCATGACGCTTTCGCCGCCTGAGGTCTCGACGCGGTCGGACTTGCCGTCGGGATGAATGAAGGTGATGGCGGGCATCGAGGCTCCTCGTCAGGCCGGGGTGATGGTCACGGGCAGGCTGTCGAGCCCGCGCAGCGTGTTGTTGAAGCGACGCTTCGGCTCGCCCGTGATCTCGATCTTCGCGATGCGCCGGGCCAGCGCGGTCAGCATCACCTCGCCCTCGAGGCGCGCGACGAGCTGGCCGACGCACATGTGGATGCCGGAGCCGAAGCCGACATGACCGGAGGTCCGGCGCGTGATGTCGTAACTGTCGGGCTGATCCCAGCGCCTGGGATCGCGGTTGGCGGCGGCGAGGAACATCAGCACCTTCTCGCCCTCGCCGATCGTGGCGCCGGACAATTCGACCTCGCGCGTGGTGGTGCGGAAGAACGTCTGCACCGGACTTTCGAAGCGCACGGCCTCCTCGAAGGCGTTGCGCGCGAGCGAGTGATCGCCGCGCAGGCGCTGCCACTGGTCGGGAAAGCGCGCCAGGCAGTAGATGGCAGCACCGATGCCGTTGACGGTGGTGTCGAGGCCGGCCGACAGCAGCGAGCGCACCAGCAGCGGCGCCTCGGCCGAAGTGATGGCGCCTTCGTCGGCTTGCGCATGAATGCAGGCGCCGAAGCCGCCGGGTGCAAGGTTGTCGCGCTGGCATTGTTCGGCGACATAGGCCTGGTGCGGCGCCGAGCGCGCGATCGCCTGCTGGCGCAGCTCGTTCGGCGGCCCGAACGCGTTGAACACCACGCTGGCATAGGGGATGAGGTGCTCGCGCCCCTCCGCCTTCAGGCCCAGCGCATCCGGAAAGATCGAGAGCGGATAGGCTTCGGCGAGATCGGTGATCGCATCAAAGCTGCGCTTGTCCAGTAGCTCCTCCACCCGCTCCTCCGCCGCCGCCGCGAAGCGGTCGCGAACCTGCTTCATCACGGTCGGCGACAGCACCTTCGACAGCACGGCGCGGGTGCGGGTGTGCGCGGGCGGATCGGCCTCCAGGATCAGGCTCGGCGGCCGCCATGGCGTTTCCTTCTTGAAGTCGGACAGGCCGACGCCGCGGCTGGAGCAGAAGGTGGCGGGATCGTTCAGGACCGCATGGACCTCGGCATAGCGCGCCACGCCGTAGACGTTCCACTTGTCGAGATAGACAACCGGCCCCGCCTCCCGCAGCCGCTCATGGGTCGGATAGGGATCGGCAAAAAAACTCATATCGAAGGGATCGACGTCGAGATGCGGGACGGACGCGGAGCCCGCCGCAGGGGTGCCGGATGCGGTCATGGAAGACCTCCCTCATTTTGATCTTGTGAAAGGGCGGCGCATGCCCTTAGGTCTGCGGGCCCGCCGCGAGTCAGAACCCCGCCATGCCGCCGTCTTCGACCAGAGCCCGCCAAAAGCCCGCGCCCCATGACGCGGGGCCGACGCTCGATCTCGACCGTTACGTTCCGGCGTTCGTCACCTTCATCGCCAACAAGCTCTCGAACAGCGCGACCGCATTCTATCAGCGGGAATTCGGCGTCAACGTCACGGAATGGCGGATCATGTCGCTGCTGGCGATCGAGCCGGGCATTCCGGCCTCGCGCATCTGCCACGTCATCGGCTTCGACAAGGGACCGGTGAGCCGGACGCTGGCGGGCCTCGAGAAGCGCGGGCTGATCTCGATCCGCACCGACCCCAATGACGGCCGCACCCATTCGATCGCGCTGACGGCGAAGGGCCGCACCACCCATGACAAGGTGATCGTTGCCGCACTCGAGCGCGAGCGACGGCTGTTGTCCTGCCTCGACAAGAACGAGCGCGAGATGCTGATCAACCTGTTGCGGCGGTTGCACGAGAATCTCGGCGCGGTGACCGACAGCAGCTATACCTGACGCACCGCACCGCGGCCGCGTCCTGTCGCCAACTCCAGGCATGCGCCGGCGCATGCCCGCGGCACGCTTCCTGCCGAGCATCGTTTCCTCCGAGATCGAACGCAGCGGTTTCCCCGCCGTCGCTTGGTCCGGAACGGTTCGCACAGATTAGTTGCTTAGGCAACAAAATAATCAGAAATATATTGCGGCAGGTTGGTTGGCGTATTGGGGGAGTGTCTCGCTTGCTTCCTTCTCCCCTTGTGGGAGAAGGTGGCGCGAAGCGCCGGATGAGGGGTTCTCTCCGCGCCTCACATTGTTAGCGTTGGTCGCGGTGATACCCCCCCACCCGTCTCGCCGCTACGCGGCGCGCCACCCTCTCCCACAAGGGGAGAGGGGAAAGACCACAGTCAGCTACAGCCTAACCCACTCCCCCGACGCATCGTCATTCAGCCGCGCCACCGCTTCCGCTCGCCGCGTCAGCACGGCGCGCTGGTTGATGTAGCCCTTATCGGTGATCTCGCCGCCATCGACCGACGGCGGTTCGGCGAGCAGCAGCGCGCGGGTGGCGTGGCCGGAGGAGTTGGGACCCTGCTGCTTCAGCTTTGCGAGGCCATGCGCAATGGCAGCCCTGACCGTGTCGTGGGCGAGGACCTCGTTCACCTCGGCCGTTTCGCCCAAGCCGGCATGGGCGCGGCAAGCCGCGATGTTGGGGATGACCAGGAAGCGCACCTCGTCGCCGCCATGGCCCGCGACGACGATGTCCTGCGCCAGCGGCGCCATCGCGGCGATCGCGGCAACGCGCAGCGTGCCGACATTGACCCAGGTGCCGGAGTTGAGCTTGAAATCCTCTGCGACGCGGCCGTCGAAGAACAGGCCGCGCTCCGGTCGCGCACTATCAGCAAGCTTGACGGCATCGCCGATCAGATAGAAGCCCTCGTCATCAAACGCCTGCTTCGTCTGCTCCGGCGCCTTCCAATAGCCCGGCGTGACGTTGGGGCCGCGCACGCGCACCTCGAGCTTGTCGCCTGACGTGACGAGCTTCAGCTCGGTGCCGGGAATCGGCACGCCGATATTGCCGGACCGCTCGGCGAGGAAATGGCAGTCGGTCGCGAGCGGCGAGGTCTCCGTCGAGCCCCAGGCCGAGACCATCGGCAGCGCACGGCCGACGGTCTCGATCGAGAGCTCTTCGAGCGCATCCCAGAGATTCTGCGGCAGCGCGGCGCCGGCATAGAAGGCGAACTTCACCTCGCTGAAGAAACGGCGGCGCAGCTCCTCGTCGCCGCGCAGCGCCGCGATCAGCATGTCGAAGCCGCGCGGCACGTTGAAATAGACCGTCGGCATCACGCTTCTGAGGTTGGCGAGCGAGGTCGCGAACAGTCCGGGCGCGGGCTTGCCGCCGTCGATATAGAGCGAGCCGCCGTTGCGCAGCACGAGATTGAAATTGTGGTTGGCGCCGAAAGTGTGGCTCCAGGGCAGCCAGTCGAGGATGACGAGATCGCCGCGGCCGGGCTGCAGGAAGGTCCAGGTCTGCGCCTTGGCCTGCTGGCTCGACGTCAGCATGCGCTGGGTGTTGATGACGGCCTTCGGCGTGCCGGTCGAGCCCGAGGTGAACAGGAACTTTGCGATCGTATCCGGCGTCACCGCGGCGAAGGCCGCCGCAACCTCGGGGCTCTCCCGCGTCGCAGCGACCGTGCTGAAGGCGAGCGCGCCGGCATCGTCCTCCTTGCCGCTGATGAGCTGCGCCCGGTGCAGCGGCGCGATGGCCGCCAGCGCGGCCGCGAACGGCGCGCTCGCGGAGACGTAGATCGCGCCGGGATCAAGCAGCGTGATCATGCTTCTGAGCTTCTCGAAATCTCTCGATATCAGCGAATAGGCCGGCGAGATCGCAGCCGAGGGCGCGCCGACATGCTGCGCGGCCAGCGCCAGCAGCGCGTGATCGACGCTGTTGTCGGAGAGGATCGCGAGCGGACGCTCCGCGCTGAGGCCCTGCGCCAGGATCCAGGACGCCGCCGCGCGCACCTGGCGCAGCGCCTGCGCATAGGTGACGGTGGTCCAGGGCAACTCGGTATTGGCGCGCTCGGCCAGGAAGATCGCATCCGGCGTCTGCCGCGCAAAATGCTCCAGCCAGTCGCCGACGCAGCGCGCGCCCTCGTGCAAACGTTCGGCCGAGCGCAGCACGATGCTGCCGTCGGTGCGATGCTCCGCGACGGTCTTTGGCGTTGCGAACAGGCCTGCGACGTCTCCGCGTGGGGCGACTGTCATCTGCTTCCTCCCTCCGCCCGGATCCGGGACCGGCCGCAGCCTCGTTGCGGGCTGCTTTGGTCATAATGTTGGGCAGGACAATTGTTGTCGTCAACAACAATCTTCCGCTCAGGGCCGGCGAGCGCTAAGGTTGCCCTGCGGGAGACACGATGTGACAGCTAGCGCAACCCAGACTGCCCCACGCAAACGCCCCGGCAACGGCGCGGCGCCTCGCGATGCCGCCGACGAGATCGGCCTCGACGCGCTGGTCGGCCACGCCGGCTATGCGGTGCGGCGCTTCCAGATCTGGATCTTCCAGGACTTCATCAAGACGCTCGGCGCGGTCGACATCCGGCCGACGCAATATTCGGTGCTGACGGTGATCGGCGCCAATCCCGGCCTGTCGCAGATGGCGGTGGCCAAACGCCTCGGCATCGAGCGCGCCCGGCTGGTGCATCTGCTCGACAGCCTCGAGCAGCGCAAATACGTCAAGCGCATCAAGTCGAAGGCCGACCGGCGCTCCCACGCGCTGCATCTCACCGCGCAGGGCGAAACGGCGCTGGCGAAATTCAAGGGCCTCGCCGCCGAGCACGAGCGGCATGTCGAGGAGAAGATCGGCAAGGAGAACCGGGCGCAGCTGCTCCGGATCCTCGCCGGCTTCACCTGATCCAACCTGCCCATGATTTGAGCAGATGCCCGTCACAGGGCGTTGCAGCGACCGACCCTCGGCCTGCCGAAATGCCACCCAAGCCACTGATTACGCGATAACATCCGGGGCATTCGTCCTGCCCGGCCATTGTACACAATGGCACATCGCTTGCTTCGCTCCGGGCGAAGACAGTTTGCCGGAGTATTGTCGCCATGAGGGCTGAAATGGGGGCTGAGCAGCCTGAAACGATCGCCGCGATTGTGGCCGCGCATCGCGCGGGGACGCTGACGCCGGCCGACACGATCGCGCGGACCTATCAGCGCATCCGCGACCGCAATGATCCCGCCATCTTCATCAGCCTGCGCGAGGAGAAGGACGCGGTCGCGGAGGCCGAGCGGCTCGCCGCGCGCGCGGATGCCGCAGGCCTGCCGCTCTATGGCGTGCCGGTCGCGGTGAAGGACAATATCGACGCGCTGGGCTTTGCGACCACCGCGGCCTGCCCGGCTTTCTCCACCACGCCGGCGCGCGATTCGACCGCGGTGGCGCGCCTGCGGGCTGCCGGCGCCATCATCATCGGCAAGACCAATCTCGACCAGTTCGCGACCGGCCTCGTCGGCGTGCGCTCGCCCTACGGCATCCCCAGGAATTCGATCCGCGACGACCTCATCCCCGGCGGCTCCAGCTCCGGCTCCGCGGTCGCCGTCGGTGCCGGCCTCGTGCCGCTGTCGCTCGGCACCGACACGGCCGGCTCGGGCCGCGTGCCGGCCATGCTCAACAACATCGTCGGGCTGAAGCCGAGCCTTGGCATGATCTCGAATGCGGGCCTGGTGCCGGCCTGCCGCACGCTCGATTGCATCTCGGTCTTCGCCTTGACGGCGGACGATGCCGCGCTCGCTCTGTCGGTGATGGCGGGGCCGGACCCGACGGACCCATTCTCGCGCGACCGGCCGCTGGGTGCGATCACGCCGCTGCCTGCCAAGCTGCGCCTCGGCGTGCCGCGCAACGGACAACTGATTTTCTTCGGCGACAAGAAAGCGGAAGCCGCTTACGCCGATGCACTGAAGCGCTGGACCGCGCTCGGTGCGACGCTGGTCGAGTTCGACCTCGAGCCGTTCTACGAGACGGCGCGGCTGCTCTATGAGGGACCGTGGGTCGCCGAGCGCTATCTCGTGATCAAGGACCTGCTCGCCTCCGCGCCCGATGCGATCCATCCTGTGACGCGCGAGATCACCGCGGCCGGCGCGCGGCTGACGGCGGCCGACACCTTCTCCGCGCTCTACCGCCTGCAGGGCCTGCGCAAGATCGCCGAGCGCACCTTTGCCGAGATCGACGCGCTGGTGCTGCCGACCGCGCCGACGGCCTACACCACCGCGCAAGTGCTCGCCAATCCGATCGAGCTCAACAGCCGGCTCGGCACCTATACCAATTTCGTCAACCTGCTCGACCTCTGCGGCCTCGCACTGCCGGCCTCGATGCGCACCGATGGCATTCCGTCAGGCATCACGCTGCTGGCGCCGGCGGGACGCGATGCGATGCTGGCCAGCATCGGCCGCGTCTTCCATGCGGATACCGGGCTGACGGTTGGCGCGCTTGGTGTGGCGCAAGCCCCGCTCGCGCAATTGCCGGCAAACAGCGGCGACGACATCCCCATCGCCGTGGTCGGCGCGCATCTGTCCGGCATGGTGCTGAACCGCGAGTTGACTGCGCTGGATGCAAAGCTGGTCGAGGCGACGAGGACCGCGCCGGACTACAAGCTCTATGCGCTGAAGACCACGCCGCCGAAGCCCGGCATGCTGCGCGTTGCGGCCGGCACGGGTGCCTCGATCGAGCTGGAGATCTGGTCGCTGTCGTCGTCGGCCTTCGGCAAGTTCGTCAATGCGATTCCGGCACCGATGGCGATCGGCACGGTGCGGCTTGTGGATGGACGCAGCGTGAAGGGATTTTTGGTCGAGCCGGAAGTGCTGGGCAATGCGCGGGATATCTCGGCGTTTGGGGGATGGCGCGCGTATATGAAGGAAGCCGCGAAAGCATAACCGGTCTTTTGTCCCGGGCGCAGCGCATCACGCAGTGTTGCGCTGCTGAACCGGGACCCACAGGCTGCTGTGCAAGATGATAGATGGGTCCCGGCCCTGCGGAGCAGCGCTACGCGCTGCACCGCGTCCGGGACACGCTTGTGCCTACACCGACACCGCGTAAATCTCGTACTCCCCGCGCACCAATTCGATATGCGCGCGCATCGCGGCAGCAGCGCCCTGCTTGTCGCCGCGCATGATGGCGACGACGACGCGGTCGTGCTCGGCCTGCGACTTTGCCAAACGGCCGAGATTGCGGAACTGGGCACGGCGGAACGGCTGCACGCGGACGCGGGTCGCGAGCGTGATCTCGGCGATGTAGCCGTTCTGCGAGCCCGCATAGATCGCGTTGTGGAAGCGTTCGTTGACCTCGTGGAAGCGATCGGGATTGCCGGTGTAGCTCAGCACCCGCAGCTCCTCGTGGATGGCTTCGAGGGCGTGGCGCTCGCTCGCTGCCATGCGCTCGGCGGCAAGGCCTGCGCACAGCGCCTCCAGCTCCGCCATCGCCTCGAACATGCTCTTGAGACGATCGACCGAAGGCTGCGCCACAACCGCACCGCGATGGGCACGCGCCTCGACGAGGCCGCTGGCCACGAGTTGACGAAGCGCCTCGCGCACCGGCGTCCGCGAGACATTGAAGCGTCGCGCGATGTCGGTCTCGTCCAGCGGCGCGCCGGGCGCCAGGGCGCCGCGAACGATCTCGTCGGCGAGTTGCAGGCGGAGCTCCTCCGCGCGCGTGATCTTCTGCACCGACGACGATGGACGGTCGACGCGCGGCACAACCGGATCGGCCGGCAGCGTGCCTTGCGGGAAATCGTCGAGCGTCATGCGATCACGCCTCTTTCGGCTCGTCGATGATGCTGACATGGGCGGCGACCACGCGCCAGCCCTCGGGAAAGCGAATCCAGGTCTGCATCTGCCGGCCGACCTTGCCGGGCGCCGTGTCGCGATAGAACAAGGTGGAGGCCACGGCGGTGTCGCGGCCATAGCTCGAGATCACCGTCTTCGCGGTGCGGCGGTTCAATCCGACCGGCGAGCGCGCGGCGCGGAAGCCGCTGATCGCCTCATAGCCGTAGAGGTTCTCGCCGATGCCGTAACGCAGCGTGCGGGGGTCTTTGCGGAACAGCTCGCCGAGCACGGCGACGTCGTTGCTGACGAGGGCCTGCTCATAACGATCGAACGCGGCTTTCACTTCCGCGATCACGTCGGGGAGATCGATCTCCATCTCAAATTCCTCTCAAAGGCCGCTTAAAGTCCCCTTGGAGCAGGCGCGGCGGCCACGCCCATTTTTTCCAGGGCGTACGCGACGCGGAGCGCAATGTCCTCGCGCCAGGGCGCCGCGATGATCTGCACGCCGATCGGCAGCGGCTCGAGCGGCACGGGAACCGCGACCACGGGCAAACCGATGAATGAGATCGGCTGGGTGTGGATGCCGATATTGGCGCGCACCGGCAGCTCGACGCCGTCGAGATTGAAATTGACCTGGCCGAGCTTCGGCGCAGTGCACGGGGTTGCGGGTGCAAGGAGCACGTCGACCGATTTGAAGATCTCGGCAAGCTGCGCGCGGTACCAGCGGCGGAATTTCTGCGCGCGGTCGACCAGCGGCGCCGGCACCATGGCGCCGGCGATCAGGCGGTCGCGCACGGCCGGATCGAAATCATTGGGGCGCTTGCGTAAGCGATCGAGATGCAGCGAGGCACCTTCGGTGGTGCTGATGACATAGGCGGCGGCGCGGGCGCGCGCGGCCTCGGGAACCTCGACCACCTTCGTCGCGCCCAGCGCCTTGGCGACGCGGCTGACGGCCTCGACGGCTTCCGGAAACACGTTCTTCTGAAAATAGCCGCCGGCGATCGCGATGCGCAAATCAGAAACCGGATTGGCGATGAGCGGCAGCGTCGGCTCCAGCCCGCGCGTCGTGCAGGCGCTGTCGTCCGCATCCTCGCCCTGCATCACGTCATAGGCGAGCGCGAGGTCGGTAGCCGAGCGCGCGAACGGGCCGAGATGGTCGAGGCTTGCGACGAACGGGAACGAGCGCGCGCGCGACAGCCTTCCATAGGTCGGCTTCAGGCCAAAGATGCCGCAGAACGACGACGGCACGCGGATCGAGCCATTGGTGTCCGAGCCCAGCGCGAGCGGCACCAGCGCGCCGCCGACGGCACTGCCCGAGCCGCCCGACGAGCCGCCGGTCATCCGCGTCGGATCATGCGGATTGCGCGAGGGGCCGTCATGGATGTTCTCGCCGGTGAAGTCGTATGCGTACTCGCCCATGTTGAGCGCGCCGACCAGCACGGCGCCGGCGGCTTCCATGCGCTCGATCAGCGTCGCATCGCGCGCTGCCGGCGCGCGATCGCGGTTGATCTTCGAGCCGGCGCGCGTCGGCAGGCCCGCAACGTCGAACAGGTTCTTCACCGCGAAGGGCACGCCGGCGAGCGGACCGACCTCCTTGCCGGCGGCGATGTCGGCATCGACGGCGCGCGCCTTGGCGCGGGCGCGCTCGGCGGTGACGTCGGTAAAGGAATTGAGGACACCGTCGTGCTGCTTGATGCGCGACAGCGCGGCTTCGGTGGCGTCGAGCGCGGACATCTTGCGGCTCGCGACCGCACTCGCGATCTCGGCGGCCGTCATCTCGGGCTTTGCGATCATGGCAGCATCACGCCGTGAAGATCGGCGCCGGCTCGGTCTCGTCCGGCAGCGCGAATTCGTCGACCAGGCGGGCGAGCCGCAGCGAGACTTCGAGGTTGGCGCGCACCGCGGGCCTCCAGGCCTCCTCCACCGGCAGCGCCAGCGCTTTCGATACGGCGTCGATATAATCGTCCAGCGGTTCGGCCATCATTCTCTCAAGCTGATCTCAATGCACTCTCAGTGGACCGGCAACGGCGGATGCGGGATCGCCGTCAGCAGCTCCTTGGTGTAGTCGTCCTGGGGATCGCTGAGAACCTGCTCGGACGAGCCCTCTTCGACGATCCGCCCCGTTCGCATCACAATGACACGATCGCACAGCAAGCGCACCACATTCAAATCATGCGAGACGAACAAATAGCTCATACCTAGCCGCGCCTTGAGGTCCTGCAGCAGGTTCAGCACCACCGCCTGCACCGACACGTCCAGCGCCGCCGTCGGCTCGTCGAGGATGACGAGCTTCGGGTGCAGAGCGATGGCGCGGGCGATGCCGACGCGGGCCTTCTGGCCGCCGGAGAGCTGGTGCGGAAAACGATCCAGCAGATTGTGCGGCAGGCCGACCATGGTGGCGAGTTCCTCGCAGCGGGCGCGCAGCGCGTCGCGCCCCCTGATGTCCCCCAATTGCATGATGGGATCGGCGATGGCGCGGGCGGCAGTGAAGCGCGGATTGAGGCTGTCGGTCGGATCCTGGAACACCATCTGGATCCGGCTGCGTTGCGGCATCCGGGCGAAGGCAGCAGGCGCGATGCCGGAGATATCCTCGCCGTCGAACCGGATCAGGCCGGAGGTCTGGTCGAGGAGACGCATCACCATCATCGACGTGGTCGATTTGCCGCAGCCGGACTCGCCGACGAGGCCAACGCTCTCGCCATGGCCGATCGAGAAACTGATGCCGTCGACGGCACGGAACACGTCCGGCTCGACGGGCGGCTTGCGGCCGAACAGCTTTCCGAGCGTGGCCGTGGCGCCCTGGCGCGGGTATTCCTTGACGAGCTTTTCGATGAGGAGAAGGGGTGTCTTCGAAGTCTCGTCACCCCCGGGCTTGACCCGGGCGTCCATCGACTGAGACGAGTCTTGCGAAGCGTGATGGATGGCCGGGTCAGGCCCGGCCATGACGGCTGAACTCTCTTCCTCAGGCAGCAAATCCCGTAAGCTCACCCCGAGCCGCGGCGTCGCGCGCATCAGCTTCTTGGTGTAGGGGTGCTGCGGGTTGGCGAAGATGTCGGCGGCCTTCGCGGTCTCGACCACCCGGCCCTTCTCCATCACCACGACGCGGTCGCAATAGGCGGCGGCGAGGCCGAGATCGTGGGTGATCAGGATGGTCGACATCGCCTTGCGCTTTGTCAGCTCGACGATCAGGTCCATCACCGCCTTCTGCGTGGTGACGTCGAGACCGGTGGTCGGCTCGTCCGCGATCAAGAGCTGTGGATTGCAGGCGAGCGCGAGCGCGATGACGACGCGCTGGCACATGCCGCCCGACAGCTCGAACGGATAGGCGTGGTAGCGCTCGCGCGGGCGGGCGATCTTGACCTGCTCCAGCGCCTCGATCGCCTTCTCGCCGTGATCGGCGACCTGAGCCTGCTGCACATGGGTGCGCAGCACGTCCTCGATCTGGTCGCCAACTTTGCGGATCGGGTTGAGCGCGGCGCGCGGGTTCTGGAAGATCATCGAGACTTCGCGGCCGCGCAGATCGCGCATCTGGTCTTCGCTCGCGGCCTTCACGTCGATGCCGGAGAACATCACCGAGCCCTCGGCGATCTTGCCGGCGCGGTCGAGGATGCGCATCACCGCGTAGGACGTCACCGACTTGCCCGACCCGGACTCGCCGACGATCGCGAGCGTCTCGCCCTTGGCGACGGAGATGCTGACGTGCTGCACCGCCTTGACGATACCGCGGCGGGTGGAGAATTCGACGGTGAGGTCCTGGACGTCGAGCAGGGGCTGGGCGGTCATGCGGGCCTCCCGTCACCTAAAAAGTGCGAAAACAACCCCATGCACAGTAGAACGGCATTGGAATCACTGGAGAATTTTCGACGAAAATTGGCCATCACGTCCTCCGCTGGGGATCGACGATGTCGCGCAGGCCGTCGCCGAGGAGATTGAAGCAGAACACGGCGATCATCAGCGCGAGGCCGGGGAACAGCGCGATCCACCATTCGCCTGACACCATGAATCCTGCGCCTTCCGCGACCATGATGCCCCATTCCGCCGTCGGCGGGCGGACGCCGAGACCGATGAACGACAGGCCCGCGGCGTTGAGGATGGCGTAGCCCATGGTCAGCGACATCTGCACGATCATGATCGGCATGATGTTCGGCAGGATGTGCACCAGCAGGATGCGGAATTCGCCATTGCCGGACAGGCGCGCGGCCTGCACGAAGCCCACATTGCGGCGGACATTGGCTTCGGCGCGCGCCACACGGGCGTAGAGCGGGAAGTTGACGATGGCGGTGGCCAGGATGATGTTCTGCACGGTGTTGCCGAGCGCGGCGACGATGCCCATCGCGAGCACGAATAGCGGAAAGGCCATGATGGTGTCGGCGATGCGGCCGACGATGCGATCGGTCCAGCCGCCGAAATAGCCGGCGGCGATGCCGGCGAGCCCGCCCATCAGGAACACCAGCACGACGGAGGCGACCGCGATGAACGCATCGAGCCGCGTTGCCACGATGACCCGGCTGAAGATGTCGCGGCCGAGCTGGTCCGTGCCGAACCAGTGCGCCGCCGACGGCGGTTTAAGCGCTGCGGCGGTATCCGAGGCGAGGGGATCGTAGGGCACGACGTAGGGGCCGAAGATCGCGGCGAGGAGAATGACGATCAGCAGGGCGAAGGAAAAGCCCGTGACCTTGTTCTCGCTGAGAACGTAGCGAGTCTGTTCGATGACGGCTGATAGTCCCGACGTCCGCGCGGGACCGACGGGTTCAACAGCAGGCGCAACGGAGCTCATGGCTCTCTCCTTTGGCGCATGATCTGATCGGAAAACCGGCCTCCACTTTTCCGGATCATGCGCTAACCCTCCAACCTGACGCGCGGATCGATCACGCCGTAGAGAATGTCGATCACGAGATTGAGCAGCACGTACATGACCGCCATGGTCAGCACGAAGCCCTGCACAGGCGCGAAGTCCGAGGAGATCAGCGCTTCGACCGCGTACGAGCCGATGCCGGGCCACGCGAACACTTTTTCGACCAGCACGTTGGCGCCGAGCAGGAAGGAGAACACCATGCTGAGCGTGGTGATGACGGGCAGCATCGCGTTGCGGAACGCATAGGTGACGATCACGGTCGACGGCGACAGGCCGCTGGCGCGTGCGGTGCGGACGAATTCGCTCGCGAGCACCGCGAGCATCGAGGCGCGCGTCATGCGCGCGATCGGCGCCAGCGAGAAGATCGCGAGCGTCGTCGCGGGCAGGATGAGCTGGCTCAGGGCCGAGCGGAACGCCTCGAAATCGCGCGCGATCAGCGTGTCGATCAGATAGAAGCCCGTCACGGTCGGCGGCGCGCTGTAGAACACGTCGAGACGGCCGAGCGGTGCGGGTGACCAGCCCAGGCGGAAATAGAAGACGTAGACCAGCACGAGGCCGGTGAAGAACACCGGCAGCGAGACGCCCGCTGTCGTCGTCACGCGACATAAATGGTCAACCCATGATCCCGGGCGCGTCGCCGCGAGCACGCCGAGCGGGATGGCGATGACGACGGAGACGATCAGGCCGAGCAGCGTCAACTCGGCGGAGGCCGGCAGGCGATTGCGGATCTCGGCCGCGACCGGCTGGCCTGTCGTCAACGAGTTGCCGAAATCGCCGTGGGCGAGATCGTTGGTGTAGCGGAAGAACTGTTCGATCAGCGGTTTGTCGAGGCCGAGCTTCTTGCGGATCTGCTCGACGGCTTCCTTGGTCGCGGCGGGACCGGCGAAGTAGGCAGCGGGATCGCCCGGCAGCGCACGCGTCAGCAGGAAGGTGACGATGACGACGCCGATCAGCGAGGGAATCGCGAACATCAGGCGCTTGCCGATCATGGTCAGCATGTGACGGCACTCCTGAGGTGAAATTGAAGTACAGCCGCGTACTCCACTGCGCCCCCTCTCCCCTTGTGGGAGAGGGTTGGGGTGAGGGGTGGCCGCAAGCGAGGGCGGAGTTCGTGGCTCCCCCTCACCCGTCTCGCCGCTCCGCGGCGAGCCACCCTCTCCCACAAGGGGAGAGGGTCAAGGAGAGTTGCGCTCACTCCACCCATAACAACTCACCCCTTCACCAGCGCGCGATAATCCAGCCGCCGGTGGAACCAGTATTGGTAGCCGCTGATGTTCTTCTGCATCGCGACGTTGACGAAGGGCTGGTACAGTGGGATGCGCGGGATGTCGGTGTAGGCGAGATCGACGAAGCCCTTCACGTCCTTGTCGTAGGTCGCTGTGTCGCCGCTCGCGGCGGCGGTGCGTGCGCCGTCGATCAGCTTGTCCATCTCCGCCGACTTGTAGCTCATGGTGTTGAAGACGGAATTGTTGCCGTGATAGCACCAGTAGAAGAAGTATTCGGGATAATCGAGCCAGCCCGAGAACACGTTGGTGAAGAGCGGCATCTCCTTCTTGTTCAGCTCGGTGCGCCAGTTGGCGCCGGGCACCTTGTTGATGGTGGTCTTGATTCCGATCTGCGCGAGGCTCTCCTGCACAAGCACGCAGAGCGGCTCGTTGACGCCGGCGAAGTTCAGGTCGAACGAGATTGTGGTCTCGAAGCCGCCGGCCATGCCGGCCTCCGCCATCAGCGCCTTCGCCTTCTCGATGTCGGTGTTGTATTTGTGCGGCTGCGGCCAGGCGACTTCGGTGGGCTTGTCCTTCGCCGCGCCGAACATCGGGTTGGCGAGGCCGAACATCACGGCGTCCATGATCTTCTGGTAGGGCAGCGCGTAGGCGACGGCCTGACGCACCTTCGGATTGTCGAAGGGCGGCTTGGTGACGTTCATGCCGATATACTGGATGCCGTTGGAGAACGGCAGCGACACCACGTTGAGCTTGCCGTTGGCCTTCATCTCCTGGAAGTCCTTGTTCGGCAGCTCGTAGGAGATGTCGGCATCACCGCGCTCCAGCAGCGCGCGGCGGTTACCGGCCTGCGGCACCATGCGCCAGATCACGCGCTTGATCTTCGGCAGCGGACCGCAGACCCAGTCGTCGTTGCGCTCCATGATGACTTCGGTGCCAGCGGTCCACTTCGTCACCTTGTAGGCGCCGGAGCCCGCGGTCTGCTGCTTGGTGAACTCGAGGCCCCAGGGATCCTTCTCGCTGGCGTTCTTCTTCACCAGCTCGGAGTTGACGATGCAGGGCACGATCACGGCGAGATCGGGGATCGTCAGCCTGTCCTTCTTCAGGAAGTCGACGCGCACGGTGTGGTCGTCGATCACGACGAACTGCTCCGGCTTGGTCAGCGAGCCCGCGCTCATCTGGAAGGTGGGGAAGCCGCCGACGCTGACGGCGCGGTCGAGCGACCACTTCACGTCCTTCGCCGTCACCGGCGTGCCGTCGTGGAATTTGGCGTTCTTGCGCAGCTTGAAGGTGACCGACATGTCGTCGATCCTAAAGTCCTCGGCAAGCTCGCCCTTGAACTTGTCGCGGTCGTAATAGGGCACACCGCCGGGGCCGCTCTTCATCTCGTGGCTGATCAGCCGGTCGTAGCAATTCCAGGACACCTCATAGCCGGGCACGTTGGTGCCGACGCCGTGGATGTCGAGATTGTTGGGGCCTCCTTCGGAGACGATCAGCAGCGTCTCGGAGCGGGCGTCGGCATAGGCGGTGGAGATCACCTGCGGCATCGCCGGAAGCGCCGCTCCGGCGGCCAACCCGGACACGGACTTGAGGAAATCGCGACGCTTCATTGAAATGCTCCAACGCAATGTTTTCGTTGGAACCGGATTCGCAAGGTTCGTGCCAAGGCTTAAGGGAAGCTTAAGGCGCGCGTAAGCGATTGATAAAGCGAGAAATACAGATGTTTTTGATCGCGGGCCACCGACGAACGAGACCAATCTGTGCATACAAAGAAGGGATAATGATTATAAATTAGGCAATAAAATTTGGAAGCCTGATTTGTCACCAAGTGCGCTGGGCGCCTCATCCCGCGGGCTGCGGCCTCAAGGGAATCAGGATTCGTGCAGCAAGCTCGTCATTGCGAGCGCAGCGAAGCAATCCAGACTTTCTCCGCGGCGGCAGCCTGGATTGCTTCGTCGCGAGGGCTCCTCGCAATGACGGCGGTGATGGAGCGCTCAGCCCGCCCAGATCAGCTCCTGCAGTTCGACCAGATCCGCCGCCTTGTCCTGCCAGCCCTCGATGCAGATGTGGGCGTTGAGGTCGCTGGCGCGGTGCAGCAGCATCAGGGCCATCAGGCGGCGCTTGAGCGCGAAGTCCGGCTTCGCGTAACCAAAACCTCCAAGCAGGCTCTTCACCCGGCCAGGCCGGCCCGCGGCCATGAAGGCGCTGGGGCCGAGCAAATCGTAATCGCGCCATCCCGCCAGGACATCGCCGAAGTCGAACAGCCCTTTGAGCGACCATTCGCCGTCGTCGCAAGCGAGCAGAAAATTCTCCGGGATGTATTCGCCGATCAGGATCACCGGCGGCGCATCCATCGGAATGAGCGTTTTCGCATCGCGCAGGAGATCGTCGAGGCCTGCGAGGAATTTTGGCGCGAGGCCGAGACGCGTGTGTCGCGCGCGGCAGCCCTGCATCTGCTTGCGCATGAACTCATCCCAGCGCGGCTCGATGGCAGCGAGCGGGCCGAGCGGGGCGCGCTGGACGCTCGCGATGGTCTCGCCGATCTGGCGCAGCACGCGCTCCTTCTGGTCTTCCGGCAATTGCGGCCAGACCTCCGAGCCGAGCGTGCCTGATAGCCGCGTGATGACCAGATAAGACCAGCCGTCGCGCGCGCCTTCCGCGACGATCTCCGGGATCGGCAGATGAAGACGGCCCGCAAGCTGTGTCAGCGAGCCGCGCTCGGAGACGAACTGAGCATGCAAGAGCGGCGGGAAGATCTTCAGGATCAGATTTTCGCCGAGACCGACCACCAGATTGGTGCCGGTCGCAAACACATGCGGCGCGCTGGTGTCGAGGCCATGGCCGCGCGCGATGTCGAGCGCGACCGGCAGCCAGCGCGGCGCATCGGAGCGGAAGGCGCGGAAGTTTTCGGCATCGGTGAGGTGAGGGAGTGTCATCGGCATTGCAAACTCAATCAGAGCAAATCCCGTCGCGGCCATCCTTCGAGACGCCCGCTTTGCGGGCTCCTCAGGATGAGGCGCTGAGTGCGCGGCAGCATGATCGACATGCACCAGCGCTGCTTAGCCTCATCCTGAGGAGCCCGCCCGAAGGCGGGCGTCTCGAAGGACGAGGCGCGCGCTCAGACCCCTACCTGTCCGGACTTGCGCGCTCGAACTGCCGCAGCAGCTTGTTGCCGCGCTCGACGGCGGAATCGAGTGCTGCCTGCGCGCTCTTCTGGCCGGCGAAGGCCTGCTCCAGCTCGTCCTCGATCGCGCCGCGGATCAGCACGAAGGAGCCGAGCCTTATGCCCTTTGAATTTTCCGTCGGCGGATGCAGCGTGATCTCCTCGAACGAGATCGCCGAGCCGGGATTGCGCTCGTAGAAACCTTGCGCGCGCGTCAGCTCGGACGCGGCGCGGGTGATCGGCAGATAGCCGGTGTTCTGGTGCCAGGCGGCCTGCACGCCGGGCTGCGACAGATAGGCGAAGAACCGTGCCACGCCTTTGTACTCCTCGCGCGGCCGGTCGCGCAGCACCCACAGCGTGGCGCCGCCGATGATCGAGTTCTGCGGCGCGTCCTTCACGTCGGGCCAGTACGGCATCATGCCGTAGCCGATCTCGAATTTCGAGTTCGCCCTGATGTCGGCGCGCGTCGCCGAGGAGCCGATGAAGATGCCGCATTCGCCTCGCTGGAAGCGCGGCTCGGCCGCCTGCCCGCGGCCGCCATAGTCGAACAGCTTGGTCTTCTGCCATTCGGCGAGCTGGGCGACGTGCTTGACGACGAGCGGATTGTTGATGGTCAATTCCGCGTCGAGGCCGCCAAAGCCATTCGTGCGCGTGGCCAGCGGCAGATTGTGGAACGCCGAAAAATTCTCGACATGGATCCAGGACGGCCATGACGTGGTGAAGCCGCACGCCGCGCCGCGATCACGCAGGCGCTTTGCAGCCGCGCCGAGCTCGGGCCAGGTCTTCGGCGGCGTCTCCGGATCGAGCCCGGCGTCGCGGAACATGGTCTTGTTGTAATAGAGGATCGGCGTCGAGGAGTTGAACGGGAACGACAGGAGATTGCCGGCCGCGTCGGTGTAATAGCCGGAGACCGCGGGCAAATAGTCCGTCAGCGAGAACGGCTCGCGCTGGTCCCGCATCAGGCTGTACACCGGATAGATCGCGCCCTTGGCCGCGGTCATGGTGGCGGTGGCGACCTCGTTGACCTGGACGATCGCGGGCTGGCTGCGCGAGCGGAAGGCGAAGATCGCAGCCGTCACGGTCTCGGTGTAATTGCCCTTGTAGGCAGGCACGATGCGGTAATCGGACTGTGAGGCGTTGAAATCGGACGCGAGCTTCTCGAGCTGCTTGCCGAGCTCGCCGGACATGGCGTGCCACCAGGCGATGTCGGTGGCGGCTTGCGCCTTCGAAACGAACGCGAGGGCCGTGAGGACGGCAACGACCGGCAAAAGGCGCAATGCTGAAATCACGATGGCTCTTCCATCTGGAGCGGCAAGCGGCGACCGCCCCTGCTTAAGGCGCGGCATATCCGGTTTCAACCGGGAATGAAGGGCAGCCGCGCCGCACAATCATCCGGGGGCCGAAGCGGGATGGCCTTCCCTCAACCATCTGCTAAAGCCCCGTTCCGACCGGAACGGGGCTTTAGTTTCTTAATTTAACGCGTTTTCTTCACGCGAACCGGTATCCACTTCGCTTGAAAACGCTTTAGATTGCATTGAACCTTTTGCTCCCGCCATAGACTCCACCACTGAGGGGTTGAGTGTGCCAGTGCTGAGCCGTGCCGAACTCTCGCGGACCGGGGTCTTCTTCGTCGCGCTTCTGCTCGCCGCAGTCTCGTTGAGCATGCGCGCGACGGGCGCGGTCGCGCGCGAGTTTCGCGCCGCCGATACCCAGACCGAGAATTACCCGACCGTCCAGGCGTTGCGCTACATGGGCGCCCTGATCGCCGAGCGCAGCGGCGGCCGCCACGAAATCAAGGTGTTCCACTCCCGCCAGCTCGGCGAGGAAAAGGAGACCATCGAGCAGACCCGGGCCGGCGCGATCGACCTCAACCGAACCAATGTCGCCCTGATCGGCAATTTCGTTCCGGCGATGAACGTGCTCGCCATGCCGTTCCTGTTCCGGTCCATCGAGCACATGCAGAAGGTGCTGGACGGGCCTGTCGGCAGCGAGATCCTGAACAGTTTCGAGCCGTACGGCTTCGTCGGGCTCGCCTTCTACGATTCCGGCGCGCGGTCGATCTACAACGGTGTCCGCCCCGTGAGGAGCATCGCCGATCTCAAGGGATTGCGGATCCGGGTGCAGCAGTCGGAGTTGATGAGCCAGATGATCCGCGCGCTCGGTGCCGAGCCGGTCGAGCTTCCTTACGGGCAGGTCCTCACCGGGCTCGCCAACCATTTGATCGACGGCGCCGAAAACAACTGGCCATCCTTCGTGACGACAGACCATTACAAGCACGCCGGCCACTACACCCTCACCGAGCACACGATGAGCCCCGAGGTGCTGGTGATCTCCTTGAAGGCCTGGCAGAGCCTGTCGGCGGACGACCAGAAGATCTTCCGCGAGGCCGCGCAGCGCTCCAGCCGGTTCATGCGCGAGAAATGGCGCGACCTCGAGGAGCAGTCGCAGCGCCAGGCGCAGGAAGCCGGCGTCACCATCGTCAGGGACATCGACCGCAAGCCGTTCGAGGATGCGATGGCCCCGATCTACGCCAGGGCCGCGCGCGATCCCGCCGCGGCCGCGCTGATCGAACGTATTCGCAAGGTGGAGTGAGCCGCGTTGGCTGCACTTGGACATCACGAGCACGCGGACAGGCCGGCCGGCCCGATCGGGCGGCTGCGCGCGCGCCTCGTCGGTGTGCTGCGGGCGGTGCCGATCCGCTGGCGCATCCTGTCGATCGCCGCGCTGAACTCCGCCGTGGTGGTGGTGCTGGTGGCGATGATCTGGAACGGCGCGCAGGTGCTGGGCTCGGCCTGGGACGACGTCCGCCAGGTCCGCGAGTCCGACCGGATCCTGGCGCTGCTCGAAAGCGAGACCGGGCGCCTGCACAATCTGATCCACCGCTACATCAACCAGCCGAGCCCGGACCTGTTCGCCGAGATCCTGCTGCTGCGCGAGGCGGTGCTGGGCACACTGACCAACCGCGCCGCCAAGGACCCGATGCTGTCGGGCTCGGTCGAGGAGCTCGAGCGCACCACCGACCGCTTCCTCAACGGCTTCGGCGAGCTACGCAGCGTGCAGGCCACCATCGCCAGGACTTATGAGGACCAGGTGCAGGGCCCGGCCCGGGACATGGCGGGCCTCTACTCCATCATCGAAGGCGCCACCGGCCATCGCGACGCGCTGATCTGGCCCTCGCTCGGAAAATCCCGCGAGGCCTTCACCGCGATGCTGGTGGCGGCCAATTCCTATTATCTGTCGCTGCAGACGGGCGCGGCCGACGACGCCCGCCGCAACACCGAGACGATCGAGAAGACCATCCCGGTCATGATCGACCTTGCCGACAACGATCTGCAGCGCATGGCGCTGCAGCGGCTCGGGGCCCGCACCGCCGCGCTGCGCGAGGGCTTTGCAAAGCTCTCCGAGCAACTCGCGAGCCGCACCGAGCTCTTGCGCAACACCATCGACGCCAGCCAGGCCGAGGCGATCGGCGCCATCGACGACCTCTCCACCAAGATGCGCCAGCGCGAGCAGAAGGCGCAGGAGACCTTCGACCGCACGCTGGCGGATATTTCCCGGCGGGTGCTCTCGATCGCGGTGATCTTCCTCGGCATCATCCTCACCGCCGGCGTGATGATCGCGCTGTCGATCCGGCTGCCGCTGCAGCAGATCATGACCGCGATGCGCGCGATCACGCTCGGCGACCTCGACCGCGAGGTGCAAGGCACCAAGGCCCGCGACGAGGTCGGAGCCATGGCGCGCGCCGTGGAGGTGTTCCGCGAGAACGCGATCGCCAAGCGCGAGACCGAGGACGAGCTGCGCGCATCGAAGGAGAAAGCCGAAAGCGCGCTGCTCGAGCTCAACGCCGCGCAGCAGAACCTGATCGACGCCGAGCGGCTGGCGGCGCTCGGCGGCCTCGTCGCCGGCGTCGCGCACGAGGTCAACAATCCCATCGGCATCAGCCTCACGGTCGCCTCCAGCTTTGCCCGGCGCACCGAGATCTTCGAGGCCCAGCTCAAGGGCGACGGCGGCCTGCGCCGCTCGCAGCTGGAGGAATTCGTGCAGTCCTCGCGCGACGCCTCGCAGCAGCTCGTCGCCAACCTTCAGCGCGCCGGCGAGCTGATCCAGTCGTTCAAGCAGGTCGCGGTCGACCGCTCCCATGCCGAGCGGCGGCAATTCTCGCTCAGCGAGGCCACCGACCAGATCATCGCCAGCCTCCGCCCGGTCCTGAAGCGCTCGCCGATCACGCTGCAGGTCGACGTGCCCGAGGGGCTGCTGCTCGACGGCTATCCCGGCTCCTATGGCCAGATCCTGACCAATCTCTTCCTCAACGCCGCCAACCACGCCTTCGCCGACGGGCGGGCCGGCACCATCACGGTTTCGGCGCGGCCGCGCGGGACCGAGGACATCGAGATCATCTTCACCGACGACGGGGCCGGCATGACCCCCGACGTGCAGCGCCAGGCCTTTGACCCTTTCTTTACCACCCGGCGCAATGAAGGCGGCACGGGCCTCGGCCTGCATATCGTCTATAACCTCGTCTCCCAGCAGCTCGGGGGCCGCATGATGCTGGAATCCAAGCTGGGACAAGGCACTACTTTTCGCATTATCATGCCCCGGGTCGCCAAGGGCGGCGCGCAGAGCACAGAAAGTGACGGGACTTCTCAATGGCCGAACAGGACGATGTCCTCCACCTGATCGACGATACCGGTACCGCGTCGGAGGATAGCAATGCCCGGAAGTGGAAAATCGCCGTCATCGACGACGATCCGGCGGTGCATGACGGCACCCGTTTCGCCCTCTCGGACTACAGCCTGAACGGCCAGGGCCTCGAGATCCTGTCGGCCTATTCCGCGGCGGAAGGCCGCAAGCTGATGGCCGAGCACGGCGACATCGCCGCCGTGCTGCTCGACGTCATCATGGAGACCGACGTCGCCGGCCTCGAGCTGGTCGAGTTCATCCGCAACGAGATCCGCAACGAGACCGTGCGCATCATCCTGCGCACCGGCCAGCCCGGCCAGGCGCCGGAGCGGCGCGTGATCGTGCAGTACGACATCAACGACTACAAGGCCAAGACCGAGCTCACCGCGGACAAGCTGTTCACCTCGCTGACCGCGGCGCTGCGCTCCTATCAACAGCTCGAGCGCATGGTGCAGACGCGCCGCGGCCTCGAGATCATCATCGACGCGGCCTCGACGCTGTACGACTTCAAGTCGATGCAGCGCCTCGCCGAGGGCGTGCTGACCCAGCTCGCCTCGCTGCTTAACGCCGATTGTGCCGGTATACTGGTTTTGCGCGACAATGGCGGCATCGACCCCGAGCTTTCGGTGCTCGCCGGCAGCGGCTGCTACAGCCGTTTCATCGGCACCACGTCGTCCAGGGCACTCGACCCCGAACTTCGAACGATGGTGGAAGCCGCCTTCCAGGGCCGCAAGAACGAATTCGCCGACCATCGCAGCGTGATTTACTTGCGCACGGGATCTGGCCGCGAGGTCGTGGTGCTGCTGCAGGCCGAGCGCGAATTGTCCGAGACCGACCGCTCGCTGGTCGAGATCTTCTCCTCAAGGCTTTCGATCGCCTTCGACAACGTCATCCTCTATCAGCAGCTCCAGGACGCCAACACCCAGTTGGAAGACCGCGTCGCCCAGCGCACCCGCGCCCTGATGCAGGCCAACCGCCGCCTCTCCGCGCAATGGCTGCGGCTGCAGCGCGCCAACGGCTTCAAGAACGAGATTTTGGGCACCGTCGCGCACGATCTGAAGAACCCGCTCGGGGTCATTCTCGGCCGCACCGAGATGCTGAAGGAGTTGATCTCCACCGGCGCTTCGGAAGCCGGCGTGGTCGCCCAGGTCGACCACATCCGCGACGCCACCAAGCGCCTGACCACGATGGTCGACCATCTGATCTCGGATGCGATGGCCGATGCCTTCGACATCACCATCCGCCGCGAGCCGGTCGACGTCGCCGCTTTGGTCAAGGAGGTTGCCGAGGCCAACCAGCCGCTCGCCGTCAACAAGCAGCAGGCGATCAGCGTCACCGCGCCACCCAACATCGTCACCATGTGCGACACCGACCGCATCCGCGAGGCGATCGACAACCTCATCAGCAACGCCATCAAATATTCCCCCATCGGCGGCAGGATCGACGTCGCCGTCAGCCACGAGGCCAGCGACACCATCATCCGCGTCAGCGACGAGGGCGCCGGCCTGTCGCCGGAGGATCTCGGCCGTCTGTTCGGCCGCTTCCAGCGGCTGTCGGCCAAGCCGACCGCCGGCGAGAGCTCGACCGGGCTCGGGCTGTCGATCGTCAAGCGCATCGTCGACATGCATGGCGGCGAGGTGACCGCCGACAGCGGCGGGCCCGGCAAGGGCTCGACCTTCACCATCACCCTCCCCGCGACCGAACTGCCGTGATCCGGAGACCATGACCCAAAGCCAGCACATCATGATCGTCGACGACGAGGCCCCGGCCAGGGAAATGGTCGGCGATTATCTCAAGATGCACGGCTTCACCGTGACGCTGTGCGACGGCGGCAAGTCGCTCCGCGCGGCGATCCAGGGCAGCATGCCCGATCTCGTCGTGCTCGACCTCAACATGCCCGAGGAAGACGGGCTGTCGATCATCCGCGACCTCAAGAGCCGCATCAACGTGCCCGTGATCATGCTGACGGCGACGGCGAGCCCGATCGACCGCGTCGTCGGCCTCGAGCTCGGCGCCGACGATTACGTGGCGAAACCCTGCGAGCTGCGCGAGCTGATGGCTCGCATCCGCTCGGTGCTGCGCAGGAGCGCGCCGGCCAGGACGGCGGCACCGGAAGCTGCAGCGGCGAAATCGGACAAGGAGCAATTGGTACGCTTCGGCACCAAATGGCTCGATCTCGAAGCCCAGGCCTTGCGCGACGACGAGGGCAACGAGCATCCGCTGACCGCGTCCGAGTTCGGGCTCTTGAAGGTGTTCGCGGCCAATCCGAAGCGCGTGCTGTCGCGCGAACGCTTGCTTGAACTCGCCAATGCGCGCGACGCCGAAGCCTTCGACCGCGCCGTGGACCTGCGCATCATGCGCATCCGCCGCAAGATCGAGCCCGATCCGGCCAAGCCGGCCGTGATCCGCACCATCCGCGGCGGCGGCTATCTGTTCTCGCCACAGGGCGAGAAGGCGTAGGGGCCCCACACTCCGCTGTCGTCCCGGGTTCGCTTCGCGCCCCGGGACGACAGCGGTGGGTGCGGCGCGACCGAACGCAATCCCCCCAAATACGTTCCCGGCGTCGCTGGCCGCGTCAAAACACCCACCCCCGTATTTTCCGTATATTGAAATTACTCGCTTTTTTGCCTCGAATGTTTCGTCGCGGCTCCTCCGACGAAACAATTTGGCGGCGCACGAAACCATTTTCCCCTTTTCGTGCAGACGTCCCGAAACGTTGGCTCATTAACACTTTGGTCCAAGGAAACGCCGCTCGGTTGCGGCGCACCGAGGAGCCAAGTCAATGCCGAACGTCATCGCCATCAACGCCCAGGCCAGCCAGAGCATCATCGCCGCTCAGGCGACTTCGGACGACATGCTCCTCGAGAGCATTGCCGACGGCAACCGGACGGCCATGCACATCCTTTATTGCCGTCACAATGTGCGCGTGTACCGCTTCATCCTGCGCATCGTGCGTGACGCCACCGCCGCCGAAGACCTCGTCAGCCAGGTGTTTCTGGATGTCTGGCGCACCGCCGGCCAGTTCCAGGGCCGCTCGCAGGTCTCGACCTGGCTGCTTTCGATCGCCCGTTTCAAGGCGCTGACCGCGATGCGCCAGCGCCGCTTCGAGGACATCGACCAGGAAGACGTGCGCCAGATTCCCGACGATTGCGATACGCCGGAGACATCGCTCGACCGCAGCGACACCAGCGCCATCCTGCGCGCCTGCGTGCAGAAGCTGTCGCCCGCGCATCGCGAGATCATCAACCTCGTCTACTACCACGAGAAGTCGGTGGAAGAGGTCGGCCAGATCATCGGCATTCCCCAGAGCACGGTGAAGACCCGGATGTTCTACGCCCGCAAGCAGCTGGCCGAATTGCTTAAGGGCGCCGGCGTCGAGCGTTTCGCCGCCTGAGGCCAAGGATTTCAAGGGGATAGAGCCCGATAGCGGCCCTTTCCCCGGACACGGAAGTGTTACCGCCCACGAAACAATTGAAACAAAGCACAACATCAGGCGGAAAAACTTCCCCCCTATAAAGCTCACATACGGTTTCGTTAAACCTCCCAAGACCTCCAGCGACCCGGACGATGCCCCCGTCCGGGTCGTTTTGTATTTGGGGGATGGTTGCCGCAGGCTCCGGCCTCTTCCGCCTGCGGGAGAGGCCGACGCGCCCCGGGCGATGCGAAGCATCGTCCCGCGTGCGGCGGGTGAGGGTTCTCACCGCGCGGGGACATCCTCCGCAATTCCTGGCAATCCCAATGCGGAGACAGCCCCCACCCCAGCCCTCCCCCGCAAGCGGGAAGGGGGCGCACCGCCCGTGCAATCGGCAGCGTCTCCCCCGTCACGAAGGCGTGACGCCGCGTAACGCGCCGCGCATCCCATCCGAACTGCTCTCGTGACCTCCACCACGAGTGCGCCATGCTCGAACTGCTGTTCGCTCTCCTCGCCGGCATCCTCACCATCGCCGCGCCCTGCACGCTGCCGATGCTGCCGATCCTGCTCGGCGCCTCGATCGGGCGCGCGGGGCATCTGCGCCCCCTCATGATCGCGCTCGGCTTCGTCGTGTCCTTCTCGGCGGTCGCGCTGCTGCTCGGCGCGCTGACGCGGCTGTTCGATTTCGACCCGAATGTGCTGCGCGAGGCGGCGTCGATCCTGCTGATCGGCTTCGGCCTGTTGATGCTGTGGCCGGCGCCGTTCGAATGGCTGTCGATCCGGCTCAATGGCTGGCTCGATCTCGGCAACGCAGGCGGCGCGCAGCGCGAGGGCGCGCTCGGCGGGCTGATCCTCGGCACCACGCTCGGCCTGGTCTGGACGCCCTGCGCCGGCCCGGTGCTCGGCTCGATCCTGACGCTGGTTGCGACCCAGAAGAACGCCGCCTGGGCCGGCACGCTGCTGATCGCCTACGCGTTCGGCGCGGCGATCCCGATGCTGGCGATCGCCTATGGCGGACAGGCCGCGACCACGCGCGTGCGCAGCCTCGCCCGCATCTCGCCGCGGCTGCAGCAGGGCTTTGGTGTCGTCGTGATCGCCTTCGCGGTCGCCGCCTATTTCCAATACGACACGCTGATCGTGGCGTGGCTCACCGGCTTCTACCCCACCGGCCAGATCGGCCTGTGAACAATCTGCAACTCGAACCGGAGGACTCGTTCATGACTTTCAAACTGCTCGCCGTCTCAGCCGCACTTGTTGGCCTCGCCGTCACCGGCGCCGTCATCCCCGGCTTCTGCGATGAGGCCACGCCCGCCGCACCGATCCAGGTCGCCGCCGCCAGTCAGCAGACGGCGCCCGACTTCGCCGGCATCAACAACTGGTTCAATTCCAAGCCGCTCAGCATGGCCGACCTCCGCGGCAAGGTCGTGCTGGTCGATTTCTGGACCTATGGCTGCGTCAACTGCGTCAACACGCTGCCGCACGTCACCGAGCTCTACGCCAAATACCGCGACAAGGGCCTGGTCGTGGTCGGCGTGCACACGCCGGAATTCCCGTTCGAGCGCTCCGCCTCCAACGTGCAGGCCGCGCTGAAGCGCCACGGCATCACCTATCCGGTGGCGCAGGACAATGATTCCAGGACCTGGAACGCCTACAGCAACCAGTATTGGCCGGCGCAATACATCATCGACCAGACCGGCAAGATCGTGTTCCAGCACGCCGGCGAGGGCCGCTATGACGAGATCGACCGCACCGTGGCCAAGCTGCTGAACGCGAGCAGCTGAGCACGACAACAATCCTGAGGTTGCTGCAGGGATCAGACACTCTTCCTGCTTGACTCCCCCGGCCCGTTCGCGGAGCTTCCGCCGCGACGGGGGAGTTCGACGCACGCAATGACCGACGTAACGACCGGAAACGAAATTCGTCTCCGCAAGAGTACATCTTCCGAAGGTCGCCTTGTTGGGGCCGGCTTTGCGACCTTCGTATTGTTTATTTCTGTCTGCAACCTCGCGACCTGGAACGGATACGGAGAGTTCGTTGCAGCGTTGGTCGGTCTGGTGATCGGCGTTGCAATGCTCTACGAAGCAGCCTTCGGCGCCGATGAGCTTTGGACCATCGCCCTAGACATGATCGTCGTCGAAAAGACGCGACCATTCGGCGAGCCTAACACCCGATTCATCCGGAGAGAGGAGATATCTGGAATTCGGATCAATCGCGACAAGGCCGACCCAACCTGCTTCCGCCTCGCTTTGCAACTGACGTCAGGTGAGCGCCTGATCTCGCCGCAGCTTCCGGAGGTCACGCACGTCCGTGAGACCACAGCGCGGATCGCCGAACAGCTAAGCTTCGTCGATATCGACCCTCCGGTGAACCCGCTTGACGCCACCAATTTGGAGATGCGGATCGGCGAACCTGTCCGAAAGGCCGCCGGCACAGAGCGGCGAATCGTCGCCCTGATCATCGCCGGCCTCTGCGCCATTCGCTATGCGTACAGATTCTGGAATGGCGCGCCTCTCACGACTGCCGAAATCATATTCGGGGCGGCCGTCGCCGTCATTACCCTCCTCTCCTTTCGATATGCGCACACGTCCGCCGGCGCATTCTGGATTGTCCGCCACGGCGAACTGCGCGTCGAACGGCTGACGCGTGACGGCAAGCCAATTGTTGATACGATCACAGGCGGCGACGTTGCCACGATTGGGCCGGAGCGTGACAGCAGGGCCGAGGAGGCGCGCTACGTCGTCAGGATCGACCTGTTGAGCGGGCAGAAGTTCCTCAGCCAGGGCATCGGGACGAAGGAAGAGACGCAGGCGGTGAGCGACGAGATTGCCGAACGGCTGGGGATCGCTCCTGAAGGGGTGCGCCGCTGAGTCCCGTGACCGGCGCGAGTCTCGCCCTTGTTGCTTGACTCCACGGACCCGTCCGTGGAGTTTCGCGCCACCACAATCAGCCGCCCGCGATGGACGATACAACGACCGCTCCCGACATCCGCCTTCGTGAAGGCTCCTCGATCGCGCAGCGGCTGGTGATGTCCGCTTTTGCGGCGGCCGTTGCGCTGTGCTTCACGCCCGGCCTTTTCACCCACGACACGCTGGAGATCGTCATCTCGGTGGTCGCGCTGCTGGTGGGAGCGGGATTCGTCGTCGGCATCATGATGGCGCCGGCGGTGGTGTGGATCATCACGGCGAACGAGATCCTGATCGGGCGGCAGAGTCCGTTCGGCAAGCTGCGGACGCGGATCGTCGCGAAGGACGACATCACGGCGCTGCAGGTTCCCGGCAGCAAGCGGGTGAAGGCCCGCTTTCAGCTCGTCTTCACGCTGACCTCCGGGGAGCGCCTGACGTCGCCGCCGATCTCGGACGTCACCCATGTTCATGACACCGTGGCGCGGATCGCCGCGCAGTTCGAGGTTCCCAATGTCGAGGAGCCCGTCAATCCGCTCGATGCCAGCAATCCCGAGATGCAGCTCGGCGAGCCGCTCGAGGCGTTTCCCGCACGGGACATCCGCATCGTCGCGCTGATCGCGATCGCGTTGTCGGCCGTGCCCTATGCCTACAAGCTCTGGCGCGGATGGCCGCCGAGCCATGTCGATATCCTGCTGCTGCCGCTCGGCGCGCTCGCGGCGTTCGCGGTCTACCGATACGCCAACCTCCTGACCGGCGCGTTCTGGGTGATCCGGCAGAGCGACATCCGGGTGGAACGGCTGTGGGGCGACGGCACTCCGCGTACGGACCATATCGAGGGGCAGGATGTGAAGACCATCACCGTGGACCGTCGCGGCCGCTCCGAGGACGAGCATTGCATCGTCACGATCAGGACGCGCGCGGGACGCAGGTTTCGCAGCCCGCGGATCGGCTCGCGGGTGGAGGCGCGCGCGGTGGGGACGGAGATCGTGCGGCGGCTGGGGATCGCGGCGGAGAGCAACAAGATCTGACTTTGCCAGTGGGGTCGGATGATTTGCCTCGGGCTCGGCCTGCGCCTCTCCCGCTTGCGGGAGAGGTCGCGCCGAAAGCGCGGGTGAGGGTTTTCTCCTCTTGGGGCGTCTCCCTGGAGGAGACACCCTCTCCCCGCCCCTCCCCCGCAAGCGGGGGAGGGAGCGCACCACCGCTGTGCGCCCAATCTAGGCTTTTTGCGCCATCCCCTGTTTGTGGCATTGCCCGCTCCCGTCAAAAAACCATAGGCATTCTCGTGACATACCAGGGCGGCGCGCCATCAACTTGCCATGAACTTGCCCCTCAGGTTTGATGGTTCCGAATGATTTGCGCTGTGGCAGCGGGGAGAGCATTCACATGACCGATTTTCGTCGCCTGACCGGGCTGTTCGTTGCGGCCTCCGTCGCAGCCTTGAGCCTCGTCCTGTCCACTCCCTTCGCCTCCGCGCAGCAGCCCGACCGCGGTGACGAGCCGGGCCTGGTCGCCGACGACGGCTACCAGCTCGAGCCGGAATGGCAGAAGCAGGTGGTCTACTTCCGCACCACCGAGGCGCCCGGCACGATCATCGTCTCGACCGCCGAGCGGCATCTGTACCTGGTGCAGCCCGGCGGGCGCGCGATCCGCTACGGCATCGGCGTTGGCCGCGACGGCTTTCAGTGGCAAGGCCTCGTGACCATCACCAACAAGAAGGAATGGCCGGACTGGACGCCGCCGCCGGAGATGATCCAGCGCCAGCCCTATCTGCCGCGCTTCATGGCCGGCGGCC
The DNA here is from genome assembly GCF_051710265.1 of Bradyrhizobium sp. U531. Classification (NCBI taxonomy): domain Bacteria; kingdom Pseudomonadati; phylum Pseudomonadota; class Alphaproteobacteria; order Hyphomicrobiales; family Nitrobacteraceae; genus Bradyrhizobium; species Bradyrhizobium sp. U531. The sequence goes on from NZ_JASVEN010000002.1 coordinate 34,472, forward strand.
CCGGCAATCCGCTCGGCGCCCGCGCCATGTATCTGGGCACCACGGTCTACCGCATCCACGGCACCAACCGTCCCGACACCATCGGCACCAAGGTGTCCTCGGGCTGCTTCCGCCTCGTCAACAACGACGTCGCCGACCTCTACGAGCGCGTCCCTGTCGGCACCAAGGTCGTGATCCGGCAGAAGCCCGAGCTGTAATTCCATCGTCGGAGCACGATCCCCGGGGATCGTGCTCCGCGCCCTCCCTCCCCATTCCCAGTCCCGATTTTTCGAGAGCACAACATGATGCGCACTTTTCGTGGCGGCCTGCTGATCGGGCTCGCTGTCGCCGTGCTGGTCGCCGTTCTGGCCATCATCTATGAATTCTACGACACCCGCACGCTGAAGCGCACGGTGCGCCGCGGCGAGGTGCTGTGCGGCGTCAACAAGGGCCTGCCGGGCTTCTCGTCCTCGGAGGACAACAAGAACTGGACCGGCTTCGACGTCGATTTCTGCCGCGCTGTGGCCGCGGCGATCTTCAACGACCCCGGCAAGGCGAAGTTCATCCCGCTCGACGCCGGCGAGCGCTTCAAGGAATTGCAGAGCCGGAAGGTGGATATCCTCTCGCGCAACTCGACCTGGAGCATGGCGCGCGAGCTCGACTACGACCTCTACTTCCCCGCGGTCGCCTATTACGACGGCGCTGGCTTCATGCTGCCGCGCGCGCGCAACAAGGAGACCTCGCTGGACCTGAACGGCAGCAAGGTCTGCGTCCAGTCCGGCACCACGACCGCGCTCAACGTCGCCGACTACTTCAAGGCCAACAACATGAAGTATGACGAGGTGAAGTTCGACAAGCTCGACGACGTCGTGAAGGCCTACGACACCGGCAAGTGCGACACATTCTCCGCCGACGTTTCGCAGCTCTACGCGCTCCGGCTGAACCTGACCAAGCCCGCCGACCACATGATCCTGCCGGACATGATCTCCAAGGAGCCGCTCGCCCCGGTCGTGCGCCAGCGCGACGACGACTGGATGATGATCGTGAAGTGGACGCTCTACGCGATGATCAACGCCGAGGAGCTCGGCGTCTCCTCGGAGAACATCGACGAGGCCCTGAAGTCGAAGAAGCCGGAAGTGATGCGGCTCGTCGGAACCGAAGGCAATTACGGCGAGCAGCTCGGCCTCACCAAGGACTGGGTCGTCCGCATCATCCGTCACGTCGGCAATTACGGCGAGATGTACGAGCGCAACATCGGCGAGAAGTCCAAGCTGAAGATCCCGCGCGGCATGAACCAGCTGTGGAACGCCGGCGGCGTGCAGTACGCGCCGCCGATGAGGTAAGGGGTCTATCGGCCGTCTTTGCGAGGAGCGCAGCGACGAAGCAATCCAGACTGCCTCGGCGGAAAGATTCTGGATTGCTTCGCTGCGCTCGCAATGACGAGGTTGAGGCCGGCGCTTTCCAAACATCTACTGTCATCGGCCGGCTTGACCGGGCGATCCAGTATTCCGAGACGTTAATCGTATACCGAGAGGCCGCGGCGTACTGGATCGCCCGCCTGCGCGGGCGATGACACCCAGCGCGACGCGACGATGCGCCTCAATATCCCCGCGCGCGGGCCAGTTGCTCGGTGTGGTAATTGGCATCGCCGAACAATTCCTCGCACACGCGCGCGCGCTTCATGAAGAAGCCGATGTCGAACTGGTCGGTCATGCCCATGCCGCCATGCATCTGCACGCCTTCCTGCACGGCGCGCGTCGCGGTGGTGCCGGCGCGGGCCTTTGCCACGGCGACGGCTGAGGCGGCCTTGGCGACATCCGTGTCGAGCGCCTGCAGCGCCTTCATGGTGGCGGCGCGGGTGATCTCGATGTCGACATAGAGCTCGGCGGCGCGATGCTGCAGCGCCTGGAATTCGCCGATCAGCTTGCCGAACTGCTTGCGGTTCTTCAGATACTCGACGGTGCGGTTGAAGACTTCCTCGCTGAGGCCGACCATCTCGGCGGCGACCGCGCCGCGGCCGATGTCGAGCACGCCTTCGAGCAGGCTTGCTGCCTGATCGACCTCTCCGAGCACGCTGTCGGCATTGACCTCGACGTTTGCGAACTCGATCCGCGCCGCATTATGCGCATCGACCATCACCGTGCGCTCGATCGCAACGCCCTTGGCTTTGGGATTGACCAGGAACAGCGTCAGGCCGTCACGCTCGCCGGCGGAGCCAGCCGTACGCGCGGCGACGATGAGGAGATCGGCGACGTGGCCATCGACCACCAGCGCCTTGGCGCCGGAGAGCTTGAAGCCATTGCCGGCACGCACGGCCTGCAGGCCGGTCTGCAGCGGGCGATGCTTTGCGCCCTCGTCGATCGCCAGCGTCGCCAGCAGCGAGCCGTTTGAGATCTTCGGCAGATATTCCGATTTCTGCGCGGCATTGCCGCCGCGGGTCAGCGCCGAGGCCGAGACCACCGAGGTCGCCAGGAACGGCGACGGCATCAAGGTGCGGCCGATCTCCTCCATCACGACACCGGCCTCCATGAAGCCGAGACCGCTGCCGCCAAACTCTTCCGGCACCAGCAGGCCGGCAAAGCCCATCTCGGCGAAGGAATGCCACAACTCCTTGGAGAAGCCGGTGGGATCCTTGCTGTCGCGCAAGGAGCGCAGATGCGACACCGGCGCCTTGTCGCTGATCAGTCCGCGCGCGCTGTCGCGGAGCATCGATTGTTCTTCGGTGAGGACGAGGGCCATGGGCGTGTTTCCGATTCGATAATCTATTTTGGTTCGTCATTCCGGGATGGCCCGTAGGGCCAGACCCGGAATCCATAACCACGATCGGGAGTATGGATTCCGGGCTCGCGCTGCGCGCGCCCCGGAATGACGGAGGGTGAGAGCGAGCGTCCTACGCCCCCGGCAGATCCAGGATGCGCTTGGCGACGATGCCGAGCATCACCTCCGTGGTGCCGCCCTCGATCGAGTTGGCCTTGGTGCGCAGCCAGGCGCGCGGGCGGGCGCCCTGCCTGGAGCGCTCGCTCTCCCATTCCAGCGCATCGACGCCGCCGGCCGACATCAGGATCTCGTAGCGGCGCTTGTTGAGCTCGGTGCCGTAATATTTCATCGCCGACGAGAACGCCGGATGCGCCTGGCCCGCCTTGGCCAGATCGACCGCGCGCTCGGCGCAGGCCGCAAGCGCGGCCTCGTCGACGTCGAAGGTCGCAATCTCTGCACGCAGCATGGAATCATCGAGCTTGCCTTGCGCGTCGGTGCCGACGGAATCGGCCGCGATCTGGCCGAGCGGACGGCCGACGCCGCGCTCGCCCATGCCCGAGATCATCGCCCGCTCGTGCTGCAGCAGATATTTCGCCACGTCCCAGCCGCGATTGACGGTGCCGACCACGTGCGATTTCGGCACGCGGACGCCGTCGAAGAAGGTTTCGCAGAACGGCGAATAGCCGGAGATGAGAAGGATCGGCTTGGTCGTCACGCCCTTCGAGGTCATGTCGAACAGGATGAAGCTGATGCCGTCGTGCTTCTTCGCGCTCGCATCGGTGCGGACGAGGCAGAAGATCCAGTCGGCGTAATTGGCGTAGGACGTCCAGATCTTCGAGCCCGTGATGACGAAATCATCACCGTCGCTCTCGGCGCGGGTCTGCAGCGAAGCAAGATCAGAGCCGGCGTTCGGCTCGGAATATCCCTGGCACCAGCGAATCTCGCCCGCCGCGATCTTCGGCAGATGCTCCTTTTTCTGCGCCTCATTGCCATACTTGAGCAAAGCCGGCCCTAGCATCCAGATGCCGAAGCTCGACAGCGGCGGGCGCGCGCCGATTTTTCCCATCTCGGCGCGCAGAACCTTGTGCTCGGCCGCGCTGAGGCCGCCGCCGCCATATTCCCTTGGCCAGTCCGGCACGGTCCAGCCCTTGTCGCGCATGCGCTCGAACCAGAGACGCTGCGGCTCGGACGAAAATTTCGTGTTGCGCCCGCCCCAGAACACGTCGGCATCCGACGTCGCGGGCTTGCGCATCTCGGGCGGGCAATTGGCTTCGAGCCAGGCGCGCGTCTCGTTGCGGAATGTTTCGAGCTCGGCGGTCTCGGTGTCGCTCATGGTCGTTTCCATCAATCAAAATCGACTTGTTGGGCGCGACTCTGGGCCATCGCACCGTGGAATTCAACCACTTCCGTGCCGTCGCGTTCGGCTATAGTCGCGCCAGTGGCGAGCTTGAAAACAAAGAGGAAACGACAATGCGCCTGAAACTTCTTTCGCCTGGCGAAATGAACGAGAGCCAGCGGCAGACCTATGACGAGTCGATTGCCGGCAAGCGCGGTAAGCCGCCGGCGCCGATGATGGCCTGGCTCAACAGCCCCGACATGGCCCGCCACGCCACGCGGCTCGGCGAGGTGCTGCGCTACGACACGATGTTTCCGGCAAAGCTTTCGGAGATCGCGATCCTGGTGACGGCGCGGCACTGGACCGCGCATTACGAATGGTATGCGCATAAGCGCCTCGCGCTCGCCGGCGGCATGGACCCAAAAATCATCGACGCGATCCGCGATCGTCGCACGCCCGACTTCGACGATCCCAAGGGCAGGATGATCTACGACCTCGCAAAATCGCTGCATGAAGGTCACGGCGTCGAGAAGGGGCTCTACGATCAGGCGGTCGCGCTGCTCGGCGAGCGTGGCGTCGTCGAGGTGATCGGGCTGTGCGGCTATTACACTATGGTGTCAATGACGCTGAACACGTTCGAGTTCGAGCTGCCCGAGGGCGAAGTGAAGGAGCTGGCCTAGTCTCGCAGCCTAAGGCGCAATTGCGCATCAGGAAACGATGGGTTTCGGGATCGGCCATGGCGTCATCGCGAAGCCCACCCTATGTGGATGTTTTCGAGGGAGCAGTCACATGTCGCAGAGTTCCGTTGATGCCGGCACCAGGATCGGCCACGTCCATCTCAAGGTCGCCGATCTCGATCGCGCGCTCGGATTCTATTGCGGCGTGCTCGGCTTCGAGCTGATGCAGAAGATGGGCTCGGGCGCGGCCTTCATCTCGGCCGGCGGCTATCATCACCACATCGGGCTCAACACCTGGGAGAGCAAAGGCGGCTCGCCGCCGCCGCCGGGCACCACCGGGCTCTATCACACCGCGATCCTCTATCCGACGCGCCCCGCCCTGGCGGACGCGCTGCACCGCGTGCTCACGGCTGGCATTACGCTCGATGGGGCGAGCGACCACGGCGTATCCGAGGCGCTTTACTTGCGCGATCCCGATGAGAACGGCGTGGAGCTGTATTGGGACAAGCCGCGGGAGCAATGGCCGTTCGGACCGGACGGCAAGCTGGCGATGTTCACCAAGCGGCTGGATGTGGAGGCGCTGCTGAAAGAGCGCGAGGGGTGAACTCCGATCTCTCCCCGTCATTGCGAGGAGCGTAGCGACGAAGCAATCCAGACTGCTTCCGCGGAGACATTCTGGATTGCTTCGCTACGCTCGCGATGACGGAATGTGTGGAGGCGGGCTCGTGCGTTTACGCAGGTCCCGTAGGGCGGATTAGCGAAGCGTAATCCACCACGCTTCAGCACATGCGGAGCCAGGTTGGCGGATTACGCCTTCGGCTAATCCGCCCTACGCGAGCTTCTCTCTTGGCTTTCCGCGCACCATGATCAGCGCGGCCGCCGCCACCTCCAGCGCGATGCAGAGATAGAACGGCAACGAATAGCCGCCGGACCAGTCGCGCAGGGCCCCGACCACGCCCGGGCCGAACGCATAGGTCACCTGGTTGATCGCGGTGTTGAGGCTGATCAGCACGCCGAACGCGGCTGAGTCGAACTCCTGCTGCACGATCAGCGACGGCAGCGTGATGAGGTTGCCGACCGAGAAGCCGAACACCGCGCAGGCCGCGATCAGCGCGTAGTCGTTGTGAACATTGATGACGACGAGCAGCGCGGTGGCCTGGCTGAGGAACGACAGCGCGGATGCCAGCCGCTGGTTGAGGCGGTCGATCACCAGCGAGAACAGCACCCGGCCGACCACCGCCATCGCGGTCAGAATCGCCACCGCGACGGCGGCGCGCTCGCGACCGATCACGGGATCGAGGAACGAGATCAGGTGCACGATGAAGCCGACCTGGGCGAACAGTACCAGCGCGAACGCAATGGTCACCGTGAGGAAGCCGACGTCGCGCAGCGCCCAGGCACGGATCTCCGTCGACGATTGCGGCCTGGCCTTCGCGGCCGCGTGCCGGCCATGGTGCGCGGGCGGGTGGCCGACCACGAGCAGGATCACCGGCAGGAGCAGCACCAGCATGGCACCGGCCGCGGCGTACATCGCATTGGCAAAGCCGATATATCCGATCAGCGTCACCAGCAGCGGCACGCCGACGATGCCGCCGAAGCTGGCACCGTTGAGCGCGAGGCTGATCGCCATGCCGCGCTTTCGGTCGAACCACAGGCTGATCGTGTTGGTGATCATGGCAAGACTGGTGCCGGCCCAGCCGAAGGCGAGCACGGCGTCGGCGAGATAAAGCTGCCAGGGCTCGCGCACCGCGCCGATCGCAACGGACGCGGCCGCCATCGCCAGTGTGCCGGCGATCAAGGAGAGGCGCGGGCCATAGGTCCGCACGGCTTCGCCGACGAACACGACGAGCAGCGCGCCGAACAGATAGAAGAACGTGGTGCCTGCGGAGATCAGCGTGGTCGGCCAGCCCCGCGCGCGCTGCAGCTCGGCGACATAGACGCTCTGGCCGTAGAAGCCGAGCCCCCAGCCGAAGGTCGCGAGCAGGAAGCAGACCGCGACGATGCGCCAGCCTTCGTAGCGGTATGAGGATTCGTCGATAGGGGCTGCCTGTTGGGGATTGTCGAGCATTTGCGCTTGTCCTTCGTTCCCCCGCGAGCGCTTCGCTTCACGCTCGTCTGTTCATGACGAGCATCATGTAACAACCCGGCTCCCGAAAATCACTTCGACCTGGATCGAAGTATCAACGTTGCTGACAGCCTCCTGCCAAGCTAGATCGCATCCGGGAACTCGCCCATCGCAGCCTCCAGCCGCGCCTTGCGGCGACGGGCCCAGGACACGAGCGAGAGCACGACGAGACCGAGGACCACCGGCGGGAACACCACGAGGTTCACCGCCGACCAGCCATAGCTGGCGAGCAATTGCCCGGAGGAGAACGAGCCCACCGCCATCATGCCGAACACCAGGAAGTCGTTGAAGGCCTGCACCTTGTTGCGCTCCTGCGGCCGGTGTGTCTCCAGCACCAGCGCGGAAGCGCCGACGAAGGAGAAATTCCAGCCCACGCCGAGCACGATCAGCGTGGCCCAGAAATGCATCGCGGTGAGGCCGGAGAGGCCGATGCCGGCGGCACCCGCTTCCAGCAGCAGGCCGGCGGCCACGACCTTCGGCGCGCCGAAGCGGGCGATCAGCGCGCCCGTGAAGAAGCTCGGCCCGTACATCGCGACGATGTGCCATTGAATGCCGAAATTGGAATCCGAGACTGACAGGCCGCACATCTTCATGGCGAGCGGCGCCGAGGTCATTACCAGATTCATCATGGGATAGGAGATGACCCCGCACAGCGCCGCGGCCATGAAGCGCGGCTGCGTCACCACGGTGAGCAGCGGCCGGCCGCCATGCAGGTCCGCCGGCGCGGGCTTCGGGATATCGACGCCGGCGACGATGCCCATCGCCACAAGCGCGACCGCGGCCTGCACCAGGAAGCTGAAGGCGAACAGATAGGGCGACCAAACGTCCATGGTCCATTGCACGAGTTGCGGACCGAGCACGCCGGCGAACACGCCGCCCGCCATCACCCAGGACACCGCCTTGGGCCGGTAAGCCGCGCTGGCGCCGTCGGCGGCGGCGAAGCGATAGGACTGCGCAACGGAGCCGTAGAGGCCGCCGAGGAAGGTCGCAAGGCAGAACAGCACGAACGAGCCGTGCAGGATCGCGAACGAGCCGAGCAAACCGGTGAGCGCGCCGAGGCCGGTGCCGATGACGAAAGCCACGCGGCGGCCGAAGCGGCGCGAGATCGCGCCGGTCGGCAGCGTGCCGGCCGCGAGCCCCAGCACGTACATCGACAGCGGCACGGTCGCGAGCGACATGTCGGGCGCAAGCGTCGCGCCGACGATCGAGCCGGTGGCGAAGATCACCGCCGAGTTGGCGCCGGTCAGCGCCTGCGCGGCGGCGAGGCGCACCACGTTGGCGCGCGCGCGGACGTCGTCGGCGATCTCATGGGTCGAAGTCACGTCAAGCATCGGCTTTTCCGCCCCGGGGATTTCAAGGGGCTCACTGGGGTTGGCTGATTCCCGGCACTATGGAGGGGTGCGGGTGGGCCGGCAACCGGCGCAAACGGGCGCAGGCCATGCCTCTGACGCAATCGGCGACATGATAGCGGGCCGCGCCCTTGACGGCTTGCGCTCGATCAAATCCTATCCGGCGCGATTCCTGGGAGTTTTTGCTCATGTCCGTCGACGACCGGCCCACGCTTCAAGCTCCCGACGACGATCCGTTTCTGTGGCTGGAGGAGATCGAGGGCAAGCAGGCGCTCGATTTCGTCGAGCGGCAGAACGAGCTGACGCTGCAGGCGTTCGGCGGCAAGGCCTGGGAGCACGACCGCGACGTGCTCGCTTCGATCTACGATCGCCCCGACAACATTCCCTATGTCAGCCGGCGCGGCAACGATCTGCACAATCTCTGGAAGGACGCCGCCAACCCGCGCGGCCTGTGGCGGCGGACCAATCTGGACGAATTTCGTAAAGCGAGTCCGGCGTGGGAGACCATGCTCGATCTCGACAAGCTCGCCGCGCGCGAAGGCGAGGACTGGCTGCTCAGCGCGATCGTCACGATGCCCGGCAGCTCGCGCGCGATGCTGAGCCTCTCGCGCGGCGGCAGCGACGCCGTGACGCTGCGCGAGTTCGACATGGCTACGAAGAGCTTCGTGGCGGATGGCTTCACGCTGCCCGAGGCAAAGGGCGGCGCCGATTGGCTCGATGCCGACACGCTGCTGCTGTCGAGCGCTCATGGCGAGGGCATGGCGACGACATCGGGCTACGCGCGGACCGTGCGACTGTGGCGGCGCGGCCAACCGGTGGAGCAGGCTTCCGTGCTGTTCGAGGCTCCCGTGAACGACATGGCGGCGTATGGCCATATCGATCGCATGACGCCGGATCGCAAGATCTGGTTCGGCCGGATGCTGGACTTCTTCAACTATAGCGTCTCGATCGGAGACCGGACCGGCCCCGTCTCGAAGCTGGACCTGCCCACTGCCATCGAGCTGCAAGCCCATGGCGACTGGCTCGCGATCAAGCCGCGTGCGGATTGGTCCGTGGAAGGACGGACACACAAGGCGGACACCGTGCTCGGCATCGCGCTTGCGGATCTGCTGGCGGGCCGCCGCGACTTCGCCGTGCTGTTCGAGCCTTCGCCGCGCCGGGCCGTCCAGGGCTTCTTCTGGAGCGCCGGCAAGCTCGTGCTGTCGATCCTCGATGAGCTCCGCCCGCGCTTCGAGATCTGCACGCCGTCCGCCACCGGCTGGAGCCGCGCGACGCTTCCCGGCCTGCCGCAAATCGGCGTCGTCGATGTCTGGCCGCTCGATCGCGATCCCAGCGAGAGCAATGGCGATCTGCTCGCCAATGTGCAGGATCCGCTCACGCCGCCCTCGCTGCTGCTGCTCGCGCGCGGCGTCGCAAGCCCGACCGTGCTGAAGCAGGCGCCGAAGACGTTCACCGCTGACGGGCTCGTAGTGACCCAGCACGAGGCGATTTCGATCGACGGCGAGCGCATTCCCTATGTCCAGACCGGCCCGGCAACAGAGACCGGCGATGCACCGGTCTATATGAGCGCCTATGGCGGCTTCGCGCTTGCGGTGAAGCCGTATTACAATTCCTCGCTCGGCAAGCTGTGGCTGGAGCGGGGCGGCACCATTGTGCAGGCAAACTTGCGCGGCGGCGGCGAGTTCGGCACGCGCTGGCACGACGCCGGACGTCTCGCCGGCAAGAAGCTGTCGCATGACGACTTCGCCGCGGTCGCGGCCGATCTCGTGCGGCGCGGCGTGACGAGCGCGAAGCGCATCGCCGCGCAAGGCGGCTCGAACGGCGGCATCCTCATCACCAACATGCTGGTGCGCTATCCCGAGCGTTTCGGCGCGCTGTTCTGCACCATCCCGCTGGTCGACATGCGCCGCTACACCAAGCTGCTCGCGGGCGCGAGCTGGATCGCGGAATATGGCGATCCCGACAAGCCCGAGGAGTGGGAATGGCTGAAGACCTACTCGGCCTATCACAATGTGAAGGCCGGCCAGTCCTATCCGCCGATCCTGATCGCCACCACGCGGCGCGACGACCGCGTCCATCCCGGCCACGCGCGCAAGATGGCGGCGAAGCTCCAGGCGATGGGCTATGAGGCCTGGTTCTACGAGCCGGCCGCCGGCGGTCACGGCTACGGCAAGGACAACCGGGAGCGCGCGGGCTTCGAGGTGCTCGGCTATCGATTCCTAAAGGAGAAGATCGGCTGGAGGGATGAAGGCTAGCGCCGTCATGGCCGGGCTTGACCCGGCCATCCACGCCTTGCCTTTCGCACGAAGAACGTGGATGCCCGGGACAAGCCCGGGCATGACGCGTCCTACCGCGAAAACACCAGCGTCAGATTGTTCGCGGGCATGTCGATGGAATCGACGAGGCGCAGGCCCACTCCCTTCGCGAGCAGCTCGACATCGCTGATGTCGCGCACGCCCCATTCCGGATTGCCCTCGCGCAAGGAGGTGTCGAACACCGCATTGCTGAGCGCGGTGTGCTTGCCGTCGCGCTTGAAGGGGCCGTAGAGGAACAGCTTGCCGTCGGGGCGCAAATAGCGGCCGGCGCCGGCGAACAGGCCCTCGGCCACGGCCCACGGCGCGATGTGGATGACATTGGCGCAGAACACGGCGGCAAGGCTCGTCGGCGCCTGCCCGCCCTTCATCTCCACGCACCAATCGGGATCGGTCAGGTCGATCCGCAGCGGGCTACGGACGTTGCCGAGGCCGGCATGCACGCGCCAGGCCTCGATGCTCCTGAGATGGCGCTGGTTGAGGTCGCTCGGCCACCAGACGAGGCCGGGCGTGTGGCGGGCGAAATGGACCACATGCTGGCCGGTTCCGCTGCCGAGCTCGACGACATTGCCGGTCAGGCCGGTGAGGTGATGTTCCAGCGCCGACCAGATCGGCGCGTGATTACGGTGAAAGGCCGGTGCATCGAGCCGCCCATCCGACTCGACTCGCCCGCCGTCCCTGCCAAATTCGACAACATATTCAGCCAAGTGACGTCCCCAGAAAACGTGAAACAGAAAACACGACTACGAGAGCCAAACGCCCCAGAATAATTTGCTAGTTCCGGCCCACCGGATGAACGAACTATCTCATCAGTTGCAATGCGGAAGATATTAACTCCATTTTGCCCCGTGCATAGTCTTGATTGTCAGGCGATGCCCTTTGTGCTTTTGAACAATTCCGCAAACGAGATCATCGACATACCGCTTGGGACGATGCCTTGACCGCCTTTCCCTGCAAGCCTGCCTTTCTGGTGGCGCTGACCCTCTCCGTCGGCGCAGCCGTGACCCCGGCGCAGGCGCAATCCGCCGTCGAGGACGGCCGAAAGCTCGCCTTCGACCGCGGCAAGGGCAATTGCCTGACCTGTCATGTCATCAAGGGCGGTGACCTGCCGGGATCGATCGGTCCGGAGCTGAAGGACCTCAAGACCAAATATCCCGATCGCAGCGAGCTCACCGCGATCATCTTCGACGAGACCAAGCGCAATCCGCAGACCATGATGCCGCCGTTCGGCAGGAACCGGATTTTGACCGAACAGGAGATCAGCGCGATCGTTGATTTCCTGCAAACCCTGTAACGGCCGGCTGCCCAGGAGACCCGAGATGACCACCACGACCGGCCCCCTTGCGACGAGGCGCCTGATCCTGCAAGGCGCAGCCTGCGTCGCCGTGCTGGGCCTTGGCAATCTGCCGTTCGCCGCCGCGCCGGCGCGCGCCGCAGCCAACGACAAATATCCGGAAGAGGCCTTCAAGCAGAAGAACGAGGCCGACGCGATCAAGGCGCTCTATGGCAAGACCGCCGAGCCCTCCGACAAGGTCAAGCTGGATGCGCCCGAGATCGCCGAGAATGGCGGCGTCGTGCCGGTCTCGGTGAGCACGACGCTCGACAAGGTCAGCTCGATTTCTTTCTTCGTCGCCGAGAACCCTTTCGCTCTCGCGGCGTCCTACAGAATCGCCGACGGCACGATCCCCGGTGTCGCGCACCGGCTGAAGATGGCCAAGACCACCAAATTGACCGCGATCGTGGAAGCCGACGGCAAGCTCTACAGCGCGACCAAGGAAGTGAAAGTCACCGTCGGCGGTTGCGGCGGCTAAGCGAGGCAATTCGACATGGCATCCAGCATTCGCGTGCGCGCAACGTCCAACGGCGACATCACCGAGGTGCAGGCGCTGATCCAACACCCGATGGATACGGGCCTCGTCAAGAATCCCGCCGGCGAGCTGATCCCGGCGCACTACATCCAGCAGCTGAAGTTCGAATGTAACGGCAAGGACGTGTTCGTCGCCGACTGGGGCACCGCGATCTCCAAGGACCCCTACGTCAAGTTCGCCTTCAAGGGCGCCAAGAAGGGCGACGACCTCAAGATCACCTGGACCGACAACAAGGGTGGATCGGACACGACCACCGCGAAGATCGCGTGATGAAGACGCGCAGCTCCATTCTGCTCGGCTCGCTCAGCGCCGCACTCGTTGCGTTCGCCCTCACCTCTCCGCGCGTCGTCGCTGCGGACAAGGTCGATCCCGTTGCCGACGCCAAGGCCTTCCAGAACTTCTTCTTCCAGAAGTTTCCCGACGTGAAGCACGAGGACTTCGTCAACGGTCCGTATTCCATGAACGCGGACATGAAGCGGCAGTGGCAGGAGAAGGAAGAATTCCCGCCTTACGAGTTCGCGCTCGACGCCGGCAAGGAGATGTTCGCGGCCCCGTTCAAGAACGGCAAGACCTATGCCGACTGCTTCCCGAACGGCGGCATCGGCGTGCGCCAGAACTATCCCTATTTCGACGAGAAGGAAGGCAAGGTCGTCACGCTGGAGCTCGCGCTCAACCGCTGCCGCGAGGCCAATGGCGAACAGCCCTACTCCTATGTCAAGGACGAGATGGCCTCGCTGACCGCCTACATGGCGTTCACCTCGCGCGGCAAGCCGATGGACATCAAGATCCCCGACGATCCGCGCGCTCTCGCGGCGTTCGAGAACGGCAAGCGCTATTTCTACACCCGTCGCGGCCAGATGAACTTCTCTTGCGCCAGCTGCCATGTGCAGAGCCCGGGCGAGCGCATCCGCGCCGAGATCCTGGCGCCGGCGCTCGGCATCCTGAACGCGATGCCGATCTACCGCTCCGAATGGAGCGGCATGGGCACGACCAGCCGCCGCTTCGTCACCTGCAACAGCCAGACCCGCGCGGTTCCGCTGGAGCCGCAGTCGGACGAGTATCGCGACGTCGAATATTTCCTCTCCTACGTCGCCAACGGCCTGCCGATTTCGGGCCCGGGAGCGCGGCCATGAAGCGGTCACTTACCCTGGCCATGCTGCTCGCGCTCGGCCTCGCGCCATCCGCGCGCGCGGCGACCGAGGCGGATTACAAGGCGGCCTATGCCACCGCGGAAGCCGCATCCAAGGAGGCTGCTGGCTTGCGCAATCAGTGGACCGTGACCGTCTCGACGCTCGCCGCGGCCAAGAAGGCGGCGGATGGCGGCGATTTCGACCGCGCCACCGCCGCAGCCAAGGAGGCCGAGGCGCTCGCCAAGGCCTCGATCTTCCAGGCGGCGTCCGAAAAAGAAGCCTGGAAGGCGATGGAAATCCGCTAGACTGGCCGCTACTGAAACAGTCTTGCGACATTGAGGGCGCGGAGAATTCTGGTATGGCGATCCGCCGCCGTGATTTCCTGAAGAGTGCGGGCCTTGCCGCCGCAACGTTGGGTCTGCCGCGGCTTGCGCGAGGCAGCGAGGGAGCCGGCATTTACGACCTCGAACGGTTCGGCAATGCGCGCATCCTGCACATCACCGACACGCATGCGCAGCTCAATCCGGTCTATTTCCGCGAGCCGAGCGTCAATATCGGCGTCGGCGAGATGGCCGGACGGCCGCCGCATCTGGTCGGGCGCGCCTTTCTCGACCGGTTCGGCATCCGCGCCGACAGCGCCGATGCCTATGCTTTCAGCTGCATCGAGTTCGAGAAGTCCGCCGGGCGCTTCGGCAAGCTCGGCGGCTTTGCCCATCTGAAGACGCTGGTCGACCGCTTGCGCAGCGACGTCGGCGAGAAGCGTTCACTGCTCCTCGACGGCGGCGATCTCTGGCAGGGCACCGGCCTTGCCAATGTCATGCAGGGCCGCGACATGGTCGAGGTCGCCAATCTGCTCGGTATCGAGGCGATGACCGGCCATTGGGAATTCACCTATGGCGAGCAGGTGCTGCGCGACAATCTCGAGCGCTTCAAGGGCGAGTTCCTGGCGCAGAACGTCTTCCTGACCGAGGAAGCCGCGTTCAACGACGCCGCCGCCTTCGACAAGGCCACCGGACGCGTCTTCAAGCCTTCCGTCATCAAGGAGATGGGCAACCATCGGGTCGCGATCATCGGTCAGGCCTTTCCTTACGTGCCGATCGCGCATCCCAAGCGCTTCACGCCGGACTGGACCTTCGGCATCCGCGAGGAGGAATTGCAGAGGCACGTCGATGCCTTGCGCGGCACCGACAAGGTCGACGCTGTCGTCCTGCTGTCGCACAACGGCATGGATGTCGACCTCAAGCTCGCCAGCCGCGTCACCGGCATCGACGTCATCCTCGGCGGCCACACCCATGACGCCGTGCCGCAGCCTATCCCAGTGAAGAATGCTGGCGGCACCACGCTCGTCACCAATGCCGGCTCCAACGGAAAATTCCTCGCCGTGCTCGATCTCGCGATCGACAAGGGCAAGGTCAGCGACGTTCATTATCATCTGCTGCCCGTCTATTCCGAGCTGCTGAAGCCCGACCCTGCCATGGCCGAGCTGATCGGCCGGCTGCGCGAGCCGCATGTGGCCGACTGGTCGGCGAAGATAGCAACGCCTGACCGCCTGCTCTATCGGCGCGGCAATTTCTCCGGACCGGTCGACGAGCTGATCTGCACGGCGCTCCGCACCGAGCTCAATGCCGAGATCGCGCTGTCACCGGGATTCCGCTGGGGCGTCACCGCACTGCCAGGCCAGGCGCTGACCATGGAGGATGTGCTCGCGGAAACGGCGATCACCTATCCCGAGACCTATGTGCAGGAGATGACGGGCGCCCAGATCAAGGACGTGCTCGAAGACGTCTGCGACAACCTCTTCAACACCGATCCCTACTACCAGCAGGGCGGCGACATGGTGCGTGCCGGCGGGCTCAGCTACGCCTGCGCGCCGGCGGCTGCGATCGGCAGCCGCATCTCCGAGCTGAAGCTCCACAACGGCAAGGCGATCAGCGCCGGCCACCGTTACAAGGTCGCGGGCTGGGCCTCGGTCAACGGCCAGCAGGGCGCACCGGTGTGGGACGTCGTCGGCAAATATCTGCGCTCGGGCCGGATGTTCCAGGAGCGCCTCGGCTCCGGCGTCACGCTGCAGGGTGTCGAGAACAATCCGGGAATCGCGGGACAGGGATGAGGCGGGCGCAGATCCTCTCCGCGCTGATGCTGACGCTGCTTGTCTGGAGCACGATGCCGCCGGCCCCGGCGCAACAGGTGCCGCTCCAGGACAAGCCGTTCGCCGAGCACAAGATCGTGCTGCAGCTCTCCGACGCCGATGCGAAGAAGCAGGCGCTGGTGCTGAGCGTCGCCAACAACCTCTTGAAAGCCTACGACCCCGACAAGATCGCGGTCGAGGTGGTGACGTTCGGTCCGGGCATCGACCTGCTGCTGTCAGGCAGCGAGCGCCGCAAGCAGGTCGAAAGCCTGATCGCGCAGGGCGTGCGCTTCGACATCTGCCTCAACACGGTGGACACGATCGAGCGGGAGACCGGCAAGCGGCCGGAGTTCATCCCCGCAGCGACGCCGGTGCAGGTGGGCGTCGGGCAGATCCTGTTTCTGGCGGAGAATGGGTACACGGTGGTGAGGCCGTAGGCTCTTAGCGCACAGCGCTCACGACACAGTCGGTGTCATTCCCCGCGAAGGCGGGGAATCCAGTACGCCGCGGCCTCTCTGTTCACCTCGACAGCTCTGGAATACTGGATCGCCCGCCCCTGTGCGCAATTGCGCACTAGGCGGACGATGACAGCTGTGGGTGGGACGACCAGCGGCCAAATCGCCCCGCGAAATAAAAATCTTCCAAATTCTTGTTCAGATGTAGTGAATTACTTCTCTTTCCTGCCCTTCCCGTAGTAGAATCCTCGAAACGAGTTCCACTGCCGGACTTCCCTGCCATGATCTTCCGCCAGCTCTTCGACAGCGTTTCGGGCACCTATAGCTACGTCCTCGCCAGCCGCCCCGGCGGCGAGGCGCTGATTCTCGATCCCGTGCTGGAGAAGGTCGATCGCTATTGCCAATTGCTGCGCGAGCTCGACCTCAAGCTGGTCAAGGCGGTCGACACGCATCTGCATGCCGATCACGTCACCGGCCTCGGCGAGCTACGCGACCGCACCCATTGCATGACCGTGATGGGCGACCAGACCAAGGCAGACGTGGTGGCGATGCGGGTCGCCGACGGCGACAAGGTGACGATCGAGGGCCTGTCGCTCGACGTGATGTACACGCCCGGCCACACCGACGATTCCTATTCCTATCTGATGGGCGACCGCGTCTTCACCGGCGACACGCTGCTGATCCGCGGCACCGGCCGCACCGATTTCCAGAACGGCTCGTCGCGCGCGCAATACGAATCGATCTTCAACCGGCTGCTGAAGCTGCCGGACGAGACGATGGTGTTCCCGGCGCACGACTACAAGGGCGACACCGTCTCCACCATCGGCGAGGAGAAGCGCTACAATCCGCGGCTGCAGGTGCGCTCGGTCGACGAATATATCGAGCTGATGGCGAACCTGAAGCTGCCCAATCCGAAGATGATGGACGTCGCGGTGCCCGCCAACATGCGCGTCGGCCTGCACCAGGAGGAGTTGGAGAAGGAGGGCCGCGCGCTCAGCGCCAATGAGGCGATCCGTGCGCTCGGCCGGCCCGACGTCCTCCTGGTCGACCTGCGCGAGGCCAACGAACGCGCCAAGCACGGCATGCTCGAAGGCGCGCTGCACACGCCCTATCCATCGGTCGAGGAAAGCCTGAAACCGGGCGGCATGCTGCGCGAGGTAGCGGCCGCGACGGGGCGCCGCGTCGTCTTCTTCTGCGCCTTCGGCGAGCGTTCGGCGATGGCGGTGGCGGCCGCCAAGGAGGCCGGCCTCTCCAACACGGCGCATATCGCCGGCGGCATCGATGCCTGGAAGAAGGCCGGCGGGCCGCTGGTGCACTGACGGCTGCGGACCATCCTCGGGGGCGGATATTGCGCTAGGTCAGGGAGCGCTCATATTTTCGGGATAGGATCGGGTGCAGCATCACCATCCGGGACCAGCCATGACCAAGCTCTGCAAACCGGGCGAACCGCCCAAAATCACTGAGAACAAGGCCGCCGGGAAGAAGCCGGCGGAAGGCACCGCGAAAGCTCCGCCGCCGCCGCTCGATGACGACGACTACGAGGACGGCGACATCGCAACGCCCAAACGCGACCGCTATGGCGTGGACGACGAGCCGTTGTGAGGTTCGCGCCTGATTTTGATCCCCGCTAGCGCCTCAAATTCCGCTGTCGTCCCTGCTTTCGCAGTTACGACAGATGGGCCGCACTACCTGCCATGCGCCTGCGTTCATGGACAAATAACCGCTCTCCCCGATAGTTTCCGCGCTCCGAGGGAGTGAAACGGAACTGCAATGGTCGACGTTCTCGCCGCACCGCAACAAGGCAAGGCGGACAGCGCGCTGCGCACGCTGACGGGAATCTCGATCGCGCATTGGGTCAGCCATTTTCATCTGCTGGTCCTGCCGATGCTGTTCCCGTTCCTCAAGGCGCAGCTCGGCGTCGGCTATATCGAGCTCGGCTTCGCGCTCACCGTGTTCGCGGTGGTGTCCGGGCTGACGCAGGCGCCGACCGGCTATCTCGTCGACCATTTTGGCGCGCGCAGGATCCTGCTGATCGGGCTTGCGCTCGGCGGTCTCGCGCTGATCCTGCTTGGCCTGCACCTCAGCTACGCCTCGCTGATCGCCTGCGCCGTGCTGCTCGGCCTTGCCAACAGCGTCTATCACCCCGCGGACTACGCGATCCTGGCCGAGCACATGGACGAGGCGCGGATGGGCCGCGCCTTCTCCATCCACACCTTCGCCGGATTTCTCGGCGGCGCGGTGGCGCCGGCGATCGTGGCGGCGCTCGTCACCGTGTCCGGCGGCGTCGGCGCGCTGATCGCATCGGGAGCGATCGGCATTCTGGTGGCACTGCTGCTGCTCGCCATGAACATTCCCGACGCCGGCGCCAGCCGGAAGAAGCCGGGCGCTGAGAACGCGCCGAAGCAGGCCGTCATCACGCCGGCGCTGATCACGCTGACGGCGCTGTTCATGCTGCTCAGCCTGTCGGTCGCCGGCATCAACAATTTCGGCGTCGTCGCGCTGATGAGCGGGTATGGAACGTCCTATTCGGCGGCCAACGTCATGCTGACCGCGTTCCTCGGCGCCAGCGCCGCGGGCGTGCTCGCCGGTGGCTTCCTCGCCGACCACACCGAACGCCACGGCTACGTCGCCGCGGCCTGTTTTGCCGTCAACGCGGCGATCGTGCTGCTGATCGCGCTGGTGACGCTGCCCGGTTGGCTCCTGACTGCCGCGATGACCGTGGCGGGCTTTCTCTCCGGCGTGATCGCGCCCTCGCGTGACATGCTGGTGCGCAATGCCGCGCCCGCGGGCGCCGCGGGACGCGCCTTCGGCATCGTCTCCACCGGCTTCAACCTCGGCGGCATCGTCTCGCCGCTGCTGTTCGGCTGGATCATGGACCAGAACGCGCCGCACTGGGTGTTCGGCGCGTCCGTCGTGTTCATGGTCGCGACAGTGGTGCTGTCGCCGTTCACGGAGCGGAAGCGGGAAGCCAAGGCTGCCACGCAACCCTGAGCGCACTTCCCCGCGGTTGACACTGCGCAGGCGCGCCCGAAGATGCGCCCAAGCAAAACAACCATTCGGGAAGCAACATCATGAGCACCCCTGATCTCGTCATCCGCGGCGGCACTGTCGCGGATGGACATGGCGGCGAGCTGTTCGAGGCCGACGTCGCCATCACCGGCGGCAGGATCAGCGAGGTCGGCAAGGTTGCCGCGAAGGGCCGCGAAGAGATCGACGCGCGCGGCAAGCTGGTGACGCCGGGCTTCGTCGACGTGCACACCCATTACGACGGCCAGGTGACCTGGAGCCAGGACATCACGCCGTCCTCGCAGAACGGCGTCACCACCGCGATCATGGGCAATTGCGGCGTCGGCTTCGCGCCGTGCAAGCCGGCCGATCACACGAGGCTGATCCAGCTCATGGAAGGCGTCGAGGACATTCCCGAGCCTGTGCTGAGCGCCGGCATTCCCTGGGCTTGGGAAAGCTTTCCGGACTACATGGAATGGCTGTCGAAGCGGGATTTCGACATCGATGTCGGCGCTCAACTGCCGCATGCGGCGCTGCGGGTCTATGTCATGGGCGAGCGCGGCGCGCGCCGCGATCCCTCGACCGCCGAGGACAATGCGGCGATGGCGAAGCTCGCGGGCGAAGCGGTGCGCTCCGGCGCGCTCGGCTTCTCGACCTCGCGCACGCTCAATCACCGCACCTCGACCGGCGATTACACGCCGACGCTGAAGGCCGGCGAGGACGAGCTCACCGCGATCGCGGGCGCGATGCACAGCCAGGGTCGCAGCGTGCTGCAATTCGTGCTCGACCTCTCCACCATCCACGAAGATCTGCCGATGATGCTGCGGGTGGCGGATGCCACCAAATGTCCGATCTCGTTCTCGATCACGCAGAACGACAAATCGCCGAATCGCTGGCGCCAAACGCTGGACGAGATCAACGCCGCGGCCAAACGCGGCCTCTCGATCACCGCGCAGATCGCGGCGCGCCCGGTCGGCCTGCTGCTCGGGCTCGAGCTGTCACGCAATCCGTTCCAGACCCATCCGAGCTACAAGGCGATCGCGCATCTGCCGCTTGGAGAGAGGCTGGCGCGGCTGCACCAGAGCGAGGTCCGCAAGGCGATCCTCAGCGAGACGGCGACCGCGACCGACGATCCGCTGTTCTTCCGGCCCAATTACGACAAGATGTTCCTGCTCGGCGACCCCCCCGATTACGAGCAGCCGCCGGAGAATGCGCTGGGACCGCAGGCGCGCCGGCAGGGCCGGCAGCCGGAGGAGCTCGCCTATGATGCGATGCTCTCGGACGACGGCAAGGGCATGCTCTACGTGCCGTTCCTCAACTATGCCGACGGCAATCTCGACGCGACGCGCGAGATGCTGATCGATCCGCAATCGGTGCCGGGCCTGTCCGACGGCGGCGCGCATTGCGGCATCATCTGCGATGCCAGCTTCCCGACCTATCTGTTGACGCACTGGACGCGCGACCGCACCCGCGGCGAGAAGCTGTCGATCCCGTTCGTGGTCGCGGCGCAGTCACGCAAGACCGCGCTGTCGGTGGGATTGACCGACCGTGGGCTGATCGCGCCGGGCTACAAGGCCGACGTCAACGTGATCGACTATGACCGGCTGCATCTGCATCCGCCGAAGGTGCATTACGACCTGCCCGTGGGCGGGCGGCGGCTGCTGCAGGATGTCGACGGTTATGACGCGACGATCGTCTCGGGCGTGGTGACGCGGCGGCAGGGCGAGGCGACAGGCCAGCGGCCGGGAAAGCTGATCCGCGGCGCGCAGGGAGTGAATTAGGCAAGGGCGCAGGTGAGAGGCGAAGGCGTATCGACAATCTAGGTGTCGTCCCCGCGAACGCGCGGGACCCATAACCACAGGAAGAAGTGTGGTGGAGGATCGCAGCTCGGTACTGCGATCTATCATAACCGAGAGATCACGCGGTATGGGTCCCTGCGCCCGTGCGCAATTGCGCACTAGGCAGGGACGACAGCGGAATTTGAGGCGAACAGCCCCTTACGTCGGCGACACCGCGCCCTTCAGCGTAGCTGGCTGCGCCGCTGCACCGCGGGTCAGCCTGGCCTTTTCCGTGTTCGGCCAGAGCAGCAGCAGGCCGAGCAGGCCGGAGCCGACCATGATCACGGCATTGATGGTGAAGCCGGTCATATAGCCGTCGATCGTGCTGCCGGCGCGCTGGATCGTCGCCCCCATCACGGCCGGCGCGATCACGCCCGCCAGCGTGTAGAGCGCGCCGTAGATCGCGAGAATGGCGCCGCGCTGCGAGGTCGGCGTGAACTCGCCGAGCATCGGCGGGCATACCACGTAGATCGCTCCGCACAGGCCCGAGCCGACCACGAGCAGCGCGATCTGCAAGCCCGCACCCTGAACATGCGGCATCGTCGACAGGATCAGCCCGCCGATCACCAGCGGCACCGAGCCGAGCACGCCGCGCGCCGTGCGGGTGTTGTAGCCGCGCGCCATCATCACCTGCGAAACCCAGCCCGTAAGGATGACGGTGGTGGCACCGAACACCCAGGGCAAGATCGAGATGAAGCCGGCCTGGCTCTGCGAGAAGCCGAGTCCCTTGACGATGAACGGCGTGAACCAGGTCAGGCCGAGCGACAGCGCCCAATAGGCGCCGAAGGTCGCCGCGACGCAGCCGATGAAGGTGCGCGAGGTGAGAAGCTGCAGGTAGGGGATCTTCTGCTCGGACGCGGCCAGGACCTGCGTATCCTCCAGCGGCCCTTCCTTGCCGAGCGCGAGCCAGGCGCAGACCCAGATCAGACCGACGACACCGAGCGCGCCGAAGGCATAATGCCAGGAATGATTGACGATGACCCAGTTCAGCGCCGGCACCGCGAGGATCACGCCGAAGGCGGAGCCCTGCGACAGGATCGCGGTCGGCAGCGTGCGCTTCTCGTCGGGGAACCATTTGTAGATCGCATGCGCGGCGACCGAGAAGGCCGGGCCTTCGCCGGCGCCCAGCACGATGCGGCAGATCAACAGCGTGGTGAAGGAGACGGCGCCGACCATCGGAAACTGCGCCAGCGCCCAGATCACCGCGAGCACCAGCAGCACCCAGCGCGTCGGCACCTTGTTGACGATGAAGCCGACCACGATGGCGGCGATCGAGAACAGGAAAAAGAACGAGGAGCCGAGCAGGCCGAACTGCTCCGGTGAGAGCTTCAGGTCCGTCATGATCGGCACGCCGGCGAGACCGACGACGATCTTGTCGGCGAAGTTCACAACCATGAAGAGAAACAGGAGAAAGGTGACGGTCCAGGCGCCCTTCGGTGTCGGCTTTGCCGAATCCCCTGACACCCCTGCCGTCCTGCCCGCCGTATCAGGCGTTCCCTGAGCGCTCATCGTTCTCCCCGCATGTCTTTTTTGGCACTTTTTTGATTTGGCCGTTTTGGAAGCTAACAACGGCTTCGACAGCAACGCAACCCGGCATTTCCGCGGCAAGTGTGCTACGCAACAATTCCGCTAATTCCGTCCGGCGCCATTCATTTGCTCAGCATCCGAAACCTGTCCAAGACCTTCTCCTCGGCCGGCGAACCGGTCCACGTGCTGCGCGGCGTCGATCTCGACCTCAAGGCCGGCGAGCGCGTTGCGCTGACCGGCGAGTCCGGCAGCGGCAAGAGCACGCTGCTGCACCTGATCGCAGGGCTGGACGCCGCCGATGGCGGCACGATCCGGCTGGAGGATACCGAAATCACCGGGCTCTCCGACGCGGGGCGCGCGGCTTTGCGGCGCGACCGGATCGGCCTGGTGTTTCAGCAGTTCAACCTGATCCCGAGCCTGTCGGTCGCCGATAATCTCGCCTTTCAGGCACGGATCGCCGGCCGTCACGATGCCGCCTGGACCAAGGAGTTGACCGAGCGGCTCGGGCTCGGCGCGCTGCTGAAGCGCTATCCCGAGCAATTGTCGGGCGGCCAGCAGCAACGCGTCGCGATCGGCCGGGCGCTGGCGACGAAGCCCTTACTGCTGCTGGCGGACGAGCCGACCGGCAATCTCGATGAATCCACCGCCGAGGACGTGCTGGCGCTGACGCGCGATCTCGTCGCGCGCACCGGCTGCGGCTTCCTGATGGTGACGCACAGCCTGCATCTGGCCGGCACGCTCGACCGTCACCTCACTTTGCATGCGGGGCGGATCGCATGAGGCGCGCGCTCTGGATCCTCGCGGTGCTGCTCAGCCATTGGCGCCGTCACAAGATGCAGTTCGCGACGCTTCTGGTCGGATTGATCGCGGCGACCGCGCTGTGGAGCGGCGTGCAGGCCATCAACCAGCAGGCCCGCAACGCCTATGACCGCGCCGCCGCGACGTTCGGTGGCACCCGCACCGCGATGCTGGTCGCGCCGAACGCAGCGACCTTCTCGCAGGATCTGTTCGTCAGGCTGCGCCGTGCCGGCTGGCCGGTGTCGCCGGCGCTGGAAGGGCGGGTCCAGGTCAACGGCCGCTCGGTGCGGCTGCTCGGCATCGAGCCGGTGACGCTGCCGGTCGATGTCGGCAACGCGCCGCGCCTCGGCGCCGCGGACCTCGGCAGCTTCGTGGCGCCGCCGGGCCAGACCTTGGTGGCGCGGGAAACGCTGAGGGACCTGCAGGAAGCGGAAGGCGCGGCACCGCCGATCAGCAGCGGCGCAACGCTGCCGCCGCTGCGCGTGCTGCCGCAGCTCGTGCCCGACGTGCTGGTGGTCGATATCGGCGTGGCGCAGCGCCTGCTGAACAAGCCGGATCAAGTGTCGCGGCTTCTGGTCGGCAAGCCCAGAAGCAAGCCCGCGCCGCTGGCGAGCGTCGTCGGCGACCAGTTGCAGCTGGTCGAGCCGAATGCGGAGACGGAGCTCGAGCGCCTCACCGACAGCTTTCATCTCAATCTCACGGCGTTCGGCCTGCTGTCGTTCTTCGTCGGCCTCTTCATCGTCAACTCCGCCATCGGGCTCGCCTTCGAGCAGCGGCTGCCGATGCTGCGCACCTTGCGGGCCTGCGGCGCCTCGGCGCGGCTGGTCAACACGGTGCTGGTGATCGAGCTCGTGGCGCTGGCGCTGGTCGCAGGCCTGATCGGGCTGGTCTGCGGCTACTTCATCGCCGCCGCCCTGCTGCCTGACGTCGCGGCGTCGCTGCGCGGGCTCTACGGCGCGCAGATTCCGGGGCAGCTCAGCTTGCGCCCTGAATGGTGGCTCGCCGGAATCGGCATCAGCATTGCGGGTGCGCTCGTCGCGGCCACGACCAGCCTGATCAAGGCGATCCGGATGCCGGTGCTGGCGACCGCGCAGCCGCGCGCCTGGCAGCAGAGGCAGCGCCGCTGGCTGATCCTGCAGAGCCTGGCCGCCTGCGCCGTGTTCGCGGTCGCGCTGCTGCTGCTCCAGTTCGGACAATCGCTGATCGCAGGATTTGGCGTGCTGGCCGCCTTGATGTTTGGCGCGGCGCTGATCCTGCCCGCTTTTCTCGAACTCCTCCTGCTCGCGGGCCAACGCATTGCGCGACAACCGCTCGAGCTGTGGTTCTGGGCGGACAGCCGGCAGCAGCTCTCAGGCTTGTCACTGGCGCTGATGGCGCTGCTGCTCGCGCTTGCCGTCAATGTCGGGGTCTCCACCATGGTGGAGACGTTCAGCCGCACCTTCATCGGCTGGCTCAACGGCCGGCTCGCCGCCGACGTCTACATCAGCGCCTCCGACAATGCGCATGGCGTCGCGATCCGGAGCTGGCTGAAGCAGCGCAGCGACGTGCAGGCGATCCTCTCGGGCGGGCGCGCCGAGACGCAGCTTCAGGGCCAGCCGGTGGAGTTGCTCGGCCTGCCCGATCACGCGCTTTATCACGAACGCTGGCCGCTGCTGGAGACCGCGCCGCGCGCCTGGACACGGCTCGTACCCGGGAATGCCGCCTTCATCAGCGAGCAGCTGAGCCGCCGCCTCAACATTCGCATCGGCGACGTCGTCGAGGTGCCGGCGCCCGGCGGGACCTGGGAGCTCGACATCGTGGGCATCTATGCGGACTACGGCAATCCCCGCGGACAGCTCACCGTGAATGTCGGGGCGCTGATCCGGCAGTTTCCGCAGACGCCGCAGACGAGAATCGGCCTGATCGTCGCCAGGGAGAACATCCCGGGCCTGATCTCCGCGTTGCAGAAACAGTTTGCGCTCGACGACCGCAGCGTCGCCGACCAGGCGACGGTGAAAGCGGAATCGATCCGCATCTTCAACCGCACCTTCGCTGTGACATCCGCGCTGAACGCGTTCACGCTCGGCGTCGCCGGGATCGCGCTCTTCACCAGCCTGCTGACGCTGGCGAATTCCCGACTGCCGCAACTCGCACCGCTCTGGGCGATCGGCATCACGCGGCCGCGCCTTGCCGCGATCGAGCTGACCAAGACGCTGTCGGTGGCGCTGTTCACGGCGCTGCTGGCGGTGCCGCTCGGCCTTGTGGTGGCGTGGTGCCTGATCGCGATCGTGAACGTGAAGGCGTTCGGCTGGCGGCTGCCGTTCCATGTGTTTCCGCTGCAACTGGTCGAACTGGTCGCGGTGGCGCTGCTGGCCTCGCTGCTTGCTGCCCTGCTGCCGGTCGTGCGGCTGGCGCGGATGCAGCCGGCCAGCCTCGTCAAGGTGTTCGCCAATGAGCGCTGACAGGATCTCGCGCCGCGGCTTCGCAGGCGGCATCGCGGCACTGGCGCTGGCCCGCCGTGCGGGCGCGCAAGGCTATGCCGGGCTGGGCGAGACCGCGGACGGCTTTGCGAAGGTGACGCCGGGCAAGACGTTCGCTTTTCCCGGAGATCACGGCCCCCATCCGGAATTTCGCATCGAGTGGTGGTATCTGACGGCCAGCCTCGTCGACGGCAGCGGTGCGGCGTGCGGCCTGCAATGGACGCTGTTCCGGCAGGCATCGCAGGCAGGCCCGCAAGGCGAAGGCTGGGCCAATCAACAGGTGTGGATGGCCCATGCCGCGGTGACGCGCGCCGACACCCACCGCTTCAATGAAGTGTTTTCACGCGGCGGCATCGGGCAGGCCGGTGTCACGGCAAGGCCCTTTGCGGCCTGGATCGACGATTGGGAGATGAAGAGTCTCGAGCGTACCGACGACCGCACCTTGGCGCCGCTAGCGCTGAAGGCGTCCAGCACCGATTTCAGCTACGCGCTGACGCTCGAAGCCGACCGTCCGGCGGTACTGCAGGGCGACCACGGCTACAGCCGCAAGTCGGAGCGCGGCCAGGCCTCCTTTTATTACAGCCAGCCGTTCTACCGCGCCCGCGGCACGCTCACCATCGACGACAAGCCGGTTAACGTTTCCGGACAGGCCTGGATGGACCGCGAATGGAGCAGCCAGCCGCTCGACACCGACCAGACCGGCTGGGACTGGCTGTCGCTGCATCTGTCGTCGGGTGACAAGCTGATGCTGTACCGGCTGCGACAGAAGGACGGCAAAGACTATCCATTCGGCAACTGGATCAGCGCCGCCGGCGAGACACAGATGATCGCGGGCGGCGACATCAAGATGATTCCGAAGGCGACGGCGGAGGTCGCCGGACGCAAGCTCCCGGTGGAATGGCAGATTGCGATCCCGTCACGGTCGTTCTCGATCCTCTGCAAGCCGCTCAATCCGAACGCCTGGATGGGGACCGGCTTCTCCTATTGGGAGGGGCCGATCACCTTTGCCGGCACGCATGACGGCGTTGGCTATCTCGAACTGACCGGCTATTGAAGCGGCGACCTCTTCAAAGGATTCCGCGATGTATCATTTCACCGCCCTCGTCACGCTGCTGGCGATCGCATTTTATCTCTTCGTCACGATCAACGTCTCGCGCGTGCGGTCGAGGACCGGCATCAAGGTGCCGGCGACATCGGGCCATCCGGATTTCGAGCGCGCCTTCCGCATCCAGGCGAACACGCTGGAATGGATGCCGATCTTTTTGCCGGCGCTGTGGCTGTTCGCGGTCTATATCGGCGATGCCGCCGCGGCCGGCCTCGGCGCGGTCTGGGTCATCGGGCGCGTGATCTACTTCGTGGGCTATTCGAAGGCGGCCGCCAAGCGCGGCCCGGGCTTCATGATCCAGGGCGTCGCAGCCATCGCACTGTGGGCGGGAGCGTTAGGGGCGGTGGTGTTGCGGCTGGTGTGAGGCGATCTGCCGCCACATATTCCGCCGTCGTCCCGGACGAGCGCAGCGAAGATCCGGGACCCATAGCCACAGGGAGAAGTTGTAGCGCGAGCAGGCAACTCCGAGTCCCCGTAACCACGTCTGCCTGTGATTATGGGTCCCGGATCTGCGCTCCGCCCTCGACAACGCTACGCGTTGCCAAGGGCTGCGCTTGTCCGGGACGACACCGGATTTGTGGCGCTCGCTGTGCCTCTTCCCGCTATTTCGTCAGCGGGCAGCCGCTGTCCTTGGCGGCGAAGAAGGCCTTGTCGCCGGGGACGGTGGCGAGCAGCTTGTAGTAATCCCAGGGCTTCTTCGACTCCGAGGGCTTCTTGACCTCGAACAGATACATGTCGTGGACCATGCGGCCGTTCTCGAGCACTTTGCCGCCCTGCGCGAAATCGTCGTCGACCGGCAGCTCCTTCAGCTTCTTGGCGACGGCATCGGGATCCTTGGTGCCGGCGGCCTTGACCGCTTTCAGATAGCTCAGCGTCGCCGAATAGGTGCCGGCCTGGATCATGTTCGGCATCCGCCCAGTGCGCTTGAGGAAGCGTTCGCCGAGATTGCGGCTCTTGTCGTTGACGTCCCAGTAATAGCCTTCCGTCAGCACCAAGCCTTGCGCCGCCTGCAGCCCGAGGCCGTTCACTTCGGCGAGCGTCATCAGGAGGCCGGCGAGCTTCTGGCCGCCGGAGACGATGCCGAACTCCGAAGCCTGCTTGATCGAGTTGGTGGTGTCGAGGCCGGCATTGGCGAGGCCGACGATCTTGGCCTTGGAGCTCTGCGCCTGCAGCAGGAAGGAGGAGAAGTCCGAGGAGTTGAGCGGCACGCGCACCGAGCCGACCACCTTGCCGCCATTGGCGGTGACGATCTCGCTGGTGTCCTTCTCCAGCGCATAGCCGAAGGCGTAGTCCGCGGTGAGGAAAAACCAGGTGTCGCCGCCGGCCTTGGTCAGCGCACCGCCGGTACCGACGCCGAGCGCGCGGGTGTCGTAGGCCCAGTGGAAGCCGTAGGGCTGGCAGGCATCGCCGGTGAGGCGCGAGGTGGCGGCGCCGACGACGATGTCGATCTTCTTCTTTTCCTTGGACAGCTCGTGGATCGCGAGCGCGACCGAGGAGGTCGTCAGCTCCGTGATCATGTCGACGTTCTCGACGTCATACCAGCGCCGCGCGATCGAGGTCGCAAGGTCGGGCTTGTTCTGATGGTCGGCGGTGACGAGCTCGACCTTCTGGCCCAGCACTTCGCCGCCAAAATCCTCGATCGCCATCTTGGCCGCCTCGACCGACCATTTGCCGCCGTAATCGGCGTAAACGCCGGACTGGTCGTTGAGGATGCCGATCTTGACGCCTTGCGCGCCGGCCGGCGCCGCCAGCACCAGGGCGGAGGTTGCGACGGCGGCCAAAAGTGCTGATTTCATCTGTTAGCTCCCAGCAGTTTTCTGTTTTGAAATCGCGCGGATATTAGGGAAGAACCCCGGCCCTGCCCATCCATTTCAAGTTGGTCGTTAGTATGGGCTTTTGCGCGCAAGCAACAGGTGTCGTCCCGGGGCGCGGCGAAGCCGCGAACCCGGGACCCATAACCACAGGGAGTGGTTTTGCGACGACTCGGAGTGACGGTTTGCCCCACACTGCTCCCTGGGGTTATGGATCCCCGCTTTCGCGGGGATGACAGCGGAGGTTTGGCGACAGACGTGGCCTCAATGATCAGGCCACCGCCTCCGGCTTCTTCCCCTCGTTTCGGCCCTCCGCCAGGTTCCGCACCACCACATAGAAGATCGGGGTGAACAGCAGGCCGAACAGCGTCACGCCGATCATTCCGAAGAACACGGCGACGCCGACCGCCTGCCGCATCTCCGAGCCGGAACCGGTCGAGATCACCAGCGGCAGCACGCCGAGGATGAAGGCGAAGGAGGTCATCAGGATCGGCCGCAGCCGCAGGCGGCAGGCTTCGATCACGGCCTCCAGCCGCGGCCTGCCCTCGTTCTCGATGTCGCGCGCGAATTCGACGATCAGGATCGCGTTCTTCGCGGCCAGTCCCACCAGCACGACGAAGCCGATCTGGGTGAGGATGTTGACGTCCTGGCCCATGAGCCGCACGCCAATGGTGGCGGCAAGCAGGCACATTGGCACGATCAGGATCACTGCGAATGGCAGGGTCCAGCTGCCATATTGCGCGGCGAGCACGAGATAGACGAACAGCACGCAGATCGGAAAGACGTAGAGGCCGGCATTGCCGCCGGTGACCTGCTGGTAGGAGAGGTCAGTCCATTCGAAGGTGAAGCCGCTCGGCAGCGTATCGTCCGCGAGCTTCTTGATGGCGTTGAGCGCCGTGGTCGAGCTGGTGCCCGGCGCCGGCTCGCCCTGGAGCTCGGAGGCCGCATAGAGATTGTAGCGCGCCACGCGATCCGGCCCTGAGACGTCCCTGAACTCGACCACGCTGCCGAGCATCACCATGTCGCCGGCGGCGTTGCGCGTCCGCAGGCGGGAAAGATCGCTCGGCTCCTTCCGGAACGGAAAGTCGGCCTGCGCGGTGACGTGATAGGTGCGGCCGAACAGGTTGAAGTCGTTGACATAGGTCGACCCGAAATAGCTCTGGATCGTCTCGTTGATGCCGGAGATCGGCACGCCGAGCTTCTGCGCCTTGGTGCGATCGATATCGACGAAGAGCTGCGGCGTGTTCGCCGTGAACGGCGAGAACACCGAGGGCGCCAGCAGCGAGGGCGATTTGCGCGCCGCGGCGACGAGCTCGTCGGTGGCCGCGGCGAGCATCTCGGGCCCGCGGCCCTGGCGGTCCTGGATGCGGATGGTGAATCCGCCGCCTGTGCCGATGCCGGGCACGGCCGGCGGCGGAATCACGATGATGAAGGCGCCCTGGATCGCGGACAATCGCTTGCGCAGATTGCCCGTGATGGCATTCGCCGTGAGGCCCTTCTTGATGCGCGCCTCGGGCTCGTCGAACACGGGGAATAGCGCTGCCGCGTTGCCGGCCTGCGTGCGCGTCGCGCCGGAGAAGCCGGCAAAGGCCGCAACCCGGACGATGCCCGGCGTGTCCAGCGCGATCCGCTCGATCTCGCGCACGATCTCGGTGGTGCGCGCCAGCGAGGACGCGCCAGGCAGTTGCACGGAGACGATGACGTAGCCGCGATCCTGCGCCGGGATGAAGCCTTGCGGCGTGGTCACGATCAGCCAGCCGGCGCTCCCGATCAGCACGAGGTAGACCAGGATCATCACCACCGAATGCCGGATGACGAAATTGGCGAGGCCGGCATAGCCGTGCGCCAGCCGGTCGAACACGCGGTTGAAGACACCGGTGAAGCCATTCCAACCACGCGCGATGAGATTCCAGCTTGCCGGCGGCCGTTTATGCTCGTGCGGAGTGAGGATCAGCGAGGCCAGCGCCGGCGACAGCGTCAGCGAGCAGAAGCAGGAGATGGCGGTCGCGACCGCGATGGTGACGGCGAATTGCTGGAAGAACTGCCCGGAGATGCCGCCGAGGAAGGCCGTCGGAACGAACACAGCGCACAGCACCAGCGCAATCGAGACCAGCGCGCCGCCGACCTCCTCCATGGTCTTGAGAGCGGCATCGCGCCGGCTCATGCCGTGCTCGAGATGCCGCTCGACATTCTCCACCACCACGATGGCGTCGTCGACGACGATGCCGACGGCAAGCACGAGGCCGAACAAAGTGAGATTGTTGATGGAGAAGCCGAGACCCGCCATCACCGCGAACGTGCCGACCAGCGACACCGGGATGGCGATGATCGGAATGATCGCGGGCCGCCATCCCTGCAGGAACACCAGCACGACGACGACCACGAGCAGCATGGCCTCGTAGATGGTCTTGATCAGCTCGTGGACGGATTGGGCGATGAACTCGGTCGGATTGTAGCCGATGTTGTAGTCGAGGCCTTTCGGAAAGCTCTCCTTCAGCCGCGTCATGGTGTCGGTGATGTTCTTGGCCGTGGCGAGCGCGTTCGATCCCGGCCGCTGCGTCACCAGCATCGCGACAGCCGATTTGCGCAACAGGAAGCTGTTGGTGGAGTACGCCAGCGCCCCGAGCTCGATGCGGGCGACATCGCGCAAGCGCACCACGCGGCCGTCGGAGCCGGCCTTGATCAGGATGTCCTCGAACTGCTTCTGGTCCTTCAGGCGGCCGGTGAAGGTGAGGTTCGGCTGGAACGCGCGGTCGGCGATCGGCGGTTCGGCGATCTGCCCGCCCGCGATTTGCACGTTCTGGGCGCGGATCGCCGCCAGCACCTCGGCCGAGGTCAGGCCGAGATTGGCGATGCGATCAGGGTCGAGCCACAGCCGCATCGAATAATCGCGCGCGCCAAAAATCTGGATGTCGCCGACGCCGTCGAGGCGCAGCAGCTGGTCGCGGACCTGGAGCAGCGCGTAGTTGGAGATGTAGAGCTGGTCGAACGTGTCGTCCGGCGACAGCATGAACACGACCATCAGGATGTCGGGCGAGTTCTTGCGCGTGGTGACGCCGTTGCGCTGGACTTCTTCAGGAAGCCGCGGCTGCGCGATCGCGACGCGGTTCTGCACCAGCACCTGGGCCTTGTCGAGATCGGTGCCGAGCTTGAAGGTGACGGTGATGGTGAGCTGGCCGTTCGAGGTCGCCTGGCTGTAGAGATACAGCATGTCCTCGACGCCGTTGATCTCCTGCTCGATCGGAGCTGCCACCGTGTCTGACACGGTCTGCGCGGAGGCGCCGGGATATTGCGTGGTGACGACGACGGTCGGCGGCACCACTTGCGGATATTCGGAGACCGGCAGCGTGGTATAGGCGAGCGCGCCGACGATCAGGAGCACGATCGACAGCACCATCGCGAGGATGGGTTGGTTGATGGAGAGGCGACCGAGATTCATGGCTTGTCACCGGGCTTGCCGCCGGCCGGGGCGGGCGCGGCCTGCGGGGCAACCTTGGCGCCGACGCGGGCGCGCTGGATGCCGTTGACGATGACGCGGTCCTCCGCCTTCAATCCGTCGCGGATCACGCGCAGGCCGTCGTCAAGCGGGCCGAGCACCACGGGGCGGGCCTCGACGGTGTCGTCGGGCTTCACCACGAACACGATCTTGCGGGACTGGTCGGTCGCGATTGCGACATCCGGAATCAGCAGCGCTTCGTAAGGCGCGCTGCCGATCAATCTGACACGCCCGAACTGGCCGGGCAGGATCGACAGGTCCGTATTCTTGATCACCGCGCGGCTGCGCAGCGTGCCGGTGGAGACGTCGAGGCGGTTGTCGAGGAAGTTGATGGTGCCTTCGTGCGACGCCTTGGTTTCGCCGGCGAGCGTCACCTGCACCGGGTTCGCCGTGTCGCGCGAGCTCGGACGGCGCCCTTCGAACCACAGCTTGCTGTATTTGATGAAGGTCGCCTCATCCATGTCGAAATAGACATAGATCGGATCCAGGGTGACGATCGAGGTCAGCAGCGTCGACGTGCCGGTATCGCTGCCCTGCACGAGATTGCCGGGACTGACGAGATGGCGGCCGACGCGGCCCGTCAGCGGCGCCGTCACATGCGTGAATTCGATGTTGAGCCGTGCCACCTTCAGCGCGCCTTCGGCCTGCATTTCTGCGGCGTGCGCGGCCTGCAGGGCCTGACGCCGTTGATCGACCACCTGCTCGGAGACGGCACTGCTCTGCACCAGGCTGAGGCCGCGATCGAGCTCGCGCTTGGCAAGCTCCACCTTCGCCCGTGCATCCGACAGCTGGCCCTCGGCCTGCGTCGCCACCGCTTCGAACGGGCGCGGGTCGATGACGTAAAGCAGGTCGCCCTGATGCACGATGGCGCCGTCCTGGAATTCGACCGAGTTGACGAAGCCGCCGACGCGCGGGCGCACCTGAACTTCCTCCGCCGCCTCGAAGCGGCCGGTGAACTCGTCCCAATCGGTGACGGTGCGTTTGACCGGCTGGGCGACCGTCACCGGCGCCGGCGGCGGAGCCGCTCCTTGCGAGGCCGGCTGCCCGCAACTTGCGAGTGCGAATGATGCGACGAGGAGGCCCGCAAAAGCGTAGTGCCGCGACTGGTGGAATTCGTGCTTTTTGACAAGTCGCCTGCTGCCATCCGGTCCAGTCATGCCAGGTCCTCGCATCGCCCTCGTCGTAAAAGCCGCGGAAAATGCAGGGTAGGCGTTTACCCGCGGGTGTTCCAAGATGGGTGGAGTTGATGAACACTTCAAGACCAAAGCGTGCGCACGGCTTCCACGCGCGCCCTGGCCGGATGGCGGGTTGACAGGGTGCGACGTGGGCGCGCGGACAACCTTCCTTCGCCTCTCCCCGCACGCGGGCAGAGAGGGAAAGAAGCCCAGCGTCTTCGCACATGACGGACGCCACCGGCTCGGCTAGATTGCCCGCATAAAACAAGGCGAATTGTCCGGGAGGACAGGCGTGCACCAGGGACGTGTCGTTTTCGGCGCGATCGAGGAGGTCGTGTTCGGCCATCCTGCGGCCGGCGCCATCGTCGCGCAGATGGATCGGCTGGGAACGCGCCGCGCCTTCCTGATGGTCTCCGGCACGCTCAACCGTCAGACCGACGAGATCGCGAAAATCCAGGATGCACTCGGCGTACGCTGCGCCGGCGTGTTCGACGCCATGCCGGCGCATACGCCGCGCGAGGCGGTGGTCGCGGCCGCGAACGCCGCGCGCGAAGCGGGAGCCGACCTGATCGTCACCGTCGGCGGCGGCTCGATCACCGACGGCGCCAAGGCGGTGCAGCTTTGTCTCGCCAATGGCATCACCGACGTCGACGGCATCGAGCGCATCCGCGTGCACAAGGGCGTCGCTCCCGAGGTGACGGCGCCGACCGTGCGGCAGGTCAGCGTGCCGACCACGATCGCCGGCGGCGAGTTCAGCGCGATCGCTGGGGTCACCGACCTCGGCACCCATGTGAAGCAGATGCTGCGGCATCCGCTACTCGTGCCGCGCGCGACCATCCTCGACCCCGGGATCACCG
The DNA here is from genome assembly GCF_051710265.1 of Bradyrhizobium sp. U531. NCBI lineage: Bacteria > Pseudomonadati > Pseudomonadota > Alphaproteobacteria > Hyphomicrobiales > Nitrobacteraceae > Bradyrhizobium > Bradyrhizobium sp. U531. Next base: position 68,660 of record NZ_JASVEN010000002.1, read on the forward strand.
TGCACACGCCGGAATGGTTGTTCCTGTCGACCGGCATCCGCGCCATCGACCATTGCGTCGAGGCGATCTGCTCTCGCGAGACGCACCCCTATGCCGACGCGCAATCGGTAAAGGGCCTCGCCATGCTCGCCGACGCGCTGCCGCGGGTGAAGGCCGACCCGTCCGATCTCGATGCGCGGATGGATGCGCAGATCGGCACCTGGCTGTCGATGGGGGCGCTCGCCGCCGGCGTGCCGATGGGCGCGAGCCATGGCATTGGCTATGTGCTGGGCGCGGCCTTCGACGTGCCGCACGGTTACACGTCCTGCGTCATGCTGCCGGCGGTGATGCGCTGGAATGCGCGCGACAATGCCGAGCGCCAGATGATCGTCGCCGCCGCCATGGGTTTTCCCGGCCACGCCGCCGCCGACGTGCTCGATGCCTTCATTCGCTCGCTCGGCATGCCGCGCCGTCTCGCGGACGTGCGGGTGTCGCCCGAGCATTTCGAAGCCATCGCGGAGCAGGCCATGCGCACGAACTGGATTCCGCGCAACCCGCGCAGGATCGAGGGGCCCGCCGATTTGCGCGAAATCCTGCTTCTCGCCGCATGATCCAAGCCGGAGGATAGATGTACACAGGTCACCACGCCCGCCTGCGCCCGCTGCAACCCGCCTTCATCATGGCTTCGACCGGCGAGGCCGTCACCTATCGCGAGCTCGACGCACGCAGCAACCGCCTGGCGCATCTGTTCCGCAAGCACGGCCTGAAGCGGCTCGACCACTATTCGATCTTCATGGAGAACAATTCGCGCTATCTGGAGGCCTGCGGCGCGGGCGAGCGTTCCGGGCTATACTACACCTGCATCAACTCCTTCCTGACGCCGGGCGAGCTCGCCTATCTCCTGGTCAACAGCCAGTCGAAGATCCTGATCACGTCGGTGGCCAAGCTCGATATCGCGCGCGAGGCGATCCAGGCCTGCCCCGACATCAAGCTCTGCATCGTCGCCGACGGCCCCGGCGAAAGCGAGCGCATCGTCTCCCTTGCGGACGCGACCGCCGGTCTGCCGGCGACGCCGATCGCCGACGAATGGCTCGGCACCGCCATGCTGTATTCGTCGGGCACGACGGGACGGCCGAAGGGCATCCTGCGGCCGCTGCCGGAGGAGCCGCCGAAGCACAATCTGCCGCTGTTCAATTTCCTCACCCAACTCTGGCACTACCGCGAGGGCATGGTCTACCTCTCGCCGGCCCCGCTCTATCACTCGGCGCCGCAAGCCGCCGTCAACCTCACGATCCGCATGGGCGGCACCGTGATCATCATGGAGAGCTTCGATCCCGAGCGTTACCTCGAGCTGGTCCAGCACTGGGGCATCACGCATACCCAGCTGGTGCCGACGATGTTCTCGCGCATGCTCAAACTGCCGGAGGACGTGCGCAGGCGCTACGACCTGTCCTCGCTCGAGATCGCGATCCACGCCGCCGCACCCTGCCCCGCTCAGGTCAAGGACGACATGATCAAATGGTGGGGGCCGATCATCCACGAATATTACGGCGCGACCGAGGGCCTCGGCTTCACCGCCTGCAACAGCGAGGAATGGCTCAGCCATCGCGGCACCGTCGGCAAGGTTCTGCTCGGCGACCTCCACATTCTCGACGAGAACATGCGGGATTGCCCGATCGGCACGCCGGGCCAGGTCTGGTTCAAGACGGGATCGCCGTTCGAATATTTCAACGACCCGGAGAAGACCAAGGAGGCGCGCTCGGCCGACGGCAGCATGAGCACGGTCGGCGATGTCGGCTATGTCGACGCCGACCGCTTCCTGTACCTGACCGACCGCGCGACCTTCATGATCATCTCCGGCGGGGTGAACATCTATCCGCAGGAATGCGAGAACCTCCTGATCACCCATCCGAAGGTTGCGGACGCCGCCGTGTTCGGCGTGCCCAATCCCGATCTCGGCGAAGAGGTGAAGGCGGTGGTGCAGCCGATGCCGGGCGTGGTGCCCGACGCGGCGTTCGCCGAGGAACTGATCGCGTTCTGCGCCACGTCGCTGTCGCGGCAGAAGGTGCCGCGCTCGGTCGATTTCGAGAAGGAGTTGCCGCGGCTGCCCACGGGAAAGCTGTACAAGCGCCTGCTGCGGGATCGTTACTGGGGGAACAAGGCGTCGCGGATCGTGTGAGGGCGCGGCTCCAAACTCGCTGTCGTCCCGGGGCGCGAAGCGAACCCGGGACCCATACCGCGTGATCTATCGATGTGAATAGGTAGCAACACCGGACGACTTTTTTCGCCAAACTCCTCCCTTGGGTAATGGGTCCCGGCATTCGCCGGGACGACAGCGGAGATTGCCGATATCGTTGCGCGCAACATCTTCACAACCAGTGCAGGAGCCATCTCTTCGCACCTGCACTCTCACATTGTGAGATGTCCAGAACCCCGCGGCCTTGCGTCATCCGAAGTGTCGAGGCGGCCTGCGGCGTTACGGGTTGCCTCCCTCGACTTGCGTGCTACGTTACGACAAACAGGCCGCAAAGGCCGGTGTCCAGGGAGGATGAGCATGCGGAGCGTGTGGGCGCTCGCCGCTATGGCGGCGCTATCTGTGCTGACGGTCTCAACCACAACGCTCGCCGGCGAGCCCAAGCAGGGCGGCGTGCTGCGCATGTATCACCGCGACAGTCCCGGTAACGCCTCGATCCACGAAGGCGCCACCTATTCGCTCAACGTTCCCTTCATGCCTGTCTTCAACAACCTCGTCATCTACAAGCAGGACGAGGCCCAGAACAGGATGGACAACATCGTCCCGGAGCTCGCCGAGAGCTGGGCCTGGGTCAATGAGAACAAGACGCTGACCTTCAAGCTGCGCCAGGGCGTGAAATGGCATGACGGCAAGCCGTTCACCTCGGCGGACGTCAAATGCACCTTCGACATGCTGATGGGCAAGTCGCAGCAGAAGTTCCGGCAAAACCCGCGCAAATCCTGGTACGAGCAGGTCAACGACATCTCGACCAACGGCGATTTCGAGGTCTCGTTCAATTTGAAGCGGCCGCAGCCCTCGCTGCTGGCGCTGCTGGCATCGGGCTACACGCCTGTTTACCCCTGCCATGTCTCGCCCGGCGACATGCGCACGCATCCGATCGGCACCGGTCCGTTCAAGTTCGTTGAGTTCAAGGCCAATGAATCGATCAAGCTGACCCGCAACACGGACTATTGGCGCAAGGGGCGGCCTTATCTCGACGGCATCGAGTTCACCATCATCCCGAACCGGTCGACCGCGATCCTCGCCTTCGTGGCCGGCAAGTTCGACATGGCCTTCCCGACCGAAGTGAGCATCCCGCTGCTGAAGGACGTGAAATCGCAAGCGCCGAACGCCGTCTGCGTGGTCGAGCCGAACAACGTCGCGACCAACATCATCGTCAATTCATCCGCGCCGCCGTTCGACAATGTCGACATCCGCCGCGCCATGGCGATGGCGCTCGACCGCAAGGCCTTCATCTCCATCATGTTCGAAGGCCAAGGCGACGTCGGCGGCACCATGCTGCCGCCCCCGAACGGGCTGTGGGGGATGCCGAAGGACATGCTCGAGACCATCCCCGGCTACGGTCCGGACGTGAAGGCCAACCGTGAGGAAGCCAAGAAGCTGATGCAGAAGGCCGGCTACGGCCCCGACAAGCACCTCGCCGTCAAGGTCTCGACGCGAAACATCCCGGTCTACCGTGACCCCGCGGTGATCCTGATCGACCAGCTCAAGAGCATCTATATCGACGGCGAGCTCGACGTGGTCGAGACCGCCAACTGGTTCCCGAAGGTCGCGCGCAAGGATTACATGCTCGGCCTCAACCTCACCGGCAATGCCGTCGACGATCCCGACCAGTCATTCTACGAGAACTATTCCTGCGGCTCCGAACGGAACTACACCAATTACTGCAACAAGGAGATCGAGAAGCTGTTCGACGCACAGTCGCAGGAGACCAATGTCGAGAAGCGCAAGAAGCTGGTGTGGGACATCGACAAGAAGCTGCAGGAGGACGTGGCGCGGCCGATCATCTTCCACGCGCGGACCGGCAGTTGCTGGCAGCCCTATGTCAAGGGCGTGACCGTCATGTCGAACAGCTCCTATAATGGCTACCGCTACGAGGACGTCTGGATGGACAAGTAGCGCTCGCGGCTGACGGTTCAGGAGGCGATGCATGTTTGCCTATCTGGTGCGGCGCCTGTTCCTGATGCTCGTGACCCTGTTCGGGATCTCGGTCGTCATCTTCATGCTGCTGCGGATCGTGCCGGGCAACATCGTCGACATCCTGTTCGCGGCCGCCGGCTATGTCGATCCCGCCGACAAGGCCAACCTGGAAAAGGAACTCGGCATCGACCAACCGCTGATCGTGCAATATTGGCACTGGATCAGCGGTTTTCTGCGCGGCGATTTCGGCTACTCCTACGTTTCCGAGAAGCCGGCCCTGCAGGAGATATTGCCGCGGATTCCGATCACGGCGCGCCTTGCCGGCCTTGCGTTGCTGTTCTCGGCCTCGATCGGCATTCCGCTCGGCGTCATCAGCGCGGTGAAGCAGGGTACAAGGCTGGATTACGCCTTGCGCGTCGTCAGCCTCAGCGGCTTGTCGCTGCCCTCGTTCTGGCTGGGCCTGCTGATCCTCACGGCGGCAGTGGCGATGTTCGGCCAGATCCCGATCTTCAATCCCAATCCGCAGACCTGGCTGGAAGCATTCGCGACCTACGCCGTGCCGGCCGCCGCCGTCGGCTTCCGCAGCGCGGCGCTGACCATGCGCATCACGCGCTCCTCGATGCTCGAGGTGCTCCGACAGGATTATATCCGCACCGCGCGCGCCAAGGGCGCCTCCGATTCGGCGGTCAACTACCACCACGCGCTGAAAAACGCGATCCTGCCCGTCATCACCGTGATCGGCATCGAGGCGGCATTCCTGATCGGCGGTCTGATCGTGACCGAGACCGTGTTCAACATTCCCGGCGTCGCGCGCTTCCTGGTCGAGGCGATCCGCTGGCGCGACTATCCGATCGTGCAGAACCTCGTGATGCTGATCGCCGTCGTGGTGGTGAGCGCGAATTTCATCGTCGACATGCTCTATGCCGTGTTCGACCCGCGCATCCGGTACACGGATTAGGAGATCAGCTTGGCTGCGATCGACTTCGACGTTGAACTCCGGCGGGCCGGCGCGCATGCGACAGGCGGCTGGCGGCGCGTGCTGTTTCTGGCGCAGCGGCACGTGCTGGGGGCAGCCGGGCTCACCATCATGACGGTGTTCGTGCTCACCGCGATCTTTGCCGATTTCATCGCGCGCTATGATCCGCTGACGATCGATTCGGCGCGCGCACTCGCCCGCCCAAGCTGGGCGCACTGGATGGGAACGGATTCGTTCGGCCGCGACGTGTTCAGCCGCATCATCCACGGCGCGCGGATCTCGCTTGCCGTCGGCATCGGCTCGACCGCGCTCGGCGGCACGATCGGCGTCATCGTCGGGCTGACGTCCGGCTATCTCTCCGGCTGGGTCGATCTGGTGTTCCAGCGCGTTTCCGACGTGCTTCAGGCGCTGCCGCTGCTGGTCCTCGCTTTGATCATGACGGCGGCGCTCGGCCCGTCACTGCCGAACGTCATCATCGCCATCGCCATTCCGCTGATCCCGACCGTGTCACGCGTGATCCGCGCCAACACGCTGGCGCTGCGCGAACTGCCCTTCGTCGAGGCCGCCAAGTCGATCGGCATGAGCGAGGTGCGTATCGCGCTCCGTCACGTGCTGCCGAACACGCTGGCGCCGCTGATCGTGCTCGCGACCGCCCAGCTCGGATCGACCATCCTGACCGAGGCTTCGCTTTCGTTCCTCGGCCTCGGCATTCCTGAGCCTTATCCGTCGTGGGGCCGCATGCTCTCCGAATCCGCCGCCGAATATGTCCGCACCGCGCCCTGGCTCGTGATCTTCCCGGGCATAGCCATCAGCCTCGCCGTGTTCGGAGCCAATCTGTTCGGCGACGCCCTGCGCGACATCCTGGATCCGAGGCAGCGCGGCTGATGGCTGATAAATCCGACCTCGTGCTCGACGTGAAGAACCTGAAGACGGTGTTCTTCACCAATTCCGGCCTGTTCAAGGCCGTCGACGACATCTCCTTCACCGTCAAGCGCGGCGAGACGCTGGCGATCGTCGGCGAATCCGGCTGCGGCAAGAGCGTCACGGCGCTGTCGCTGATGCGGCTGGTGCCCGATCCGCCCGGCCGCATCGTCGGCGGCTCGATCTCGCTCGAAGGTACCGACCTGCTGGCCCTGGATGAAGCGGAGATGCGCGCGGTCAGAGGCAACCGCATCTCCATGATCTTCCAGGAGCCGATGACCTCGCTCAATCCGGTGATGCGGATCGGCGACCAGATCGTCGAGGCTGTGCGGCTACATCGGAAAATGCCGGCAAGGGAGGCTCAGAAGATCGCCGTCGAGATGCTGCACCTGGTGCGCATCCCCGAACCGGCGCGGCGCGCGCGCGAATATCCGCACCAGCTCTCCGGCGGCATGCGCCAGCGCGCGATGATCGCGATGGCGCTGGCCTGCCGGCCGGCGCTCTTGATCGCGGATGAGCCGACCACCGCGCTCGATGTCACCATCCAGGCGCAGATCCTGGCGCTGATCCTCGACCTGCAGAAGGAGCTCGGCACTGGCCTCGTGCTGATCACGCACGATCTCGGCGTCGTCGCGCAGACGGCGCAGCGCGTGATCGTGATGTATGCGGGGCGGAAGGTCGAGGAAGCCAGCGTCGAGGCGCTGTTCTCGGCACCCAAGCACCCCTATACGCGCGGGCTGATGGCGTCGATCCCCGCGGTCCCCACCCCCGGCGTCGCCGCGCCGGCGCGATTGAACGAGATTCCCGGCACCGTGCCGTCGCTGGTGCGGCTGCCAAAGGGTTGCGCCTTCGCACCGCGCTGCAAGCTCGCCATCAAGCGCTGCGAGGCCGAATATCCGCCGCTGGCGGATTGGGGCGGCGGCCATCTCGCAGCCTGCTGGCGCGCGGAAGAAATCGCGGAGGTGGCATGACGGAGGCGCTGCTCGAAGTCACCGATCTCAAGAAGCACTATCCGGTGCGTGCCGGCGTGCTGCGCCGGCAGGTCGGCATCGTGCACTCGGTCGATGGCGTCTCGTTCTCGCTTCAAGCCGGCGAGACGCTCGGGCTCGTCGGCGAGTCCGGCTGCGGAAAGTCGACCGTGGCGCGCAGCGTGCTGCGGCTGGTTGAGCCGACCTCTGGTCAGATTCGCCTCGATGGCAAGGATATCACTCACCTCTCCAAGACCGCGCTGCGGCCACACCGCCGCTCGATGCAGATCGTCTTTCAGGACCCCTTTGCCTCGCTCAATCCGCGCATGACCGCGGGCGATATCGTCGGCGAGCCGCTTGCCGTGCACGGGCTCGCAAGCGGCAGGGAACTGGAGGCGCGCGTCGCGAAGTTGTTCGAGCAGGTCGGCCTGCGTCCCGACCAGATGCGCAACTTCCCGCATCAATTCTCCGGCGGTCAACGCCAGCGCATCTGCATCGCGCGCGCCTTGGCGCTGGAGCCGCGCCTGATCGTCTGCGACGAACCGGTGTCCGCGCTCGATGTCTCTATCCAGGCGCAGGTGATCAATCTGTTGATCGACCTGCAGCGACAGCACGGCTTCTCCTATCTCTTCATCGCTCACGACCTCGCCGTGGTCGCCCATATCAGCCACCGCGTCGCCGTGATGTATCTCGGCCGCATCGTCGAGATGGCGGACAAGGACGAGCTGTTCCGCAATCCGCGCCACCCCTACACGCAGGCCTTGCTGGCCTCCGTGCCGATCGCCAACCCGCTGGCGAAGAAGCTCGCGCCGCTGGTGGACGGCGATGTGCCGAGCCCGGTCAATCCGCCGCCGGGCTGCGCGTTTCACACCCGCTGCCGGTTTGCGATGGAGCGTTGCAGGGTCGAGCGGCCGGCGCTGCTGGATGCGGGCGACGGGCATCAGGTGGCGTGTCTGCTCAATGAGGGGACGGGACGCGGACAGTAAATCCTTGCGGAGCCTCAGCAATCAAGACGAGAGTCGACGAATCGACGCGACCTGAGATATCCATCCTGTCTCTCGTCGGTGCCCCATCCATGATTCGCTTCATTTCAGCTGTGGCGATCCTTCTCGTCGGAGGCGCGTTGGCCTCCGCTGTCCGGTTCGCGCCGCAATACGCTGCATCCAGATTCTCGTCCTTTCCTGGCGGCATGGAGCGCGCAAGGCTGCGCATGGCAACCATGGCCGGCGTTCTCATGAGCGATTTTGTCTTCTCTGCAGTCCTGGCTTTGGTCGGCGTCGAGCCGTGGATTGCCGTGATCATCCCCTTTATGTCGCCGATCGGTCTTATCGCCCTGTTCGCCGGCGTGCTCATCGAGGAGCACATTTGGGAGGAGCGGATTCGGGCCGCAGCGCGATCGCCCGATGCCCTGGCCAGGCTTGCGGCCGAACAGGAGGCGAGGAAGGCGAAGCAATGGCAAACGCAGATCGAGCGGCTCAAGCTGGAGTTCACAATTGTTCCGGGCGAGGGGATTGAAAAGCGTTTCGCAGCACTCCAGCGCGAAGGCTCCGTCGCGGGATTCTCTCCTCTGATTCTTTCCCCGGCCGCCTGGTTGCTGCCCCAGATGACACGCCGGCAGTGGATCGGAGCCGCTCGCGAGACATTGAAGATGCGGCGCCCGGTCGAGAATTTCTTTGAGGACGCGTATCGCAATCTTGACCGCGAAACGAGGGACGCCTTGGACGCGCTATCGTCCGTGACTCCCGATCCCGAACTTGAATTGCCGCAGCCGGTCAAGGAGCGGACGCCGGTCGAAGAGCAGATGTGGACGGTCTTCGACCTCTCGAAGCAACCGATCGAGCCGTTCAGGGAAGTGGCGCTCTTGCGCATTCCAACCGCCAGGAGCTGGAGAATTCCGGCGTTTCTGCTTTACGGTGGATGGAACGATGCCCCCTCATCCGAGGACATGATGGCGGTCGCAGAGCATTGGCACACGCGGTATGGCGCCGACATCTGCGCCATCGGCAGCGGCACGCTCGAATTCAGGGTGAGCCGTCCGCCCACGAGCTTCGAAGACGCTTTGGGTCTTCTGCGTGAACAATTGTTGTTCTGCCAGGAGACGCTTGGGGACTATCAGTTTTCACGCGAAGCGATCCGATCTGATGTGATTGCGCTGACAACGAGCAGGCATTGGGTGTTCTGGTGGGATTGACCGGCGAGCCCTTAGCGCGGGTCAGCGCTACGGGCTACGCGAAACGTCCAGCGCTAATCTACCTTGCGATCACGTAACGCCCAGATCACCGGCCACGCCGCCAGCGCGGCGGCCAGATGCTTGAGCGTGTGGTCCGAGACCATATGTCCGGTCGCTTCGAACACGATCACGTCGCCCAACTCGAAGAGCTTGGCCAGCACGTAGAAGACGATCACGCCGCCGATCGGCACACCGATTGCGCCGGGCCGCTGCCGTGTCAACGCAAGCCCCACGGCCAACGCCATGCCGCCGAACTGCACGACCACCCATGGCGTGAGATTATCGCGTGCCACCCAGGCAGCCAGCAGGCCCGCGATCATCATCAGCACCAGCACCGCCTCGCCCGCGCGCACGCTGACGCGCTCTCCGGTCGCGATGCCCAGGAATCCCGCGAAGGCGACGGCCATGCCGAGACGATCAGCGACCAGCCGTTGCGACACGTCAGGGTCCAGATGATAGAAGCCCGAGCCCAGGCAAGTGAGGATCAAGCCCACGAAGAACCAGCTTGCCCCGACGGGCGCATCATGACGGGAGCGCAGCCGCTCCGAGCCCCAGACGCCCATGGCAAGAAAGGCGAGATTGCTCAGCACATCGCCGGCGTTGGGCACGCCGAGCCAGGCGCGGCCGTCGACGAAGTGCGGGATGTGCCAGCCGGCGGCCGGCATCGCGGGTGCCAGAATCGCTGCCAGAGCCAAGACGACGAGGGCGCAGATCAGATATTTTTCGCGGGCATGCAGCGCTCCGAATGCGATGCAGCGGGCTGTCGACGGAAGCTTGGCGACGGTCGTTTGGGCAGGGTCATCGGGGTACATCGGGACCTCGAAATTGAACATTGTTCAATATTTGTAGCCGACAAATGAACAAAGTTCAAGACGATGTGAAACTCATGCGGTCTACCTTGCTATGAGCCTGAATTCGTTTGGTGTTAGGTAATATTGGGAGATCGATCGATGAGCGACGGCCCATTTGTGAGATCACCCACACAGTCTCGATCCATTCGGTGTCAGGCTCGTCGATGCATCGCGGTCGCCGCTCACTCCAGCCGATGGATTTGATGATGTCTCTGTCCAGACCTCTGAGCGGCCTGCTCGGCCTTCTCGTCATCGCCGCCTGTTGCACCGCCGCCCGCGCGGAGACGATCGACGTCTCCGACAATCATGGTGGATCAGTCGCCGCCTACAATGCACGCTGGACCGAGCTCGCCCGCCAGGGCGTGAACGTTCGCATCGTCGGCCCCTGCCAGTCCGCCTGCACCGTTCTGCTGGGTCGTATTCCGCGCAGCCGGATCTGCGTCACGCCGGAGGCGAGTTTCGGCTTCCATCTGGCGCACCGGGCCGACGCGACAACGACGCTGCGCCGCGCCTACGCCGCGGACATCACGTCCTGGATCAATGCCCATGGCGGCCTCACCCAGGATTTCATCTGGATGCGGGCGCCCGACACCTACCGCTATTTCAAGAAGTGCGCGTAGCCGCTCACGCGGCCGGCGCAGCAACCCCGATCTCCGCCACGATCCTGCCCGTGGTGACCTGCTCGCCCTCGGCGACGTCGATCGCCGAGACCACGCCGTCGATGCCGGCCTTGTGGACGTGCTCCATCTTCATCGCTTCCAGCGTCAGCACCGGCTGACCGGCGGCAACGCGGTCGCCCGGCTTGACCAGGACCGCAACCACGCGGCCGTTCATGGCGGCGCGCACCTTGCCATCGCCGCCATTGGCAGCGGCGGCTTTCGGCGCGGCCAGGGTGAGATCGGTGATCCCGAGCGAGACGCCGCGGTGCTGCAGGTAGAGCCGGTCGCCGTCGCGCAGGAACCTTGCACTGTCCATCACGCCGTTATGGCGGAAGCGGATGGTGTCGGCGTCGAGCTGGTCGATCTCGAACCTGTCCTGACGGCCGTCGGCAGCGACCATGTAGCTGCCGTCGCGTTCGCGGGTGATTTCGAGCTCCCGCATCTCGCCGCCGATCTCGATTTTCGCCGGCAGCGGGAACGTTGCCGACAAGCTCCGGCCGGTTTGCCAGGACGGCGCGCGCGGATTGGTGACGTAGAGCAGCAGGCCCGCCAGCGCCGTGTCGAAAGCCGCATCTGCCCGCGGCGCCAGTAGCTCGTCGCGGTGCGCACCGATGAAAGCGGTCGTCGCCTCGCCCCTGGCAAAGCCGGGATGGCGCAGGCACGACATCAGGAACGACTGGTTGGTGGTGACGCCGAAAGCGGTGAGTTGCTCAAGGCCGACGATCAGCCGTCCCCTCGCTTCCTCGCGCGTGGCACCGTGGCTGATCACCTTCGCGATCATGGAATCGTAAAACGGTGGGATTTCCGAGCCCGATTGCAGCGCGTGCTCGACGCGGATGCCGCCCGGCACCTGCCAGCGCGCCATGCGGCCGGACTGCGGCATGAAATCCTGCGCGGCATCTTCCGAGCACAGCCGCACCTCGATGGCGTGGCCGGAGAATCTGATGTCCTGCTGCCTGACCGGCAGCGCTTCGCCGCGCGCGACGCGCAGCTGCAGCTCGACGAGATCGAGCCCGGTGATCGCCTCGGTCACGGGATGCTCGACCTGGAGGCGCGTGTTCATCTCCATGAAGTAGAACGCGCCGCTGGCATCGAGCAGGAACTCCAGCGTACCGGCGCCCTCGTAGCGCAGCGCCTTCACCGCCGATACCGCGACCTCGCCCATTTTCGCGCGAAGCTCGGGCGTGACCGCGGGCGACGGCGCCTCCTCGATCAGCTTCTGGTGCCGCCGCTGCACGGAGCAATCGCGCTCGCCGAGATGGATGGCGTTGCCGTGGCTGTCGCCGAACACCTGGATCTCGATGTGGCGCGGATTCTGGATGGCGCGCTCGAGGATCACGGTGGGATCGCCGAACGCGGCCTTGGCTTCCGAGCGCGCACTGCGCAGCGCATCCGGGAACGACGCAGCGTCGCTGACGAGCCGCATGCCGCGCCCGCCGCCGCCGGCAACCGCCTTGATCATCACGGGGAAGCCGATCTTCCTGGCCTCCGCCAGCATGACCTCGTCGCCCTGGTCTGCGCCTTGATAGCCGGGCACGCAGGGAACGCCGGCCTTCTTCATGATTTCCTTGGCACCGGCCTTGTTGCCCATCGCCTCGATCGCCTGCGGCGATGGACCGATGAAGACGAGGCCGGCGTCCTTGCAGGCTTGTGCGAAGTCTTCATTCTCGGCGAGGAAGCCATAGCCGGGGTGAACGGCATCGGCGCCGCTCGCTTTGGCCGCCGCGATGATCGCGGGGATGTTGAGATAGGATTGCGCCGGCAGGGCCTCGCCGATGCGCACGGCCTGGTCGGCCTGCCGCACATGGAGCGCATCGCGATCCGCATCCGAATAGACCGCGACGACGCCGAGACCGAGCTGCCGCGCGCTGCGCATCACGCGCAGCGCGATCTCGCCGCGATTGGCCACCAGAACCCTGAAGAACGGGCGATGCTGCACTGATCCGTTCCTCATGGGCGGGCCACCGAAAACTGCATGCGTTGCGGCGTCCGCGCATCGCCCTCACGGCAGATCGCGAGCACCTCCGACAAGACCGCGCGGGTGTCACGGGGGTCGATCACGCCGTCGTCGAGCACACGGGCGCTGGTCGAGAACACGTCCATCTGGCCGTCGAACACACCGATGATCTGCGCCTTCATGGCGTCCAGCTTGTCCTTCTCGATCGGCTTGCCGCGGCGCGCGGCGGCAGCTTCGGTCACGATCGCCATGGTCTCGGCCGCCTGCTCGCCGCCCATCACCGCGGTCTTGGCATTGGGCCAGGAGAAACAGAAGCGCGGATGGAAGCCGCGACCGCACATGCCGTAATTGCCGGCGCCGAACGAGGCGCCGCAATAGATCGTGATCTGCGGCACCGTCGCCGAGGTCACCGCCTGGATCATCTTGGAGCCGTGCTTGATCATGCCGGCCTCCTCGTAGGCCTTGCCGACCATGTAGCCCGTGGTGTTGTTGAGATAGAGGATCGGCGTGCGGGTCTGGCAGCAGGCCTGGATGAAGTGCGTCGCCTTGTTGGCGCCGGCGGGATCGAGCGGGCCGTTGTTGGTGATGATGCCGATTGCCTGGCCCTCGATGCGGGCGTGGCCGCAGACGGTGGCCGGGCCGTAATTCGGCGCCATCTCGGTGAAATCGGAATCATCGACGATGCGCGCGATCACTTGGCGCATGTCGACGGTGCGCTTGTGGTCCATCGGCATGATGCCGAGCAGTTCGTCCTGGTCGTAGCGCGGCGGCTTGAACTCCGGCGCCACGCGGCCCGGCCGCTCCCATTGCAGCGCGGCCATGATCTCGCGCGCGATCCGCAGCGCGTCGCGGTCGTCCTCGGCGAGATAATCGCCGAGGCCGGACACTTGCGTGTGCATCTCGGCGCCGCCGAGCTCTTCCTCGGTTGCGATCTCGCCGGTCGCGGCCTTCAGCAGCGGCGGCCCGGCGAGGAACGCGCGGGTGCGGCCGCGAACCATGACAATGTAATCGGAGAGACCGGTCTGGTAGGCACCGCCGGCCGTCGACGAGCCGTGCGTGACGGTGACGACGGGGAGCCCGGCCGCCGAGAGCCGGGCGAGATTGCGGAAGATGTTGCCGCCACGGACAAAGTCCTCGACGCGATAGCGCAAGAGATTGGCGCCGGCGCTTTCGACGAGCTGCACATAAGGCAGCTTGTTCTCCAGCGCGAGCTCCTGCACCCGCAAGGTCTTGTCGAGGCCATAGGGCTGCAGCGCACCGGCATCGATGCCGGCGTCGTTGGCGCTGACCATGCAACGGATGCCCGAGACGAAGCCGATGCCGGCGATGACGCCGCCGCCGGGCACGCTCCTGTTGGCATCGGGCACGTCGAACATGTAGCCGGCGAGCGTGGACAGCTCGATGAAGGGTGCGCCGGGATCAAGCACCAGCGCGACGCGCTCGCGCGGCAGCAGCTGGCCGCGCTTGTGGAAACGGTCCTTCGCCGCGGCCGATGCGGCCCGCGTGCGTTCTTCCAGCGCGCGCATGCGGTCGATCAGGCCGAGCATGCCGTCGCGGTTGGCGTGGTAGGCGGCGCTGCCGGGGGAGATGGTGTTTTCGATGGTAGACATTAGTTCTCCTGCTCGTCATTCCGGGGCGCGCGGAGCGCGAGCCCGGAATCCATACTCCCGATCGTGGTTATGGATTCCGGGCCTGGCCCTTCGGGCCATCCCGGAATGACGAAGTGTGTGACTACCTGTTCGTCCCAAAGATCTTCCGCGCCTCGGCGGGGCTCGCGATCTCCCGGCCGGCGCGGCGGGCGCAGGCGGCGATGGCTTCGATGAGCTGGCCGTTCGACGTCACCTTCTTGCCGTCGGCGAGATAGAAGGCGTCTTCGAGACCAGTGCGCAGATGGCCGCCAAGCTCGGCGCAGCGCTGGTGCAGCGGCCAGATCTCCTCGCGGCCGATGGCGGTGACCTGGAAATGCGCCTCGGGCCGCTTCAGCTTGATCAGGATCGGCAGAAGCTCGGGATCCGACGGCATGCCGGACGCAACACCCATGACGAAGTTGTATTCGAGCGGGCCCTTGTACATGCCGACCTGATGGTACATGCCAACGCAGCGCACGATGCCGACGTCGAAGCACTCGAATTCCGGGATGGTGCCGACCGCGTTCATGACGTCGAGATAGTCCTTCACCTTCTCGACGGCATTGTCGAACATCATCGGCGGCCAGGCCCAGGTATTGTCGGCCTTCACCTTCAGATAGTTCAGCGAGCCGGCGTTGCAGGCGGCGATCTCCGGCTTGGTCTCACGGATGCAATCGAGCGCACCGGAATAGTTCGGCCCCGATACGCCGGAGGTGTGATTGATGATGACACCGGGACAGGCCTCGCGGATCGCCTGCTGGATCTCCTTGCTGACCGCGACCTCCCAGGACGGCAGGTGTCCCTTGCCCGGCGCCTGCTGGCGCAAATGGATGTGCATGACGGATGCGCCGGCATCGAACGCAGCCTTGGCCTCGCGCGCCATCTGCTCGGGCGTAACGGGCACGTTGTGCTGCTTCGGGTCGGTGAGCACGCCGTTCAGCGCGCAGGTGATGACGGCCTTGTCGCTCATGCCAAAAATGTCTCGCACGTTGAGAATTCAACGATTGCGATCATGTGATGCAGGGCATGCGGCTTCTTGCGCGGAGAAGCTGGAAAAAACGACGAATTCGTAGGGTGGGCAAAGCGAAGCGTGCCCACCATCTGTGCCGGGTGCCGAGAGGTGGTGGGCACGGCGCAAGAGCGCCTTTGCCCACCCTACGAAGCTACGAAGCCTCCGCCATCCGCACCGTCTCGGTGCTGCGATAGATCGCAAGGTCTCGCGAGCCGACGAAGATTGCGCGCGGCTTCAAGCCATAGAAGCGGCGGATCGAGTGGCTGAAATGCGTGCTATCGGGATAGCCGATGTCCTGCGCGAGATGGGCGAGGTTGAGGTCCTGGTTGGCGAAGTGCAGCAGATGGCGCGCACGCTTCCAGGCCCGGAAGGAGCGGAACGAGATGCCGGTCTCTTCCTTGAACAGATGCAGGAAGCGCGAAGCCGAGAGGCCGGCTTCAGCCGCACAGGTATCCGCGGTCACCGGCTCGCCGGAGAAGCGTTCGATGCGCGCGACGGCGCGAGTGACGCGCGGGTCGAGCACGCGGCGCGGCAGCGCCTCGCCGAAGCACATCTCGTCGAATTCGGCGGTATTGATGTCGCCATAGCGGCGCTGGCGCAGCAGCGCATAGGCGGCGAGAATCTTGCGGGCATAGAGCGCGCGGTCCGGTCCCATCAACCGCCCGGCCAGGGCTTCCAGCACGCCATCCGGCACGCTCTCCGGCTCGAGCGTCACGCTGATCGCAGTGCGGTAATCGCTGGCGATGGAGTGCCGCTGGTTCGGCAGGGTGATGAACAGCTCGCCGGAGGCGAGGACGTCGTCGATGGTGAGATGCAGGCTGCCTTTCACCGCGACATAGACGTGGCAGCAACCGGGGGTTCGCTTTCGGGGCCGTCCGAGCAGACCGGCATAAAAGACCCGCTCCGGCGTGATCAGCATCAGATGGTCGGATTCGCGACCTTTATCTTCCATTGGGGTCCTCCTCGCGCGGCTCTCTGGCCGCTGCGGACGGGGGTCACCTTAGCGGAAATTTGGGCGCTGTCACGACGCGATAGCGCTGTCATGGACACATGCGTTGTCGTTCCGGGGCGGTCCATTGGACCGAACCCGGAACCTCGAGATTCCGGGTTCGACGCTTCGCATCGCCCCGGAATGACGGGCTCAAACTTACGCCCTCACACGCGGTGCAACATTCTGCTCGGCGCCGGCCTTCTGCTCCGCAGCAACCGCGCGCTTGAAGCCGTCGCGCTGCTGCAGGCGCGCCCAATAGGCTGCGACATTTGGCCCGAAATCCTTGGCGAGGCCGATATTCTCGGCCAGCCGCAGCGCGTAGCCGATGACAATGTCAGCGGCGGTGAAGCGGCCCGCGCACAATGTTTCGGCATTGGCCGTCGCTGCCTCGACGGCGCGCAGCCGCCCCAAGAACCATTTTGCGTAGTCGGTGGCGACCTGCGGATTACGCCGCTCCTCCGGCTCGAGCTGGGTGTATCTGAGCACCAGCGTCTGCGGAAAGGTTAACGTGGCGTCGCTGAAATACATCCAGTTCAGGAACGCGCCGTAGGCGGGATCTTCCGGCCCGACCATCAGCGGCGTCGGCCCGTGCTTAATGCCGAGATAGTGGCAGATGCCCGAGGACTCCGTCATCTTGGTCTCGCCGTCGACCATGAAGGGAATCGTGCCTAGCGGATTGAGCGCAAGGTACTCCTTGGCGAAGACCCGCGGCGGGAACGGCAGCATCTTCAGCTCATAGGGCAGCCCCATCTCCTCCAGCATCCAGAGTGGACGGAACGAGCGCGCGGCGTCGCAATGATAGAGCGTGATCATGAAGCCTTCCCCTTACTTCCCGGCAGCGTACCCATCATCTTGCACAGGACCATCAGCATGACCTCGTCGGCGCCACCGCCGATCGAGGTCAAACGGCTGTCGCGATAGGCGCGGCTGACAGGCGTCTCGTTGGTAAAGCCCATTCCGCCCCAATATTGCAAGCAGGCGTCGGTGAGCTCGCGGCCGAGCCGGCCGGCCTTCAGCTTCGCCATGGTCGCAAGCTTTGTGACGTCCTCGCCGGCGACGAGCTGCTCGGCGGCGCGATAGATCAGCGCGCGCAGCAGCTCGACCTCGGTCTGCATCTCCGCGAGCTTGAAGTGCACGATTTGGTTGTCGAGAATGCTCTGGCCAAAGGCCTTGCGGTTGCGCGTGTACTCGATGGTCTGGTCGATGATGTATTCGTGCGCCTTCAGGCAGGCCGCCGCCCCCCAGAGCCGCTCCTCCTGGAACTGGATCATCTGGTAGGTGAAGCCCTTGCCTTCTTCGCCGATCCTGTTGCGCTTGGGCACGCGGACATTGTCGAAGAAGATCTGCGCGGTGTCCGAGGAGCGCATGCCCATCTTGTCGAGTTTTCGCGCGACGGTGACGCCCTTGCTCTTCATGGGCACGCAGATCAGCGATTTGTTGCGGTGAACGGGACCGTCGCCGGTGTTGGCGAGCAGGCAGATCCAGTCGGCCTGGGTGCCGTTGGTGATCCACATCTTGCCGCCGCTGATGACGTAATCGTCGCCGTCGGAGCGCGCATTGGTCTTGATCGAAGCGACATCCGACCCGGCACCGGGTTCGGAAACGCCGATGCAGGCGACATAGTCGCCGGAGATCGAGGGCGTCAGGAATTCGCGCCGCACCTCGTCCGAGCCGAACCGCGCCAGCGCCGGCGTTGCCATGTCGGTCTGCACCCCGATCGCCATCGGCACGCCACCGCAATTGATGGCGCCGAGCTCCTCCGCCATCATCAGCGCGTAGGAGTAATCGAGGCCCGAGCCGCCGAACTCGACCGGCTTGTTCAGTCCGAGGAAGCCGAGGCTGCCCATCTTCTTGAACAGCTCGTGTGCCGGGAAGATGTCGGCCTTCTCCCATTCATCGACGTGAGGGTTGATCTCGCCTGCGATGAACTTTTGCAAGGAGCGGCGGATGTCGTCGTGGTCGGCGGTGAATAGCATTTTTTCCTCTCGTCATTCCGGGGCATCGCGAAGCGATGAGCCCGGAATCCATTCCTCTACGGTGTCTGCGGCCTGATGGATTCCGGGTTCGACGCTTCGCGTCGCCCCGGAATGACGGGGATTCACAACCCCATCTGCCTCGATGCCAGATCCTTCATGATCTCCTCGGTGCCGCCGCCGATGGCGTTGACCTTGACTTCGCGGTAGATGCGCTCGGCCTTGATGCCGCGCATGAAGCCGGCGCCACCAAAAATCTGCACGGCTTCCGAGGCGCAGAACGCCATGGTCTGGGTTGCCTGATTCTTCATCATGCAGATCTCGGCGACCGGGCTCTCGCCCTGCTCGAGGCGCCAGGCCAGCATCTCCAGCATTGCCTGCGAGGCCGCCACCTTCTGCGCCATGTCGACGATCTTGTGCCTGATGACCTGGTGCTGGGCGAGCGGTTTGCCAAAGGTCTTGCGCTCCTTGGCATAGGCGATCGCCTCGTCGAGACAGACCCGGGCGAAGGCAGTGCAGCCCGCGGCCATGCCCATGCGCTCGCTGTTGAAGTTCTGCATGATGATCTTGAAGCCCTGGCCCTCCTCGCCGATCAGGTTTTCGGCCGGCACGCGGCATTCGTCGAAATGCAGCGTCGCGGTATCGGACGCCCACCAGCCCATCTTCTTCAATTTTGTGCGCGACAAGCCCGGCGTCTCGCCTTCGATCAGGAGCAGGCTGACGCCGCCGGCGCCCTCGCCTCCAGTACGCACCGCAACGGTCAGATAATCGGCGCGCATCCCTGAGGTGATGAAGGTCTTTTCGCCGCTCACGACGTAGTGATCCCCGTCGCGCCGCGCCCGGGTGCGGAGGCTTGCGACGTCAGAACCGCCGCCGGGCTCGGTGATCGCGAGCGCGGAGATCTTCTCGCCTGCCAGCACCTGCGGCAGCACGCGCGCCTTCACCTCGGGCCGTGCGGCGCGCGCGATCGGCGGCGAGCCGATGGTGTGGCTCATCAGGCTGGCGCTGATCCCTCCGGCCCCGGCCCGCGCCAGTTCCTGGCTGGCGACGATCTTCATGAACTGATCGGCGGCGATCCCGCCATATTCCTCGGGGAATCCGAGCCCCAACAGGCCGATCTCGGCCGCCTTGCGATAGAGCGCGCGCGGGAATTCGCCGGCCTCGTCCCATTCGTGGGCGAAGGGGGCGATCTCCTTGTCGACGAAACGCCGCATCATTTCGCGAAAGGCGTCGTGCTCGGCGGTATAGAACGGGCTCTTCATCGCACTCTCGCGTCGCGGGATGGATTCGTCCCAGCCACCATGGCTGGAACATGTGCGGCTCACTTGCGCAGAGTGGCTGGCCGAGGGAACCGCTTCCCGGCCAGCGAAGCCCTAGCAACTCAACGCAAGACGATTTTCATCCCTCGCAGGCCAACTCCGGTTCAAAAAAAGACGTGTTGCACAAACTCCGGCTGGCCCCAGGGCCATGCCGGGATTGGTGCGCGAAACAGGGATGCGAGGCGGCACAAGACCGCCGAGGGAGGAATTTTGGCCGTTCGTTACTACGACTGGATCGTTCATCACGGCCGCCGCACGCCTGACAAGGTCGCGGTGATCGACCTCGCAAGCGAGCGCCGCTTCACCTATTCGCAGCTCGACGGCCGTGTCTCGCGCCTTGCCTCGTTCCTGCGCCACACACTGAACATTGCGCGCGGCGACCGCGTCGCGGTGCTGGCGCTGAACACGACCGATACGCTGGAGGTGCAATTCGCCTGCGGCCGGCTGGGCGCCATCTTCGTCCCGCTGAACACCCGCCTCACCGTTCCCGAACTCCAGTTCATCACCGGCGATTGCGCACCCAAGGTGATGATCCACGACAACGATCTCGCCGAGACGGCGCTCGCCATCGCCAGGCTCTGTGGCATCGCGACCAGCCTGCTGCTCGGCCCCGGCGGATCCTATGAAGCCGGCATCGCCGCGGCCAAGCCGCTGCAGAAGATCGAGGAGGTCACGCTCGATGACGTCTCGACCATCATGTACACGTCGGGCACGACGGGACATCCGAAGGGCGCCACCATCACACATGGCATGACCTTCTGGAATTGCGTCAATCTCGGTGGCCCCGCCTGCATCGGACCGGCCTCGGTGCTGCTCACCGTGCTGCCGCTATTCCACACCGGCGGGCTCAATTGCTACACCAATCCGGTGCTGCATGCCGGCGGCACCGTGATGATCATGCGCGCCTTCGATCCCGGCATCGCGCTCGGCCTGATCAACGATCCCGCGCAGGGCATCAACGTGTTCTTCGGCGTGCCCGCGATCTACCAGTTCATGGCGCAACACCCTTCCTTCGCCACGACCGACCTTGGCCGGCTGATCGTCGGCGGCGTCGGCGGCGCACCGATGCCGGTGCCGCTGCTCAAAGTGTGGGAGGCCCGCGGCGTCGCGCTGCAGCAGGGCTACGGCATGACGGAGACATCGCCGGCCGTCTTGGTGCTCGACCGCGAGGACGCGGCACGCAAGGCCGGCTCCGCCGGCAAGCCGGTTCTGCATACCGAGGTCCGCATCGTGCGGCCCGACGGCAGCGATGCCGATGTCGGCGAGCTCGGCGAGCTCTGGGTGAAGGGACCGAACATCACGCCCGGTTACTGGAACAGGCCGGAGGCGAACAAGACCTCCTTCACCGACGGCTGGCTGCACACCGGTGATGCCACGCGGGTCGACGAGGAGGGTTTCTACTACATCGTCGATCGCTGGAAGGACATGTACATCTCCGGCGGCGAGAACGTCTATCCGGCCGAGGTCGAGAACGTCCTGCACCAGCTCAATGCCATCGCCGAAGCTGCCGTGATCGGCGTTCCCGATGCGCAATGGGGCGAGGTCGGCCTTGCCATCGTCGCGGTCAAGCCCGGGCAGAAGCTTGCGGAAGCCGACGTATTCACGCATTGCGCCGCGAATCTGGCGCGCTTCAAATGCCCTCGCCAGGTTCGCTTCGTCGACGCGTTACCGCGCAACGCCACCGGCAAGATCCACAAGCCTACCTTGCGGAAAGAATTCTCGGTCGTGTCCGAGGTCGACAAGAAGGTCGCCAACGCCTGATCAAAGCGCCCCTCGCGGGCGCTTTTGTTTTTCGACGTGCCTGCACCACCCAGAAGAAACCCAAAAGAAAACCCCAAGGAAAAATTCAAGGAATTTTCATGAACAAGAAACTCGCACTGCTTGCCGCAGCAACGGCGATGACGCTGATTGCCACCCAGTCCGCCCAGGCGCAGAAGAAATACGACACAGGCGTCACCGACACCGAGATCAAGATCGGCAACGTCGAGGCTTATTCCGGTCCGGCCTCCGCCTACGGCATCATCGGCAAGACCGAGGAAGCCTATTTCAAGATGATCAACGACCAGGGCGGCATCAACGGCCGCAAGATCAACTGGGTCTCCTACGACGACGGCTACTCGCCGCCGAAGACGGTGGAGCAGATCCGCAAGCTGATCGAGAGCGACGAGGTCTTCCTGGTCTTCAACGCACTGGGCACGCCGACCCAGACCGCCGTTCAGAAATATCACAATTCCAAGAAGGTGCCGCAGCTGTTCCTCGCCACCGGCGCCAGCAAGTGGAACGACCCCAAGAACTTCCCCTGGACCATGGGCTTCCAGCCCAGCTACCGGGTCGAGGCCCAGATCTTCGCAAAATACATCCTGAAGGAGAAGCCGGACGCGAAGGTCGCGATCTTCTATGCCAATGACGATTTCGGCAAGGACTACCTCGCCGGCATCAAGGACGTGTTCGGCGACAAGGCATCGAAGCTGATCGTGGCCGAAGAGAGCTACGAGACCTCGGAACCGTCGATCGACGCCCATATCGTCAAGCTCAAGGGCACCGGCGCCGATGTCTTCGTCAACATCGCGACGCCGAAATTCGCAGCGCAGGCAATCAAGAAGATTGCCGAGCTGGAATGGAAGCCGATGCACCTGATGACCGACGTCTCGGTGTCGATCGGCGCGGTGATGAAGCCGGCCGGCCTCGAAGCCTCCGAGGGCGTGCTGTCAGCCGGGTATCTCAAGGATGCGTCGGATCCGCAGTGGAAGGACGACGAGGGCATGAAGAAGTTCATGACCTTCATCGACAAGTACATGCCGGGCGCCAACATCTCGGACGCCAACCTGGTCTACGCCTATGCCGCGGCCCAGACCATGGTGCAGGTGCTGAAGCAGTCGGGTGACAATCTGACCCGCGAGAACGTGATGAAGCAGGCCGCCAGCCTGAAGGACTTCGTGCCCGATACCTTGATCCCGGGCATCAAGATCAACACCTCGTCCACGGACTTCGCGCCGATCGAGCAGCTCAAGATGTGGCGCTTCAAGAAGGGCCAGTGGGAGCTGTTTGGTGATATCATCAGCGCCGAGACCGGAGGCTAGTTCTTCTCACAACTCCTGATCCGACGTCGCGGGGCCGCCCCCATGGGGGCGGCTCTGCATCATTGTGAAGCCATACGGCCTCAATCCGGTCTCACCGGACCTGTGATAGCTCGGCGTTGCCCTTGCCTGGCTCGGGCTGGATTGAGCCCCCGGTATCCTGGCTCACCTCGATGGACGCCACGGCAAGGCCCAGGCGGCGGGCATCACTAGTCCCCCTGAGCACCGCGCACGACCATGTAAGGACGGCGACACCCGAGGGCGGCAGATCGAGGGTCAGCGTATAACTGTTGGCGCCGATTGCGATTGCGGCACCATTGATGCGCACGCCGTCGAGATAGAAATGAGCCCCGATGTCGCGCAGGGATGCACGCAAGGCCGGGCTTTCGATGCGAACGATGTTGCGACCTGCGCTTCCCCCAATGCGAACGGCGGCCTGCGGCTCGCTCCAGCGGAAGACATGCCCCGCCGACGATTCGAGCGCATGGAAGCCTACCTGCCCGAGAACACCATCTCCCAGGAATCTCGCCGCGGGCCCGGCGCGGTCGCGCATGGAGCGAACGCATTCAAGCCTCTGCAGATGGATCAGCGAGGCGATGTAGCACCTCATCCATCGCGCGATCGCCTCGCTCGACCCGATCAGGGCCAGCGTGCTCAGGCCAAGACGCGCGCGTATGACCTCGAAGCGCGCGGCGAGGCGCTCCTCGAGATCACCGCAGAGAGCGCGCGCACCCCAATGCCAGAAGGCGCGCAATTTTTCGCCGGGCCTCCTCCAGCCGCGGCCGGCAAGACTGTACTGCGCGAGCGCATTCAAGGCCGCACGGGCGAGCGATCGGTCGAAGCCCGCCCATTCCGCCCATTCGGCCGGCACTTCGATCAGCTCACTGCCGGGATCGCGGCGCACCTCGCCGAGATAGCGGATCTCGCCCTCGACGAAATCCAGCGTGAACGTCTTCAGCTCGCCGATCTCGCCGACGTAATAATGGTGGAAGCGCGCCTCTTGCAGGTAACCGATGCGATGACCTCTCGCGTGATAGGCCGCAGCCAGCACCCATTCGGCGAAATGGCCGAGCTCCTCGCGCAGGCCGCCGCACTCCCAATAGACGTCACGCCGCGTCACGAAGCACTGATCGAGCACCTTACGCCAGGGATGCTGCTTCATGCCGAATTCGATGTCGGCCTGGTACATCGTGGCTTCGGCTTTCGAGAGCCGGTTGTGGCAGATCGGCACCGAATGGCAGGAGAATCCGGCCCAGTCGGGATGTGACTCGATGGCGCGGATGCACTGCTCGATCACGTCGGCCTCGGGCCAGCAATGCGACTCCGTGAAGAACAGATAGCTGCCGCGGGCCTTGGTTGCACCGAATGCGCAGAGCCCGATGTCGTGCTCGGAATCGGTGAACTCGAGGCGGGCCCCATCGCCCGCCAACGCTTTCAACTCCTCGCCTGCCCTGAAATCCGGCGGCACGACCAGGATGATCTCGTAGAGCGATTTGTCCGCGGTCTGCGACGTCCAGCCGAGCCAGGACTGCTCCCATTGCCCGCGGTGATATTCGAGCGGGATGATGACGGAAAACAGCGGAGATTTGCCGTCGTGTGGCGCGGGCGCGTCCTGCATGGTTGCCGTTATAGCCGCATGCGAGGCCGCTGCAGGACTATTTCTTGCGGACTATTGCGTCAAAAACAGCGCAAAGGGCTCTTCTACCGTGCGGCGCAGGTGCTTTCGATACAAGGCATGGTTGGTATCGTCCGCCGCAATCCGCCCCAGCGACGGTTTCGGAACGTTTCTGAGCGGCACATAGGCGATCGGCGCCGCGATCGGCGTGAGCTGCGAGCCGGGGCCCGCGCGGAGCGTCGAGATGATACCGTACATCTCGCCGGACACCGTCGGCCGCGACACCGTGATCACGCGATGCTGGCCGTGCTTGATGATGACGAGGTAGATGAAGCCGGACTGATGGGGGACGGCGACTTCGCCAGTATGCTCGTAGGCGGCATCGGTGCGGTCACCCTCGCGAAACACCAGCGACGATACCTTCGGCTCCCAGAGGATCTCGGTACGGTAGGCGAAGATGGCGTCCTTGTCGCCAAATGACGGCCGCAACGTGATGTAGACGTCCTCGATCCAGGTCACGGCGCGATGCGCATAGGAGCCGAGGCTGTCGGGAGCGACACCGTTGTCAGGCTGAGGCGCCACCACGACGGGGCTTTTACGCAAGGAGACGCCCAGCGCCTGCTCCAGCCGGACCGTCGTCGCCAGCGTGAACGGCCGCCGGCCGCCGAGCACCTTTTCCAGCGTCGACAGGCTGAGCTTGGCCTGCTCAGCCAGCGTCTGCCGGGAGATCCGGCGCCTGGCGAGCTCCTCGCGAATGGTCTCGGCTATCTCGCGGCTTTGCTCGTCCGAAAGCTGCCTGTCGGTCAGTTTGTCCTGCATCTGCATCGCTAACCCTGCTCCAGCACGGCCATTCTAGCAGGGCGGACAAACCAGCACAAAACCGCACATCACCACCCCCGCCGCGGCCAACCCGGCCGGCCACGGCGGAACATGACCGATCATTCTGCTCGCGAAACGGGCCCCCCAGGCGAATGCTCAGGGCCAGCAAACGTCCCTCGGGAGCAAGCCAAATGGACACCTACGACACAGCCGATAACGACGAGCACCCCATGTTGCGGGGGCTGATCAAACTCGGATTGTTTCTTCTCGCACAGGGCGTCGCGGTGATGCTGATGGCCTTCGTGGCCCTGCTCGTCAGCTTCGGGACGAGCTGGTCGGCAACGCCCGAGCAGGCCAGCCTGCTCCAGCCCGGCGATGCCAAGTCCGGAAGCCTGCTCCTGAAGGACGACGGCGCTTACACCGAAGCGGTCCGCCTCGGCATCGACGTCGACATCACGGTTTCCGGCCCGACGCTGCGCGCCCGGGTGACCCAGGTCTTCCGCAACCCAACCCAGGACTGGGTCGAGGCGACCTATGTGTATCCGCTCGCGACCGGCGGTGCAGTCGATACGCTGAAGATGGTGGTCGGCGACCGCGTCATCGTCGGTGACATCAAGGAGCGGCAGCAGGCGCGCGTGATCTACGAAGAAGCGCGCCGCGCCGGCCAGAAGGCCGCGCTCACCGAGCAGGAGCGGCCGAACATCTTCACCAACTCGGTCGCCAATATCGGTCCCGGCGAAACCGTGCTGGTGCAGATCGAATATCAGGAGCCCGTGCATCAATCCGGCAACGAATATTCGCTCCGCCTGCCGCTGGTGGTCGGACCGCGCTACAATCCGGCGCCGATCGTCCAGAGCGTCGACTTCCGCAAGGACGGCTCGGGCTGGGGCGCGGCGACCTCGGACCCGGTACCGGACCGCGACCGCATCTCGCCGCCGGTGCTCGACCCCGCCAAGGCTGCACCGGTCAACCCGACCAGCATCACGGTGCGCCTGAAAGCCGGCTTCGCGCTCGGCGAGGTCAAGAGCTCCCATCATAAGGTCAAGGTCGAAAGCCCGGACAACACCTCCCGCGTCGTCACGCTCGCCGACGGTGTCGTTCCCGCCGATCGCGACTTCGAGCTGACCTGGAAGCCCGCCGCCGAAAAGGCGCCGTCGATCGGACTGTTCCGCGAACATGTCGGCGATGCCGATTATCTGCTCGCCTTCATCACCCCGCCCAGCACCGAGCAGACGACACAAAAGCCGCTGCCGCGCGAGGTCGTGTTCGTGATCGACAATTCCGGGTCGATGGGCGGCACGTCCATCGTCCAGGCCAAAGCGAGCCTGCTCTATGCCCTGGGCCGTCTCCAGCCCAATGACCGGTTCAACGTGATCCGCTTCGACGACACCATGGACGTGCTGTTCTCAACCTCCGTGCCGGCCGACCCCGCGCATCTCGGCGAAGCACTCGGTTTCGTCAACGGATTGCAGGCGCGTGGCGGCACCGAGATGGTGCCGGCGATGCGCGCGGCGTTGACCGACAAGCTCGGTGACACCAGCATGGTTCGCCAGGTCGTGTTCCTGACCGACGGCGCGATCGGCAACGAACAGCAATTGTTCGAAGCGATCACGGCGATGCGCGGCCGCTCGCGCATCTTCATGGTCGGCATCGGGTCGGCGCCCAACACTTACCTGATGACCCGCGCCGCCGAGCTCGGCCGTGGCGCCTTCACCCATATCGGCTCCGTCGAGCAGGTCGAGGAGCGCATGCGCGGCTTGTTCGCCAAGCTCGAAAACCCGGCCGTGACCGGCCTCACCGCGAAATTCTCCGAGGCCAAGGCGGATGTCACGCCTGCGATCATCCCCGACG
This sequence comes from Bradyrhizobium sp. U531, assembly GCF_051710265.1. NCBI lineage: Bacteria > Pseudomonadati > Pseudomonadota > Alphaproteobacteria > Hyphomicrobiales > Nitrobacteraceae > Bradyrhizobium > Bradyrhizobium sp. U531. The sequence continues at coordinate 95,660 of NZ_JASVEN010000002.1, forward strand.
TCTATCGCGACGAGCCGCTGGTGCTGGCGGCAAAGCTCGACAAGCTGCAGGGCTCTCTCGAGATCAAGGGCCACGTCGGCGACCGTCCGTGGTCGGTGACGCTGCCGCTGCAGAACGCCGCCGAGGGCAAGGGCCTGTCGAAGCTGTGGGCCAGGCGCAAGATCGGTGACGCCGAAGTGGCGCGCGCCATGCGGGAGCTCACGCCCGAGGAGGCCGACAAGGCGATCCTGGCGCTCGGGCTCGACCATCAGATCGTCACGCGCCTGACCAGCCTCGTCGCCGTCGACAAGACGCCGAGCCGTCCCGAGGGCGCACCGCTCAAGCTGAGCGAATTGCCGATCAACCTGCCCGCCGGCTGGGACTTCGAGAAGGTGTTCGGCGAGCGGCAGCAGATCCCCTCGCAGTTGCGCGAACGCCATGCCGACGCGAGCGCCTCGCCGGCCGCGCGGCGTCCGACACCTGCAGCGCCCGATGCGATCCGTCTGCCCAAGACGGCAACCTCGGCGGAGCTGAAGATGATCGTAGGTCTGGTCATGATCGTGCTCGCCCTGATCCTGTTCGTGTTCAACCGGCGTCGGCTCTTGCTCACCGACGCCGCTTGAGAGAGGAGTGACCCCGAACTCCTCTGCTTCAGCGCGCGCGGCTGCCCGTCCCATAAACTGCCGCGCGCGTCTTTTTCTGAACCGTCCGTCGAAATTGAATTCGTCATTGCGAGCGAAGCGAAGCAATCCAGAGATTTATCCGCTGAGAGATTCTGGATTGCTTCGTCGCTTCGCTCCTCGCAATGACGGGAAGTGGCAAAATGCCCCGCCTCATCTCTCCGCTGATTGTTGCCCTGATCGGACTCATCCTGTTCGGTGACGGCGCCTACATCCATGCCAAGGCATGGCTCGCCCAAGTTCTACTGGAGCGCGCCTTCGACAGAAGCGTTGCGACGGGCGAGGCGGTCAAGCCATGGTCATGGGCCGATACCTGGCCGATCGCGCGCATCGAGGTGAAGCGGATCGGCGCCAGCGCCATCGTGCTGGAAGGGACCAGCGGCCAGGCGCTCGCCTTCGGACCGGGCCATATCCCCCAAACGGCTGACGCCGGCGAGCGCGGGGTTGCCGTATATGCGGCCCATCGTGACACGCATTTCCGTTTCTTGCGGAATGTTTCCGTCGGAGACGTCATTGAGATCACCCGCCGCGACGGCAAGCATGTCCGCTACCGGGCGGACTATTCGGCCGTCGTCCGCGCCGACGCATCGGGCATCGATCCCTCGGCGCCGGGCGTGGAGCTCGCGCTCACGACGTGCTGGCCGTTCGACGCCATCAAGCCTGGCCCGGAGCGCTATGTGCTGCACGCCACCGCCATCGAAACAGGTGAATAGCCGTTCGCAATCGGCCCGTTCTGGATCGATCAAGCCCTCTCAGGCAGGCCCCGCCATGGCTTTGAAGGGGCCTTGAACTGGCATTGCCCGCCCGAGACCTGTAAGAATGGCCCATTGATTTTGTACGTTGTGATTTTGTGAGAGACGATAGATGGACGACGAGTTCAGGCAGCGCCTCGAACAGCGATTGGAGCAGCTCGAAAATCGCGTCGCGCTCCTGGAACGGAATCTGGATCTCATCGCCGCCGGGCAACGGCGGTCCTCGCTCCGGAGCCTCTGGCGTCGCCCGCCGATGTGGACCTTCGAGCAATATCCGCCGCGCCTGCTCAACCTGACGGCGTTCCCGCCCGCACCTGCGATCGGCGGCAACGCGCCGCGGATCGCGATGGTGACGCCGAGCTACAATCAGGCGCAATATCTCGGCGCCACGATCGAGAGCATCGTCGGTCAGAACTATCCGAACCTGCATTATCACGTGCAGGACGGCGCCTCGATCGACGCCACGGTCGATCTCCTGAAAAGCCACGGCGACAGCATCAGCTGGAAGAGCGAACCCGACGGCGGACAGTCGAACGCCATCAATCTCGGCTTCGCCGGCGTCGACAGCGAGATCATGGCCTATCTCAATAGCGACGACATGCTGCTGCCGGGGACGCTCGCCTATGTCGCCAACTACTTCACGGCGCATCCGCATGTCGACATCGTCTACGGTCATCGCGTCTTCGTCGACCGCGAAGGGCTCGAGGTCGGCCGTGCCGTGCTGCCGCCCCACGACGGACACGCGCTGCAATACGCCGATTACATCCCGCAGGAGACGATGTTCTGGCGCAAGCGCGTGTGGGACAAGATCGGGCCGATCGACGAGAGCTTCCACTACGCGATGGACTGGGACTTCATCCTGCGGGCGCAGGAAGCGGGCTTCAACTTCGTGCGCCTGCCGCGATTTCTCGCCTGCTTCCGAATCCACGATGCCCAAAAGACGGCGTCGACCTACGCGATCGGCGCCAGGGAGATGGGCATCCTGCGGCGCCGCGTTCTCGGCTTCGATCCGACGCAGATGCAGATCCGCCGCGCCATCGCGCCCTATCTCGCAAGGCAGGTCGTCTTTCACTACGCGCACAAGCTGAGCCTGCTGCGGTATTGAGCCGGCAGCAATCAGTGGCTTCGTGATTCACGACCGTCATGGTCGAGCCAGACCCGCTCGAGGCCGATCCCGAGGGGCCGCGCGTCGGAGCTCAATCCGAGATCGGCGGGCGAGCGTGGATCGGATAGCGACAGGTTGATGGTCAGCATTCCGTCGGCGGCGGTCGCGGCGGGATCGAGCATCAGCCTGCGCTCGCCCGCAAACGCGTCTCGCGAAAACGTCAACTGCTGCGGCGGTCCGTTGCCGACACGGCAAACCGCCTGCAGTCGTGGATTTCCTTCCGACACGAATGCCCGGCACGCCAGCACGAGCGCGATCGGCCGTGACGGAATCGGGTCGAGCGCGAAGCGGAGCACGCAATGCCTGGCGACGGACCAGGTGCCCCATTGCTCCGGCTCGCCCCATCCCTCGATCAGCGCCGCGACGCCCGCCCCGCCTCGCCTGAAATCCAGCTCCCCTGGGCCGAGGATCGGTGCTGACGCGGTGGCCTCCTGAGCGGACGGATCGAACGGCGCCTGATCCGGAACGAATTGCGCGATGACGCGCACGGCATCTGCGATGGAGTTAAGCCCGAGCGCAGAACCATCCAGCTCATAAAGCACGCGATTCGTCCCGATGACTGAAACACCCTTGCGAGGCGGCGGCCGGTCCGCAAGACGGGCGGGAATGATGATGTCGGCGGCGTCGAACCCATGCCTGCGCGCGAGCTCGCCGATGGTCTGCACCGTTCGGTCATATAGCGGCGGGCGGGTGTTGATGTCGGTCGCGAGCGCCTGCGCCAGGGCCTTGAAATCAATGCGCAGCCCGTCGTCGTCCGCCGCCAGCAGGCGTTTGAGGCCAAGCATGTCCTTGGCGATGAAAAGCTGGAGGGCGTTGAGGTCAGGAAGCTCGGAAGCCTCGTCGATGGGTCCGAAATCACGCGCACCCCGCGATGTCTCGAGCAGGTCCGTCGTCTCGAAGAACAGCGCATGACCGGTGCTGTGCTGCGAGAAACCGGCCATGCTCAGTGGCCGTGACAGGCGGACGAAACTGTCGGTCAGCGCGGCATTGGCGATACCGGACGCCACGTCGGGCGAGAGACCGATGAAATAGCGGCCGCAGGCCGCACGCATCCGGTCGATGACGCTGCGGCGGACGAACGAATTGTAGATCATCGGCAGATTCGCGTAATGCGCCTGGAAGCCAAAGATGCGCGCGAGCTCGTCACGCGACGCAATGCGCCTTGCCGACGAGGTCAGGTCGATCTCGGCGACCAGCCGGTTGCGAAAGACCGGATGGTAGTAGCCCGGCCAGTAGTAGCTGTAGGCACTCCAGCTCAGGAGATCGATCTTCCGGCCGGACAGCATGGCCGAGGCCGTGGCGCATGCATAGGGCATCAATCCGTCGTCATCACCGAGGAAGGTGATGTACTCGCCCGAGGCGTGGCCTAGCGCCGCCTCCCAATTGTCGGTCATGGTCAGGACCGCGTCGCTGGCAAAATGCCTGAAGCGCTTGTCCTTGAGATCCGCGACCATCGCTGCGATCTCGGGATTGCCGCCGTTGTTCTGAACGATGAACTCGCAGTCCGCGTGCACGGGCTGGCACGCCATGGTCGCGAGCGCGTGACGGAGCGTGTCGGGTCGATCGAGAGTCGGTATCACGACGGATAGTAGCGGCATGGTCACCAGGAATGAACGAGCGTTGCGATCTCAAGACATCTTGCCGGGACCGTTCGCACTTTCGCCAAAAGTCTCGTGATGCTAGCGTCCTCGTCAGGTCTTGTCGTCAAGTCTCACCGTCAAAACCTGTCGTCAAGAGTTCATTCCGTCTCGCGGCATGGCGTCCGCCGCAATCCGTCCCCGAGCCGGCGTACGACAGCGCGTTGCAACAAGAAGAAAAGGCGAGGAAGCACATGGAAGCTCAAGTGCCTGCCGGATCGGCTTCTCGACGTCCATGGTCTCCGTCGCCCGATGCCGACGACATCGTCAAGGGCATCCACGCCATGCTGCACCCGCACAACATCGTGCTGGTGGGGGCGACCGACAAGCCCGGCAATTATGCCGAACGCATCTGGAATAATCTGATCAAATACGGCTACGAGGGCGGGCTCTATCCGGTCAACGCCAAGCGCGACGCCATCTGGGGCGTGCCCTGCTTCAAGGATTTTGCCAGCCTTCCTGAAAAGCCGGATCACGTCCTGGTGCTGGTGCCGGCGCGCTTTGCGGTACAGGTGATCCGCGACGCCGCCGCGGCCGGCGCGCGCTCGGCCACCATCGTCACCTCGGGCTTCAGCGAGTTGCAGGACGAGGAAAGCCAGAAGCTCGCCGCCGAATTGCAGGCGGCGGTGCGCGAGACCGGGCTTGCGGTCACCGGACCGAACTGCCTCGGCAATTTGAGCGCCGGCGAAAAGCTCTTCACCAACATCGACGACCGCATCGTCACCATGGAACAGGGCGCAGTGGCGATCGCAGGGCAATCCGGCGCGATCGTCATGGCGATCCGCCAGGCGCTGGAAGATCGCGGCGTCGGCGTCGGCTACATGGTCACGACAGGCAACGAGACCGGGCTCGAGACGCCGGACCTGATGCGCTATTTCGCGCAGGATCCGAGCATCAAGGCGATCGTGGTCTACCTGGAAGGCGTCCGCAACACCAAGGCCTTTCGCGAAGCCTGCAAGGCGGCGCGCGCCGCCAGCAAGCCCGTGATCGCTCTCAAGCTCGGTGCCTCCGAAGGTGGACGCGCCGCGGCCATGGCACACACCGGCGCGCTCGCAGGCTCGATCGAGACATTCGATGCCATCGCGACGCGCGAGGGCGTGATCCGCGTAGGTGGCCTCGACGAACTGATCGAGACCACCGAATGCTTCGTTCACGCGGCCGTGCCCAAAGGCAACCGGCTCGCCGCCGTCACGCTGTCCGGCGGCAAGCGCGGCATGCTGCTCGATGCCTTCTATGCCGAGGGCCTCAACTTCGCGCCGCTCAGCCCGCATGTCGGCTCCGAACTGGCGAAGATGCTCGGGCCGGGGTCGATCGTCGGCAACCCGCTCGACGCCGGCTTCGCCGCGGTGGTCGATCCCTCCGTCTACATGAAGTCGATCAAGCTGATGATCGACGATCCCGACATCGATATCGTCATCGTCGATGCCGAGCTGCCCAAGGCGCCGCATGAGGTGCGCGAGCGCAATTTGCGCATCGTCGACGAGATGGCGAGCAAGGGCGGCAAGCCCGTGATCTATGTCAGCGCGATGTCGATCGGCTTCACCGAGTTCACCAAATCCCTGCGCAAATCGCTGCCGCATCTTGCGGTCATGCAGGGCATGGACCGGGCGGTGACCGCGATCAAGTCGCTGCTCGACTATGCCAGGCTGCGGAAGGAAGTGCCCGACGTCGTCTCGAGCTCGAAGCCGGCCGCGCGCGCCGTGCTGGAGAAGGCACTGAAATCGGCAAGCTGTGCCGCACTCGACGAGGTCGCCTCGAAGAAGCTGCTGAAGGCCTACGGCATCCCGATCTCGAAGGAAGCCATCGCGCAGACGGCGGCCGAAGCGGCCAAGATCGCCAAGCAGATCGGCTTCCCGGTCGTCGCCAAAGTGGTCAGCGCCGAGATCCTGCACAAATCCGACATCGGCGGCGTGGTGTTGAATTTGAACAGCGCGGCCGAGGTGAAGAAGGCGTTCGCCGACATCACCGCGCGGGTTGCGAAGCTGAAGGGCAAGCCGAAGCTCGACGGCATTTTGATCGCGCAGCAGGTCAAGGCGGACCTGGAACTCGTGGTCGGCGCCTCGCTCGATGCCGAGATGGGACCGGTCGTGCTGTTCGGCACCGGCGGCATCGACATCGAGCTGATGAAGGACGTCGCACTCGCCGGCGCGCCGCTCGACGAAGCCGAGGCGCGGCTCCTGATCGGCCGCACCAAGGCCGGGATCAAGATGCGCGGCTATCGCGGCAAGCCGGCCCTGCACGAGGCCTCCGCGGTGAAAGCGCTGGTCGGCCTGTCCAATCTGATCGCGGACGCCGGCGACCGGATCGCCTCGATCGACATCAACCCGTTCCTGATCAACGCCAGGACGGGTGTCGCCGTCGACGCGCTGATAGTGCTGAACAACGCTGCGGCAAAACGGGCGGCCGGGCATTGAAGGACCGTAGGGCGGATTAGCGCCAGCGTAATCCGCCGATCGGCACCGCAGCGAAAACGGCGGGTTACGCTTCGCTAACCCGCCCTACATAGAATCGCGCCCATTCGACCACCTTCCAACCATCCCGCTTTGGCCTTAGACTCAGCCGCATGGCACGCGCGAGCAATCTTGTGATCGGAACGGCGACGCTGGCGGTGATCGCCGTGGCGTTCGGCGGCCTGCTCGGCGTGCAGAAATGGCGCACCCTCCAGAGTCGCAGCCAGTTGCGCGTGGTGTTCGAGGGCGGATCCGCCAGCGGGCTGCGCCGCGGCGGGCCGGTCAATTTCGATGGCGTGCCCGCCGGCCAGATCCAGTCGATCAAGCTGGACAATCCGCGCAAGATCGTGGCGCTGGTGATGCTCGACAACACCGCACCGATCCGCAAGGACACGGTGGCGGGCATCGAGTTCCAGGGCCTCACCGGCGTCGCCGCGATCTCGCTGATCGGTGGAGCGCCCTCCGCGCCGCCGGTACCGCTGGACGCGGACGGCATCCCGGTGCTGACCGCCGATCTCAGCGACGCAGAGTCCATCGTCGAGACGCTGCACAGCGTCGACCGCACGATCGTCAGCAACGCCCCCGCCATCAAGGAAGGGCTGCGCACGTTCGAGGATTACACCGCCGATCTCCGGAGCAAGGGCGGCGAGATCGATTCGGTGATGGCCAAGGTCGACAGTGCCTTCGCCGGCTTCGACAAGGCCGTCACGAAGATCGAGGGCGCGGTGCCGGGCTTCGTCGACGGCAAGGCCGACGAACTGTTCGACAAGATCAAGGGACTGCACGAGCTTGCCGACACCATGAAGAAGAAGACGTCAGGCTATCTCGAGGACATCCGCCGCTCGCTGCTCGACGTCAGCGAGGCCGCCAACAAGATGAGCGGGACGCCCACCCCCGCCGCCGCGCCGCGCCCACCGCGCAAGCCCGAGCAGAAGAAGAAGCAATAGCGGAGCACGCGCCTCACCAGGCGTAGCGCACGAGGCCCTTGCCGGCGTAGGAGCGTGTGACATTCGAGAACTCACCCTCGAAGGTCGCCGATGCAGACCAGCCGTTCATCCAGTTCATCTGCGCCGATGCGGTGGTCAGAGCCGAATCGCGCGCCTGAGCGGCGCCGTTCACCACGAAGGCCGATCCCGGCAGCGTCTGGAACACCGCTGCGGCCGCGCGGTCGGGATTGTAATCGTGGGCCCAGGCGAGGCGGCCGCGCAGGGTTAGAAGGCCGCCGGCCGCGGCAAACGACCGGTCCGCGCGCAGGCCGAGTTCGGTGCGGGTGCTGGTCGCGTCCTTGGCGGCATAATTGAGCGCGAAGACGTTGCTGCCGACCACGGCCGACTCGGCATAGGCGGGCAGGCTGAACAGGGTTGCCTGGAGCGCAGCATAGGGCGTGACGCCGGCCCACTGCATGGCATAGCGATAGCCGCCTTCGATGCGGCCCGAAAGCGCATTGGCATTGAACTGCGCACGCAACTGGTCGTAGCCCGCCGCCGTCACGACGCGGTTGGTCGTGACATCCTGCCAGCCATAGGCCAGCGCCGCCGTGACATAGGCCGGGCCTGCCGTATGACGCAGGAAGGCGCCGGCCTGGAACAGATCGGAGCGCCCCCAACCGAGACCGTTGACGTTGAAGCCGGTCCCGCCGCCCGCGAGCGCAAAGCCCGCCACCGTCGACGGCGAGAAACGATAGTCGAGGCCCACGGCGGTGCCATAGACGCTGCTGGTCGTGTTGTTCGAGCCGATGCCGGCATTCCCGTCGGTGGTCTGCGAGCCGCCAAAGCCGGCCGCCCACACATCCCAGCGCTGCTCGAACGTCGCAGCCGGGGCCTTGCGGTCAATCGAGGCAAACGCCTCGCGCGCGTTCTTGCCGCGCGCATTGGTGTCGCTGGCAAATGGCGTCGCGCCGGGCGCGCCGCTGCGTCCCGAGTTGAAGACATCGGTCAACAGGCCGAGGAACAGGTTCATCGCGTTGAAGGTTGTCTGCTGCGCTCCCGTCCCTGGCTCGCCGGAGGCCTGCGTCAGGCCGCTCGGGCCGAGGCCCGCGAACTCGGCCTGCAGGAAGCCGTTGGCGTTGAAGAAGTTCTGAAGCGTCGTGGCGACGTTCTTCTGATTGACGTTGAGCGCGTACTTCGCGCCATAGTCGAGCGCGAAATCGAGGAAGACGTCGTTCGATCCGATGCTGGTCGTGCCGATGAGACCGCCCGGCGCGGCGACGCCGGAGAAATTCCCGGTAGGAGTGCCGAAGAACTCCATGATAGAATAATGCTTCTTCACCGCAGCGCCCGGATACAGCGCGACGCCGACCGTGCCGTCCAGCGTGACATTGCCGTTGACGACCGCGTGGCTCGCGCTGGACCCGCTGCCGACCTGCACCACATAAACCGAGCCTGCCTGGAAGGTGAGATCGCCCAGAACCTGCATGCTCGAGCCCGGACCGCCGTCGCCCGGCGCATAGATGCCGCCGGTGGCGATCACGGTATTGCCGACGATTCCGGCGCCGAACAGCGCACCGCCCGCATTGACGGTCGTCAGGATCGATTGGGAGATATCGCCATCGACCCGCAGGATGCCGCCATTCACCGTAGTGGTGCCGGTGTAGGTGTTGGCGCCCGAGAGGATCAGCGTGCCGCTGCCGACCTTCTCCAGCGAGCCCGGTCCGGCGGGACCGCAACCGCAGGGATCGAAGTCCCCTATCACGCCGCTGACCTCGGTCGAGAGGTTGTTGCCGCCGACGACGAGGGTATTGCCGCCGCCGATATAGTAGAAGCCGCTGCCTTCGATCGAACCCGCGGTGATACGGCCGTCGCTGTTCGGGCCAATACTGACCCCGAAATCAACGATGCCTGTTCCGGTGGTGATGAAGCGGGCATTGCCGCCGGTGGAATTGTCGAAGAACTCGGTCTTGCCGCCGTCCTTGGTGATGATCGTGGCATTGCCGGCCGTCGTGAACGCGCCGAAATTGGTGAGACCATCAGCTTCGTTGATGATGGTTGCATTGCCGGCGGTCGCGGTATCGGAGCCGGCGAGCGTACCGAATATGGCCCCGCTGAAATCCTTGTTCACGATCGTTGCCGAACCCGCCGAGGTCTGCTCGAAAAATGCGATGCCGCCGCCATTCTGGTTAGTGATGGTGGCGGTGCCAGCATTGGTCCGTCCGAAGAAGCCGACCAAGCCGCCGTCATTGACGATGGTCGCCCGTCCGGCCGTTGCGGTGTCGGAGCCGCCCCCGAGCGGATCTCCGAAATACACCTGGCCGTTATTGGTGATCGCCATCGCGCTGGCCGAACTGGCGTTGAGAAACAGTGTCGTGCCGGAGAAGTCGTTCAGGAGCGAGGTGATCCCCGACGTGTCGGCATTGACGATGCTGAATAGGCCCTCATTGGTGACGGCGCCGACGATCCTTGCCGTATGGGTGGCATCACCGAGTTGCAGGGACCCGCAATTGCAGATGAAAGTGCCGCCGGTATAGGTGTTCGCGCCGAGCAGCGCCAGGGTACCGAGCCCCTGAACATTGATGCCGTCGCTGCCGACGATGCGGGACGCGATCACCGCCGAGGGATCATCGGTGCCGGTCACGTCGGCGGTGACGAAGGTGGTGCCACCCGGCGCCAGCCTGAGGTCGCCGCCCTGGATGGTGTAGATCGAGCCGTCGCCAGTGATGTCGAAGCCTATGAGGCCGGTGAGTTGCACGCCGCCCGGCGTCACGGTCACCGTGCCGCCCGACGCCGGGATCGAAGGACCGCTGCTGCCGAATTGGACGCCCGCAGACGCCGGATCATAGGCCGTGCTGGTCGAACCAAAGAAGTCGGTCCAGTTGGTCGTGGTGTTGTCCCAAACACCGCCGCCGCCATTGACGACGCCGTTCGGCGTGGTCTGTGATCCGTTGAAGACTTGAGCCCGCGCGGGGCCCGCGAGTGCGATCGCGCCCAGGACGAGGCTCGCACCGAGGGCGCCGCGAAAGGCCGCAGCACTCCGGCGCAGGCAACCCCGACCGCTCGATCGCGACCAAACCCCCAACGCTCGCTCCTCAGCCGGCGCTCCCCAGCGGCGCCGCGGGGGGAACTTAGGCGATGAGGAGGAACAGTAGAACTACGGGGCCTCGGGAATCTGCCAACGCGGCCGCGACTCGGGCCGATTCAACAGCCCATGTTGCAGCCACGCCACGGTTTTGCCGAATGCCATTCCCATCCCGCGCATACGCGGACGTGCCAGACCGTCCCCTTATATGGACGGCCGTTCACATCAGGGACTGGTCATCGACCTCGTAGCGCCAGCACGAGCTCAATAGTTGCTCGGCGACGAGCCGTTCGGGATGCCCTCGATCGGGCACTCGTCGGTCCCCGGCGTCGAACGGGTCATCGCCTCGACCATGTCGCGCGTGCCTTCGGGATCTTTGATCCAGTTCTTGTAGAAATCATAGGGACATGCCGCGACGCCGCGCGGGCTGTCGCCGGAATTGATCATGCCGGTGTAGCCGCGGTGGACCAGCTTGTAGAGATGGTTCTGCGACTGGCCGTTGCGGCGCGCGTCGCGGATCAGGTGCTTCGAGAGCTGCGCGTACTGGATGCCGTAATCCTCCTCGCCGCATTCGCCGAGCGTGCGGCCATCGAAGCCGATGATCGCGGAGTGACCGAAGTAGGAATAGACGCCGTCGAAACCGGCGGCATTGGCGACCGCGACATAGACGTTGTTGGCCCACGCCATCGCCTTGGAGATCATCACCTGCTGCTCCTTGGCCGGATACATGTAGCCCTGGCAGCGCACGATCAGCTCCGCGCCCTTCATGGCGCAGTCACGCCAGATCTCCGGAAAATTGCCATCGTCGCATATGATCAGGCTGACCTTCATGCCCTTCGGACCTTCGGAGACATAGGTGCAATTGCCGGGATACCAGCCCTCGATCGGCACCCACGGCATGATCTTGCGATACTTCTGAACGATCTCGCCCTTGTCGTTCATCAGGATCAGCGTGTTGTAGGGCGCCTTGTGCGGATGCTCCTCGTGACGCTCGCCGGTCAGCGAGAACACGCCCCAGACTTTCGCCTTGCGGCAGGCCTCGGCGAAGATGGCGGTCTCTTCGCCGGGCACCGAGCACGCCGTCTCGTACATCTCCTTGGAGTCGTACATGATGCCTTGCGTGGAATATTCCGGGAAGATCACCAGATCCATGCCGGGCAGTCCGGCCTTCATGCCCACCAGCATGTCTGCGATCTTGCGGGCGTTATCGAGTACTTCGGCCTTGGTGTGCAGGCGAGGCATCTTGTAATTGACCACCGCAACGCCGACCGTGTCGTTGCTGCTGGAAATGTCGCCGTGAAGCATGTTGAACGCTCCTGTCTTTTGCTTGTTCGAGGTCTTTGCGCTAGTGGCTGATCATCCAGGGTCGCGCCGTCGGGAAACCCTTGGCGCCGCTCCTGGTCTTGGTCACCAGCCGCGCCGGCTTCTTCTTGTCCGACGCGCCCTTGTCCTTGACCGTCTTGCCCGACGAGCAGCAGCCGCAGCCTGGACCATGCGAGGCCTTGTATTGCGCCAGCGTCTGCGGCGCGTGCGAGCTGCGCTCGTTGACAGCGTGCGCTTTGCGCTTGTCTGACGGCATGCAGAAGAAATTCGGAGCGGTCAGGATCACGCGCGGCGCCATGGTCTCGCAGCGCGGACAATTCTGCGGATCGTCGCATTCCGCCATCGGGCGCAGATCCTTGAAGGGCCCGCAATCGTCACAGAGATATTCGTAGACCGGCATTGTTGATTCCTACGCATTTGGTGACCGCGCGTGTGGAGACAGCCCTCACGCCAACCCCCTCCCCGTGAGAACGGGGAGAGGGAGCGCTGGCGTCATTTGTCCGGCGAGATCGGCATCTGGATATCGCCGGTGATGTGCTTGATGGGTCCCGCCGCCGACGGCATCACGTCGAAGTCGAAGATCTCCGTCGGCAGCCACAATGTGGCGCAGGCATTGGGCACGTCGACCACGCCGGAGATATGGCCCTGGCACGGCGCGGTGCCGAGGATCGAATAGGCCTGCGCGCCGGAATAGCCGAACTTCTTCAGATATTCGATGGCGTTGAGACAAGCCTGGCGGTAGGCGATGTGGACGTCGAGATAATGCTGCTTGCCGGCCTCGTCCACCGAGATGCCTTCGAAGATCAGATAGTCCTTGTAGTTCGGCGTGATCGGCGACGGCTTGAAGATCGGGTTCTTGATGCCGTATTTCGACATGCCGTCCTTGATCACCTCGACCTTCAGATGCAGCCAGCCGGCCATCTCGATCGCGCCGCAGAAGGTGATCTCGCCGTCGCCCTGGCTGAAGTGCAGATCTCCCATCGACAGGCCCGCGCCGGGCACATAGACCGGGAAGTAGATCTTCGAGCCGCGCGAGAGATCCTTGATGTCGCAATTGCCGCCATGCTCGCGCGGCGGCACGGTGCGCGCACCTTCGGCCCCGATCTTGGCCTTGACGTCGCCCTTGGCGCGGCCACCATGGGCCGTCGCCGCGAACGGCGGGTTGGCGAGGCCGGGCACGCGGGTCGGGTTGGTCGAGATCAGCTCGGCCTCGCGCTTGTTCCAGGTCTCCAGCATCTTCGGATCGGGCAGGCAGCCGATCAGGCCGGGATGGATCAGGCCGGCGAAGTTGACGCCGGGGATGTGGCGCGACGAGGTGTAGAGGCCCTTGATGTCCCAGATCGACTTCTGCGCCAGCGGGAAATGATCGGTTAGGAAGCCGCCGCCGTTCTGCTTGGAGAAGAAGCCGTTGAAGCCCCACAGGCTCTCCTTCATCGGGCCGACGTCGAGCAGGTCGACCACGAGGAGGTCGCCGGGCTCGGCGCCCTTGACGCCGATCGGACCGGACAGGAAGTGCACGATCGACAGGTCGATGTCGCGCACGTCGTCGGCCGAATCGTTGTTCTTGATGAAGCCGCCGGTCCAGTCATAGGTCTCGATGATGAAATCGTCGCCGGGATTGACCCAGGCCACGATCGGAATGTCGGGATGCCAGCGGTTGTGCACCATGTCATTTTCATAGGCCGACTTGGTGAGATCGACCTTGATCAGTGTCTCTGGCATCGAGATGCTCCCCTTTTACTACGGTTGGTTAGACGGACAGATATTTCGAGACCTGCGCGGCATCGACGGCGTCGCGTGGATCGTCGCGCACGATCTCGCCGTTCTCGATCACCAGCACCCGGTCGGCGATCTCGAGGGCGAAGCTCAGGACCTGCTCGGACACGACGATCGAGAGCCCCTTCTCGTCGCGGATGCGCTTCAGCGTGCGCGCCATGTCCTTGATGATCGAGGGTTGGATGCCCTCGGTCGGCTCGTCCAGCAGCAGCACCTTGGGCTTGGTCGCGAGCGCGCGGGCGATGGCAAGCTGCTGCTGCTGGCCGCCCGAGAGATTGCCGCCACGGCGGTCTTTCATCTCGAGCAACACCGGAAACAGTTCGTAGATGTCGCCGGGCACCTCGGATTCGCCGGCGACGACGAGGCCGGTCTCGATGTTCTCCTTCACCGTCATGGTGGAGAAAATCATGCGGCCCTGCGGCACGTAGGCGAGGCCCTTGGCGACGCGCTCATAGCTCCTGAGGCCGCCGAGCTCGGCGCCGTCCATGGTCACCGAGCCGCTCTTCGCCGGCAAAATGCCCATCAGCGACTTCATCAGCGTGGTCTTGCCCATGCCGTTGCGACCCATGATCGCGACGATCTCGTTGGGCGCCACCTTGACGTTGAGCCCGTGCAGTACCTCGCTCTGGCCGTAGGCGACGTGGAGGTCAGAAATTGCCAGCATCGTCACGCCTCCTTAGTGCCCGAGATAGACTTCGACGACCTTGGGATCGTTCTTCACCTTCTCCATCGTCCCCTCGGAGAGGATCTGGCCCTGGTGCAGCACGGTGACCTTGTGCGCGATGTCCTCGACGAACTTCATGTCGTGCTCGATCACCAGCACCGAACGGTTCTTGATGATGCGGTTGAGCAATTCGGCGGTCTTGACGCGCTCGGACACGCTCATGCCGGCGACGGGCTCGTCGAGCATCAGCAAGTCCGGGTCCTGGATCAGCAGCATGCCGATCTCGAGCCATTGCTTCTGGCCGTGGCTGAGCTCGTCGGCATAGGTGTTGAGCTTCTCTTTCAGGAAGATCATCTCGGCGACCTCCTCCACTCGATCCTTCACGAGCTGGTCGCGCTGAAAGGTCAGCGAGCCGAACACGGTGCGCCCGCGCGGGAACGAGATCTCGAGGTTCTCGAACACGGTGAGGTCCTCGAACACCGAAGGCGTTTGGAATTTGCGCCCGACGCCGGTCTGCACGATCTCGTTCTCCCGCATCTTCGTGAGCTCCTTGCCACGAAACTGGATCGAGCCCGAGGTCGCCCTGGTCTTGCCGCAGATCAGATCGAGCACCGTGGTCTTGCCGGCTCCGTTGGGACCGATGATGACGCGGATCTCGTTCTCCTCGACGTAGAAGGAGAGATCGTTGACCGCCTTGAACCCGTCGAACGAGACGGTCAGTCCGGAGACGGCGAGCAGGAAATCCTTGGGCTGGTGTCCAACGAGCATGACCTATCTCCTCACTCTGCCGGCGCGCCGTCGGCGACCGAATTGTCGTTCCAGTCCGGCTTCGACTTGCGCGAGGCGAACAGCCGGTCGATGCGCGGCTGGACATAGTCGGCCCACAGCCCGGACAGGCCGTTCGGGAAGGCGAGCACGACCGCAATGAACAGCGCGCCGAGGCCGAACAGCCAAAGCTGCGGGAAGGATTCCGACAGGCTGGTCTTGGCGAAGTTCACCAGAATCGCGCCCCAGATCGCGCCGAAGATCGACATGCGCCCGCCGACCGCGGTGTAGATCACCATCTCGATCGACGGCACGATGCCGACGAAGGACGGCGACATGAAACCGACATTGAGCGCGAACATGGCGCCGCCGATCGCGGCGAAGACCGCGGCCATGCAGAAGGCGAAGATCTTGAAATTGGCGACGCTGTAGCCGGAGAAGCGGACACGGTCCTCCTGCTCGCGCATCGCCACGAGGATGCGGCCGAGCTTGGTCAGGCGGATGAACTGCGCGATGCCGATGCAGGCGAACAGCAGCACCACCTCGACGAAGTACAGGATGATCTTGGCGTGGTCGGGCCGGATGTCCCAGCCCTTGAGCGTGCGCAGATCGGTCATACCGTTGATACCGCCGGTGTAGCCCTGCTGACCCACGATCAGGATGGTGAGGATGGCGGCGACGGCCTGGGTGATGATCGCGAAATAGGTGCCGCCGACCCGGCGCTTGAACATCGCGGTGCCGATGATCAGGGCGAACACGCCGGGCACCAGGATGATGGCGAGTATGGTGAAGGTGAGGCTGTGGAACGGCTGCCAGAATAGCGGCAACGACGTGATCTGATTCCAGTCCATGAAATCGGGAATGCCCGGCGTCGACTGGATCTTGGTGTTCTCGACGCTCGAGGCCTCGAGCTTAAGGAACATCGCCATGCAATAGCCGCCGAGGCCGAAGAACACGCCCTGCCCCAGGCTCAGAATGCCGCCATAGCCCCAGCACAATACGAGACCGAGCGCGACGAAGGCGTAAGTCAGGTATTTCGCGACCAGGTTGAGGCGGAACACGTCGAGCGTCAGCGGCAGGATCACGAACAGCACGGCGGCGAGAGCAATGAAGCCCATGAGTTCGGAGCGATTGAAGAAGCGTGAGTTGATGATCATGACTTGCCTGCTTCTCGTTATTTGCGAACCTTGAGGGCGAAGAGACCCTGCGGGCGCAGCATCAGGATGCCGACGACCGCGAGCAGCGTGAGCACCTTGGCCATCGAACCCGACATGAAGAATTCGAGCGTCGATTGCGTCTGCGAGATCGAGAAGGCGGAGGCAATGGTGCCGAGCAGGCTGGCGGCGCCGCCGAACACGACGACCAGGAACGTGTCGACGATGTAGAGCTGTCCCGACGTCGGCCCGGTCGAGCCGATCATCGTGAAGGCGCTCCCGGCGACGCCGGCGATGCCGCAGCCGAGGCCAAAGGTGAGGCGATCCACCTTCTCGGTGTTGATGCCGACGGCGCCGGCCATGATGCGGTTCTGCACGACCGCGCGTACCTGGCGGCCCCAGCGCGACAGGTAGAGAACGTAGGCGACGGAGATGGTGATCAGCAGGGTGAGACACATCACGAAGACGCCGTTGATCGGCACTTCGATGCTCTCGGTGACGTGCAGCGAACCGAGCATCCATTGCGGCAGTTCGACGCCGACCTCGCGCGCGCCGAACACCGAGCGGTAGGCCTGCTGCAGCATCAGGCTGAGGCCCCAGGTGGCGAGCAGCGTGTCGAGCGGGCGCTTGTAGAGATGCCGTATCAGCGCCCATTCCACCAGCATTCCGAGCGCACCGGATGCGAGGAAGGCCAGTATCATCGCGAGGAAGAAGTAGCCGGCGAACAGGCTCGGCAGATAGGCCTGGAACAGATTGGAGGTCATCCAGGTGACGTAGGCCCCGAGGATCATGAACTCGCCATGGGCCATGTTGATGACGCCCATCTGGCCGAAGATGATGGCAAGCCCGAGCGCCATCAGGACATAGACCGAGAACAGGATCAGTCCGGCAAAGCCCTGCATGACGAAGATGGAGCCGAGATCACCAAGCGAATAGTCGCCGAACATCGATGTCCTCCGTCGGGGATAAGGGTCCCGCGTCGCGATGCAGAGTCGCGACGCGGGGTCTTGCGGCGTGGACTTGCAATCCACGCCAGGGAGAGGCTGAGCTGGTTGAGATGCCGCGACTGACGCGGCCTCTTACTGATATCCCTTGGGGAACGGATCCGGCTCGACGAGATCGGCGGTCTCGTAGATCAGCTCGAACTGACCATCGAGCTTGGCGCGGCCGACGCGGGTCTTCGACCAGAGGTGATGGTTCGGATGGATGCGTACGTACCCTTCCGGCGCCCCCTTGAACTCGACGTCCGGCGAAGCCGCAGCGATCTTGTCGACGTCGAAGGAGCCGGCCTTCTCGACCGTCAACTTCCACAGCCACGGACCGAGATAGGCAGCCTGGGTGACGTCTCCGATGACGGTCTTCTCGCCCCACATCTTCTTGAACGCCGACACAAAGGCCTTGTTGTTGGCATTGTCGAGCGACTGGAAGTACTTCATGCAGGCATAGGCGCCCGCGATGTTCTCGCCGCCGATGCCGTCGATCTCGTCTTCGGTCACCGAGATCGTCAGCAGCGCCTGCTTGGAGAGGTCGATGCCTGCCGCCTTGAGCTGCTTGTAGAACGCGACGTTCGAGCCACCGACGACGTCGGTGAAGATGACGTCGGGCTTGGTCAGCTTGATCTTGTTGATGACCGAATTGAACTGGGTGTTGCCGAGCGGATAATATTCCTCACCGACGACCTTGCCCTTCAGCACGTTCTCGACGTGCTTGCGCGCGATCTTGTTCGAGGTACGCGGCCAGATGTAGTCGGAGCCGATGAAGAAGAACGATTTCGCGCCCTTCTCCTTGGCGATCCAGTTCAGGCCGGCGAGGATCTGCTGGGTCGCTTCCTGGCCGGTGTAGATGACGTTCTTGGACTGCTCGAGGCCTTCGTAGAAGGTCGGGTAGTAGAGCATGCCGTTATATTGCTCGACGACCGGCAGCACCGCCTTGCGCGAGGCGGAGGTCCAGCAGCCCATGATGGCCGCGACCTTGTCGTTGACCAGGAGTTTCTTGGCCTTTTCCGCGAAGGTCGGCCAATCGCTGGCGCCGTCCTCCTGGATGAACTTGATCTTGCGCCCGAGCACGCCGCCGGCGGCGTTAATCTGCTCGATGGCGAGCTTTTCGGCCTGGATCGAGCCGGTTTCGGAGATGGCCATGGTGCCGGTCGCCGAATGCAGGATGCCGACCGTCACTTCGGTGTCGGTG
Source organism: Bradyrhizobium sp. U531 (assembly GCF_051710265.1). Classification (NCBI taxonomy): domain Bacteria; kingdom Pseudomonadati; phylum Pseudomonadota; class Alphaproteobacteria; order Hyphomicrobiales; family Nitrobacteraceae; genus Bradyrhizobium; species Bradyrhizobium sp. U531. The sequence continues at coordinate 114,203 of NZ_JASVEN010000002.1, forward strand.
ACCGCAAGACCGGTGGTGTTGACCGCCGAGGTCGCCGGGGCCTGGGCAAATGCCCCCCGCGGCAGCATCGTCATGGCCGGCACGGCGGCCATTCCCATCAATAGCTTGCGCCGAAGCGGCGACAACAGGCCCTTGTTTGCTTCGTCCGACATGAGCACCCCACTTTTGTTCGAGAACACGCGATTGGTGCGGTGAGGATGGCTCGGATCCGGGCAGCGAAAGCATACGCAAGATCGCGTATACTGCACCGCAAAATGCCGACGTAGGCTTTTGGTACGGAATTTGCGAGGGATCCGGGGTCCGTATCGGGAGTGGGGTAAAGCGTGGCAGGGCGGCAGCGAATAGACCGCGTCAGGCGCCAGTACAACCAGTGGGTCGCCAACCAGACGCTGGAGGACTACGCGCTCCGCTTCACCGCCAAGAGCGCGCGCCGCTGGTCAGCCGCCCGGGTCGCCAACACGGCGCTGGGCGCGATCTCGTTCCTGGCGATGGAGGCGATCGGCGGCACCATCACCCTGAACTATGGCGTCACCAACGCGACCGCCGCGATCCTCGTGGTCTCCCTCGTCATCTTCTGCTGTGGCGTGCCGATCGCCTATCATGCCGCCAAATGCGGCATCGACATCGATCTGCTGACCCGCGGCGCCGGGTTCGGTTATATCGGCTCGACCGTCACGTCGCTGATCTACGCGTCCTTCACCTTCATCTTCTTCGCCATCGAAGCCGTGATCCTCGCGTCGGCGCTCGAGATGTGCTTCGGGATTCCCCGGCCGATCGGCTATCTCATCAGCGCCGTCGTCATCATCCCGCTGGTGGCTTACGGCATCACGCTGATCAGCCGGTTCCAATTGTGGACGCAGCCGCTGTGGATCGTGCTCCACATCATCCCGTTCGCGGCGATCGCCTGGCACAATCCGCACTCCTTCACGGAATGGCGCAAATTTGCCGGCGAGCACGGCGATCTCAACGGCCAGTTCGATCTGCTGCTGTTCGGGGTTGCGGCCTCCGTGGTGTTTTCGCTGGTGGCGCAGATCGGCGAGCAGGTCGACTTCCTGCGGTTCCTGCCGCGTGACCGCCGCGCCTCGAGGGCCTCCTGGTGGCTGGCGCTGATGAGCGCGGGACCGGGCTGGATCGTGCTCGGCGCGCTGAAGCTCCTCGCGGGCTCGTTCCTCGCCTTCTTCGCGCTCAGCCACGGCGTGCCGCCCGAGGAGGCGGCCGAACCGGCGCACATGTATCTCGAAGCGTTTCGTTACGTGCTGTCGCAGCCCGACCTCGCGCTGGCCTTGACCGGCACCTTCGTGATCCTGTCGCAGGTGAAGATCAACGTCACCAACGCCTATGCCGGCTCGATCGCCTGGTCGAACTTCTTCTCGCGCCTGACCCACAGCCATCCCGGCCGCGTGGTCTGGCTGGTCTTCAACGTCATCGTGGCGCTGCTGCTGATGGAGATCGGCGTCTACAAGGCCCTGGAGCAGACGCTGGCGCTCTATTCCAACGTCGCGATCGCCTGGGTCGGCGCGCTGGTCGCCGATCTCGTCGTCAACAAGCCCCTGGGCCTACGCCCGCAGCAGATCGAATTCAAGCGCGCGCATCTCTACGACATCAATCCGGTCGGCGTGGGCGCGATGACGATCGCGACGATCGTCTCCATCAGCGCCTTTTACGGCCTGTTCGGACCGACCGCGAAGGCACTGTCGGCGTTCCTGGCGCTCGCAGTCGCCTTCGTCGCCGCGCCGTTGATTGCCTGGGCCACCGACGGCAAATACTACATCGCGCGCAAGCCGAAGCGGAGCTGGCAGAACCTCGAGGCAATCCAATGCTGCATCTGCGAGCACACGTTCGAGCCGGAAGACATGGCGTCCTGCCCCGCATATGCCGGGCCGATCTGCTCCCTGTGCTGCTCGCTGGACGCTCGCTGCCATGATCTCTGCAAGCCGCACGCGCGGATCCAGGTGCAGGTGTCGGAGACCCTGGGCAAGCTGATGCCGCAGCCGATCTACGCGCGGATCAACTCGCAGCTCGGACACTATGTCGGCGTATTCGCGGTCTCCGCCGGCCTCGTCGCGCTGGTGCTCGGGCTGATCTATCTGCAGACATCGGCGAGCGTGCATGGCGAGAACGCGCTCGTTTCCGAGCTGCTGTGGAAGGTGTTCTTCTCGCTCAGCATCATCATCGGCGTGGTGGCGTGGCTGTTCGTGCTGGCGCAGCAGAGCCGCCGCGCCGCCGAGGCCGAGACGCGGCGGCAGACCACGCTGCTGATCCAGGAGATCGACGCCCACAAGCGCACCGACGCCGAGCTCCAGCGCGCCAAGGAGGTCGCCGAATCCGCCAACCTCGCCAAAAGCCGCTACGTGGTTGGCCTGAGCCACGAGTTGCGCTCGCCGCTGAACGCGATCAGCGGCTACGCCCAGCTCCTGGAGCAGGATGCGACGCTGAGCACGAAACCGCGCGACCAGGTCCGCGTGGTCCGCCGCAGCGCCGACCACCTTTCAGGCCTGATCGACGGCATCCTGGACATCTCCAAGATCGAGGCGGGGCGGCTGTATCTATCGCGCGACGAGGTACGCCTCGGCGAGTTCCTCGACCAGCTGGTCGGCATGTTCCGCCTGCAGGCCGCCGCCAAGGGCATCGACTTCGTCTTCCGGCGGCCGTCGCGTTTGCCGCTCGTGGTCTATGCCGACGAGAAGCGGCTGCGCCAGGTGCTGATCAATCTGCTCTCCAACGCCATCAAGTTCACCCAGACCGGCAGTGTGCAGTTCGTCGTGCACTATCGCAGCCCCGTCGCCGAGTTCGAAGTGATCGACACCGGCCCCGGCATCCAGGGCGATGATCTCGAGCGCATTTTCGCGCCTTTCGAGCGCGGCGCGCTCGGTGTGTCGCAGCCGCAGACCGGCACCGGCCTTGGCCTGACCATCAGCAGGCTTCTCGCCGGGGTGATGGGCGGCGACATCAAGGTCACGAGCACGGTTGGCGCCGGCAGCACGTTCAAGGTGAAGATGCTGTTATCCGAGGTCACCAATCCCCAGCGCATCGCACCGGTAAAGGCGCCCATCTCGGGCTATCACGGCCCGCGCAAGACCATCCTGATCACCGACGACGATCCCGTGCATCGTGACCTCCTGCGCGAGGTGCTGACCCCGCTCGGTTTCATCCTGCTCAGCGCGCCCGATGGAGCCGGCTGCCTGGCGCTGGCGCAGCACTGCCGGCCCGACATGTTCCTGCTCGACATTTCGATGCCCACCATGGACGGCTGGGCCGTGGCCGAGGCCCTGCGCGTCAGCGGCCATCACCAGGCGCGCATCCTGATGGTGTCGGCAAGCGCGATCGAGGCCCATGGCGCGCCGCTGGCGCAACCCTTCCACGACGGCTATCTGATGAAGCCGATCGACATCCCGCGGCTGCTGGAAACGATCCGTCAGCTTCTGAAGATCGAATGGCAGTACGGCCCGGACGAGACCGCGGTGTCGTTCTGGCGCCCCGAGAGCGGGTCGAGACCGCCGGCGCGGCACATCGAGGCACTGATGGCGCTCGGTCAGATCGGCTATGTCAAAGGCATTCATTTGAAGCTGGACGAGATCGGCGGCGAGCACCCCGAGCATGCCGACTTCGTCGCGCAGATGCGGTCGCTGGTCGATCGCTTCGATCTCGACCGGTACATGGCCACATTGAAGACGTTGCATGCGCATGAACATTGAAACGAAGAAGCGCGACGTCGCGCTCGTCGTCGACGACTCCCCGGAGACGCTGCGGCTGCTCACCGACGCACTTGACGGCGCCGGCATGACGGTGATGGTGGCGCTCGACGGCGCGGCCGCGATGCGTATCGTCGACCAGATCACGCCCGACATCGTGCTGCTCGATGCCGTGATGCCCGGTATCGACGGCTTCGAGACCTGCCGCCGGCTCAAGCGCGATGCGGGCCTTGCCAATGTCCCCGTGATCTTCATGACGGGCCTTGCCGAAACCGAACACATCGTGCGCGGGCTCGAGGCCGGCGGCGTCGACTACGTGACGAAGCCGATCGTGATCGAGGAGATGTTGGCGCGCATCCGCGTCCATCTCGGCAATGCGCGGCTGACCCAGAGCGCGCGCGCCGCGCTCGACGTCTCCGGGCGCTTCCTGTTCGCGGTCAACCGCCAGGGCCATTTGCTCTGGGCGACGCCGCAGGCGCAGAAGCTGCTGTCCGACCACCAGGGTGCGCAGGCCGATGACTTCGCGCTGTCGCCGGCCCTGCTGCAATGGCTGGAGCAGGCCCGCGCCAAAGGCAGCGCGAAGTCGCAAGGCGCCTCCCTGCCCGACAATCCGCAGCTTAAGCTCTATTACATGGGCGAAACCGCGCCGAACGAGTTTCTGCTGCGGCTCTCCAGAGAATCCGGCACCACGCTTCCTCCCGAATTCTCCAGCGAGCTCGGCCTCACCACCAGGGAGGGCGAGGTGCTGGCCTGGCTCAGCAAAGGCAAGACCAACCGCGACATCGCGCAGATCCTAGGCCTCAGCCCCCGCACCGTCGACAAGCATCTGGAGCAGATCTACGCCAAGCTCGGCGTGGAGAACCGGACGGCGGCCGCGGCGATTGCCACCAATGCGACGCGGCGGAATTCGTAGGCAGGGCTCAGAACGAGTTGCCACGCCGGCCGACAAACAAACGGTGTCGTCCCGGCGAACGCCGGGACCCATACCGCGAGATCTCTCGGTCTTAGGAAGAAGAAGTACCAAACGACGAATCTTCGCCAAACTCCTTCCTGGGATTATGGGTCCCTGCGTTCGCAGGGACGACGGTGGAGTGTGTGGTGAGCGTTGCTGCACCTCACACGAACCCACCCCTGCCCACCTCACCCGTAGACAAACGCCTTGTCGTCCAAATCCGTCTTCGGAATCTCGTCCTTCTCGGTCCAGTAATCCTGGCTGTGCTGCCATTCCGGCTTGTCGCCGCGCTTGGGCAACACGTCCATGTTGCGCATCATGTAGCCGGGATTGAAGTTTTCCGGATCGATCCAGGGCAGGATCGGCATGTTGTGGTCTTCGGCGCGCAAACTCACCTCGACCTTCTTCTTGCCCTTTGCTTTCATGTGGCCGAGCAGCCGACAGACGAAATCGGCGACGAGGTCGACGCGCAGCGTCCAGCTGGCGCGGAAATAACCGAACACCCAGACCATGTTCGGCACGCCTGTGAACATCATGCCGCGATAGGTAACGGTGTCGCCGAACGCCAGCGGCTTGCCGTCGATCTCGAAGGCGATGTCGCCGAGCGCGGCAAGGTTGAAGCCGGTCGCGGTGACGATGACATCTGCTTCCAGCAGCTTACCCGATTTCAGCTGAATGCCGTTCTCGACGAAGCACTCGATCTCGTCGGTCACGACGGAGGCCTTGCCGCTGGCGATGCCCTTGAACAGGTCGGCATCCGGCACGAAGGCAATACGCTGTCGCCACGGTCGGTAAGTCGGCGTGAAGTGCGTCTCGACGTCGTAGTCGGGGCCGAGCACGGCGCTGATTTGGCCGATCAGCTCCTTCTTCACCTGCTCTGGCTTGGACAGGCAGAGCTTCGTGAAGGCATCCTGCTCGAACAGGATTTTTCGCCGCACGATCTCGTGGATCCAGGCCTCGTCGACCTGGAGCCGGCGCAACTCTTCCGCGATCTCGATGGCGTTGCGGCCGAGCCGGAAATAGGTCGGCGAGCGCTGCAGCATGGTAACATGCGCGCATTTGTCCGCGATGTTCGGCACCAGCGTCGCCGCTGTCGCGCCCGAGCCGATCACGACGACCTTCTTGTCCGTGAGATCGAGATCATCGGGCCAGGTCTGGGGATGGACGATGCGCCCCTTGAAGCGGTCCATGCCCTTCCATTCCGGCGTGTAGCCTTCCGAATGGCGGTAATAGCCCTGGCACATCCAGAGGAAGTTCGCGGTGAAGGTCTTGGGCTCGCCGGTATCGGTCGTCACCGCCTCGATGGTCCAGAGGTTCTGCTCGCTCGACCAGCTCGCGGAGTTGATCTTGTGCTTGTAGCGGATGTGCTTGGCGATACCGTTGTCGTCGATCACCTCCTTCATATAGGAGAGGATTTCCTCGGCAGTCGCGATCGGCGGTCCCACCCAGGGCTTGAAGCTGTAGCCAAAGGTGTGGAGGTCGCTGTCCGAGCGAATGCCGGGATAGCGATGCGTGCTCCAGGTGCCGCCGAACGTCTCCTGAGTCTCCAGGATGACGTAGCTCGTTCCCGGAAGCTGCTTCTCGATGTGGTAGGCACTGCCGATGCCGGAGATGCCGGCGCCGACGATCAGCACGTCGAAATGTTCGGTAGCTTGTTTGCCCGTGGCGTGACTGCGAACAGCGACATTCATTGTTGCTTCTATGCCTTGCTTGTTTTTGTGGCCGTCCTTGACCGGACGACGCGTTTCCTCCGCGACGGGCATGATCACCCGCCGCGCTTCCGCTTCAAAATGACATAGATCAAATCGCGGTCAAATCACAGCGCCGCACCCCAGCTCCGCGCGGTCTGCAAGATCCAGTCGCGATAGAGCGTGAGCGGCGTGACGCCGGTCAGGCCGCCGCAACCATCGCTCGCGTTCGGACCCGTCGCCCAGCTGATGACACCGACAAGCATGGCGCCGCCCGGCTTGTCCTCGAATACGGGGCCGCCGGAATCACCGGTACAGGCGCCAATTCCGTCGCGAACACCGTTGGTTACGGGATCGACCAGGCGGATCTGCAGCGTGCCGGGCTGGCCTGTAACGACGAGACCGGCGACGCGCGTGTCCCCGCCGCTCCTGCCGTCACCGCGCACGGTGACGCCGGTCCCGGCAATGACGAAACGGCTGCCTACCCGGATTGGAATATTCGGCGTGCCGACCGGCACTGTCGATTTTCCCTTGAGTGGAATTTCCAGTTGCAGCAGCGCCACGTCTGCGCCAGCGCGATGTACCTGCGCTTTGTAGCCCGGATGGATCGCGACAGTGCGCACGTTCAGCAATTGTGGCGCGCCGCCGCTGCGATCGACGATCTTGTAGTCCGCGCCCGGTTGCACACAGTGGGCGCCGGTCAACACGATCTTTGGCGCGATCAGGGTGCCGGTGCAGGAATTGCCGCGCGACCCGACAATGGTGACGACCGCGCGCGCAACGCCATCAGCCTGCGGCGTGCCGCCGCCGACGATGGCATGAGCGGGCGTCGTGAGCAGCGCGGCGGCGACGAGAATGGCAAGCTTCTTCATGGGAACACGCTTCGATCTTTGCGGCGACGGATGGCTTCGGACTGGCCCCTGCCGATAGCGCATGCTAGCCCTCTTGGAAAGGAATTGACGAGGGCAGGATCGTGGCGACCGAGGCGGTGATTTTTGATTTTGGCGGCGTGCTAACGAGCTCGCCGTTCGAGGCGTTTACGCGGTTCGAGACGGAACGCGGCTTGCCCGCCGACATCATCCGGCGCACCAATGCCGCCAATCATCTGGAAAACGCCTGGGCCAAGTTCGAGCGGGCCGAAGTCGATATCGAGACATTCGACAAGCTGTTCGCGGCGGAGTCACTCGCCCTCGGCGCCGAGGTGCGTGGCCGCGAGGTGCTGCCGCTGCTGCAGGGCGATCTCCGCCCCGAAATGGTCGAAGCCCTGAAGCGCATCAAGGCGCAATTCAAGACCGGCTGCATCACCAACAACCTGCCGGCCAACGCCATCGGCAGCCTCACCGGGCGCTCGCTTTACATCGCCGAAGTCATGGTGCTGTTCGACCACGTGATCGAATCCGCCAAGATTGGTCTTCGCAAGCCTGACCCGCGTATCTACCAGCTGATGATCGAGACGTTGAAGGTCGATCCGAAGAACTGCGTTTATCTCGACGATCTCGGCGTCAATTTGAAGCCCGCGCGCGAGATGGGCATGACCACGATCAAGGTCACGAGCGGCGCGCAGGCCATTGCCGAGCTGGAAGCGGCGACGGGATTGAAGCTGGGGTAGCACCTCCGTCATTGCGAGGAGCCCGCGGCAAAATTGCGAAGCAATTTTGCGCCGGCGACGAAGCAATCCAGAGTGTTTCGGCGGAGAGACCCTGGATTGCTTCGCTGCGCTCGCAATGACGATGTGGAAGCATCTCGCCGGTCAAACTGACTATTCCGCCGCAGCGGCAATCCGCTCCGGGAACGCCGCCGCCAGTGCAGCACGATCCGGCTTCAGCACGCCGCGCTCGGTGATCAGGCCGGTGACGAGGCGCGCCGGCGTGACGTCGAAGGCGTAGTTCGCGACCGGCGATCCCGCCGGCACGATCCGCACCGTCTCCAGCCTTCCATCCGCGGTGCGGCCGGTCATGTCGGTGACCTCAACGCCGCTGCGCTGCTCGATCGGAATATCGCGGATGCCGTCATCGACGGCGAAATCGATCGTCGGCGACGGCAGCGCGACGTAGAACGGCACGCCATTGTCGTGCGCGGCGAGCGCCTTCAGATAGGTGCCGATCTTGTTGCAGACATCGCCGTTGGCGGCGACGCGATCGGTGCCGACGATGGCGAGATCGACCATGCCGTGCTGCATCAGATGTCCGCCGGTGTTGTCGGGGATCACGGTGTGCGGCACGCCATGATGCCCGAGCTCCCACGCGGTGAGCGAGGCGCCTTGGTTGCGCGGGCGCGTCTCGTCGACCCAGACATGGATCTTGATGCCACGCTCATGCGCGAGATAGATCGGCGCCGTCGCCGTGCCCCAGTCGACGGTCGCGAGCCAGCCGGCGTTGCAATGGGTCAACACGTTGACCGTCTCGCCCGGCTTCTTCGCCGCGATCGCCTCGATCAGCTTGAGGCCGTTGCCGGCGATGCCGCGGTTGATCTCGACGTCCTGCTCGACGATCTCGTCGGCGCGCGCATAGGCCGCCTCGGCCCGCTCCAGCGGATCGACCGGCGCGAGCGCCAGGCGCATCTCGTCCAGCGCCCATTTCAGATTGATCGCCGTCGGTCGCGCCACGACCAGCGTGTCATAGGCGCGTTTCAGGCCGGCGTCGGACGCATCCTCGCGCATCGCGAGCGCCATGCCATAGGCCGCGGTAGCGCCGATCAGCGGCGCGCCGCGGACCAGCATGTCGCGGATCGCGACCGCCGCGTCCTCGCAAGAGGTCAGCTTCGCGACGACGAACTCATGCGGCAGCCGGCGCTGGTCGATCGCGCCGACCGACCAGCCGTCGCGCTCGCGCCAGATACTGCGAAAATGCTTGCCGTCGACCTTCATGGCGTTCTGCCTTTTCGTTGTTCGCCTTGCGCATCAACCGCGCAGGATGCGCCCAGCCACCGCGTCGAGCTTCTTCAGAAGCTCGGGATCGCGCGCCTCGGGCGCCGTGATCAGCGCGGTGTCGAGCGCGCGGTCCGAACCGATCGGGCAGAGCTCATGCTCGCGCGGAAAATCCTTGGCCAGCCGCGCCACGAGCGCCTTCGCCCTGTCGGCATTGGACGTGAGCACGCGGATGATGTCCTGCACCGTGACGGCGTCGTGATCGGGATGCCAGCAGTCGAAATCCGTCACCATCGCGACCGTGGCGTAGCAGATCTCCGCCTCGCGCGCGAGCTTCGCCTCGGGCATGTTGGTCATGCCGATCACGGAGTAGCCCGCCGTCTTGTAGGTCATGCTCTCCGCATAGGTGGAGAATTGCGGCCCCTCCATGCAGACATACGTGCCGCCACGCGCGATCGCGATGCCTTCGGCTTCGGCAGCCGCGGCGAGATGAATGCGCAGCCGCGGCGAGACCGGGTGCGCCATCGAGACATGCGCAACGCAGCCTCGCCCGAAGAACGAGCTCTCGCGCTTGTGGGTGCGGTCGACGAACTGATCAACGAGCACGAAAGTTCCGGGCGGCAGTTCCTCCCTGAAGGAGCCGCAGGCCGACAACGAGATCAGGTCGGTGACGCCGGCGCGCTTCAGCACGTCGATATTGGCGCGGTAGTTGATGTCGGAGGGCGACAGACGGTGGCCCTTGTCGTGCCGCGGCAGGAACACGATCGGCAGGCCGGCGATGGTGCCACGCCGCACGGGCGCCGACGGCTCGCCCCACGGGCTCCTGATCACCTCTTCGCGCGCACCCTCGAGACCCGGCAGGTCATAGATGCCCGAGCCGCCGATGATGCCCAATACCGCCTGCGTCATGCCTGCTCCACCCTGTCCGCCACGTGCGACATGGTTAAGCTATGCCAGTTTTGCGGCCGTTTTGAAACGGGGGTGGGGTGGTGGTGCCGGGGCTGTGAGGGGCGGAAGCGGTCGCCACACTCTCGGTGTTGTCCCTGCGAACGCAGGGACCCATAACCACAGGCCGTGGTTTGGCGAAGGCTGCTAGTTCGGTACGGCGACCGTCAAAGATCGATGGATTCCGCGGTATGGGTCCCTGCGTGCGCAGGGACGACACCGGGGAGAAAGCAGCGTCCCCGCGGTTAAGCCGCGTTCGCCAGCTGCAGCTGGGTCGCGACCATCCGCTCCAGCGTCTCGACCGACTGGAAATTCTCCGGTGTGATCTCGGACTGGGGAATGGTGAAGTCGAACTCGGCCTCGACGCCGAGCATCAGATTGACCATGTCCATCGAGGTCAGACCAGCGTCGACCAGCTTGGCCTGTGGCGTGATGTCCGCGCTGAGCGAATTCTGCTCGAGGATGCCCTTCACCAGCTTGATGACGCGATTGCGCAATTCGGTATCAAAGGCTTGCATCGGCAAATTCCTGTCTGTCAAAGGTCGGGCCGGCTTCCACCTAGGATGGGCACAGCCTGCCGGTCCCGCAATGGGCGGCATCAATACTTCGCGTTTGTTAGTAAACGATGACTCAGATTGTCTGGATTTCAGGGTTCTTCCAGAATCCTAACGCGATGCCTGAAAATCGGCGGATGCAAACAACCGGACCTTAACTGTTCGTTCGGAATTGGACTTTGTTTACCCTCTATTTCATCGACGAATTTGAATTAAATCCGTAGCCTCCTTTCCCAAGCAAAGATGACCGGAAGATCGCTTTCAGCGGCGTCGCGAATGATGCCGGCGATCTCGAACGGCAAACCGGAGGCGGACGAGTATGAACGTGCGTGACGCAGTCCTCACTGTCGACGAAACGCAGACGAGCTTCCTCGAACAGGGCCCCTCCCTGATCGAGCGTGCCGCACGGACCGCAGCTGCCGCGGCAGCCGACGCCGACGCCGTCGATCGCGACGCCCGTTTCCCGCACAAGGCTTTCGAGGTCGCCCGCGAGCAGAAGCTGCTCGGCGTGATGATCCCGGTCGAGTTCGGCGGCTTCGGCGCCTCCATCTACGACGTCACCGACATCTGCTACACGCTCGGACGCGCCTGCGCCTCGACCGCGATGATCTACGCGATGCACCAGACCAAGGTCGCCTGCGTCATCAGGCACGGTCACGGCATTCCCTGGATGGAGACCATGATGCGCCGGGTCGCCCGCGACCAGTGGCTGCTCGCCTCCTCCACCACCGAAGGCCAGAACGGCGGCAACATCCGCGCCAGCGCGGCAGCCGTCGATCACGCCGGCGACACCGTCTCGCTGGTGCGCGACGCCACCGTGATCTCCTATGGCGCCGAGGCTGACGGTCTCGTCACCATCGCCCGCCGCGCCACCGAAGCCGCCGCCTCCGACCAGGTGCTGCTGGCGCTCGCCAAGGACGATTACTCGCTGAAGCGGACGCTGGGCTGGGAAACGCTCGGCATGCGCGGCACCTGCTCGACCGGCTTCGAGCTGAAGGTCGACTGCCCCGCCGACCGCGTCTTCCCGGAATCCTATGACAAGATCCACGCCCAGACCATGACGCCGTTCGCGCATCTGTGCTGGTCGTCGGCCTGGGCCGGCATCGCCGCCGCTGCCGTGACCCGCGCGCAGGCCTTCATCCGCAAGGCGGCCCGCAGCTCCGGCGGCCAGATGCCGCCGGCCGCGGCCCATTTCACCGCCGCCAAGATGTCGCTGGCGAAACTGCGTGCGCTGTTGTCCGCCAACATCGATGCCTTTGCCCGCGCCGAGCATGATGAGCGCGCACTCGCCTCGCTCGACTTCCAGTCCTCGATCACGCTTCTGAAGGTCCAGGCCTCCGAGCTCGCGGTCGAGACCGTGATGCATGCGATGCGCACTGCCGGCCTCTCCGGCTACCGCAACGACGGCGAGTTCACCATGGGCCGGCATCTGCGCGACGTGCTGTCGTCCCCGATCATGATCAACAACGACCGCATTCTGGCCAATGCCGCGACATCGACGCTGATGAGCGGCGTGCCGTCGAGCCTTCGCGACTAAGTGCTTTGCGACTGAACCAACAAGAACAATTTTGAGAATAGCAGGACATCGCCCCATGACCATTGCCGTCCTTCCCGAATCGCCCGCGACCGCCCCGCAGATGATCGACCCGCTCGACCATCTCGCCGACAAGCTGTTTCACCGCATGGGCGCCGACGGCGTCTATGCCCGCACCGCGCTCTATGAAGGCGTCGTCGAGAAGCTCGCCACCCTGATCACCGGCCATCGCGAGGCCGGCACCGAGATGATGCGCTTCCCGCCGGTGATGAGCCGGGCGCAGCTGGAGAAATCCGGCTATCTCAAGAGCTTTCCGAACCTGCTCGGCTGCGTCTGCGGCCTGCACGGCACCGAACGCGAAATCAACGCCGCGGTGAGCCGCTTCGATGCCGGCGGCGACTGGACCAGTTCACTGTCGCCCGCCGACCTTGTGCTGTCGCCGGCCGCCTGCTATCCGGTCTATCCGATCGCCGCGAGCCGCGGCCAGCTGCCGAAGGGCGGCCTACGCTTCGACGTCGCCGCCGACTGCTTCCGCCGCGAGCCGTCGAAGCATCTCGACCGGCTGCAATCGTTCCGGATGCGCGAATATGTCTGCATCGGCACGGCCGACGACGTCTCCGATTTCCGCGACCGCTGGATGGTGCGCGCGCAGAACATCGCGACCGATCTCGGCCTCACCTTCCGTGTCGACTATGCCAGCGATCCGTTCTTCGGCCGCGTCGGCCAGATGAAGGCGGTGAGCCAGAAGCAGCAGCAGCTCAAGTTCGAGCTTCTCATTCCGCTGCGCTCCGAAGAGCAGCCGACCGCGTGCATGAGCTTCAACTATCACCGCGAGCATTTCGGCACGACCTGGGGCATCCAGGACATCAATGGCGAGCCGGCGCACACGGGCTGCGTCGCCTTCGGCATGGACCGCCTCGCCGTCGCCATGTTCCATACCCATGGCACCGACCTTTCCGCCTGGCCCGCCAAGGTCCGGGACATCCTGGGCCTGCAGCCGCAGGTCACGGCGGATGCACATGTCGAAGGCTGGCGCTAACGAGACGAGGCCTGTCATTTCCACGGGTAAGACGAGCGTGATCCACACCAAGGTCCGATGCCGCGAAATCACCGAGTCCGACGCGGAAGCGATCGCGGACTTGCTGACGCGCGGCTTCGTCGGCCGCTCGCGCAACTATTGGATCCAGGGCCTACGCCGACAGGCGTTCCGGTCCGTCCCGGAGGGCTATCCGCGCTTCGGCTACATGCTCGAGAACGAAGGCACGCCGGTCGGCGTGCTGCTGCTGATCTACACCGCCCGCAAGAATGGCGAGGAGACCGCCATTCAGTGCAATCTGTCGAGCTGGTATGTCGATCCAGCCTACCGCAACTACGCTCCGCTGCTGACCAAGATCGCGCAGCGGCACAAGGACGTGACCTACTTCAACATCAGTCCGGCACCCTGGACCTGGCCGATCATCGAGACCCAGGGCTTTCGTGCCTATTGCCGCGGCATCTTCTTCTCGGTGCCCGCGCTGTCGCGGGTGCCGCGCTGGAGCGAGATCGAGGTCATCTCGCCCCACGCCAAGACCATCGAGGGGCTTTCGGAATCCGAGACCGAGCTGCTGATACGACATGCGCGGTACAACTGCCTCAGCCTGGTCTGCCGCACGCCGAAGGGCGCATTTCCCTTCATCCTGCAACCGGTGCGCATCCGCCGCGGCTTCATCGCCCCCCCGGCCATGAAGCTGATCTATTGCCGCAACGCTGCGGAATACGCGGACTGCGCGGGCCGCATCGGCCGGCTGCTGCTGCGACTCGGCAAGATCGCGGTGGCGATCGACACCAATGGGCCCATTCCCGGCCTTCTCGGTATTTATACCGAACGCCGCGGCCGCAAATATTTCAAGGGACCGCACCGTCCGCAGCTCGGCGATCTCACGGATACGGAACTGGTGCTGTACGGGCCGTAGGGCAGAGCTTACCCCTGTAGCCCGCATGAGCGCAGCGACATGCGGGAGCGGCGACCCCGGATATCGCTACGCTCATCCGGGCTACGGGCTATCGCCTTGATGGCCGGCCGTTTGCGACCTCGCTCCCCATCGCCGGTCACCCTCCGTAAACTACTGCGCTTAAGGGAATTTTCCCGCCTCTTCGTTACCCTCGGCGGCTGAATTAGGTTGCGTTAAGTCTATTGCTCGCCGAGATCCCGCCGATCCCATGATGTCGACCCGCGACAACGAGCTTGGTGCACGCCGCGAGCAGGGCCCGGAAGCCCTGGTCGCGCTGAGCCAGCTTGCGCTCGACCACATGGAGCAGGGCGTCTGCGTCTACGATGCCGACAACAGGATCGTGCTGGTTAACCAACGCTATCTGTCGCTGTTCGGCATGTCGGCCGATGTCGTGCGGGTCGGCACCAGCTACCGCGAGGTGCTCGCGCACAGCGCCGGGCGTGGCAATTTTCCGGAAAGCGAGCTCGACGCGCTCTATTCGGCGCGGATCGCGCAGATATCAGGGGGAAAGCCGTTCCGCACCGAGCAGCACCTCGCCACCGGCCTCGTCATGTCGCTCGAGCTGAAGCCGCTTCCCGGCGGCGGCTGGATGACGATCTGCGACGATGTCACCCGCCTCGCCCGGCTCGAAGCGGAATTGCGCGTGCAGACCGAGCGCAGCCATCACGCGCTCTCCAACATGTCGCACGGCCTCATCATGTACGACGCCCACAGCCGCGTCGTCGTCTGCAACGATCGTTTCCTGAATCTCTACAACCTCGATTCCGAGATCGTGAAACCGGGGGCCCCGCATCGCACGGTGCTCGACCATTGGGTGGAGCGCGGCAATTTGCCGGGCATGCCGGCCGACGAATTCCATGATGCCAGACTGGAGGACGTGCGCACCAGACGGGCGAAATCCCTGCTGGTGATGCGTTACGACGGCCGCATGGTGCAGACCGTCTCCCGCTTCCTGCCCGACGGCGGCTGGGTGACCGTGCACGAGGACGTCACGGAGCGGCTGCAATACGAGGAAACGCTGAGGCAGCAGAACTTCATCCTCGATGCCGCGCTGGAGAACATGGCGCATGGGCTCGCCTTCTACGACAGCGACATGCGCCTGCGCGTCTGCAACACCACTTACCGCACGATCTACCGGCTGTCGCAAGAGGAGACCCGGCCCGGCACGCATCTCGCCGATCTGATCGAGCGATCGATGGTGAACGGCGCGTTCGCTTCGCAGTACAGTCCGCAGCAGATCCTCGAAGCCGCCCGCGCGCGGATCGCGAGCCGCGATTGCTCGCCGATGCGGCGGAGCATGTCGAACAACACCGTGATCTCGGTGCGATACTGCGCATTGCCCGAGGGTGGCTTCGTCGCCACCTACGAGGACATTACCGAGCGGGAGCACGCGATCGAGGAGCTCAGCGAGCAGTATCGCCGCTTCGACGCCGCGCTGAACAACATGAGCCAGGGCCTGTGCATGCTCGATTCGAGCTTGCGCGTGATCGTCTGCAACCGCCGCTACATCGAGATGTACGGCCTGTCGCCGGATATCGTAAAGCCCGGCGTCTCGATGCGCGAGATCATGGAGCACAGCTGCGAGCTCGGCATCCACCCGAACACGACCGGCGCCAGGCTCTATGCCGACTATGTCGAACGGCTGCGCGAGGGCGAACACACGCTGCATCGGCACCTGAACGACGGCCGCATCATCAAGCTCAATCACAAGCGCATGGAGCAAGGCGGCTGGGTCGTCACTTACGAGGACGTCACCGAGCGTCACAAGGCCCAGGCCCGCGTGGCCCACATGGCGCGGCACGATTCGCTGACCGACCTGCCCAATCGCACGCTGTTCCGTGAGAAGATGAGCGAGGGCCTCAACCAGGTCGCGATCGCCGGCGGCGCGATGGCGGTGCTGTGCTTCGACCTCGACAATTTCAAGACGGTCAACGACCGCCTCGGCCACGCCGCGGGCGACCGCCTGCTGCGTTGGGTCGCAGCGCGGCTGAAAGAAAATGTCGGCGAGCACGACACCGTCGCGCGCCTCGGCGGCGATGAATTCGCCGTCCTGCAGCGCGGACCGCAGCCGCAATCGGCGGAGAAGCTCGCTCGCCGCCTGATCGAGATCATCGGCCATCCGCCGCCCCTGGAGAGCCAGTCGATCCATGTCGGCGCGTCCGTCGGCATCGCCATCGCGCCCGACCACGGGCTCGATGCCGACGAACTGATGAAATGCGCCGACCTCGCGCTGTACCAGGCCAAGGCCAAGGGCCGCGGCGCCTACCAGCTGTTCGAGCCCGAGATGGAAGAGGAGGCGCGCTCGAGGCACGCGCTGGAGCAGGATCTGCGCGGCGCGCTGGAAGCACGCGAATTCCACCTGGTGTTCCAGCCGCAGGTGCGGCTCGATTCATCCGAGCTCACCGGCTTCGAGGCGCTGCTGCGCTGGAAGCATCCCTCGCGCGGCTTCGTTTCGCCGGCCGAGTTCATTCCGATCGCGGAAGAGAACGGCTTGATCGTACCGATCGGCGAATGGGTCTTGCGCAGCGCATGTGCGACGGCCGCGACCTGGCCCGGTGTCGCCGTGGCGGTGAACCTGTCGCCGGTGCAGTTCCGTTCGCGCGGCCTGGTGGCGATGGTCACGAGCGCCCTTGCCGAAGCCGGCCTGCCGCCGCAACGGCTCGAGCTCGAGGTCACCGAGACCGCGCTGCTCGACGACAGCGAGGCGACGATCGAAATCCTGCACCAGCTCCGCTCCCTGGGAGTCCGCGTCAGCCTCGACGATTTCGGCGTCGGCTATTCCTCGCTGAGCTATTTGCGCAAGTTTCCGTTCGACCGCATCAAGATCGATCGCTCCTTCGTCGGCACGCTCGGCGAAAGCCCGGAGAGCGTTGCGATCGTCCGCACCATCGCGAGCCTCGGTTCCGTGCTCGGCGTCGAGACGACGGCCGAGGGCGTCGAGACCGAGGAGCAGCTCGACTTCGTCCGCGAATGCGGCTGCACGGCCGTGCAGGGCTATTATTTCGGCAAGCCCTGCCCCGCGGCCGAGGTCGGCCGCACCATCGAGACGCTGAGCATGGTCCGGCGCGTGGCCTGACGGCTTCGGCTCCCGCAAAATTCCGCCTCTCGGCACACGACAAAACGACCAATTGTCGCATCCCGCGGTTCTGCCGGGATTGCCGCGCCGGTCGCCGCTCACGGAGCGCGCAACGCGCTTTTCTTCTCCCTCGATTTCGGGAACAATCCTCTCACAAGAACGAAGAACGGCGGCCGCAAAGAGGCCCAGAGGGAGGAATTCCGATGTCGCGACATGGGCTGAAGACGATCGCATTTGCGGCGATGGCCGTCACGGGCGCGCTGCTCTCGACGACTGCCGGTGCGCAGGACTATCCCAGCAAGCCGATCACGCTGATCGTGCCGTGGCCGGCCGGCGGATCGACCGACATCTCGATGCGCGCCATCGCCGACAGCGCCTCGAAGCTGCTGGGGCAGCCGATCGTGATCGACAACAAGGCCGGCGGCGGCGGCACGGTGGGACCGGCGACCATGGCGGCCGCCGCGAAGCCGGACGGCTACACCATCTCGCAGATTCCGATCACGGTGTTCCGCCTGCCCCTGATGCAGGAGGTCTCGTGGGATCCGGCCAAGGACTTCACCTACATCGTCCATCTCACCGGCTACACTTTCGGCGTGACCACGAGCGCGGAGTCGCAGTTCAAGACCTGGAAGGACGTGGTGGACTTCGCCAAGGCGAACCCGGGCAAGGTGACCTATGCCACGCCGGGTGCCGGCACTTCGCTGCATATCGGCATGGAGCAGATCGCCGGGATGTCCGGCATCAAGCTGACCCAAGTGCCTTTCAAAGGTGGCGCCGAGACCAATGCTGCCGTGCTGGGACAGCACACCATGCTTCAGGCAGATTCGACGGGATGGCGACCGTTGGTCGACGCCGGCAAGCTCCGCCTGTTGATGGTGTGGACCGGCTCGCGCTCGCCGAATTATCCCGATGTGCCGACGCTGAAGGAGCTCGGCTATCCCATGGTCTACGATTCCCCGTTCGGCATCGCCGGCCCGAAGGGCCTCGATCCCAAGATCGTCGCCAAGCTGCACGATGCCTTCAAGAAGGCCGTCGACGACCCCGCCGTCGTGGCTACGCTCGCCAAATACGACATGGTGCCGAACTACAAGAACACCGAGGACTACAAGAAGTTCGTCGTCGAGGTCACGGAGTCCGAGCGCAAGGTGATCGAGACGCTCGGGCTCGCGAAGAAGTAGAGTTTTCTGCCACACATGCTGACGTCATCCTGAGGTGCGAGCCGCGCTTGCGGCTCGCCTCGAAGGATGGATCGGGGCACCGCCGCCCTTCGAGGGCCGCTGAAGAAGCGGCCACCTCAGGGGGTGACGGTGGTCGAGGGGTGTCTCACATGACCAGCCAAACCAACGTCAAACTCCGCCTCAACAATTCCGAACTCTGGGGCGGGCTGATAGGGCTTGCGCTCGGTGCCTTCGTGATCTGGTCGGGCATGAAGCTCAAGCTCGGCACCATCAACGATCCCGGCTCCGGCTACGTGCTGTTCTACACGGGCATCCTGATGTGCGTCTTCGCGGGCGCTATCATCGTCGCGGCGGTCACCGATGGCGGCCCGACGCTGGCCTCGCGCTGGGAGAACGTGCGCTGGAGCAAGCCGCTGCTGCTGATCGCCTGTCTCGTGGCGTTCTCCGTCGCGCTGGAGCCGCTCGGCTTCCTGCTGTCGTCGATTCCCCTGATGCTGCTGCTCCTGCGGCTGATCGATCCCGTGCGCTGGACGCTGGCGATTCCGATCGCCGTGCTGGTGCCCTCGGGCATGTGGTGGGTGCTCAAGCGGCTGCTGTTGATCCAGCTGCCCTCGGGCCTGTTCGGGATCGGTTGAGCCATGGATACGCTTCTCAACGTCGCGCACGGCTTCGGCGTCGCACTGCTGCCGGTCAACCTGCTCTATTGCTTCATCGGCGTCTTCATCGGCACGCTGGTCGGCGTGCTCCCGGGCATCGGGCCGATCTCGGCGATGTCGCTGCTGCTGCCGGTGACGCTGTCGGGCACGCCGGAATCCGGCATCATCATGATGGCCGGCATCTATTACGGCTCGATGTATGGGGGATCGACCACCTCGATCCTGGTCAATATCCCCGGCGAAGCGGCGTCCGTCGTCACCTGCATCGACGGCCACCAGATGGCGAAGCAGGGCCGCGCGGGCCCCGCGCTCGGCATCTCCGCCTTCGGCTCCTTCATTGCCGGCACGTTCGCGCTGATCGCCCTGATGCTGGTCGCGCCGAAGCTTGCCAGCGTCGCCATCGCATTCGGCCCGGCCGAGTATTTCAGCCTGATGGTGCTTGGCCTCGTGGTCCTCACCTTCCTGACGCAGGGCTCGATGCCGAAGGCGCTGCTGATGGCTTGCATCGGCGTCGTGCTCGGACTGATCGGGCTCGACAGCATCACCGCGCAGCCGCGCCTGACCTTCGGCCGCATGGAGCTGATCGACGGTATCGGGCTCGTGCCCGTCGTGATGGGCCTGTTCGGCGTGGCGGAGGTGCTGCTCAACACCGAGCAGGCGATCAAGCGCGACATCATCAACACCAGGATCACCCATCTGCTGCCGACCAGGGAGGACTGGAAGGCGAGCGCAGGTCCGGTCGGTCGCGGTACCCTCCTCGGCTTCTTCCTCGGTATCCTGCCGGGCGGCGGCGCGGTGGTGGCGTCCTTTGCTTCCTACGCCCTGGAGAAGCGGCTGTCGAAGACGCCCGAACGCTTCGGCCATGGCGCGATCGAAGGCGTCGCGGGGCCGGAATCGGCGAACAACGCCGCGGCGGGCGGCGCCTTCATTCCGCTGATGACGCTCGGCATCCCGCCGAATGTGGTGATGGCGCTGCTGCTCGGCGCCTTCGTCATTCACGGCCTGCAACCGGGACCGTTGCTGATCACGCAGAACCCCAGCCTGTTCTGGGGCATCGTCGCCAGCATGTATATCGGCAACGTCATGCTGCTGATCCTGAACCTGCCGATGATCGGGATGTGGGTGCAGCTGCTCAAGCTGCCCTACAATATCCTGTTCCCGCTGATCATCCTGTTCACGATCCTCGGCGTCTACTGCTCCAGCAACAACGTATTCGACGTCTATGTGATGATCGCGTTCGGCATCATCGGCTATTTCATGCGCAAGCTCGGCTACGAGCCGGCACCGCTGGTGCTGGCCTTCGTGCTGGGACCGATGATGGAGAACAATTTGCGCAAGTCGCTGATCCTGTCGCAGGGCGATCTCTGGACCTTCGTGCAGCGACCGATCTCGGCGGTGTGCCTCGCGTTTGCCCTGGTGCTGCTGATCGCGCCGATGCTGCCGGCGCTGCGCAGGAAGCGAGAGTTGGTGGCGCTGGACGAGGGAGCGTGAACTTGTAGGGTGGGCAAAGACGCAAAGCGCCGTGCCCACGATCTGCTTGAATTCGAGAGAGGTCGTGGGCACGCTTCGCTTTGCCCACCCTACGATACCTCAGCTCGCCGCAGGCAGCGCATTCTCCGGCGGAGCACCCCACGGGCGCTCGGCCGATGCAAGCCCGATCAGGCGGCCCTGGATGTAGTCGCAGCCCCATTCGCGGAGCATGCCGGCGGCTTCCTCGTCCTGCACCCATTCGGCCACCGTCTTGATGTCAAGGCGGCGGGCGAGGTCGATCAGGGTCTGCACGAAGGCGCGGTCGTCGGCTGAACGGGTGATGTTCTGCACGAAGGCGCCGTCGATCTTCACGATATCCACGCCGAGCTTGCGCAGGTTGCGGAACGAGGTGTAGCCGGCGCCGAAATCGTCGATGGCGATGCGGCTGCCGAAATGCTTGAGACGGCTGACGAAAGCACGGACGTCGTCGATGTCCTGGATCGCGACCGTCTCGGTGATCTCGACGATCAGCCGCTCGGCGACGCCGGGATGAGCCTGCATCAGCGATTCGATTCCCGCCCACCAGTCCGGGTCCATAGTCGTATCGGGCGAGATGTTGAGGCTGAGACAGATGTCCGGCGCAGCCGCAAGCTCGGCAACCACGAGCTCGAGCACGCGATGGTCGACCAGGCGAATGAGGCCGAGACGTTCGGCGACCGGAACGATGTCGGGCGCGAGCAGCACCTGGCCGTCGCCCTGGTCCATCCGCACCAGGCACTCATGGAAAGCGCGCTCGCGCGAGGCGGCGGACACCACCGGCTCATAGGCAAGCTTGATGCGGCGCTCATTCAGCGCGGTGACGATCTCGTCGGTGACGCGGATGTTGACGCGGCGCTGCGCATCGCGCGCGGCATCCGGGCGCCAGGCCGCGAACGAGCCGGCGCGGCGGCGCTTGGCGGCGTCCAGCGTCTCATGGGCGCGGTTGACGGCTTCGTCGGTGTTGCGGGCGTAGCGCGGCAGGCTGACTGCGCCGATCGAGGCCGTAACAGAGACCGGTCCGGATTTGGTCGGCACCACCTCGTCGCGGATGCCGGTAAGAAAGCGCTCGGCGGCGACGTTCATGTCGTCGACGGTGCAGTTCTTCAGGATCAGGCCGAACTTGTTGCCGGAAAAGCGTCCGAGCACGTCGCCGCCGCGCAGGCGCGCGCGGATGCGCTTGGCGATGTCGAGGATCACGGCGTCGGCGACATCGAATCCGAAGGCGTCGTTGACGCGAGCGAGATGGTCGATGCCGACCAGCATGAAGGCCGCCGTCGAGCGGAAACGGGTGGTCTCCTCGATCGCCTCGGCCAGCGCCGCGATCAGGTGAGAGCGGTTGAGCTCGCCGGTCAGCGGATCGAGCCGGGCGAGCTTGGTCAGCTCCTCGTCGCGGGCATGGCGCTCATTGTTGATGCGAACCGAGCCGATCGCGCGCGTGGGGCGGCCGTCGGGACCGGCGAACCAGCGGCCGGTCTCCTCGATCCAGATCACGGGATCGCCGGCGCTCATGCGGACGCCGTACTCGACGCGGTAGGGCGTACCGTCGGCGCCATGCACGGCATAGGTCTGCGCCAGCGCGGCGGTGCGCAGCGATGGCGAGGGCTCGATCAGCTTGGCGAATTCGGCGCCGGTCGCCAGCCGCTCGGCGGGGATGCCCGGGAAGACGCTGGCGGCCTGGTCGCCCCAGACAATGGCGTCGCTGGCGATGTCCCAGGCGAACACGGCCTGACCGAGCGCGGCCAGAATGTCGGAGGCTTGCGGCAATGCAGGGGTCAAAATCGCCTCGTTTCGGGACAGCGTGGGAGTCCTGAGTCGGCACAGGATACGGCCAGATTCGCCCTCGACCCTAGGCAAAGTTCATAAACAATTTGGAAACCACGTTCCCGAGACGCGTGGGAACGATTAGGCTCGGTCGGCATAGGCCTTGCGAGACCATCACATGCACCGGCGCCAATGTCCCAAAACGCGCCAGTTCGAGCAGATGAACGGTGTTGCGATGGTAAATGCAGATGAATTGGAAGAAACGGAGCGGCAAGCCGGCACGGCCCTCGTGCCGCTGGTGCCGACCTTGCGCTTGGTCAGCAAGGCGCCGCTGCCGCGTCCCGATTCCAGCTTCGTCACGCAGTTGATCGCCAATGCCGAGCACATGCCGCAGACGAGCCGGCTGCGCCGCGCCTCGTCCGAGGATGCGCTGATGGCCTATGGCAAGCGCCCGCTGCAAAGCGTCAGCGCGCGGACGCGGCAGGTCGCCTGAAAGCTGATCAGCGCGGCGGAGTCTCGGACGACGGCGGCGTGCCGTTGCCCGGCTGAAGCTGCGGCGAGGGAATTTCCGGCGAGGCCGGGCTCTGCACCGGCTTCGGCGCAGGATGATCCATCAGGACCGATTCCGCGACGGATTGCGCCGAGGTTGCGGGAGGCTCGACCGGCGTCGGCTGCGGCGCAACCACCGGCTCGAACTTGCGTTCGACGACCTCGTCCTCCGCCGGAGCTTCCGCCTGGCGCTTGGCCTTGCGCGGCGCCGGCACCGTCGTCTCGGCGACATAGGTGACGCGACGGCGCGTGCGCTGGGCAATGCCGCCGAGGAAATCGGCCATCGCGAGCAGCACCAGCAGAAAATAGGTGGAGTTGCCGAATTTGGGCCACATCACGAATTCGGCCGCGGCGGCGCCGAACACGATCAGCGACAGCAGATGATCCATCAGGAATTTCGAGCCGGGCCGCGCGCCCTTGACCACTTCGAGCAGCAGCAGCACGACGCCGAGGGCCAGCATCACGTCGGCAAGCGTGACCGGCCAGGCCTCGCCTGACATCATCGGCACCTTGAACAGCACGTCCGTGAAGGACACGCTGGGCATCAGGAAGGCGATGATGTTGTAGACCGCGAGCGGAATCAAAAGCAGCGGGAAACCGACCATCGGCGAAATGCCTTCTCGATCAAGATATCCATACAGGACAATGCGGCGGCGAAGCATTGGCTCCGCCGCCGTCACTGTCATATCTCACAGGGTGGCCGAATTCAGGCAGGCGAAATCACCCTGCCCGAAGAAAGGTCCTGGGCTCAGGACTCTTTCTTCTTCAGGACCTGACGGCCCTTATACATGCCGGTCTTGAGGTCGAGATGATGCGGACGACGGAGCTCGCCGGAGTCCTTGTCTTCCACATAGGTCGGCTTCTTGATGGCGTCTGCCGAGCGGCGCATGCCACGACGCGACGGCGAGGTTTTTCTTCTCGGAACGGCCATTTCAGTATCCTCTAGGGATTGGTGTTCATCAGGGCATCGTCCGGGGGACGGCTCAGCACCCCAACGGGGCGAGCGAAATGCCGATCAAGGCCGGGCTTATAGAGGAAGGCCGGCCGTAAAGCTAGGGTTCTGGACCGGAAAATGCGCCCGGAACGGGCTCAAAATCAGCGATTTTCCCGCCAGCAGGTCGCAAGCGAGCTCGCCTGCCCCCGCGCCATATAGGTGGCCGCCAGCCGCCGGACACCCGGGCCGGGGGTTTTGGCGCTGCGTTTGACCGGATTCGGCAGGATCGAGGCCAGAAGGGCCGCCTCCCGGGGTGAAAGGTCCTCGGCCGACTTGCCGAACGCATGGGCGCTGCCGGCCTCGACGCCAAACTGGCCCTGCGGACCGAACTCGGCGATGTTGAGGTAAATCTCCAGGATCCGCGGCTTGGGCAGCACCAGGTCGATCCAGAGCGCCAGCGGGAATTCGAGCGCCTTGCGGACGAAATCCCGGCCCTGCCATAGGAACAGGTTTTTCGCGACCTGCTGGGTGATGGTGGAGGCACCCCGGAAGGCGGTGCCGTCCTCCCTGGCGTCGTCGATCGCTTCGCGCAGCGCACCCCAATCGATGCCGTGATGCTTGCAGAAATGGGCATCCTCGGCCGCCACCACCGAGCGTGGCAGATAGGGCGACATGTCAGCCAGATCGATCCATTCCCGCTGCATCGGCGTGCCGCGAAGCGAGCGCCATAGCATCAGCGTCGAAACCGGATGGCCGGTGCGGTAGAACGGCGCGATCACATAGGGCGCGAGAATGACGACCGCGAGCGCGACGAGCAGGATTTTGACGATGCGCAAATCGACCTTTCCGGCATGGAACGAGAAGCGGCCACGGATACCACCATTAAGTCTGTGATAATTCGGGCCTTTTCCAGCACTTTTTAGGCCTTCCAAACGATTGACTGGGGCGGGCTCATAAAGGATTGTCCCGCCGAATTTTAGTTCTGGAGCCCTTCTTGATGACCGGCACGTCCCCGTCCGATTTCGCCAAACGTCTGGACAAGACCGCTGATGACACCGAAGCCCTGCTCGGGCGCCTGCTGTCGGACGACATCCTGCACGATGAGATCGCCCGGCCCAAGCGACTGATGGACGCAATGCGCTATTCGAGCCTGAATGGCGGCAAGCGTTTGCGGCCGTTCCTTGTGGTGGAGAGCGCCGCCGTGTTCAGCGTGCCCCGCGAAGCGGCCCTGCTCGTCGGCGCTGCGCTCGAATGCATCCACTGCTATTCGCTGATCCACGACGATCTGCCGGCGATGGACAATTCCGATTTGCGCCGCGGCCGCCCCACCCTGCACAAGCAGACCGATGACGCGACCGCGATCCTCGCCGGCGACGGGCTGCTGACGCTCGCCTTCGACATCGTCACCCGCGACGAGATCCACCGCGACGCCAATGTGCGCCTGCTGCTGACGCGCGCGCTGGCGCGCTGCGCCGGCATCGGCGGCATGGTCGGCGGCCAGATTCTCGACCTCGCCGGCGAAGGCCGCTTCGGCGGCAACGAGCCGATCGATGTCGCCCGCATTCAGCAGATGAAGACCGGCGCGCTGCTGCGCTACGGCTGCATCGCCGGCGCGATCCTCGGCCAGGCCTCGCAGAAAGAATATCAGGCCCTCGACGATTACGGCCGCGCGCTCGGTGAAGCCTTCCAGATCGCGGACGATTTGCTCGACGTCGAAGGCGATGCCGCCGCGCTCGGCAAGCCGGCCGGCGCCGATGCCGTCCTCGGCAAGACCACCTTCGTTACCCAGCTCGGCATCGAAGGCGCCAAGCAACGCGTGCGCGACCTGCTCGCGCGTGCCGACAGCGCCGTCTCGATCTTCGGCGATCGCGCCGCCGTGCTGCAGGCCGCCGCGCGCTTCGTCGCCGAGCGGAAGAGCTGACGCGAGGTACTTCACCTCGCCCCGCTTGCGGGGAGAGGTCGATATTCAAGCGCAGCTTGAATATCGGGTGAGGGGGACTCTCCGCGCGTCCAACTCTCACCGTCGTCGCGGAGGCTACCCCACCCCTCTCCCCGCAGGCGGGGCGAGGGAGCAGACTGCCGCCGCTGCAAGAAGTGAGAGAGCCGTCACCGTCATGGCCAACAGCAAAGAAGACCCCGCCCTCGCCCGCTTCCGCCAGATGTCGCGGCCGGTGCGGCTGATCTATGCACGGCCGCGGACCTTCATTGCGATTGCGGCCGGCATCCTGGTCAGCCTGCTGCTGCCGGGCTCGTACAGGCTGGTGACGCGACTGCTGTTCGGCTGGGATGCCCTGATCGCGGTCTATCTCGTGCTGGTCTATGCGATGATGCTGTGCAACGACCACCAGCACATCCGCCGCGCAGCGGCGATGCAGGACGATGGCCGCTTCGTGATCCTGCTGGTGACGGCGACCGGCGCCTTCGCCAGCATCGCGGCGATCGTCTCCGAACTCGGCACGCCACATCGCGGGGTCCAGGAGCTGACCATCGCGATCTCCACGATCGCGCTGTCATGGGCCGCGGTTCACACGACCTTCGCGCTGCATTACGCGCATGACTATTATCGCGGCACCAAGCCGGGCGGCCTGCAATTCCCGAGCGGCGACAAGGAAGACCACGCCGACTATTGGGATTTCGTCTACTTCTCGTTCGTGATCGGCATGACCGCGCAGGTCTCCGATGTCGGCATCACCGGCAAGACCATCCGCCGCACCGCCACCGCGCACGGCATCGTGTCCTTCATCTACAACACGGCCCTGCTGGCGCTGACGGTCAACATCGCCGCGAGCGCGATCTCAAGCTGATCTGTCGTCCCTGCGCCCCGTGCGCAATGGCGCACGAGGCAGTGACGACACACGCCCTCAATGACAGATCTCGGCGTTGGCGTCGTTGGCGGGGCCGCCACCGCCGCGATATTCGAGGTGGCAGCCACGGCTGACCTGACGGCAGCCGGTGCTGTTGCAGAAGACCTGTCCTCCACCACCGGCGCGGCTGGCGCCGGCAGCGATGCCGGCCGCGGCACCATAGCCACCCGCTGCGCCCGCACCAGCAGCAGCGCCGCCCCCGCCGGCCTGACGACGCTGCCGGGTGGGACGTTCTTCGTCGTCGTTACGCTTCACCGTTGCAGGCTTGGCCGGCTTGGCCGCGCGCTGCTTCACGCAATCATTGTCGTCATCCAGCGCATAGCCTTCACCGCAGACGATCTTGGTGCATTTGTCGCCGTCAACCTTGAAGCCGTGCTCGCAGACCAGCGGGCAGACGCGCGCCGGCTTGGCCTTGACCGCATCCAGCGCATCGGAGCTCGCAACCTTCACGTCGAGCTTGGTGCCGGCATAGCGGTTGAACTGCGAGAGCGACCGCTGCGAGGACGTATTCCAGTTGCCGTCGGCAGAGCCGGAGAAGCAGCCGACGCGGCCAAGCTCGGTCTGCACCGAGCGGCTGAGATCCGCCGGGGCGGCCGCCGGTGTCAGCGAGGCGACGTTGGTGCCAGCAGGGCTCGCCGTGCTGGCCGGCGCGGCGCTCGGTGCCGCCGCGGCAAGATTGACACGCTGCTGCTCGGCGGCAGCCGCCTGCTGCTGCGCCTGCTCCTTGGCCTTCTGCGCGGCAAGCTGCGCCTGCTCGGCGGCCTTCGCATCGGCCGCGGCTTTGGCCTGCGCGTCCTTCTGCGCGCCGAGCGCGGCGAGACGATCACGCTCGGCCTCGGCCTGCTTCGCCTTCTCGGTCGCCGCGGCATGAGCCTGCTCGGCCTTGAGCTTGTCGATCTGCAGCTTGGCGAGGTTGGCATAGAAGCCGTCGGGGTGCTGGGCGAGGAAAGCTTCCCACGCCGGCTTGTTGCCGACCTGCAGCGCGAGCTCGTAGTCGCGGCGCATGTCGACCTGCGGGTTCGCCACGGGCGCTACAGGCCCAGCAGCCGCCACCTTGACCGGAACCAGCGGCACGTCTTCGCCACCGAGCGAGCCGTAGACGAACGGCTCCTGCTTGTTACCGGTCGATTTGAGCACCTCGTCGCGCACGAAGCCGAAGGCGCGGCGGACATCGAGGCCCGGCGTCGTCAGATATTTCGACAGCGCGACCGTAAAGGGACTGTTGGCACCGTCGCCGTCCTGGGCCGTGAAGCCTGCCTTCGCCGAATAGGCGATCAGCGTGTTGGGGCTGGTCGGCTCGACCTGGGCAAGGCCCCGGCCGATGCCGCGCGAGGCGACCGTGCGCTTCATCCTCTTGCCGAACGGATTGTCACGGCAGGCATCCAGGATGACGAGACGGAGCTGCTTGGCGGGTTCGACGGCAACCAGGATGCGGTCGAGCGAGAGCGCCTCGTCGTAAACGTCGGTGTCGCGCTCGAGCTTGGCGTCGACCGGGATCAGGTAGTTCGAGCCCTCGACCTCGAGGCCATGACCGGCATAGTAGACCACTGCGATGTCGGCCGTGCGGGTCGCGTCGGCAAACTCGCGCAGCACGCGCCGTGTATCCAGGGCCGTGAGGTCGTGCCGGTAATCGACGACGTCGAAACCGGCCTCTTTCAGCGTCTTCGCCATCACCGCACCGTCGTTGACGGGGTTGGTGAGCGACGGCGCGTGCTGATAGGCCGAGTTGGCAAGCACCAGCGCGACGCGGTTGCCCGCGAAGGCGGAACCTGTGCCGAACAGCAGCGTGGCGGCGAGGAGAAGCTGGCAGACTCTGATCAATTTGCGCATGACACGACTTCCGAAGTTCGGGACGTACGAGCCCCTTTGGGACCGCTTTAGCAGGATCTGGCCCCGGCGCTTGTGATGGAGGTCACGAAGGCCGCAACGACAGCAACCCGAGAGGCCCCCTTTGTTTGTCGCGCCAGCGCGGCTGCGGTTCGCTGCCAGGCCGGCATCGGCCGAATTGCCTCAGCCATCACCGATATGCCCCCGATATTGCGGCAGATCGTCCGTAATTTCATGCCAGGGCGCCTTCGAGGCCACGAAAATATGGGCGCTCGGCCGGATCGCGGGAGCATCGACCAGGGTTCCCATCGCGACATGGACCCATTGTCCGTCGCGCACCCTGGAATAAAGCAGCGAGCCGCATCGGCCACAATGGACGTCATGGGTGGTGTCATCGCCGACGATGAGCCGCCGGTCGTCCCCCCTGACGATGCGGAGCCGGCCCTGCTCAATGCCGGCGAACGGCTTGAAGGCCGAGCCGGTGGTGCGGCGGCAGTTCGAGCAGTGGCAATTCATCGCATAGGAGAACGCATCCGCCACCTCGAAGCGTACGCCGCGGCAATAGCATTCGCCGATCAGGATACGAGCATTCGAATTTTCTGATCCGGTCATCGCAAGGCCTGCACGCAGATGGCTGACACACCCATAGCGCTTTTTGATGTGTACGACTAAGTTTGCCGCAAGCCATCAACCAAAAGGATGACTCCATGAGCCAGAATCGGTCGAGCGTCGAAGCCGTCGTGCAATCCTATTTCGACGGCCTCTACGAGGGCGACGCCGAGAAGCTCGGCGCCATCTTCCATCCCTCCGCAGACTTGCGCTGGGTCGAGAAGGGCGAATTGCAGGTCCTGACCGTGCCCGACTGGCTCGACCGCGTGCGCAAGCGCCCCTCCGGGAAGGCCGAAGGCAAGCCGCGCGAGGACTTCATCGTCACCATCGACCGCTCGGACGACAAGACCGCCTTCATCAAGGTCCGATGCCAGCTGCCGCCGCGTTTCTTCACTGATTATCTCGTGGCGATGAAGCTCGCCGACGGCTGGCAGATCGTGTCGAAATCCTATCGGTACGATCTGAGGGACTAAGGGAGGCACGCTCCCCCAACCTTCATCAGTCCGAGCCCAACTCTCGCCACACGTCATTGCGAGGAGCTCTCGCGACGAAGCAATCCAGAATCCCACCGCGGATAGATTCTGGATTGCTTCGCTGCGCTCGCAATGACGGAGCGGATAAAGCGCACACGACGTTTCCCTCTCCGCTGACCCGAAAGTCCCCCATGCCGCTCGACCGCCGCTCCCTGCTCGCCTCGCTCTGCTGGATGGCCGCATCTCCCGCATTTGCCGCCGATGCGCCGCCGGAACTGGAATCCTACGAGCGCGAGAGCGGCGGGCGGATCGGGGTCTATGCGGAGAACCTTGCCAACGGCAAGAAGCTCGCCTGGCGGGCCGACGAGCGCTTCGTGATGTGCTCGACCTTCAAGGCATCGCTCGCGGCCTGCGTGCTGGCGCGGGTCGATCGTGGCGAGGAGCAGCTCGCGGCCACGATCCCCTACGGCCAGACCGATTTGCTGGAATATGCACCGGTCGCCAAGCAGAATCTCGCGGCCGGCGCGATGTCGGTCACCGAGATGTGCAAGGCGATCGTCGAGCTCAGCGACAACACCTGCGCCAATCTGCTGCTGGCACGGATCGGCGGCCCGGCTGCCCTCACCGCGTTCTGGCGATCGCTCGGCGACACCATTTCGCGACTCGACCACAACGAGCCCGAACTCAACCGCTCGCCGCCCGGCAATCCCGAGGACACCACGACGCCGGCGGCGATGGCGGGCAATCTGCGGCGCCTGGTGGTGGGCGAAGCGCTGTCGCCGGCCTCTCGCACCCTGCTCACCGAGTGGATGGTGAACTGCAAGACCGGCGCGAACCGGCTGCGCGGCGGCCTGCCCGCAAGCTGGACCATCGGCGACAAGACCGGCAACAACGGCAAGGATGCTTCGGGCGATATCGCCGTCGTCTGGCCCAAACCCGCGACGCCGATCCTGGTCACGACCTATACCCAGGGCGGCTCGCCAAACGCGGCGCAGATCGAAGCCGCCTTTGCTCGCATCGGGCGCATGGTGGCCGAGCGGCTGGCGTAAGCCGCGCGCATTGACGTCGCAGTCGCTTCCGGGTCAAGACAGGCCGCCATGGAAGCGAAATTTCAGACTTTTCTCATCCTGCTCGCCGTGCTGGCGGGCGTGGCGTTGGCCGCGCGCCGCTTCAACATCGCACCCGCCATCCTGCTGATGCTGGCCGGCGTCGGCCTCGCTTTCGTGCCGGGCATGCCGGCGGTGGAACTGCCGCCGGAGCTGGTGCTGCTGATGGTGCTGCCGCCGCTGATCTACTCGGCCAGCGTCGCCATGAGCTGGCGCGAATTCAGGAACAATTTGCGCCCCATCGTCCTGCTCGCGGTCGGCGCCGTGATCTTCACCACCGCGATGGTGGCGGCCGCCACGCATTACATGATCGGCCTGCCCTGGACCATCGGCTTCCTGCTGGGAGCCATCGTCGCGCCGCCCGACGTGGTGGCGCCGCTGGCGATCGCGCGCCGGCTCAACATGCCGCGGCGGCTCCTCGTCATCCTCGAGGGTGAAGGGCTCGCCAATGACGCGACGGCGCTGATCCTCTACCGCTTCGCGCTGGCCGCGATCATGGTCGGGCATTTCTCGCTGCCGCTTGCGGCCGGCGAATTTCTCCTCATCGTCGCCAGCGAGATCGCCTTCGGCATCGGCGTCGGCTGGCTCTCGCTTCGCTTCCGCAAATGGTCCGGAGACCCGCAGGTCGAGCTGACGCTGTCGCTGATCACGCCCTATGTTTCTTATTGGCTGCCCGAGCATCTCGGCGGCTCCGGCGTGATCGCGACCGTCGCTTGCGGGCTTTATGTGAGCTGGAACGGCCCGCTGCTGATCTCCTCGGCAACGCGCCTGCAGGGCATCTTCTTCTGGGACCTCGTGATCTACCTGATCGAGGGCGTGCTGTTCCTGCTCACCGGCTTCCAGATGCGCGCGCTCTACGAGAAATCGAAGGCATTCCCGCTCGACGACATCCTGATTGCGACCGCCGTGGTGCTGGTAATCGTCGTGCTGGCGCGCTTTATCTGGCTCTATCCCGCGACCTATCTGCCGCGAATCCTCAGCAAATCGCTGCGCCGGCGCGATCCGTCGCCGCCCTGGCAATGGCCGTTCGTGCTCGCGTTCACCGGCGTGCGCGGCGCGGTATCGTTGGCGGCCGCGCTCGCGCTGCCGTTCACGCTGCCTGATGGCGACGCCTTTCCGTATCGCGACCTGATCCTGTTCGTGGCCTTCGGCGTCATCTTCGTCACGCTGATCGGCGTCGGTCTCACGCTGCCGCCGGTCGTGCGCTGGCTCGGTGTCGCACAGGCCGGCCGCAACGAGCATGTCGCCGAGCACGAGGCCGAGATCGCGGCCCGGCGCCAGGCGCTCGATGCCGCGCTGAAATCGCTCGACGCGCTGACCGAGGAGAAGGACGTCTCCGACGAGGTGATGCGGTTGTTGCGCGCGCGTCACGAGATCCGCGTCAACCAGCTGCCGGAGTCGCTCGACCCCACCCACCACGACGTCTCCGCCGCAGGCACCGCGCTGACCCGCGACCTGATCGCCGCCGAACGCAAATTCATCCACAACCTCCTGCGCGACGGCCAGATCACCGACGAGACGAGGCGGCGTATCGAGCGCGATCTGGATCTGGAGGAGGCGAGCCTGGCGAACCGCGAGTATCGGGACGTGCCGCTGTAGCTTCCTCGTCATTGCAAGGAGCCCGCGACAAATTGCGAGGTAATTTTGCGCTTGCGACGAAGCAATCCAGACTGCCGCCGCTGAAAGATCCTGGATTGCTTCGCTACGCTCGCAATGACGAGGGCCGAAGCGCCTACCGCCGAGCGCAAAACTCCCTCATCGCAGCTGCAACGGCACCCGCGACCACCTCGTGCCGCTCCGGCGAGTTCATCACCATTTCCTCGTCGCGATTGATGATGGAGCCGGCTTCGAGCAGCACCGCCGCGCTGCTCGTCCGCGAGAGGACGACGAGCCCGTCATAGCGATAGACGCCGACATCCTTGTCGAGCAACTGGCGCCGGTAGCGGCCCATCAGCGGCAAGGTGTATTGGCTGGCATAGTGCAGGCCCTGCTCCTTCAACTGCCTGCCGATCATCCGCGCCAGCGTCAGGCTGGTGGCGAAATGCGCGTTCTGTTGCGAGACGAACAGCGAATGGCCGGAAAAGCGGTCGCTGAAATAGCTGTTCGCGCCGTCGAATTCCCAGGTCTCCAGCAATTTGTCCGGCACGGAATCATGGTGGATCGACAGAAGGAGATCGGCCCGGCCGGCGTTCGCGGCACTCACCCGCTTGAACAGGCTCGGCCGCGCCTTGCCGTCCGTGACGAGCAGGCGGGTTGCGGCAAAGCCTTCGGATTTGAGCTTCGCGGTAATGCGCTTTGCGAGCACGAAATTGAAGCCAAACTCCGGATCGTTGCGCGCGCTGAGGGCGCCGTAGGAATCGGGGGTGTGCCCGACATCGACGACGATCCTGAATTTCGGCATCTCGCATTTGGCCGGTGATTGCGGCGACTTCGGCCTCGCCTTCGCAAGCTTTCGCGCAGCGGCGGCTTCGCTGCGGCCGGCAGGCGCCAGCGACGACAGCGGGAGCGAGGCAACCAGTCCGACGATAATGCTGCGCGAATACCCCACGCGTTACTCCGCTGCTGCTATCAGCAATTCGCCCAAACCCGTTCCGGGGCAGGACTCGGTCAGGGGTCTGTTTTCCTTTGCGCGAGACATGGGAAACCCTCCCGATTTGTTTTTGGGAAGATTGGCGCCGGAGCGGGAATACGTCAACGCGAGGGCTGCACAGAATCTGCAGTAGGGTGGGCAAAGGCGCTCTCGCGCCGTGCCCACCAATCTCTCCGTATTGCATGCAGATGGTGGGCACGCTGCGCTTTGCCCACCCTACGGCCCGCGTCCGGGGCACGAGCGGCCTAAACCGGCCGCTCCCCCTTCACCGTCACCCGCGTGCCGGACCGCGCGTGCGGCCAGTAATCCCACATCGCGCGGTGCTGGGTGCAGCGATTGTCCCAGAACGCGATGGCATTCTCGGTCCAGCGGAAGCGGCATTGGAATAGGGGGTTCTCGGCGTGCTGGTAGAGGTACGCGAGCATCGCGTCGCTCTCGTCGCGCGGGATGCCGTTGATGTGGCGGGTGAAGCCTCGGTTGACGTAGAGCGCCTTCTTGCCGGTGACGGGATGGGTCCGCACCACGGGATGCTCGGCGCTCGGATAGGACGGACGGTCGGCGACGCCGTAATTGGCATAGAGGCCGCGATAGATGGGCTCGCCGTCATGCAGCGCAGTCAGGCCGTCGAGATAGGCCTTCATGCGGTCCGACAGCGCTTCATAGGCCGCATACATGTTCGCGAACAGCGTGTCGCCTCCGCGCGGCGGGCACTGCTTGATGTAGAGGATCGAGCCCATCGGCGGCTCGAGATCGCAGGACACGTCGGAATGCCAGCCCTCGCCGTTCGCGCGCGGCGAGTTCTTGTCGGCGTAGATCTTCATCAAGGCCGGATCTTCGTCTTCATGCGGCGCGGCCGGATGGAAATGCAGCTCGCCGAATTTTCGGCCGAAGGCGAGATGCTGCTTCGGCGTGATGCTCTGGTCGCGAAAGAAGATGACGAGGTTTTCGGCGAGCGCGCGGTGGATCTCGTCCATCTGCCGGTTGGAGCGGGCGTCGCCCTCGACCAGCGCGCCGATGTCGATGCCGGAGATTTCCGCGCCGATGATGGGGGTGAGTTTTTCGACCGCGATGGTCTCGTAGGGCGCGCCGTCCTCGGCCGTGTGGCGATAGCGCGGGCCCTGCTTGCCGGCGAGTGAGCTCATGGCGTGTCTCCCGATCATTGTTGATTGGAGACATCGTAGCAATGTAGGGCGGGTTAGCGAAGCGTAACCCGCCACTTCGCGCCCGCAAAAAAAATAAGGCGGATTGCGCTTGCGCTAATCCGCCTTACGAATTCAACGATGTGATGGCCGCAAGATTACTCCGCTGCCGTCACCGGCACCTTGGCGCCCTGGCCGTAGCGCTGGTCGATATAGTCGATCACCAGCGCCTTGAAGTCGGCGGAGATGGTCGGGCCGCGCAGCGTGCGGAACTTCTTGCCGTCGACGAACACGGGCGCAGCCGGCGCTTCGCCGGTGCCCGGCAGCGAGATGCCGATATTGGCGTGCTTGGATTCGCCGGGGCCGTTGACGATGCAGCCCATGACGGCGACGTTGAGCTCCTCCACGCCGGGGTACTTGGTCTTCCAGGCCGGCATCTCGTCGCGGATGAAATCCTGGATCGAGCGGGCCAGCTCCTGGAACGTGGTCGAGGTGGTGCGGCCGCAGCCGGGGCATGCCGCAACCAGCGGCACGAAGGTGCGGAAGCCCATGGTCTGCAGCAGCTCCTGGCCGACCTGCACCTCACGGGTACGGTCGCCGCCGGGCTCCGGCGTCAGCGAGATGCGGATGGTGTCGCCGATGCCCTGCTGCAGCAGGATGCCGAGCGCGGCCGAGGAGGCCACGATGCCCTTCGAGCCCATGCCGGCTTCGGTGAGGCCGAGATGGATCGCGTAATCGGAACGGCTGGCGAGATCCTGGTAGACCGCGATCAGGTCCTGCACCGCCGAGACTTTCGCGGAGAGGATGATGCGATCCTTGGGCATGCCGAGCTCTTCGGCACGCGCGGCCGACAGCAGCGCCGACTGCACCATGGCTTCGCGCGTCACCGCGCGCACGTCGCGCGGATTGGCGGAGGCGGCGTTCTCGTCCATCAGCTTGGTGAGCAGCTCCTGGTCGAGCGAGCCCCAATTGGCGCCGATGCGCACCGGCTTGTCGTTCTTGTTGGCGATCTCGATGATGTCGGCGAACTGGGTGTCGCGCTTGTCCTTGAAGCCGACATTGCCGGGATTGATGCGGTACTTGGCGAGCGCCTCGGCGCAGGCCGGATAGGCCGCGAGCAGCTTGTGACCGATATAGTGAAAGTCGCCGATCAGCGGCGTGGTGATACCGCGCTTGGCGAGGCCGTCGCGAATGTGCGGCACGGCCGCCGCGGCTTCCTCGCGGTCCACGGTGATGCGGACCATTTCGGAGCCGGCGCGCGCGAGCGCTGCGACCTGGGCAATGGTACCATCGATGTCTGCCGTGTCGGTGTTGGTCATCGACTGCACGACGATCGGCGCGCCGCCGCCGACGGCGACGTCGCCGACCTTGACCTGGGTGGTACGATGACGCGGTGCAGGCCCCGCGATGTCGGAATCAATGGTGGTTTCGGGCTTGTTCATGGGGTCCAAATATCAGGTTTTGGTGACGTTCAGCAATGCATCAGCTGGCGCCGCGGCCGTTTGGCTCGGACGGTTAACCAGAAAAAGCCCAGCAATTACAAGGACGGCAGCCGCCCCAAAGGCCAGGCTCAGGGTGTCGTGCATGATGAAATAGCTACCCACCACGCCAAACAAAGGGGTGATGAAGGTAAAAGCCGACAATTTGCTGGCCGAATAGGTCTTCACCAGAGCGAACCAAAGCGTGAACGTGGTTCCAACCACCCAGATCGCCTGGAAGGCCATCAGGCCGAGCGAGAGCGGCGCCGGCGTATGCGTGATGGTCTCGCCGAACAAAAAGGCCGCCAGCCCCAGGATCGGGATCGAGGTGGCGACCTGATAACCCAGCGCCTTCTCGGGCGCGGCGAACCGCAGCCGCGTGCCCTTGGCAACCAGCGTGGTCGCCGCCCACAGTGCGGCACCGCCGACGATCATGAGGTCGCCGAGCAGAACATGCGCATCGACATTGGGCTGCGGCACGCCGATCGCGAGTGCGACGCCAGCAAAGCTGATGGCAAGGCCCAGCCATTGCGAGGCGCCGAGCCGCTCGCCAAGCACCTGGTAGGAGCCGAGCGCGACGAAGAACGGCGCGGTGTAGAGAAACACGACCGCGCGCGAGGCCGAGGTGAGGCGCAGCCCCTGAAAGATCAGCACGAATTCAATGCCGAACATCAGCCCGGCGATCAGGCCCGGCTTCCATGTGCGATCGTTCTCGAAGAATTTGACGCCGCGAAGCGTGCCGATGATGAACAGGACCGGCAGCGCGCCCGCCGAGCGGATCGTGGCCTGGAGCATCGGCGGGATGTCCGGCAGCACCAGCTTCACCGCGATCTGGTTGAACCCCCAGGTCAGGCACAGCATGAGCATCAGGGCGATGGCGCCGGCACTGAGAGGACGTGCGGCGGATAGGTTGGGTTGGGTTGCGGACATGTCTTCCCGAAAAACCGGCTTGGCGCCGTTGTTGTTGCTTTATGCAGCTTTCTGGCAATGGGTGCAGACGCCCGTGATCTCCACCACGGACAATTTAGGCGCAAAGCCCGAGCTGCGCGCTGCGGCGTTGAGATCTCCGGCAAAGGATGCCGACGGGATCTCGCCGACCAAGCCGCAGCGCTCGCAGATCAGGAACGCCACCGCCGAGGTCGCATCGTGGTCGTGCGCGGCACAGGCGAGATAGGCGTTGCGGCTTTCGATGCGATGCACGAGGCCGTTGGCCATCAAGAAATCGAGAGCGCGATAGACCGTGATCGGCGCCGGCCGGGACATGGATTTGGCGAGCTCGTCGATCACCTCATAGGCGCCGAGCGGGCGGTGGCTCGAAAGCAACGCACCCAAAACCTGGCGGCGAATCGGCGTGAATTTCTGTGCTCGCTGCACGCAGACCTCCTCGGCATGCGCCAGCGCATCCGCGGTGCAGCGGCCGTGATCATGGTCGGGCGCGGGAAAAGCCGGCTTGGCGAGGGTCATGCGGTCACCAGTCTAGCAGTTGGGCAGGGGAACCCAAAGCG
The DNA here is from genome assembly GCF_051710265.1 of Bradyrhizobium sp. U531. NCBI lineage: Bacteria > Pseudomonadati > Pseudomonadota > Alphaproteobacteria > Hyphomicrobiales > Nitrobacteraceae > Bradyrhizobium > Bradyrhizobium sp. U531. Next base: position 151,679 of record NZ_JASVEN010000002.1, read on the forward strand.
CGACCCGGCGAACGGCTGCCAGCCATGCTCATCCCGCGGGACAGCGTCCCGTTAATCCGCCGTGAAGTAATCGTAAGCTTGCTTATTATATCCAAGCTTATTGGAGACGAAGCTTATGACCCGTGGGTCGGTCGACCAGAATTTCCTGTTTACGCTGGGCGAGCTCTACCGCCTGCTCCGCGTCTATGCCGACAAGGAGGCCTCGCGGTTCGGCATCACCCGGGCCCAATGGGCGGTGCTGGCCAAGGTCGAGCGCAGCGAGGGCATGAAGCAGTCGGAACTCGCCGAGCTGCTCGAGATGCAGCCGATCACGCTGACCCGCCTGATCGACAAATTGTGTGAGAGCGACTGGATCGAGCGCCGCAACGACGCCTCGGACCGCCGCGTCAAGCGCCTGCACCTGAAGAAGGCCGGCCGGCAGTTGCTCGGCCGGATGAGCGGGCTGAAGTCCGAGCTCACCGCCAACGCGCTGGAGGGCATCACGCCGGCGGACGCCCATCGTCTTCTCACCCAGCTCGAAACCATCAAGGAAAACGTCCGCTCCGCGATCCAGACTTCCGGTGCGGAACAAGCGCGCAAGGAGCAGCGCTATGGCTGATCAAGTCCTCAAATTCCAGCCCGAGCAGAAGGCGGACAGCGGCAAGCCGACCAAGAAGGCAGGCACCGATCCGCGCCGTCGCTTTATCGCGGGCCTGCGCCGCTATCGCCGCTTCCTGCTCCTGGTCGTGCTACCCCTGACCGCCGCGGTCACCGGCCTCACCTTCTATTTGCACGGCGGCCGCTATGTCGGCACCGACGACGCCTATGTTGGCGCGCAGAAGGTGCTGGTGACGCCCGACATCTCCGGCAAGATCCTGAAGGTGGTCGTGAAGGAAGGCCAGTCCGTCAAGAAGGGTGACGAGCTGTTCGAGATCGACGCCGTCCCGTTCCGCCTCGCAGTGGAGGAGACCAAGGCGCAGCTCGCGCAGGCGCGCACGACCTATGACAACCTCGTCGCCAACATCAAGATCTATGGCGACATGCTGGCCCTCGCCCAGCAGGGCATCGATCTGAAGCAGCGCGACGTCGAGCGCAAGCAGGCGCTGGTGAAGAACAATTACGGCTCGCAGCTCGATCTCGACAACGCCTCGAATGCACTGGTCACCGCCGGTGCGCAGGCGCAGTACATCAAGCAGCAGCTCTCCAACGCCAGGACGCAGCTTCTGGGCAATCCCGAGCTGCCGCTGGAGCAATTCCCGGCCTACGCGCAGGCGAAGGCCAAGCTGGACGACGCCCAGCGCAACCTCGACCACACCGTGCTGCGCGCGCCGATGGATGGCGTGGCGACGCAGGTCGAGCAGATCCAGCTCGGCCGCTATGTCGCCGCCGGCACGCCGGTGTTCTCCATCATCGATGTCGCCCATCCCTGGGTCGACGCCAATCCGAAGGAGAGCGACCTCACCCACGTCACCGAGGGGCAGGCCGTCACGCTCGAGGTCGACGCGTTCCCGAACCATATCTTCAAGGGCAAGATCGGCTCACTCTCGCCCGGCACCGGCGCGCAATTCGCGATCCTGCCGCCGCAGAACGCCACCGGCAATTTCGTCAAGGTGGTGCAGCGCGTGCCGATCCGCATCTATTTCGACGAGACCGACAAATACGTGCGCAAGCTGAAGGCCGGCATGAGCGTCTATGCCACCATCGACACCGGCCATCAGCGCTCGCTCGCCGGCCTGCTCGGCCTGTCGGCGACCGCGAGCCAAGATAAAGACTGACGAGGACTGATCGGATGTCCGGTCCCAACGCCCATCTGATGGTCCCCGGCCTGCGCCGGAACATGGTGACGATCTGCGCCATGACGGCGACCATCATGCAGGCGCTGGACACCACCATCGCCAACGTCGCCCTGCCCTACATGCAAGGCACGCTGTCGGCCTCGCAGGACCAGATCAACTGGGTGCTGACCTCCTACATCGTCGCGGCCGCCATCATGACGGCGCCGGTAGGCTGGATCGCCAACCGCTTCGGCCGCAAGCGCATCTTCATCATCTGCTCGGCCGGTTTCACCATGGCCTCGGTGCTGTGCGGCCTCGCGCAGGACATCAACCAGATGGTGCTGTTCCGCCTGCTGCAGGGCGTGTTCGGCGCGGCGCTGGTGCCGCTGTCGCAATCGGTCATGCTCGACTATTACACGCTCCAGGAACGCGCCAAGGCGATGTCGATCTGGGGCATGGGCGTGATGATGGGCCCGATCATGGGTCCGTCGCTGGGCGCGTGGCTGACCGAGACGTATTCCTGGCACTGGGTGTTCTTCGTCAATTTGCCGTTCGGTGCGATCACCGTGCTCGGGCTGATCGTGTTCATGGACGAGACCGACAGGAATCTCAGCCTCAGATTCGATTTCTTCGGTTTCGCGGCGCTCGCGGTTGCGATCGGCTCGCTGCAGCTCGCGCTCGACCGCGGCGAGCAATTGGGCTGGCTGGAATCCAACGAGATCCTCGCGGAGTTCATCGTCTCGGCCGTCGCCTTCTACTTCTTCCTCGCGCACTCCTTCACGACCTCGACGCCGTTCATCCGCTTCGCGCTGTTCCGGGACCGCAACTTCGTCACCGGCTGCATGTTCATGGTCGTGATGGGGCTCGTGCTGTTCTCGACCATGGCGCTGGCCTCGCCCTATATGCAGAACGTGATCGGCTACCCCATCATCACCGCCGGCCTCCTGCTGGCGAGCCGCGGCTTCGGCACCTTCTTCGCCATGATGCTGGTCGGCCGCATGATGCGCTATTTCGAGGCACGCACGCTGATCATCTCCGGCCTGACCCTGACCGCGGGCTCGCTGTTCCAAATGACGGGGTGGACAGATCTGACCCAGGTGCCGGAGATCGTGACCGTCAGCGTCATCCAGGGCTTCGGCTTCGGCCTCGTCTTCGTGCCGCTTTCGACCGTGGCGTTCCTGACGCTGTCGAACGAGCTGCGAACCGACGGCACCGCGATGCTGACCCTGATGCGCAACGTCGCGAGTTCGGTCGGCATCTCCGTCGTCATCGCGCAGCTGACGCAGGGAACGCGGCGGACTTACGCAATCCTGTCCGAGAACATCAACCCGTTCAACCATGCCCTGCAGATGCCGGACGTCAGGGGCCTGATCAACCTGTCCACCGACGCCGGCCGCGCCATGGCCGACAGGATGGTCAGCGTGCAGGCGCAGATCATCGCCTTCGCGCACGACTACCAGCTGGTGATGATCTTCATCCTCTGCACCATCCCGCTCGCTTTGCTGATCGGCTCGACCAAGGCCACGCTGCGCAAGCAGGCGGCCGGGCCGGAACATGCGGTGATGGAGTAGGCGCGCGCGATCCACACACTCCGCTGTCGTCCCTGCGAACGCAGGGACCCATAACCACAGGAAGTGGTTTGGCGAAGACTCGGAGTTGGCAGCTTACGCTACGACTGCATCCTGTGGTTATGGGTCCCCGCGTTCGCGGGGACGACACCGAGAATCTGACGACAACTATCCCAGCAGTTCCTCGCAGCCGAGATCGTCCACGGCTGCAAAAATCCGTTCCAGATTATTCCACCAGATCACCGGCGGGATGTTGATGCTCCACTGCCAGACCGGCCGCGTGATCTGCCAGAGCACGGCCCAGCGGTAGTCGCGATCGAGCGCGCCGCGAGTATACCCGGTGACGCCGCTCTCGATCAGCGCGTGGTGGTAGAGGTTGAGCATCGCGCGCTCGAGCGCCTGCCGGCGCTCCGGATACCAGTGCATCGCCATCATGTAGGCGAGGTCGTGGGTGGGAACGTTGATGCTCCACAGGTCGAAATCGAAGATGCGCACGGTGTCGGCAACGCCGGCGCGCGGCAGCAGGAAGTTCCAGACATGAGCATCGCCATGGGTGATGCTCATGTGACGGCGTGACTGGTAACGCTGCGACAGCTGCTCCGACCGATCGATCAGGCGGCGATAAAGAATACGCCGCTCCTCGCTGAGGCGGTCACCGAGAGAATCGGCAAAGCGGTCGTAATGGCCCGCGAAAGTCTCCATGCGCTCCGCACTGTCCTCGGGACCTGCCCAGGCGCCGACGGTGTCGCCGAGGGCCGGATGGTCCCACCAGGCCGCATGCCAGCGTGCGAGCGTGGTGACGATGGCGATCATGTGCTCGCGCGACGGCGGCAGCGGCCAGGCCGCCGCGATCTCGTGGCTGTCGGTGAGGTCCTCGAGCAGGAGGTGCCAAGTGAGGCTGCCCTCGTCGAAATGTCCGTCGAAGCAGCTTGGCACCAGCCCCGGCGGCATGCCCGGCGTCAGTCGCGTGTAATATTCGACCTCGCGCCGGCCGCCATTGGCAAGCTTCTCGGCGAAGTCGGAATTCGCGGTCTTCAGGATCAGCGATTGCGGGGCGCCGGCGGATTCGCCGACATAGCGCAGGCCGAGCCGGATGATGTGTGACACGACAGTGTCGCGCTGGTGCAGCACCTTCACTTCGCGGACCGCGCCGGCGTCGAGCACGCCGCCCCTGCGCAGCGCAGCCGTCAGTCGAGCCGGTTCAACGACCGCCGGCAATTGTGGAGGTGTCATGACCACGATGCCCCTGTCCCGCGCCATATTGCACGATCACAATTGCGGGCACCAGCGGCAGGGCCTCGCGCCCGGCGTCAGGCGGCCGCGGTGGATTCGCGCACGGTCCTCACCACGACCGACCGCAACTGTTCGAGATTGGCCGCCATGCCGGCGATCGCCTGCCTGACCTCCCCAGCGCGCTCGTTCACGGACGTGGCGTCGCGGCTGACATTGCCGATCTTGGTGGAAACCTCCTTCGCCGCGGAAGCCGATTCGGAAATCGACCGCGCGATCTCGCGCGTCGCAGCGTCCTGCTCTTCCATCGCGGCGGCAACCGACGTCGCGACACCGTCGATCTCGACGATGTGCCCACCCATCGTCTCGACGGCATCGACCGCGGCCTGCGTCGAGGCCTGGATCTCGGCAATCAGCCGCGTGATCTCCTCGGTGGATTTGGCGGTCTGGTCCGACAGGGATTTCACCTCGGCCGCGACCACGGCGAAACCACGGCCGGCCTCGCCGGCGCGCGCCGCCTCGATCGTTGCGTTCAGCGCCAGCAAATTGGTCTGGCCGGCGATGCCGCCGATGAGGTCGGAGACCTCGGCGATCTTCTTCACGGATCCGGCCAGCGACTGGATGGTCGAGCGCGCCTGCTCGCGGCCGGCGACCGCCGCTTTGGTCACGGTGCTGGTTCGGACCACCTGGCTTGCGATCTCGCGGATCGAGGCGCTCAGCTCTTCGGCCGCGGCCGAGACGGTCTGCGAGCTGCCGAGGGCCTGGGTCGAGGCCGCAGCGACCGCCTGCGACTGCGCGGAGAGCGACCTTGCGATCTCGGACAGGCTGGACGCCGCCCGCTCAACGCCTTGCGTCGCCGCGCCGGCGGTGTCGACGGAACGGCCGGTCTCGCGCTCGACGGTCTCGGCCATCTGATGCAGGGCGGAGCGCTTGGCGAGGGCCGCCGCCTGCTCCTGCCGCAATTGCTCCTCGCGCAGGCGGGCATTCTCGACGGCCGCCTGCTTGAACACCACGAGCGCGCCCGCCATCGAGCCGACCTCGTCCTTGCGGTCCGCAAAAGGAATGTCGGCGGCGAGATCGCCGGTCGCAAGCTTCTGCATCGTGCCCGTCATGCGCACGATCGGGCGCACCACGCCGAGCGCAACGCCGAGCAGGCCCAAGGCTACGAAGGCCAGGACCGCGGCGGAGACGCCGAGGAGGATATAGAGCATCGAGCTGTCGCGATCGGCCGCCAGCTTCTCCATGGCGGCATTCTGCTTGTTGGCGTTCTCGACGATGCTGTCGATCACGGCGCGATGCGCGGTGTAGGCGTCCTTGAGCTGCGCATAGGCGCGCTCGGACGCGGCCGCGTCCTTGGCCTTGAGGGCCGGCAAGAGCTGGTCGGACGCCTTCCAGAACTTCTGCACCTCGGCGTCGGACTTCGACACCAGGGCGGTCTTCAGGTCGGGCGCGAGGCTGGAGGTGACCCAGAACGCCTTGCGCTCGTCGTAGTCCTTGCGGAGCTGGACCAGGCGTTCGCCGTGGGCCGCCAGCTGGTCCGGCTCGCGCATTGCCAGGGTCGCCTCGAGATAGGCCTCGATGACGTATTCCGGCGGCGGCAGGATGTCCGCGATGAGGTCGTTGCCCAGCTTGATGTCGGAATAGAGCGGCCCGCCGACCTTGAGCTCCTTCAAGGTGTAGAGGCTGGTCGAAACCACGGCGGCAAAACCGATGGCGAGAACGATGCCGAACGCGACGATCGCAGAGGACAACGACAGGCGAAATTTCATGAAATAATCCAGTGCGGCGTCCGAAACTGCGGGCACCCTAGACGAATACGGTAAATACTGAATTGCTTCGCGGCGAAATTGTACCGCGCGAACTCCGCATAATTACGGGAGTCGGGCGCCGTGCTGTCGGTATTTGAGTCAGCGAGGCTGACGCACGCTCTGGAAAATCGTTTCGGCCGGAGACGACGCAGCCTCGGCTTCGGTGCGCCGGATGAGACAAGCGTGCCGGGGACAAGGCCTTCCCCGGCACGCTTTGCTTCACATGTCGAAGAACACCGTCTCGTTGTCGCCCTGCAGCCGCAGGTCGAGCCGGTAGACCGGCTTGCCGGCCTCGCGCACCGCGGTCAGCGTGGCGCGGCGATCGGCGGGGACCAGCACCAGCACGGGATCGGCGGCGTTACCGGTCTCGTCGCTGAAATAGATGCGGGTGTAGAGATGCCGCAGCATGCCGCGGCCGAACACCGCAAGAAGGATGTGCGGCGCCTGCGGCTTGCCGTCGGGATCCGGCACGGTGCCCGGCTTGATGGTCTCGAAAGCGTAATTGCCGTCCTTGTCGGTGCCGCAACGGGCAAAGCCGCGGAAGCTCGCATTCGGCAGCGCGCGCTTGTCCTGCGGGTCGGCAAACCGGCCCTGCGCGTCCGCCTGCCAGATCTCCAGCATGCAGTCAGGCACGACAACGCCGTCGCCGTCGAACACGCGGCCTTCGATGCGGATGCGGTCGCCGGTGACGTCGGGCGTCAACGTCGAGTGGGTGAACGCGTCGTTCCAGGCGTAGTCGCCGGTTGGCGTCAGGCCGTATTTGAAGAACGGGCCGACGGTCTGCGATGGCGTGATCCCATTGTCCTGCACTAGTGATTCTCCATGGGGGTGGCGTTCTTGCCGCGCAGCACGATGTCAAACCGGTAGCACAGCGCCCATTCGGGCTGGGTGTTCTCGAGGTCGAACGAGGAGACCATCCGCGCCCGCGCCTTCTCGTCCGGCACCGAGTTGAAGATCGGGTCGAACGGGAATAGCGGGTCGGCAGGGAAATACATCTGGGTCACGAGGCGCGTGACGAAGGAATGGCCGAACACCGACAGATGGATATGAGCGGGTCGCCAGGCGTTGTGATGATTGCCCCAGGGATAGGCGCCCGGCTTGATGGTGACGAAGCGGTAATAGCCGTCGGCATCGCTGACGGTGCGGCCGGCGCCCGTAAAGTTCGGGTCGAGCGGCGCCGGATGCTGGTCGCGGACATGGACGTAGCGGCCGCAGGAATTGGCCTGCCAGATCTCGACCAGTGAGCTCGGCACGCCCCGGCCGTCCTCGTCGCGCACATGGCCGTGGACGATGATGCGCTCGCCGATCGGCTCGCCGGTGTGCTGGGTGGTGAGGTCGTTGTCGCCCTTGCGCACGGTCTCGTGGCCGTAGACCGGACCGGTCAGCTCCGACAGCGTATGCCGCATCGGGATCAAGGGCTTGTTCGGCGCGCGCTTGATCGAGCTCTTGTATTCGGGCGACAGCGGCAGCGGATGCGCCTTGTTGCTGTCGGTGGGATAGATGAATGTCATGGGCGAACTCCTCCCCGGCCTTTTTCGGTCCGGCCGGACAACTTCCGCCAATCATTATATGACATAACTAATTTGGGGAAGCCGGTTTGGCTGCATGCCGCGCCCGGCAGGCCCGCTCTATTTGATCGGCGGCCGCGGCAGCACGGCCTCCCCGGCTTCGAGCCGGTAGGTGTGGTCGAGGGAATACCAGGGCGCGGCGACGTCGCGCGCGGTCGGATGCGGCGTGTCGTGGCGCTGGAACTTGCCGATCAGCGCCTGCGTCACCCCGAACTGCACGTCGCTGTCGATATGCGGGTCGGTGGGGTCGTAGACCTGCGAGATCAGCACCTTGAACCCCGGCTTGAAGATCAGGGCGTGCAGATGCGCCGGGCGGTAGGGATGCCGGCTTTGCGCCTCGAGCAGGCGGCCGACGACGCCATTGGTCGGAATGGGATAGCCGACCATCATCACCGAACGAAAGAAGAAGCGCCCCTCCCCGTCGGTGGTGAACTTGCCGCGCAGGTTCATGTCGGCCTGCTCGGGGTCCTGGTTCTCGTAGAGGCCGACCGGCGAGGCGTGCCAGACATCGACCTCCGCGCCCGCAACGGGCTGGCCGTCCTTGTCGACGACACGGGCGCTCACGAACAGCGGCGCGCCCGGCGTCTCGGACCGGACGATCGATCCGCCATTCTCGACCCGCGGCGAGTTCACCCGCCAGAACGGGCCCAGCAGCGACTGATCGGTTTCCGTGTTGCCCTGGTCGCCGTTGTTGAGCAGGCACACCAGCGGCGAGACGCCGAGCGAGCCCGCCATCAGCACGACCTCATTATGGGTGTCGGTGGTCAGCTTGCCGAGCTCGGCGATGACGGCGGTGGCGTCGCGAAACTCTTTCTCGGTCAGCCGGACATCGCGCACGAAGCCATGCAGGTGCTTGACCAGGGACACCATGATCTGGCGCAGCCGCGGATCGGACGTCCGCTCCATCACCGCCAGCGCCGCTGTTGTGACGTCCTGCTCGCGCTCGATGATCATGCCGCCACTCTCTCCCTGTCATTCCGGGGCAGCCCGACAGGGCTGACCCCGGAATCTCGAGATCCCGGATGCCGCCCTATCGGGCGGCTCCGGGATGACGAGACGCTGCGCGTCTCGTCAGTTCACCTTCTCGATCGCAACCGCGACGCCCTGGCCGACGCCGACGCACATGGTCGCGAGCGCGAGCTTGCCGCCGCGCTTCTCCATGCCGTGCACGGCGGTGAGCGCGAGGCGCGCGCCGCTCATGCCGAGCGGATGGCCGAGCGCGATGGCGCCGCCATGCGGATTGACGTAATCGGCGTCGTCGGCGACGCCGAGCTGGCGCATGCAGGCGATGCCCTGCGAGGCAAAGGCCTCGTTGAGCTCGATCAGGTCGAAATCGCTGATCTTCTTGCCGAGACGCTCCATCAGCTTGCGGGTCGCCGGCACCGGGCCAATGCCCATGATGCGCGGCGGCACACCGGCCGAAGCGAGGCCGAGGATGCGGGCGCGCGGCGTCAGGCCGTGCTTCTTCACGGCGGCTTCCGAGGCGAGGATCATCGCGGCCGCGCCGTCATTGACGCCCGAGGCGTTGCCGGCGGTGACCGTGCCGGGATTGCGCACGATCGGCCTCAGCTTGGCGAGACCTTCCAGCGTGGTCTCGGGACGCGGATGCTCGTCCTTGTCGACCGTGATCGGACCGGCCTTGCCGCCGGGAATGGTGATCGCCGTGATTTCTTCCGCGAAATAACCGGCGGCGATCGCCTTGCCGGCACGCTGCTGCGAGCGGATCGCGAAGGCGTCCTGGTCGGCGCGCGAGACCTGGAATTCCTCGGCGACGTTCTCACCGGTCTCCGGCATCGCATCGACGCCGTACTGCGCCTTGAGCAGCGGATTGATGAAGCGCCAGCCGATCGTGGTGTCGAAGATCTCGGCCGAACGCGAGAAGGCTTCCTGCGCTTTGCCCATCACGAAAGGCGCGCGCGTCATGGACTCGACGCCGCCGGCGATCGCAAGCTCGATCTCGCCCGAGCGGATGGCGCGGCCGGCCGCACCGACCGCATCGAGGCCGGAGGCGCAAAGGCGATTGAGGGTCTGGCCGGGAACCGAGTCGGGGAGACCAGCGAGCAGCAGCGCCATGCGCGCGACGTTGCGGTTGTCCTCGCCGGCCTGGTTAGCACAGCCGAAGAAGACTTCGTCCACCTGCGCCCAATCGAGATTGGGGTGCTTGGCCATCAGCGCCTTGATCGGGGCTGCCGCGAGATCGTCGGCGCGCACCTTGGCGAGGGAGCCGCCGAAACGGCCGATCGGGGTCCGCACGGCATCGCAAATAAAGACGTCACGCATCGTTGTTCTCCCTGAATGCCGCGGTTCGGCCAGAATTCTTCCAAGATTCTTGAATGTCGGCGGAGTTTTAGGAGGGCGCCCGCGGCAGGTCAATTGACGGTTTCGCGGGTGGCGTATTCGAAACTCCCTGTCATTCCGGGGCGCGCCATTTGGCGCGAACCCGGAATCCATCTATCCGCGTGACGTGCGGCCCGATGGATTCCGGGTCTGCGCCTATCGGCGCATCCCGGAATGACGACCGAGAATGTGGCAGCAGCTCGCGCCCCTATTGCGGACAACGTGGAAAACCTCCCCGTCCCGGCCAAACCGATAGGAGCACAGGGCGAAATTTTGTAGGTTGCGCCGCCTTGGAGCACGGTCAGGACCGCGCTCCAAGATTGTTGTTTTGACGCGTTTTCCTGGCGCGAACCGGTACCCACTCACTCGAAAACGCTCTGATGACCATGCAACAGCCGATCCCCGTTCCGCCCCCCGACGAAACGCCCACGCCACAGGCGGACGCCGTCGCGCGGGTCACGCCGATGATGGAACAGTACCTGGAGATCAAGGCGGCGCATCAGGGCCTCCTGCTGTTCTACCGGATGGGCGACTTCTACGAGCTGTTCTTCGAGGACGCCGAGATCGCCTCCAGGACGCTCGGCATCGTCTTGACCAAGCGCGGCAAGCATCAGGGCGCCGACATTCCGATGTGCGGCGTGCCGGTGGAGCGCTCCGAGGATTATCTGCATCGGCTGATCTCGGCCGGCCACCGCGTCGCGGTGTGCGAACAGACCGAAGATCCGGCGGCGGCGAAGGCGCGCGGCAACAAGAGCGTCGTGCGCCGCGGCGTGGTGCGGCTGGTCACGCCGGGCACGCTGACCGAGGACAATCTGCTCGATGCCCGCGCCAACAACTATTTACTGGCGATCGCGCGCGCCCGCGCCTCCGGCGGCGGCGACCGCTTCGGCCTTGCCTGGATCGACATCTCGACCGCCGAATTCACCGTAATGGAATGCTCCGGCGGTGAGCTCGCCGCGACGCTGGCGCGCATCAACCCGAACGAGGCGATCGTCACCGACGCGCTCTATAACGACAGCGAGCTCGGCCAGACCCTGCGCGAGTTGCCGGCGGTGACGCCGCTGACCCGGGACGTCTTCGACGGCGCCACCGCCGAGAAGCGCCTGTGCGACTATTTTGCGGTCGCGACCATGGACGGGCTGGCGCAGCTCACGCGTCTCGAAGCCACCGCCGCGGCCGCCGCCGTCACCTATGTCGACCGCACCCAGGTCGGCAAGCACCCGCCGCTGTCGCCGCCTGCGCGCGAGGCCTCGGGCGCGACCATGGCGATCGATCCAGCGACGCGCGCCAACCTCGAATTGACCCGGACGCTCGCGGGCGAACGCCGCGGCTCGCTGCTCGACGCGATCGACTGCACCGTGACGTCGGCCGGCTCGCGCCTGCTGGCGCAGCGGCTGGCGGCGCCGTTGACGGACGCACCTGCCATCGCGCGGCGGCTCGATGCCGTCAGCACCTTCGTTGCCGATTCCGCGGCGCGCGAAGACATCCGCAGCATCCTGCGCGGCGCGCCCGACATGTCGCGGGCGCTGGCCCGCCTCTCGGTCGGCCGCGGCGGTCCGCGCGACCTTGCGGGGCTCCGCGACGGCATCATTGCCGCCGACCAGGTACTGGCGCGCCTTGGCGAGCTCGACCAGCCGCCGCAGGAGATCGCCGCGGTGATGGCCGCGCTGCAACGACCCTCGCGCGATCTGGCGGCCGAATTCGCCAGCGCGCTCGACGAGCAGCTGCCGCTGATCAAGCGCGACGGCGGCTTCGTTCGCCAGGGCTATGAGCCCGCCCTCGACGAGGCACGCAATCTGCGCGACGCCTCCCGCCTCGTGGTGGCGTCGATGCAGGCGCGTTACGCCGACCAGACCGGCGTCAAGGGCCTCAAGATCCGGCACAACAACGTGCTCGGTTATTTCGTCGAGGTCACCGCGCAGCACGGCGACAAGCTGATGTCGGCGCCGCTGAATGCGACCTTCATCCATCGCCAGACGTTGGCGGGCCAGGTGCGCTTCACGACTGCCGAGCTCGGCGAGATCGAGGCCAAGATCGCCAATGCCGGCGACCGCGCGCTCGGCCTCGAGCTCGAGATCTTCGAGCGGCTGTCGGCGAAGGCCCTGGTGATCAGCGACGATCTGCGCGCCGCCGCCCACGCCTTCGCGCTGCTCGACGTCGCGACCTCGCTGGCCAAGCTCGCGATCGACGACAATTACGTGCGGCCCGACGTGGACGAGTCCCTCGGCTTCGCCATCGAGGCCGGCCGTCATCCCGTGGTCGAGCAGGCCCTTAAGCGCAATGGCGAGCCGTTCATCGCCAATGCCTGCGATCTCTCGCCGGCACCTGGCCAGAAGTCCGGCCAGCTCTGGCTGCTGACCGGTCCGAACATGGCCGGTAAATCGACCTTCCTGCGTCAGAACGCGCTGATTGCCTTGCTGGCTCAAATCGGCAGCTTCGTGCCGGCGACGCGGGCGCGGATCGGCATCGTCGACCGCCTGTTCTCGCGCGTCGGCGCCGCCGACGACCTCGCCCGCGGCCGCTCCACCTTCATGGTGGAGATGGTCGAGACCGCGGCGATCCTGAACCAGGCTGGCGAGCGCGCGCTCGTCATCCTCGACGAGATCGGCCGCGGCACCGCGACCTTCGACGGCCTCTCGATCGCCTGGGCCGCGATCGAGCACCTGCACGAAAGCAACCGCTGCAGGACGCTGTTCGCGACGCATTATCACGAGCTGACCGCGCTCTCGGCCAAACTGCCGCGCATGTTCAACGCCACGGTCCGGGTGAAGGAATGGCAGGGCAACGTCGTGTTCCTGCACGAGGTGCTGCCGGGTTCGGCCGACCGCTCCTACGGCATCCAGGTCGCAAAACTCGCCGGCCTGCCGCCCGCGGTGATCAATCGCGCGAAGTCCGTGCTCTCCAAGCTGGAAGCACAGGACCGCGGCCAGACCGCCCGCGCGCTGGTGGACGATTTGCCGCTATTCGCAGTGCCTTCCCGCGCCGCCGCCGAAGCCGCCCCGCCGAGCGAAGCGGAACTCCTGATGGACGCCGTGAAGGCGCTGCACCCGGACGAGATGTCGCCGCGCGAAGCGCTCGATACGCTCTATGCGCTGAAAGCCAAGCTGCCGAAGCAGTGATGGTGCCGTAGCCCGGATGAGCGAAGCGACATCCGGGACGACTGGTCCCGCATATCGCTGCGCTCATGCGGGGCTAGATGCGCCTACGCCCTTGCCGCGATCGCCGCCGCTTCCGCGGCCGCGCGCTGCATGCTGGTCGACATCTCGTTCGTGACCGTGCTCTGCTCCTCGACGGCGGCGGCGGTCGAGGTCACGTATTCGCTGACATTGTTGATCGCCTGCTTGATCGAGCCGAGCGCGCTGACGACGTCGCCGGAGATGCCGTTGAGGCTGCCGATCTCCTGGCCGATCTTGTCGGTCGCCTGCTTGGCCTGGTTGGCGAGGCTCTTCACTTCGGACGCGACCACGGCAAAGCCGCGGCCGGCCTCGCCGGCGCGGGCGGATTCGATCGTCGCGTTCAGCGCCAGCAGGTTGATCTGGCCGGTGATGCTGTTGATCATCTCGACGATGCCGGTCATCGACTGCGCCGCCTCGGTGAGGCGCTGCGCCTGCGCGTCGGCGGAGGAGACCTGCTCCACCGCGCTCATCGCGGTCTCGCGGGACTTCGTCATCGCTTCGGAGATTTCCCGCACCGAGGCGTTCAGCTCCTCGGAGCCTGCCGCGACCGATTCCATCATGCCGCGAACGCGCTCGTTGCCCATGCGAACCAGCACCTGCCGCGTGGTGTCGGTGGCATATTTGACGACCTTGAACGGCCTGCCGTTGAGATCGAGGATCGGATTGTAGGAGGCCTGGATGTAGACCTCCTTGCCGCCCTTGCCGATACGCTTGTATTCGGCCGCCTGGTACTGACCGCGGTTGAGTGCGGCCCAGAACTCGCGATAGGCGGCGCCGTCGCGCTCGCCGGGCTCGACGAACATGCTGTGATGCTTGCCCTGGATCTCGGCCAGCGAATAGCCGAGCGTGGCAAGGAAGTTGGCATTGGCCGTGATGATCGAGCCGTCCATGTTGAACTCGATCACGGCCTGGGCCTTGTCGATCGCCGCGATCTGGCCGGCGAGATCGGCATTCTTCAGCTTCTGGGCGGTGATGTCGGTCGCGAACTTGACGACGCCGTAAGGCTTGCCGGTCTCGTCGAGCAGCGGGTTATAGGAGGCGAGGATCCACACCTCTTTGCCGCCCTTGCCGATGCGCTTGAACTCTCCGGCCTGGTAGTCGCCGCGGTTCAGCGCGGCCCAGAATTCGCGATAGGCCGAGCCGTCACGGTCGGCCGGGGCCACGAACAGGCTGTGATGCTTGCCCGTAATCTCGGCCAGCGAATAGCCGAGCGTCTTGCAGAAATTCTCGTTGGCGGAGACGACGGTGCCGTCGAGCTTGAATTCGATGACGGCCTGGGCGCGGCTGATGGCGGCGATCTTGGAGGCTTCCGTCATGCTGCGAATCTTCTTCGCGGTGATGTCGGTGGCGATCTTCACCACCTTGACGGGCTTGCCGGCATCGTCGAGCACGGGATTGTAGGACGCCTCGATCCAGACCTCGCGGCCGCCCTTGGCGATCCGCTTGAATTCGGCCGCCTGGAACTCGCCGCGATTGAGGTCCGCCCAGAACGCGCGATACGCGGCGCTCTCGCGCTGATCGGCCGGCACGAACATCGCGTGCTTCTTTCCCTTGATCTCGTCGAGGGAATAGCCGAGTGCCTCGAGGAAGTTCGGGTTGGCCGTCAGGATCGTGCCGTCCATCCCGAACTCGATCATGGCCTGCGAGCGGCCGATGGCGGCGAGTTGGGCGTCCGCGTCGTTGCGGGACTTGCGACCGAACATCAAACAATCTCCATCTCAGATTTATGGCTCAGGAGAACACATCCGTCGGGATGCATCCCTGCGGCGACACAGCTGTATTCAAGCAACAGACCCCATGGGTCCGCCCAATCAGATGCAGGCCGGACAAAATGGGCACCGACGGGTACGCATTATTGTTCCTACGGTAAAAGCTCGAATAAAGTTCTAATAGACGTGTCGGAAATCGGCGCGGACGGGAATGTCTGCCGTTATGTCTAGCGCGCAATCGCATTGTCGCGCGGCTTGAAATGACGCATCTCATTCAATGGCTTGCGAAGATGCTGCAGCGCCCAGAAATGTGAGATCAACATTCAGCAGACGACTTTTCGCGACGCGGTGTCGCGCAGGTCCGTAGTTGCACGGCTATTTCCGCGCGTTGCGCGCCGCGCGCCGGCCGAGTCCCCACAGCGTCAAGTTCCATGCGATGCCCGTGCAGAGCGCGAGACACAGGCCGACGGCGAGGCCGAACGACACGACTGCAACGTGTAGTACGGCGATTGCCATGCCGAATCCGAGTAGCCCCCAGGCGGAGTTGGCGAGCACGGCGGCGGTCGGCGGCCCGCCGATGCGCGGATGCAGGATCACCATGATGCTGGAGAACACCACGGGATAGAGCGCGATGATGCCGCTGATGCGGGGACCGACCCAGCCCGAGGTCGAGACCACGATGGCAACGAGGGTCGCGACCAGTGCGGCGCGCATCGGCACGTCGTACCAGCGGCGCGTCACCAGCGGCATCTTCACGTGGCGATAGCCGGCCAGGAGCGGAATGCAGATGCTGAAGGCGATCAGGTTCGCGGCGAGGCCAGCGGTCAGCGACCAGTCGAACTGACGAATGATCGAAGCGAGCACGATCCAGACCGCGACCGCGCTGCCGCAGCTCGCGGCGAGGCTGTGCCGCTGCGCCAGCACGACATAAGTGAGGCACATGAAGATCGTCGCCGCATTGACCGGCAGGCTCGCCAACGTCCCCTGCGCGATGAAGGCGGCGTCGTGGTCGAGCGCGAGGAAGACGTAGGAAGGACCGGCCGAGATCGGCAGGGTCGCGACCAGCGCACCGATCACCGGACCCGACCGCTCGGTGATGATCGACGCCGTCACGACGAACGTCGCCGCGATCGCCATGCGCAAGACAAGGAAGAAAACGAAATAGAGGTCGAGGGACATTCTATCTGTCATTCCGGGGCGCGCGAAGCGCGAGCTCCGGTGCGCAATTGCGCACCTGAGAATCCATAACCACAGGCCGGGTTGGTTTAAGAGCTGGAGCAACAACCGTCTGAAATCACGACGGCCTGTGGTTATGGGTCCCGGGCTCGCGCCAAGCTGCACGCCCCGGGACGACACCGATTGTGGCGTAGCGACCTCGCCTCACATCCGCTGCATCGACACCGAGACCTTCGGTCCGTTCTTGATGGTCTGGTAGACCACGCAATAGCGCTCGGTGAGCTTCAGCAGGAGGTCGAGCTTGTCCTGCGGCGCTGGCGTGTCGACCTCGAAGCGCAGACGAATCTCGGCGAAGCCGACCGGGGTTTCCTTGTCGACGCCGAGCGTGCCACGAAAATCGAGATCGCCTTCGGCATAGACGTTGCCGGTCTTGAGCGGCACCTCGATCGCGGTCGCGACCGATTTCAGCGTGACGCCGGCACAGGCGACCAACGCTTCGAGCAGCATGTCGCCGGAGCAGAGCTCGAGGCCGGAACCGCCGGTCGCCGGGTGCAAACCCGCCATCGCGATGGCGCGGCCGGTTTCGATTTTGCAGGCGATGCCTTCGCTGTCAGTCGAGCCCTTGGCCTTCAGCGTGATCATCGCGGTCTTGGGATCGGTCTTGTAGCGTTCCTTGATCGGGGCCTGCATCTGGCGCAGTTCTGCGGCGTCCATCTTGTTCTCTCCCGGAAAAATTGCTCTCCGATGTACCGGCTCGGAGAGACATTGTCACCACCACATGGCCTGACCGGGACCCTGGGTTGCGTCACGGTCGGGTACGCTGCGGTCGAGGGAACGGTCGAGTGACGTCAGCACACTTCGCTTGAAATTCTCGAACAGCGGCGAATTGCGGTCGCGCGGCCGTCCCAGATTGATCTCGATCTGGTCGAACAGCCGGCCCGGCCGCGGCCGCATCACCAGCACGCGATCGGCCAGCACCACGGCCTCGTCCACGTCATGTGTGACGAGGATCAAGGTCGGTCGCGTGTCCGCCCAGAGATCGAGCAGATGATCCTGCAGATCGCGACGCGTGAAGGCATCGAGCGCGGAGAACGGCTCGTCGAGCAGCAACACCTCGGGCTGGGGCACCAGCGCGCGGGCGATCGCGACGCGCTGCGCCTGTCCGCCCGAGAGCTCGCGCGGCCAGGCCTGCGCCTTGTCGGCGAGCCCGACGCGGTCGAGCGCACGCGCCACCTTGTCGCGGCGCTCGGCGGCGGGCAGATCGGCGAGGCCAAAGCCGATATTGTCGGCGACGCTGAGCCAGGGCAGCAGCCGGGGTTCCTGGAAGATGATGCCGATCTTGGCATGGGGCGAGGCGATCGCCTCGTTGTCGAGCGTCACCGTGCCGGAGCTGGCGCGGTCGAGGCCGGCGATGGCGCGCAGTAATGTGGACTTGCCGCAGCCGGAACCACCAATGATGGCGATGATCTCGCCCTGTTTGATCTCGGCGGAGAAGCGCGCCAGCGCCGCGACGCCATTGGGATAGGTCTTGCTGACCCGATCGAGCGCCAGCATCGCCTCAAGCTCCCTTCGTGCGGCCGAAGGCGTCCTGCCAGCGCAGGAACGGCGCGGATGCGACCTCGATCAGCCAGTCGGTGAGCTTGCCGAGGATGGCGAAGATCACGATGGCGGCGAGGATCTGCGCGGGCTTGCCGAGCTGCTGGCCGTCGAGCAGGAGATAGCCGAGGCCCTCGGAGGCGCCGATCAGCTCGGCGGCCACGACGAACATCCAGCCGAGACCGAGCCCGACGCGCAAGGACACGACATAGGCCGGCAGCACGGCGGGCAAGAGGATGCGGCGGATCATCGCAAAGCCCGAGAGGCGGAAGGTGCGGCCGACCTCGACGATCTTGCGGTCGACGACGAGGATCGCGCCCATCACGCCGAGATAGACCGGAAAGAACACGCCGACCGCGATCAGCGCGATCTTCGAGGTCTCGAAAATGCCGAGCCAGAGGATGAACAGCGGCACCCAGGCCAGCGACGGGATCGCGCGCAAGGCTTGTACGGTGGGATCGAGAAGCCGCCGCGCCAGCGACCAATAGCCGGAGATGGCGCCAAGCAAGGTGCCTGCGACGACACCGAAGGCAAAGCCGAGCGAGACGCGCCATAGCGTCGCTGCGATGTGACGGATCAACTCGCCGGATCGCGCAAGCTCGGCAATGGTGGCAAACACGCGCGAGGGCGGCGGCACCAGGCGGCCGTTGGACCATCCGAGCCACACAACGAGTTCCCAGCCGAGCGCGAGCGTCAACGGCAACAGCAATCCCAGCATCGGCCGCGCATAGCGCGCGGCGCGCGAGGGCGCGGCGGCGCTTTCGGCCGGTTCCGAAGTCTGTTGCAGGACTGGCGCGTCGGAGATCATGGCGGGTAGGAAGCGCGTCTGGCGCGGGAATGCAACACTACTATTGCCGCCTCGCCCTCTTCCTTCTCCCCTTGTGGGAGAAGGTGGCGCGAAGCGCCGGATGAGGGGTTTCTCTCCGCTCGCAACACTGATCGTGAGGATAGATACCCCTCACCCGGCTTCGCTTTGCGAAGCCACCCTCCCCCACAAGGGGGGAGGGTAAGAAGATCAATTCGTCGGCAGCGGGACCTGATCGTCGATCAGCGCGTCCAGCGTCGCCTTCACGTCGACCTTGGCGTCGACGACGCCGGCCTGCTGCAGGGCAAGGCCCGCGGCGAGGATCGACTCGCGCTGGGGCGCGCCGATGCGGCTGTGGGTGAGCTCGGTGCGCTCCTTGAGCTGCTTGTCGACGACGGCCTCGGGCAGCTTGGTCACGGCGATGAAGGTCTTCTTCAGCTCGTCGTAATTGGCTAGCGAATATTTTCGCGCCTCCTCGTACACCGCGAGCACGCGGCGGGCGACGTCGGGATGCTCCTTCAGGAACTGCTCGCGCACATTGAGGATGCCCCAGGTGTTGGCGTCGGCCTTGCGGTAGAACAGCTTGGCGCCCTCCTCGACCTCGGCCTGCGCCATCATGGGGTCGAGACCGGCCCAGGCATCGACGTCGCCGCGGATCAGGGCGGTCTTGCCGTCGGCGTGCTGCAGCAGCACCGGCGTGATGTCCTTTTCGGTGAGGCCGGCGCCGAGCAGCGCACGCACCAGGAAGATGTGCGGATCGGTGCCGCGCGTCACCGCGACGCGCTTGCCCTTCAGATCAGCCACACTCGCGATCTTGGAGTCTTTGCCCGTCACCAGCGCGGTCCATTCGGGACGCGAATAGACATAGATCGACTTGATAGGGTTGCCGTTGATCTTCGCCACCAGCGCCGCCGAGCCCGCGGTCGAGCCGAAATCGATCGAGCCGGCATTGAGGAATTCGAGCGCCTTGTTGGAGCCGGCCGACTGCACCCAGGTCACCGTGATGCCGTCCTTGGCGAACTCTTTCTCCAGGAGCCCCTTCTGCTTCAGGACCATCGAGACCGGATTGTAGGTCGCCCAATCGATGCGGATTTCCTTGAGCGGATCCGCCGCCTTCGCCGCGGGGGTCACTGCGAGAGCCACGGCCCCCGCCAACAGAATGCGTCGTGTAATCTTCGTCATGCCCAGCCTCCTCCAAAACTTCATTGTTTTTCAATGAGTTATGTCTAGAGGTCAACGAGAAAATCCGTCCCCCGAAAGCGCCCGGCCTGAGAACAGATTTGCCCGAAGCCGCGGCTTTCCAGCATGGAACGACTATTGCCTGAGAATGGCGGGTGACAGCGCCTGTCACCTCTTATATCCGGTGAGACATGGACAGCGTCGCGACTGAGCACAAAGCCGAGGTGGACGATCGTTTCGACACTGCGCGGATCACCGCCGCGGTCGATGCACTTGCCGAAAAGCATGAGGGACGCGAGGACACGTTCCGCACGGCCATGGCGCAATTGCTGAAGGCCGAGCTGATCGCGGCGCGCGCCGCGGCACAGGAGATCCTCTTGAAGGACCGCCACGGCCGCCACTGCGCCGAGCGGCTGTGTCACGTCCAGGACGAGATCATCCGCATCCTGTATTCGGCGGCGACGCGCCATCTCTACCGTTCGCCGATCCCGAGCGGCGCCGAGCGCATGGCGGTGGTCGCAACCGGCGGCTACGGACGCGGCCTGATGGCGCCGGAATCCGACATCGATCTGTTGTTCATCCTGCCGTACAAGCAGACCGCCTGGGGCGAGCAGGTGGCCGAAGCCATCCTCTATTGCCTTTGGGACATGGGGCTGAAGGTCGGCCACGCCACGCGCTCGGTCGACGAGTCGATCCGGCAGGCGCGCGGCGACATGACCATCCGCACCGCGATCCTGGAAACACGCTTCCTGACCGGCGACAAGCCGCTCTATGACGAACTGCTCGAGCGCTTCGACAAGGACGTGGTGCAGGGCACCGCCTCGGAATTCGTCACCGCCAAGCTCGCCGAGCGCGAGGAGCGGCATCGCCGCGGCGGCCAGTCGCGCTATCTGGTCGAGCCCAACGTCAAGGACGGCAAGGGCGCGCTTCGCGACCTGCACACGCTGTTCTGGATCGCCAAATACGTCTATCGCGTGCGCGACACCAGCGAGCTGGTCGAACGCGGCGTGTTCGACGCGCAGGAATATCGCAGCTTCCGCCGCTGCGCCGACTTCCTCTGGTCGGTGCGCTGCAATCTGCATTTCTACTCCGGCCGCGCCGAAGAGCGTCTCTCCTTCGACCTCCAGCGCGAGATCGCGGTGCGGCTCGGCTACACCTCGCATCCCGGCATGCAGGACGTCGAGCGCTTCATGAAGCACTACTTCCTGGTCGCCAAGGAGGTCGGCAACCTCACCGCCATCCTGTGCGCCAAGCTCGAGGACCAGCAGGCCAAGCCCGCGCCGGTGCTGAGCCGGATGATGGCGCGGCTGCGCCCCACCGCGGCGAAGCGGCGCGTCCCCGACAGCGACGACTTCATCGTCGACAACAACCGCATCAACGTCGCCGCGCCCGACGTCTTCAAGCACGATCCGGTCAACCTGATCCGCATCTTCCGCCTCGCGCAGAAGAACAATCTCGCCTTCCATCCGGATGCGATGCGCGACGTGACGCGCTCGCTCGGCCTGATCAACGCGCAGATGCGCGAAAATCCCGAGGCCAACCGGCTGTTCATGGAGATCCTGACCTCCGACAACGCCGAGATCGTGCTGCGGCGGATGAACGAGACCGGCGTGCTCGGCCATTTCATCCGCGCCTTCGGCAAGATCGTCTCGATGATGCAGTTCAACATGTATCATCACTACACCGTCGACGAGCACCTGATCCGCTGCGTCGGCTTCCTTCAGGACATCGAGCGCGGCGGCATCGAGGAGTTCGCGCTCGCCAGCGATCTGATGCGCAAGTCGCGGCCCGAGCACCGCGCGGTGATCTACATCACGACGCTGCTGCACGACATCGCCAAGGGCCGGCCCGAGGACCACTCGATCGCCGGCGCCAAGGTGGCGCGCCGGCTGTGCCCGCGTCTCGGCTTCAGCGCGGCCGACACCGAGCTGGTGGCCTGGCTGATCGAAGAGCACCTGACGATGTCCACGGTGGCGCAGTCGCGCGACCTGTCCGACCGCAAGACCATCGAGAATTTCGCGGCCGTGGTGCAGTCGGTCGAGCAGATGAAGCTCCTGACGATCCTCACCACCGCCGACATTCGCGGCGTCGGCCCGGGGGTGTGGAACGGCTGGAAGGCGCAGCTCTTGCGCTCGCTCTATTACGAGACCGAGCCGGTGTTGACGGGCGGCTTCTCGGAGGTCGATCGGGGAAAACGCCTCGTGTCCGCCCACGCCGAATTCCGCATGGCCTTCGCCGAATGGCCGGCGGAGGAGCTCGATGCCTATATCGCCCGGCACTATCCGGCCTATTGGCTCAAGGTCGAGCTGCCCCGAAAGATCCGCCACGCGCGCTTCGTCCGCTCCAGCGAGCAGGCCGGCCACAAGCTCGCGATCAATGTCGGCTTCGACGAGGTGCGCGGTGTCACCGAGCTGACGATCTTCGCCGCCGACCATCCCTGGCTGCTCTCGATCATCGCCGGCGCCTGCGCCTCCGCCGGCGCCAACATCGTTGACGCCCAGATCTACACCACGACCGACGGCCGCGCGCTCGACACTATCTCGATCTCCCGGGAATACGACCGCGACGAGGACGAGGGACGGCGCGCCACCCGGATCGGCGAGATGATCGAGGACGTGCTGGAAGGCAAGCTGCGCCTGCCCGAAGTGGTCGCGCGGCGTACCGTGCGCAGCAAGGCAAAGCCTTTCGTGATCGAGCCGGAAGTGACCATCAACAACCAATGGTCCGACCGCTACACGGTGATCGAGGTCTCCGGCCTCGATCGGCCCGGCCTGCTCTACGAGCTGACCACGGCGATCTCGAAGCTCAACCTCAACATCGCGTCAGCCCATGTCGCGACCTTCGGCGAGCGCGCCCGCGACGTGTTCTACGTCACCGATCTCCTGGGCGCGCAAATCAACGCCCCAACCCGCCAAGCCGCGATCAAGAGCGCGCTGACCCATGTCATGGCCGGCGACAAGGCGGTTGCTGCACCGGCGGCGTGATTTTCGTCATCTCGCGCTCGCGGCTCATCATCGCGCCAGCTTGCGTTCGGGGTGTCGCAATGCGCTCACGAGGGCGGACAGCGCGGCTGGTTGATGCTGCCGACTGGGATAATACATGAAGAAGCCGGGAATGGGCGGCGTCCAATCCTCCAGCACCCGAACAAGGCGGCCTTTCGCGATATCTCCGGCGACCTGTTCTTCGTAAGCGAGTCCGAGGCCAACGCCAGCAAGCGCCGCCTGAATCACCAGATGAGTATCGTCGATGATAAGCGGGCCGTTCACGTTGATCGTAACCGACTTTCGGCCTTGCTCAAACTCCCAGCGGTATGGACCGCCAGCAAGACGCAGGGTGATGCACCTGTGATCGCCAAGATCCTTGGGCCTTTCGGGGATGCCTCGTGAAGCGAAATAGCGTGGCGACCCAACGACCGCTAATCGTAGCGCGGGCGTGACACGAACCGCGATCATGTCCTTCTGAATGTATTCGCCAAGCTGAATGCCGGCATCGAACTCGCCCGCAACGAGGTCCACGGGGCCAGTGACGGTGACAACGTCCAGAACGATATCAGGGTAAGCGTCAGCGAAAGCTTTGAGCCGCGGCAGCAACACCATCACTGCAGCTGATCGCGACATGACAATCCGGAGGCGACCTTCGGGTCGGTGCCGCATGCTTCGGGCCTTGTCGAGGGCATGACGGATTTGCTCAAGCGCCGGAGACAGGTCTTCCAGCAGAGCTACCCCCGCAGCAGTTGGTGCAACGCTCTTGGTTGTTCGAGCGAGCAGCTTTAGCTCAAGCCGTTGCTCGAGCTTCTTGATTGTATGGCTCAAGGCAGACTGGGATACACCCAGCTTTATCGCAGCGCGCGTAAAGCTTCGCTCACGAGCAACAACTGCAAACGTGGCGAGCTCGTTCATTTCGTTGGTCATGATTATGAATATCGCTCATGAGGTCATGCCGTTCAAGTTGTCTAGCGTCATAAGTCTGCTCGCCGTAGGTTTTGCGCGAGTACGGTGACGACCGGCAGCATTCTCTGCACGTGGGGCAGCATGAATGAAGCAGGTGCAACAGCTTTGAGGATGACGATGGATACGAACGTTCCGGCCTTGCGGTCCCTTGCGCAGACCTATTTCGATGCTGCCTATGAAATGGATGCCGATAAATTCGCGTCGATATTTCACCCCTCGAGTTCCGTGACCAAGATCGCCGAGGACGGCAATGTGGCTGTGACGTCGATTGCCTCATGGCTGACGGTCGTCCGCAACACGAAGGCTCCGAAGGAACAGGGTTTCGAGCGACATGATCAGATCCTGTCGATCGACGTCGAAAGAGAGCTCGCGCTTCTGAAGGTAAAATTGCAGATTCCGCCGCGCACCTTCACGGACCTCTTGTCATGCCTGAAGGTGAACGGGACCTGGAAGATCGTGCAGAAAGTGATGACGTCGAAAGTCTGACGGGCAACAACCCTCAGACGTCCACCCCCTCGTGCCGCAGCAGCCACCGCTTGCGCTCGAGCCCGCCGCCGTACTTCACCAGCGAGCCATCCGCGCCGATCAGGCGGTGACACGGCAGCACGACGCTGATCGGGTTGGAGCCGTTGGCGTGGCCGACGGCGCGAATGGCTTTGGGCATCTCGATCCTCGCGGCGAGCGCGCCATAGCTCATCGTGGTGCCCGCGGGGATGTGCGCGAGGGCGTGCCAGACCTTCTGCTGGAACGGCGTGCCGGCGATGCGCCATGCGATGCTCGAGAGCTG
Organism: Bradyrhizobium sp. U531; assembly: GCF_051710265.1. NCBI lineage: Bacteria > Pseudomonadati > Pseudomonadota > Alphaproteobacteria > Hyphomicrobiales > Nitrobacteraceae > Bradyrhizobium > Bradyrhizobium sp. U531. The sequence goes on from NZ_JASVEN010000002.1 coordinate 176,322, forward strand.
GCCGAGATCGCCCTCGAAGTAGGCCGACAGCGCCGTCCGCATCGATTCAGGCGCAGGCCGGTCGCTGAGATCGACCGCGCCGTAGTGCAGACGCAGCAGCTCGCGCATGCGATGCTCGTAGTCTTCCCAGTCCAGGGCGCGCAGCGCGCCTTCGGCATCGGTGACGAGCAAGGCGATCCCGATCGGCGTCGTCAGGCGATCGAGGCCGAAGCTTGCAGACGGTTTGGTCGATCGCCCGGGCATGGTGGCACCATTGCTTCGAAACATGCCATCGCGTTTGCCACGCCGGCCGTGCTAACGTCCACCCGAAAGCTGACGCTTTTGGGGGAGCTCACCTTGATCCTGATCGCCAATATCCTGGTGGCGCTGGTCGCCGCGCTGCATGCTTACTTTCTAATCCTGGAGATGTTTCTCTGGGACAAGCCGCTCGGCTTGAAGACATTCCGCAACACGCCGGAGAAGGCCGAGATCACGAAAGTGCTGGCCGCCAATCAGGGTCTCTACAACGGCTTCCTCGCCGCCGGCCTGATCTGGGGTCTCGTCCATGGCAATCCGGCCTTCGCATTCCAGATCAAGGCGTTCTTCTTGCTCTGCGTGATCGTAGCCGGCGCGTATGGCGCCGCGACCGTCAGCACGCGGATCCTGATCGTGCAGGCCCTCCCCGCGGCGATCGCGCTTGTCGCATTGTTCCTGGCCTGAGCGGCTGACCTCAGGCCTCGACGCCTGAGACGCTACAGCGCAGCGCTGCGATCCTTGCGCACCGCCGAACCTTCCTCCACAATCTTCGGCAGCGATGGCGACCGTTGCAATCAACGGGAAAAGACCGTCCGCCGGAAATTCCGTCAGGAGGAACATCCCAAATGAAGACTCGCAGAGCCTATCTAGCTGCCACGGCGGCGCTCGCCTTCGTGTTCTCCGCCAGCCAAGCCCCCTTCAACCAAGCTCTCGCACAGAAGAAATACGACACCGGTGCGAGCGACACCGAGATCAAGATCGGCCAGACCGTGCCGTTCTCCGGCCCCTATTCCGTCTACGCCAATATCGGCAAGACGCAGGCCGCCTACTTCAAGATGATCAATGATCAGGGCGGCATCAACGGCCGTAAGATCAATCTCATCCAATATGACGACGCCTACTCGCCGCCGAAGACGGTCGAGCAGGTGCGCAAGCTCGTCGAAGGCGACGAGGTGCTGTTCACCTTCCAGATCATCGGCACCGCCGCCAACGCGGCCGTGCAGAAATATCTCAACGGCAAGAAGATCCCGCAGCTGCTCGCCTCGACCGGCGCTGCGCGCTTCAACGATCCGCAGAACTATCCCTGGACCATCGCCTACAATCCCAACTACGTGTCCGAGGGACGCATCTACGCCAAATACATTCTCAAGGAGCATCCGAACGCCAAGATCGGCGTGCTCTACCAGAACGACGACATGGGCCGCGATTATCTCGCGGGCCTCAAGAGCGGCCTCGGCGACAAGGCTGCCGGCATGATCGTCGGCGAGGTCTCCTACGAGGTCACCGATCCCACGGTGGATTCCCAGGTGGTGAAGCTGAAGTCGATGGGCGCCGATCTCTTCTACGATGCCTCGACACCGAAGTTCGCAGCGCAAGCCATCAAGAAGGTCGCCGAGCTCGGCTGGAACCCCGTGCACATCCTCGACATCAATGCGAGCCCGATCTCGGCGACGCTGAAGCCGGCCGGCCTCGACATCTCCAAGGGCATCATCTCGACCCAGTACGGCAAGGAGCCGAGCGATCCCCAGTGGAAGGACGATCCGGGCGTGAAGGCCTTCTTCGCCTTCATGGACAAGTATTTCCCCGAAGGCGACAAGCTCAACACCGTCAACACCTATGCCTATTCGGTTGCCGAGCTGCTGACGCAGGTGCTGAAGCAATGCGGCGACGACCTGTCGCGTGAGAACGTGATGAAGCAGGTCGCCAACATCAAGGACTTCACCCCGAGCTTCGCGCTGCCCGGAATCAAGATCAACACCGGTCCGAACGACTACCGCGTCAACAAGCAGATGCAGTTGATGAAGTTCAACGGCGAACGCTGGGAGCTGTTCGGACCGATCATCGAGGACACCGGCCCGTCAGGCTAGTTCCAGGGCGGATCCGCAAGGTGGGTGAGACGGCGTCTGCGCGAAGCGCAGGCGCCGGCGTAACCCACCACTTCTGTCACCGCGGAGACCAAAGAGTGGGTTACGCCCTGCGGACCGCGCTTCGCGCAGCCCGCGGCGCTAACCACCCTACGAACTGCGTGCATCCCCCACCTTGCGTTGCAACAATCGTTCCTCCACACTCGCCCTCAGCGATGGCATCGGACGCGCGAGCGCGCGCCGGGAGATCATCGGCAATAACAACTGAGGGAATTGCGAATGAGGAATGGAAAGCTGCATCTGGCCACGGCGCTTGCTCTGGCGCTGTCGATTTCAGCGGCCAATGCCCAGAAGAAATATGATCCGGGCGCCAGCGACACCGAGATCAAGATCGGACAGACCATGCCGTTCTCGGGACCGGCGTCGGCCTATTCGTCGATCGGCAAGACGCAGGCCGCCTATTTCAAGATGATCAACGACCAAGGCGGGGTCAACGGCCGCAAGATCAACCTGATCCAGTATGACGACGCCTATTCGCCGCCGAAAGCCGTGGAGCAGATCCGCAAGCTGGTCGAGAGCGACGAGGTGCTGCTGACCTTCCAGATCATCGGCACGCCCGTGAACGCGGCCGTGCAGAAATATCTCAACGCCAAGAAGGTCCCGCAGCTGTTCGCGGCGACCGGTGCCTCCAGGTTCACCGACCCCAAGAACTTTCCGTGGACCATGGGCTTCAACCCCAACTATTTCGTCGAGGGCCGCATCTACGGCCAGTACATCCTGAAGGAGCATCCGAACGCTAAGATCGGCGTGCTCTTCCAGAACGACGACCTCGGCAAGGACTATCTGAACGGCATCAAGGCCGGCCTCGGCGACAAGGCCGCCAAGATGATCGTGACGGAGGCCTCCTACGAGGTGTCCGATCCCACCGTCGACTCCCAGATCCTCAAGATCAAGGATGCCGGCGCCGACCTGTTCTTCAGCGCGAGCACGCCGAAGCAGGCCGCGCAGGCGATCAAGAAGATCGCCGAGATGGGCTGGCATCCGGTGCAGATCGTCGACATCAACGCCACCTCAGTCGGCGCCGTGCTGAAGCCGGCCGGCCTCGATGCCGCCAAGGGCCTGATCAGCGTCAACTACGGCAAAGAGCCGCTCGATCCGACCTGGAAGGACGATGCCGGCCTGAAGAAGTATTTCGACTTCATGGCGAAGTACTATCCCGACGGCGACAAGGACTCGAACTTCAACACCTACGGCTACAGCACGGCACAGCTTTTGGTTCATGTGCTGAAGCAGTGCGGCGACGACCTGACCCGCGAGAACGTCATGAAGCAGGCAGCTTCGGTGAAGGACTTCGCCACCGACACCGCTCTGCCCGGCATCAAGGTCAACACCTCGCCGACCGACTACCGCGTCAACAAGCAGCTTCAGATGATGAAGTTCAACGGCGAACGCTGGGAGCTGTTCGGCCCGATCCTGGAGGATTCGGGTCCGGCGGGTTAGTTCTCTCATTGTCATTCCGGGGCGATGCGACAGCATCGAACCCGGAATGACTTGAAGGTAAGACGTGGATGGCCGGGTCAAGCCCGGCCATGACGGCGGAGAGAGATTCGTCCAACGACATTCACGTCGGTATCTCCCCAAAATTCTTGCCCACCGGCAGCACGGCATGCCGGATCAGGCGCGAATCCTCCACCGCCGCCTGTCGGTGCTTCACGGCCTCGCGATAGACGGGATCGCGGATCATCTCGACGAACGCCGCGACGCTCGGATACTCCGCGATGAAGCAATGGTCCCAGCGCTCCTCCTGCGGACCTATCAGCATCAGCTCGAACTTGCCCTGCCAGACGATGCGGCCGCCGAGGCGCTCGAACACCGGGCCGCTCTCGCGGCCATAGGCCGCGTAGGCTTCCGCGCCGCTCGCCTTGCGGCCGTCCGGATAGGCCGCGTCCTTGCGCAGCCGCACCAGGTTGAGCATGTGGATCGGGCCGGGACGGTCGTTCTCCCGGAACTGCGCAAAGATCTCCTTGGTCGGATCGATATGGCCCATGCGTGCTCCCTCTTTTTGTGGCGGCGATCCTAGCTCCGACGCAAAAAGGGGGGAACTGCGGGTTGCGAATGCCCCACCTCCTAATCACGCGTTAACGCCGGGGTAACCGGGCCTTAAACAGCGACCGCTAGCGTCTCGGCGGGGCGGGCTGACCGGGCGTTTGCGTATGGCGTGGGGAAAGAAAAAGGGTGGGCGGAAGGAGCCGTTGTTCGGCTTGCCTGCTGCACTCGCCGATCTGCGCCTGACCGCCGCCGACCGCATCCCCAACGCGGTCGAGGACAAGCCGAAGAAATCGACGAAATCGACCAAATCATCCGCCAAGCGCAAGAGCGACGATGCCGGCGACGAGCCGCCGCGTGAGCGCAAGGCGCCGGCCGGCCGCAGCGGCGCCAAGCGGCGCGCGAAATCCGGCGGGTTCGGCCTCGGCCGCCTGGTCTATTGGGGCGCGGTGCTGAGCCTGTGGGGCGTGATCGCTGTCATCGGCGTCGTGATCTATGTCGGCGCCCATCTGCCGCCGATCCAGTCGCTGGAAATTCCCAAGCGCCCGCCGACGATCCAGATCGTGGGCATCGACGGCAGCGTGCTGGCGCAGCGCGGCGAAATGGCCGGCGCCAATATCGCGCTGAAGGATTTGCCGCCGTATTTGCCGAAGGCGTTCATCGCCATCGAGGACCGCCGCTTCTATTCGCATTTCGGCATCGACCCCGTCGGCATCCTGCGCGCCCTCGTCACCAACGTCATGCATCGTGGCGTGTCGCAGGGCGGCTCGACGCTGTCGCAGCAGCTCGCGAAAAACCTGTTCCTGACCCAGGAGCGCACCATGCAGCGCAAGCTGCAGGAGGCGGAGCTGGCGATCTGGCTCGAGCGCAAGCATTCCAAGGACGAGATCCTGGAGCTCTATCTCAACCGCGTCTATTTCGGCTCCGGCGCCTACGGCGTCGAAGCCGCCGCGCAGAAATATTTCGGCAAGTCGGCGAAGAATGTCACCATCGCCGAGGCCGCGATGCTCGCCGGCCTCGTCAAATCGCCCTCGCGCCTTGCGCCGAACCGCAACCCCGAAGGCGCCGAAGCGCGCGCGCAGATCGTGCTCGCGGCGATGGCGGATGCAAAATTCATCACCGATGCGCAGGCGCAGGCCTCGATCGGCCATCCCTCCTACAATGTGAAGCCGGTCGGCGCCGGCACGATCAATTACGTCGCGGACTGGATCGGCGAGGTGCTGGACGACCTGGTCGGCCAGATCGACGAGAGCATCAAGGTCGAGACCACGATCGATCCCAAGCTGCAGGGCGTGGCGGAAGCCGCCATCATCGACGAGCTCGCCGCCAAGAGCGTGAAATTCAATGTCAGCCAGGGCGCGCTGGTCGCGATGACGCCCGATGGCGCGGTGCGCGCCATGGTCGGCGGGCGGAACTATTCCGAGAGCCAGTACAATCGCGCGGTCACAGCCAGGCGCCAGCCGGGCTCCTCGTTCAAGCCGTTCGTGTATCTCACGGCGCTGGAGCAGGGCCTGACGCCGGACACGATGCGCCAGGACGCGCCGATCGAAGTCAAGGGCTGGAAGCCGGAGAATTACACCCACGAATATTTTGGTGCGGTGACGCTGACGCAAGCCCTGGCGATGTCGCTCAACACCGTCGCCATCCGCCTCGGCCTCGAGGTCGGACCGAAGAACGTGGTGCGTACCGCGCACCGGCTCGGCATCTCCTCCAAGCTCGAGCCCAATGCCTCGATCGCGCTCGGCACGTCGGAAGTCTCGGTGGTCGAGCTGGTCGGCGCCTATGCGCCCTTCGCCAATGGCGGCTTCGCGGTGGCGCCGCATGTGGTGACGCGGATCAGGACTCTCAGCGGCAAGCTGCTCTACATGCGCCAGACGGACGAGCACACCCAAATCATCGACCCCCGCATGGTCGGGATGATGAACACGATGATGCGGGAGACGCTGATATCGGGCACCGCCAAGAAGGCGGAGATCCCGGGCTGGCCGGCGGCCGGCAAGACCGGTACCAGCCAGGATTACCGCGACGCCTGGTTCATCGGCTACACCGCCAACCTCGTCACTGGCGTGTGGCTCGGCAATGACGACAACTCGCCGACCAAGAAGGCGACCGGCGGCGGCCTGCCGGTGGAAGTCTGGTCGCGCTTCATGAAGACCGCGCACGAGGGCGTGCCGGTGGCAAACCTGCCGAGCTCGCCAGGCGGCTGGGGCCTGTCGAACCTTGCGCAGGCAGCCTCGCAGGTGTCGCCGCCGACGGCACCCGCGCCCGCACCGGCTGCGGTGAACAATGGCGGTTATCGTCCGCCACCGCCGACGCGCGCCAATGTGCGGCCGGAGCCTGCCGCGGGACTCGATGGCTGGCTGATGGACCGGCTGTTTGGCGGCAACCGCTAGGTTCTGCTTGAGGTCGAAGATGGCCTCAGAACAAAAACTGCGAAAACAACCCCATGCACAGTAGCCGGGCATAACGAAATCAACGGCTTGCGCAGGCAGTCCAGACGCCTGAAGCACGCGGCCGCGCATCAGCTCCGCCGCTGCGGCAAGTCCTGCCTATCGCGGCAAGATCAACCGAGGTGAGCCGCTCCCTGACAGCAAAAACACCAGTCTCTTCAAGCGCACGCCACCGGCCCGGAATTTGCTCTCATAAGTTGAGCAAGTGGGAAGGAGCGTTCGGTGATGTCAGGTGTGTCCGGCGCGGCGTTGCCCTATCTGCGGCCCGCATCGGCGTCCGCTTCACATGCGGCATCGGGTCTTCAACCGGTGGCACCGGATGACACCGACGCTGCCGCCAGCAGCTTTCGGATTGACGTCTCGCAGGTGAAGCTATTGTCGGGCGCCAAGCCGATCTCGGTGGCGGATAATCCTGTCCTGCATGACCTCATGGCCACGAACTGGCTGATGACTCACGGCGCGAACGCGGCGCAATCGACCGTCTCGGACGATGCGCCGGAGAATACATACGCAGAGGTCAAGGTTGACGGTCAGGTGGTCGCCACGCTCTACAACGGCGGATCCTCGACAATGACCAATGCGGCGGCGGCAAAGATCGGCAAGCTCGAGGATCCCCCGGGTTTGGGCGGACCGGACCTCGCGCAATGGCGGGCCGACCAATACGCCGCGCGGCTTGGCGGCACCGTCGAGAAGGCGCCCACCGCCCTCACGCAATCGCAGTGGACGCCGCGCGAAAGCAGCTCCACGACCTACAGCCGCGAGCAGCTCGACGCGGCGTTCCAGGCGATGCTGGCCGAGGGTCAGAAAGCAAGTGCGCAGCAGCACGCGTCCTATCTGGCGTCACGCACGCAGGCGGGGACGAGTGCGAATTTCAGTGCGTGAGCAGAGCTTGATGCCGCCACAGCCTCCGCTGTCATTCCCCGCGCAGGCGGGGAATCCAGTACGCCGCAGCGTCTCGGTTCAATAACAGCCGTCTCGGAATACTGGATCGCCCGGTCAAGCCGGGCGATGACACCTTTCAAGACATCAGCAGTGCGGCTTGATCCTCAGCCCGCGCTAATCCTCGACGCCGTACCGGTGCAGATCGTTGCCGTAGGTGTCGAGCCACTTCTTGGCACGCTCCATCGAGGGACACACCTTGCCGCAGACGCGCCAGAACCGTGCCGAGTGGTTCATCTCGACGAGATGCGCCACTTCATGCGCGGCGAGGTAGTCGAGCACGAAGGGCGGCGCGAGGATCAGGCGCCAGGAGAACGACAGCGAGCCGGCCGAGGTGCAGGAGCCCCAGCGGCTGGACTGATCGCGGATCGAGAGGCGCTTGACCTTGACCCCAAGCTCGGCGGCGTAAGTTTCCGCCGAACGCTGCAGATCGCGGCGCGCCTCGCGCTTGAGGAAGTCGCTGACGCGACGATCGACATGATCGAGCCCGCCGGCGACGCAGAGGATGCGTTCACCGCTATCGCGCACTTCCGTCCACACCGTGCCGCGCGTGCCGGCGCGATGAACGATGCGATGCGGCGTGCCGCGCAGCGGTATCACCGTGCCCGGCTGGAACGGCGCAGCCTTCGGCAGGCGACCGAGACGCGCGGCGATCCACGCACCGTGTCGCTGCGCGAAGTCTTTCGCTTCGGCCAAGGTGCCGCGCGGCGGCATGGTGAGGATGGCTTCGCGATCACTCGGATGGATTCTGAGTGTGTAGCGACGCGCGCGGCGATGCCGGCGCAGTCGGATGGCAAAATATTGCGATCCGTGGGTGATCAGGAGGGTCTTCGGCTCGTGGGGCCGCCGATAGAGGAGAGCGCGAGTGGCCATGTCTGTCAGTCCGGGGGGCAGGAGGGCGCCCGGATTCTGCCATAACCGCCGCCATGGGAAGCGCTCGGCGCAAAAACAAATCATTTGCCCAATATACAGCGGTCGGACGTCCGGGAGACCCTACAGACTGGCGTTGGAACCGGGTTTTTTCGCCCTCTCTGAATGCATGCGGCGCCCCCAAGAGGTGAGTACCGACTCACTCCTATAGGGCTACCTAATTACCGCGAATCTGGCGGGAACTTGGGCCCGCCGGGGCTTCCGGACGGACCTGATTTTTCGACGGGAAAGCCGAAAACGAAGCTTATTCGGCCGCGCGCGCCTGCAATGAGCTCGGATTCGCTGCGGAGACCATGAAGTCATGAATCCGCGGCACGATTTCCGACTTGAAGCGCGAGCCGTTGAACACGCCGTAATGTCCAACGCCCTTCTGGACGTAATGAACGCGGCGATGATCGGGGATCGAGCTGCACAATGTGTGCGTTGCTTCGGTCTGACCGAGACCGGAGATGTCGTCGTTCTCGCCTTCCACCGTCATCAGCGCAACGCGCGTGACCTTGGAGGGATCGACGCGTGTTCCGCGATGGGTCATCTCGCCCTTCGGCAGCGAGTGCTTCACGAACACGGTGTCGACGGTCTGGAGGTAATACTCGGCGGACAGGTCCATCACCGCGAGGTATTCGTCGTAGAACTCGCGATGCTTGTCGACGAGGTCACCGTCGCCCTTCACCAGATTGGCGAAGAGCTGCTTGTGGGCGTCCATGTGCCGATCGAGGTTCATGCTGATGAACCCGTTGAGCTGCAGGAAGCCCGGATAGACGTCGCGCATCATGCCCGGATGCGGAAACGGCACCTTGGTGATGACGTGGTTGCGGAACCAGTCGATGCCGCGCTCCTGCGCGAGGTTGTTCACCCCGGTCGGATTGCGACGGGTGTCGATGGGGCCGCCCATCAGCGTCATCGAGGTCGGCACGAAGGGATCGCGCCGCGCTTCCATGATCGAAACCGCTGCGACGACGGGCACGGAGGGCTGGCACACCGCCATGACATGGGTGTTGCCGCCGAGCACGTGCAGCATCTCGATGACGTAATCGATGTAATCGTCGAGATCGAAGCGGCCGTCGCTGAGCGGCACCATGCGGGCGTCGGCCCAATCGGTGATGTAGACCTCATGAGCGGGCAGGAAGGCCTCGACCGTGCCACGCAGCAGCGTCGCGTAATGGCCGGACATCGGCGCCACGATCAGCACGCGCGGCTGCGGGCTGCGCAGCGGGCGAGCGAACTTGCGATCGAAATAGAGCAGCCGGCAGAACGGCTTTTCCCAGACCGAGCGAACCTCGACGGGGACGCGGATGCCGTTGACCTCGGTATCGTCCAAGCCCCATTCCGGCTTGCCGTAGCGGCGCGTGGTGCGCTCGAACAATTCGCAGGCCGCGGCGACCGACTTGCCGACCTCGGTGCGCGTCCAGGGATTGAGCGGATTTTGAAACAGCAGCTTGGTTGCGTCGGTGACGGCCCGTGCCGGATTGAGAGCGGCGTGCGCCATCTCGTACATCCAGTACATCGGCGTCGTCAGTACCGGACTGCCTTCAGCCGCCAGGGGCGGCGCGCCGCCAAACTCACCAATGGGCATCGCTATATTCCTCTTCGCATCGCAGCATACTGCCGAATGCGTAATATTGCGTCAATGCATGGTTCCGTACATCTACGTGGCCGAAACCGCCAAACCTGTCCAAATCCACGAGAAAGTGACGCTACTCGCCTCCGGACAGCAGCGAGCCGTGCCGCTTGGCGCTGCGCAGAAGGGCAAGGAATGCCCCAAAAGATGCAACCAGAAGCACCGCATTGATGGCCAGCGCATCCAGCATCAGGTCGCTGCGGAAGGTGTTCTCGATCAGCAGCGCGCGCATGCCCTCGAACACGTAAGTCGGCGGCAGCGTCCAGGCGGCGTATTGCAGCCAACCCGGCAGCACGCTGACGGGATAATAGATGCAGGCAAGCGGCATGATCGCAAACATCAGGGTCCAGACGATGCTCTCGGCGCCGAGGCCGTTTCGCAGCACCAGGCCCGAGACGAAGATGCCGACGGACCAACTCGTGAAGATCAGATTGCAGAAGAAGGCGATCAGCGGCAGGCCGAGCGCGTAGACGTTGAAGTGAAACAGGAACAGCGCCAGCAGCGTCATCGGGATGACGCCGATCGCGAGCCGGATCAGGCTCATCACCATCAATGACAGCAGAAACTCGATCGGCTTGAGCGGGCTCATCATGAGGTTGCCGAGATTGCGCGCCCACATCTCCTCCAGAAACGAGATGGAGAAGCCGAGCTGGCCGCGAAACAGGATGTCCCAGAGGATGACGGCGCCGATCAGCGTGCCGCCGGCGCGCGCGAAGAAGCTGGCATTCTCGGCGATGTAGTACTGGATGAAGCCCCAGGTGATGACCTGAAGCGCGGGCCAATACAGCAGTTCGAGCAGCCGCGGCCATGACGACAGCAGCAGGTACCAATAGCGCAGGATCATCGCGCCGATGCGATGGACGGAAATGCCGGTGTGGAGGGAGGTGTCGGTCATGGCTGCACTTAGCCCGGATGGTGACTGTCATCCCGGGACGCGACATAGTCGCGGGCCCGGGATCCATAACCACAGGATTGAATTTGACGAAGACTCGGGGTTACCCGTCTCGCCTCACAGTTGTCGCCTGTGGTTATGGATTCCGGGCTCGCGCTCCGCGCGCCCCGGAATGACGGGACTCTATTCAGGGTTCTACAATTCCCCCTCACCTCACCGCCTCCTTCGCGCCATTCACCCGGCCGCGCGCGACGTCCAGGAAAACCTCCTCCAGCGTGGTGCGGTTGTAGCGGGCCATGATCGCCTTGGGCGTGTCGTCGTCCTCGATGCGGCCGCGCTTCATGATGATGACGCGGTCGCAGAGCCGCTCGACTTCGAGCATGTTGTGCGAAGCCAGAAGGATGGTGGCGTTGCGATCCCTGCGGTAGCGCTCCAGATGCGCCCGCACCCAGTCGGCCGTGTCGGGGTCGAGCGAGGCGGTCGGCTCGTCCAGCAGCAACAATTCGGGCTGGTTGATCAGCGCCTTGGCCAGTGCGACGCGGGTCTTCTGGCCGGCGGACAGCTTGCCGTTGGCGCGGTCGATGAATTCGGTGAGGTCGAGATCATCCGCGAGCACGGCGATCCGTTCCGACAAATTCTTCACCGCATAGAGCTTGCCGAACACGGTGAGGTTTTGCCGCACCGTGAGCCGCATCGGCATGTCGACATAGGGGCTCTCGAAATTCATCCGCCCCAGCACGGAAGCGCTCTGCTCGGGCATGCGATGGCCGAGGACCTCGACGCGGCCGGAGGTCGGCAGCACCAGGCCCATGATCATCGCGATCGTCGTGGTCTTGCCGGCGCCGTTGCCGCCCAGAAGCCCGGTGATGCTGCCGCGCGGCAGGACAAAGGAGATATCGTCGACGGCGCGGGTCTGCTTGTAGACCTTGACGAGGTGATCGACCGCGATCGCCGCGGGCAAGCTGCGCTCCGCGACAGTCGGCCGACTTGAAGCCTCGTCATTCTCGGTCATGCTGGTCGTTCTTCTGCTATTGCGGCAGGGAGCGCAAGGCTTGTAATCCGGTGGTTCCGCGAGCCCAGCGTTTGTGAGCTTAGAAGGCACCGCCCCATTGGCCGAGATGACCGAAATTGCTGCTTCCGACTTCCGCCCCGCGCAGCGGCATATCCGCCTGGATACGATCCTGCGGCTGCGCTGGCTTGCGGTGCTGGGCCAGCTCGCGGCGATCTTCATCGTGGCGCAGGGGCTGGAATTCAACGTCGAGATCGTCCCCTGCGTCAGCATCATCGCCTTGTCGGCGGCCCTGAACCTGGCGCTCCAGACCGCGGCCAATCCGATGCACCGGCTGGAGCCGATGCAGGCGGCCGGCCTGCTCGCGCTGAACATCGTGGAACTGGCCGGCCTGCTGTATTTCACCGGGGGCTTGCAGAACCCGTTCTCGTTCCTGTTTCTTGCGCCGGTGCTGATCTCAGCGACCGCGCTGCCGGCGCGCTTCACCTTCGGCCTCGGCGTGCTCGCCGTGGCCTGCGCCTCGGTGCTGTTCTTCTTCCATCTGCCGCTACCGTGGGATTCCGACGATCCCTTGGTGCTGCCGCCGATCTATCTCGTCGGCGTCTGGCTCTCCATTGTGCTCGCGATCGGCGTCACCAGTCTCTACTCGTTCCAGGTCACCGAGGAGGCGCGCAAGCTCGCGGACGCGCTGGCCGCGACCGAGCTGGTGCTGACGCGCGAGCAGCATCTGACCCAGCTCGACGGCCTTGCCGCGGCCGCCGCCCATGAGCTCGGCACACCGCTCGCCACGATCTTCCTGATCTCGCGCGAGCTGGAAAAGACGGTGAAGGACGCCAGTTTTGCCGCCGACCTGAAGACGCTGCGCGAGCAGACCCAGCGTTGCCGCGACATCCTGAGCAAGATCACCCAGCTCTCCACCGACGCGCCGTTCGACCGCATGAAGCTGTCGGAGCTGATCGAGGAGGTGGTGGCCCCGCACCGCGATTTCGGCGTCGAGATCAAGGTGCGGATCGCGGTGGCCGTGGTGTCCGAGCCGGTGGGGTCGCGCAATCCGGCGATCCTCTACGGCGTCGGCAACATCGTCGAGAACGCGGTCGATTTCGCCCATACCACCGTCGAGGTGAACGCATGGTGGAACAAGGACACGATCGAGCTCGTGATCTCCGACGACGGGCTCGGCATTCCCCCCGACATCCTGAACCGGATCGGCGAGCCCTATTTGTCGCGGCGGCGCACCCAGGATGAGGGCGGGGGCGAACGACGCGGCCTCGGCCTCGGCGTGTTCATCGCGCGCACCTTGCTGGAGCGCACCGGCGCCAAGGTATCGTTTACCAACCGGACCTTTCCGGAACACGGTGCCGTGGTCCAGATCACGTGGCTGAGAGAGCGTTTTGAGGCTATCGAGAGCCTCGAAGAAACAATAGGATAGGCCGCGACCTTGCGTCGCACAACGGGCCCGATCGACCATTGGCGGCCTTGGCACCGCCCGATTGCGAGGCCATATGTAGATGAGCAGGAGAGAGGAAAAACCTTGAACGCCATCGCCGAACTGAACGAACAGACCGACCGCTCGCTTCTCATCGTGGAAGACGACAAGCCGTTTCTGGAGCGGCTGTCGCGCGCCATGGAGACGCGTGGCTTCGCGGTGACGTCATGCGACACCGTCTCGGACGGTCTTGCGCAGATCGGCAAGGCTGCGCCTGCATTCGCGGTCGTCGACCTGCGGCTCGGCGACGGCAACGGCCTCGACGTCGTCTCTGCACTGAAGAAGAAGCGCCCCGACGCGCGCGCGATCGTGCTGACCGGCTATGGCAACATCGCCACCGCCGTCACCGCGGTGAAGATGGGCGCGATCGATTATCTGTCGAAGCCCGCGGATGCCGACGACGTCGTCGCCGCACTGCTCTCGACCAGCGCGGAAAAGTCCGAGCTGCCGGCGAACCCGATGTCGGCCGACCGCGTCCGCTGGGAGCACATCCAGCGCATTTACGAAATGTGCAACCGCAACGTCTCGGAGACGGCAAGGCGGCTCAACATGCACCGGCGTACCCTGCAGCGCATTTTGGCGAAGCGCGCGCCGCGGTAAATTTTCGTACCCGTCAATCTATCACCGTCACCCTGAGGTGGCCGCCTCTTCGGCGGCCCTCGAAGGGCGACGGCCGGGCTACATCTGGGCCTTACATCCTTCGAGGCTCGCTACGCGAGCACCTCAGGATGACGGAGCGACAGGTCGCGTGGGAAAGCGGTCTCGTAGGATGGGTAGAGCGCAGCGAAACCCATCTTCTGCGTTGCGCGCACCAAAGGTGATGGGTTTCGCTGCGCTCTACCCATCCTACACAATCATTCCCAAAACTCCGCATGCCCTTGCGGATCGACTAGGCGGTTGATGCGCAGCGCCGCTGCCATGCCGAACCGCACCGTCATCTGCTTGCGGGTGGCGGCGGCGAGCTTGTGCTCGGGCGCCTCGCATTGCATGTGCGCGCCATAGGCATCGGCGACGATCAGGCCGGTCTCCGCAGGAAAGATCTCGCACGGCAGGTCCTGCGTGAAGGCGAAGAACAGTCGGTCGCAATGGGCGCGGTACTCGTGCCATTTCTGGTCGGCGCGCAGATCCTCCACCGACGATTTGATCTCGACGATCCAGATCTCGCCGCGCTCGTTCAGCGCGACCAGATCCGCGCGCCGGCCCGAGGGCAGCGGCAATTCGCTGATGCAGGAGAAGCCGAGCGAGCGCAGCAGCCGAGAGGTGCCGCGCGCGATCGCGAGTGCCGTCTCGGATTGACGGCGGTCAGGCGGCGGAACGAGCGCGATGTTGCGGGCGGGGCTATCCATGGAGGGAGGATAGCCGATTCCGTCAGGAGCGACACTCTCTCCATTCGTCATTCCGGGGCGCGCGCAGCGCGAGCCGGGAATCCATAACCACAGGAAGAGGTTGTAGAGCGAAGCGGCAATTCCGGATCTTCGCAAAACTGCTTCCTGTGGCTATGGGTCCCGGGCTCGCGCTTTGCGCGCCCCGGGACGACAGCGAGAACGCGGAACCTCGCCTCCCTCACGCACTTATCACGCAGCCGCCATACCCGGGCGGAACCCTCGAGGCGGCCACGCATGATCGACGATCTCTGGTACAAGAATGGCGTGATCTATTGCCTGTCCGTCGGCAGCTACATGGACGCCAACGGCGACGGTATCGGCGACTTCAAGGGCCTGCTGCGCCGGCTCGACTATCTCCACGGTCTCGGCATCACCACGATCTGGCTGATGCCGTTCCAGACATCTCCGGGCCGCGACGACGGCTACGACATCGCCGATTATTACAGCGTCGATCCCCGCTACGGCACGCTCGGCGATTTCGTCGAATTCACCCATGGCTGCAAGCAGCGCGGGATCCGGATCATCATCGACCTCGTCGTCAACCACACCTCCGACCAGCATCCATGGTTCAAGGAAGCGCGGCGCGACAAGAGCTCGCCGTATCGCGATTGGTATGTGTGGTCCGACAAGAAGCCGGCCGGCGCCAACAAGGGCATGGTGTTTCCCGGCGTGCAGAAATCGACCTGGACGCGCGACAAGGAGGCCGGCGCCTATTACTTCCATCGCTTCTACGATTTCCAGCCCGATCTCAACACGTCGAACCCGCACGTGCAGGCGGAAATTCTCAAGATCATGGGCTTCTGGATTCAGCTCGGCGTCTCCGGCTTCCGGATGGACGCCGTGCCCTTCGTGATCGCGACCAAGGGCGCCAAGGTGAAGAAGCCGGTCGAGCAATACGACATGCTGCGCGCGTTCCGCGAATTCCTGCAATGGCGGCAGGGCGACGCCATCATCCTCGCCGAAGCCAATGTGCTGCCGGAAACCGACATGGAGTATTTCGGCAAGGATGCCGACCGCATGCACATGATGTTCAACTTCCACGTCAACCAGCATCTGTTCTATGCGCTGGCCTCCGCCGATTCGCGCCCGCTGGCAAAAGCGCTGAAGGCGACCAAGCCGCGGCCGGCCTCGGCGCAATGGGGGCTGTTCCTGCGCAATCACGACGAGCTCGATCTCGGACGGCTGACCAAGCCGCAGCGCGATGCCGTGTTCAAATCGTTCGGCCCCGACAAGGACATGCAGCTCTACGACCGCGGCATCCGCCGGCGGCTGGCGCCGATGCTGGGCGGCGACCGCAGGCGGCTGGAGCTCGCCTACAGCCTGCTATGCACGCTGCCGGGGACGCCCGTGATCCGCTACGGCGACGAGATCGCGATGGGCGACGACCTCTCGCTGCCCGAACGCAATTGCGCGCGCACGCCGATGCAATGGTCGACCGAGCCGCATGGCGGCTTCACCAAGAGCGACAAGCCCGCCTGCCCTGTGATCGACAAGGGCCCGTACGGCTATCCGCACCTCAATGTCGCCAAGCAGCGGCGCGATCCCAACTCGATGCTGAACTGGACCGAACGCATCGTCCGCATGCGGAAAGAGGTGCCGGAGATCGGCTGGGGCGATTTCGCCATCATTGCGACGCGCGATCCCGCCGTGTTCATCATGCGCTACGACTGGCGCAACAATTCGGTGCTGTTCGTGCACAATCTCGACGAGACGCCGCGGGAGACGGCGTTCTCGGTCGGGCTGCCGGGCGAAGCCGGCGCGCATCTGATCAATCTGCTCGCCGAGGACCACAGCCACGCCGACAAGCGCGGCCAGCACCGCGTGGTGCTGGAGCCCTACGGCTATCGCTGGTACCGCGTCGGCGGGCTGGATTATTTGTTGAAGCGGGGTGATATCGACGGGGATACGAAGGGGAATAGGCATCCGGGGTGAGATTGAGGCTCCGCCGCTTCAGCAATCGTCATTGCGAGCGCAGCGAAGCAATCCAGACTGCCGCCTGGGAAGGATCCTGGATTGCTTCGTCGCGAGGGCTCCTCGCAATGACGCGGAAAGAGCGTCGGCCATTTCGTGACACCTAGGGCGGCGGCGCCACGATCACCCCCTCATTGCCGCGCAGATCGAGCACGCCTTCGATCTCCTCTCCCTCGCGATCCTGGAACGTCGACAGCAAAATCGTGCTGCCGAACCTTATCGCGCTCGTCGTCACCGCGATCGGCTCGGGGCCGAGATTGAGCGCGACGATCACCGCCTTGCCCTCTGCCTCGCGGCGATAGATCAGGAGATCGCCTTGCGCCGCGATCGGGTGATAATCGCCTGCGATCAGCTGTGGGCAGCTCTTTCGCAAATTGATCAGGCGCTTGTAGAGATTGAGGATCGAGCGCGCATCGGCTTCGAGATTGACGACGTTGTCGCGCACATAGTGCTCCGGCAGCGGCAGCCACGGCCGCGCCCTGGAGAAGCCGGCGAATGCGGATCCATCCCATTGCATCGGCGTGCGGCAGCCGTCGCGGCCGACGCCGATACCGGGCACGTTCTTCTCGAAGGGATCGCGGACATCCTCCGGCGCGATGGCGACCTGATGCATCCCGATCTCGTCGCCGTAATAGAGCGTCGGCGTGCCGCGCAACGTCAGCAGCAGCATGGCGGCGACGCGCGCCTGCTCGGGCCCGACGCGGCTCGCCACGCGCGGCCGGTCGTGATTGCCGAGCACCCAATTCGGCCACGCGCCGCGCGGCAGCGCCTTCTCGTAATCCTCGACGATCTTCTCGATCGAGCGCGCGCTCCAGAACGTCGAGAGCAGCGCGAAGTTGAACGGCATCTGCGCGCCGGTGAGGTCGTTGCCGTAATAGGCCATGAGACGATGCAGCGGCAGATAGATCTCGCCGATCAGCACGCGCGCGGAGTAGGCGTCGGTGACGCGCCGCATCTCGGCGATGACGTCGTGCACCTCGGCCTGGTCAGTGGAATATTGCGTCAGAATCTTCTCGTTCGGCGGCCGGCCCTCGACATAATGCGGGTTCGGCGGATTGTCGCGGAATTCGGCGTCCTTGATCAGGTGCCAGATCACGTCGACGCGAAAGCCGTCGACGCCTTTCTCCAGCCAGAACCGCATCACGTCGTAGATGGCGTTGCGGACATCCGGGTTGCGCCAGTTCAGGTCCGGCTGCTGGGCGAGAAAGGCGTGATAGTAATATTGTCCCGTGGTCTCATCGAGCTGCCAGGCGCTGCCGCCGAACTCGGACAACCAGTTGTTCGGCGCGCCGCCGTCGGGCGCCGGATCGCGCCAGATGTACCAGTCGCGTTTGGGATTGTCGCGCGAAGCGCGGCTCTCGACGAACCAGGGATGCTGGTCGGAGGTGTGGTTCGGCACGAGATCGAGGATCAGCTTCAGGCCGCTGTCATGGACGGCCGCGATCAGCGCGTCGAAATCGTCCATCGTGCCGAACAGCGGCTCGATGCCGGTGTAGTCGGAGATGTCGTAACCGAAATCGGCCATGGGCGAGGGAAAGATCGGCGACAGCCAGATCGCGTCGACGCCGAGCGATTTGACGTAAGGCAGCCGCCGCAAAATGCCCGCGAGGTCGCCGACGCCGTCACCGTCCGAATCCTGAAACGAGCGCGGGTAGATCTGATAGAAAATGCCGTCGCGCCACCAGTTACTGCTTTGAGCCAAGATCGTCCCCCGAATGCGCTTCGCGCGGACAGCAACGCGGAAGCGCGACAAGGGTTCACGCAAAAGTTCCGCCGGGAGGCCGGGGCGACGGCCGAACGTAAAACTGGATATGGCGGCCGTGGCGGTGAAAGCGGCGCGGGAGCCTGTATCGTGCGGGTTTCGCCGCAATTTAGCGCCAGTCCGGCCGTTGTTCCGGCTTCAGGCCACCGCGATGCCAGTGGAACCTCGGTTCCGAGGGACGAAACCACTGGAGGGACCCATGAGGTCACGCATCACACTGTGCTCGCTCGCCTTCGCACTCGCCGGCCTGCCGCTCGCGGCAGGACTGTCTCCCGCTTACGCCAGGCCGGCCGTCGAGGTCGCCTTCGTGCTCGATACCACGGGCTCGATGGCGCGGCTGATCGAGGGCGCCAAGCGCAAGATCTGGTCGATCGCCACCACGATCGTCGATTCCAATCCGGACGCCGACATCCGCATGGGTCTCGTCGCCTATCGCGACATC
Organism: Bradyrhizobium sp. U531; assembly: GCF_051710265.1. Taxonomy (NCBI): domain Bacteria; kingdom Pseudomonadati; phylum Pseudomonadota; class Alphaproteobacteria; order Hyphomicrobiales; family Nitrobacteraceae; genus Bradyrhizobium; species Bradyrhizobium sp. U531. The sequence goes on from NZ_JASVEN010000002.1 coordinate 195,351, forward strand.
GGCGACGATTACGTGACGTCGAAGATCGAGCTGACCCGCGACATCCAGGATCTCTATGCCAACCTCCTGGAGCTGAAGGCCCGCGGCGGCGGCGACTGGCCGGAAAGCGTCAACGAGGCGCTCGACGTTGCCGTCAACAAGCTGCAATGGACGCAAGGAAGCGACGTCAGGCACATCGTCTTCCTGGTCGGCGACGCGCCGCCGCACATGGACTATGCGCAGGACACGAAATATCCGACCACGCTGGCGGTCGCGAGGCAGAAAGACATCATCGTCAATGCCGTGCTCGCCGGCGATGCCCGCGACACCGAGCGGGTCTGGCGTGACATCGCCCAGACCAGCCAAGGCCGCTTCATTCCGATCCCGCAGGACGGCGGGCAGGTCGTGGTGATCGAAACGCCTTTCGACCAGGACATCATCATCCTGCAGCAGCAGCTCAACGAAACCGTGATCCCCTATGGCCCGCGCGAGCGTCAGCGGCACACCGAGATGAAGATGCGCCAGACCGCCAGCATCGCGGCGGCCGCGCCTTCGAGCGCTTCCGACATGGCGAGCTACATCAACAAGCGATCAGCCGCGACCGCCGAAGCCGTCACCGGCGGCGGCGATCTCGTCGCCGATGCGGCCAAGGGCACGACCAGCGTCGCCGCGGTCAAGGATTCCGACCTGCCCGACAATTTGCGCGCCATGAAACCCGAGCAGCGCGAGGCCGAAGTTGCCAAGCAGGTCGGGCAGCGCAAGAGCTTGAACGAGAAGCTCACCGCACTGGTCGTCAAGCGCGACAAATACATCGCCGAGCGGGCGGCGAAATCGCCCAAGACCTCGTCCTTCGACGGCGTCGTCCAGGAGACGTTGAAAGCGCAGCTCAAGCGGTAAGCGCGGCGCCCCGGGGAACGGTCGTTCCCCGGGGTCCCCTCCCGCGCCCTCGCCCGAATCTTTTGCTTGGCGGCATGGCAAAAATCGGCATTGTGGCGCCATGACCGAGCAAAATGACGCCCAAGACTCTTCGCAATCCAAGGCAGGAGCGATCATCGTCCCCGTGACGCTGTTCGAGCAGAACTGCACCATCATCTGGAGCGAGCCTTCCAAGAAGGCCGTGGTGATCGATCCCGGCGGGGACGTGCCGAAGATCCTCGACGCAATCAAGCAGACCGGCGTCACCGTCGAGAAGATCTGGCTGACACACGGCCACATCGACCATGTCGGCGGCGCCGCCGATCTGCGCGATGCGCTCAAAGTGCCGATCGAGGGGCCGCACGAAGCCGACAAGTTCCTGCTCGACAACGTGGTCGAGAGCGGCGCACGCTTCGGCATGACCGGCGTGCGTAATTTCGCGCCCGACCGCTGGCTCAACGAGGGCGACACCGTCTCGATCGGCGACCTCGAATTCGACATCTATCACTGCCCCGGCCACTCCCCTGGCAGCGTCGTGTTCTTCAACAAGGAGTTGCGGTTCGCCCATGTCGGCGACGTCTTGTTCGCGGGCTCGGTCGGACGCACCGATCTGCCCGGCGGCAGTCACGCGACGCTGATCAACTCGATCCTGACGAAGCTGTTGCCGCTCGGCGACGACGTCGGCTTCATTTGCGGCCACGGCGCCGGCTCGAGCATCGGCCAGGAGCGGATGACCAATCCGTTCATTACGGGCGAGATGTAGCTTTCATTCCGCGGCGTCCACGAGCGCCGCGGACTCGCTCAAATTGCGTTCGCCCCACTCACGTATCGCCGCGACCACGGGTACAAAACTCTTTCCCTTCCGCGTCAGGCGATACTCGACCTTCGGCGGCACCTCGCCGAAATCCTTGCGGTCGATCAGGCCGCTCACCGTCAGTGCCTTCAGCTCACGGCTAAGGACGCGCGGCGTGATCTCCGCGCTTCCGCTCGCACCGCGGAGCAGGCCGCTCCGGATCTCACCGTAACGGCGCGGACCGCCCCTCAAGTCCCAGACGATGCGCAGCTTGTACTTACCGCTGATCATCTTCTGAAAGGCCGCAACCGGACAGCTGCGCGCCGGCATCGCCTTTACCATGTCGTCTCCTCCATGCGCATCGAACTGGCAAGGATAGGAGCGACGTCGAAAAAGTCCATACTATCAATTTTGTCCATACTTGCAGGATCGCTCGCAAGCCGCAGATGATGACGCACATGACGAACAGGGAGCGTCACATGAAGCACTTCATGATCCGATACGAATTCAAGAATGGCACGACGGACGCCTGGCATCAGGAGGTCGGCCGCTTCATCAAGGCGATCGACAGCGATCCCGAGCTGAAAGGGCGGATCGGCTATCGCGTCCTGAAGAATCGCGATGACGGCCACTACTTCCATCTTGCCAGCGTCGCCGACGAGGACGCGCAGAAGGCACTGCAGTCGCGCGACTTCTTCAAGCACTATTCGGCGATGACGCGGCAAGTCTCCGGCGGCGAGGTGACGGCAACGCCGATCGAGTGGATCGACGCGACGGCGTAGCGGCAATCTCGCCGTCGTCCCTGCGAACGCAGGGACGACAGCGGGGCTACTTCATCAACCCCGCCGCGGTCAGCGCGCGGGTGATGATCTGGCCCAGATCGAAGCTGCGAGCCTCTTGCTTCGACTCGGAGGGCTGTTCGGCGACCGCCGCGCGGATCGAACGGGCGAGATGCGGCGCGGGCGAGAGCCCTGGCTTGGCCGCCGGCTTCGTCGGGGGCCCGGCTTCCGCCTTTGCGGCGTCCGCAATCCAGTCGGTGAGGCCGAAGAATTTCGCGATGTGGTAGGACGAGGAGATGCCGGCCTCGATCAGGAAGGCGCCTTCGACGCCGTAGCGCTGATCGTTGTCGGCAAGCCCGAGCGGCGTGCCGTGAGCCATGTCGGTGATGGCGTAGGATTCGACCAGCGTAGCGCCGTCCTTGCCCCACCAGGCCTGGCGCGGATAGCCATCGACGATGGTCTCAGCCATCGGCGCATCCGGCAGATCGTGCAGATCGAGCCACTGCTTGACGATCTCGTTGGCGTTGCCGGGATTGACGGTGCGGTCGGCGCTGCCGTGCCAGACCGAGATCTTCGGCCAGGGACCGCGATGGTCCGAGGCGTTGCGGACGAGATCGCCGAGCTCGCGCGCCGGACGCACGGGAGAATGAAACATGCCGTCGAGCGCCTCGCGCAAATTCGAGGCGATACCGTAGGGCAGTCCCGCGATGACAGCGCCGGCGGCGAAGACTTCCGGATAGGTCGCGAGCATCACCGACGTCATGCCGCCGCCGGCGGACAAGCCGGTGATGAAGATGCGCCTGGGATCGATGCGATGCGCCCCGACCATGTGCGCGATCATCTCGCGGATCGACTGCGCCTCGCCGCCGCCGCGCGCCGTGTCTTCGGGACTGAACCAGTTGAAGCAGGTGTTGCCGTTGTTGATGCGCTGCTGCTCGGGCATCAGCAGCGCGAAGCCATAATGCTCGGCCAGCGTCGACCAACCCGCGCCGAGATCGTAAGCCGCCGCCGTCTGGCCGCAGCCATGCAGCACGACGACGAGCGCACGCGGCTTCTGCAATTGCGCCGGCACGAATGCGAACATGCGCAAGGCACCGGGGTTGCCGCCGAAGCCGGTGACCTCCTGCAACGGACTGGGCGCATCCGCGCTACGGCCGAACTCGGCAAAGCGCAGACCGTCCAGCCTTGGCAGGCGTCTCAGCAGATCGACATTTTTGGCTAACGACACGGCAAATTCCTGGTGGGCGACGTTCAACGTCCAGCCAAACCAGATAGTTGCTGCGCTGCAAAATAAAAAGACCGTGCGCTGTCAATCAGATGAAAATCGCCGGAAATCCCCGGGGAATCCTCACGTATTAACCGCAATGCCTCAACTTCATGCAGTCGCGCGACGCAGCCACGACAGAAATGCGGCGCAGATCATGATTAATGTCACAAACAGCACGAGCGAGATCAGAAATCCTGCGCGCGCTGATTGCAGCGCTTCGACCGCGAAGTACACCGCGCCGATTGCGGCCACTCCGGCCGCATTTCCGATCTGGGCCGTGGTGCCGTAGATGCCGGAGGCCGAGCCCGCCGCGACGGGCTTTACGGTCGAGAGCACCGCGCCCGAAAGAGGCGCCATCACCAATCCCTGGCCGTAGCCGAAGATGATCATGGTGAGCGCGAGCAGCAGCGGCGACGGCGCATCCACGTAACCCACGACGAGCGCGAGCGCGGCGAGGCCTGCGATCTGCACGGCGCAGCCTTCGATCAACACTTTGGTGCCGCGATGCCGCGCCCGCACGCCGCTGTGACGCGACGCCACGACGAAGGCGAGCGCAAGCGGGAGGAAAGCCATGCCGGCCGCGAGCGGCGGGATATCGAGGCCGCGCTGCATGAACAGCGTCATGACGAGATAGAACGAGAGATTGGCGAGAAAGAAGAACAAGGCTGCGCCGAGCCCCCGCAGGAAAGCAGCGTCGGACAGCAGCGTGGGGTCGATCAGCGGCATGCCCGTGCGCGCAATGGCTTGCTCCAGCTTCAAGAAAGCGGCCAGGATGATGCCGCCGAGCGCCATCACCGCCCACAACCAGGGCGTCCAGCCGAGGTCGTGACCGAACAGTAGCGGGCCAATCAGGCACAGCAGCCCCGCGAACAGGACCACGCTGCCTTTGATATCGAGCCTTGTCCCAGAGCGGCGCGGCACCGACGGCATGGTGCGCCAGGCGGCGAAGGCAATGACAAGCCCGCTGGGCACATTGACGAAGAACACCGAACGCCAGCCGGTGCCGGCAAGATTAGCCGCGGTCAGAAGGCCGCCGAGCAGGAAGCCTGCGGCGCCAGCCAGCCCCAGCACGATGCCATAGATGGCGAAGGCGCGGCTGCGCTGGCCGTCCGTGAACAGCAGGTGCAGCGTCGCCAGCACTTGAGGCACCATCAGCGCCGCGGTCGCGCCCTGCGCCAGCCGGGCGATGATCAGCTCCAGGCCGGATTGCGCGAGGCCGCACCACAGCGACGTCAGGGTGAAGCCAAGCACGCCGGCGAGGAACACGTTCCTGGTGCCGTGAATGTCGCCGAGACGGCCGCCGGTGACGACCAGCGTGGCATAGGCGATCAGGTAGATCGCGATCACGGATTCGATCTGCGCCGGCGTCGCCCGCAGATCGACCGCAATGGTGGGAATGGCGACGTTCACGATGAAGGCATCGACGCCGAACATGAACTGTGCGGCCACCACGATCGCCAGCACCCACCAGCGGCGGGTCGAATCGATTGGCTGTGTGACGATTTGATGCATCGGTAGAGGCCTCGGGAGGTTCGCCGATGATTGCAGACGGCATGCCGCGCCGCGATTACCTCGCAGGTAGGATCGACGCTCTCTCAGTACGTCATTGCGAGCGCAGCGAAGCAATCCAGAGTCTCTCCGCGGATGCATTTCTGGATTGCTTCGCTGCGCTCGCAATGACGCTGAGGGGTCCGAAAACCTTAACCACCTCCGTCACCGCGGAGAGCCCCTCACCCGACCCTCCACCCGCAAGCGGAAGCGGAGAAGAGGCAGCTTCATCGCATGCCTGCATTCCGCAACACGGGACATGGCGCGATTGCGTTTGCTGCCTCCGGCACGTAGCTTCACCCTCTCAACAAACAGAAAATCAAAGCCGGAGAGAACGCCATGGCGCGCCTGAAGTTCGGAGCCTTTCTTGCCCCGCATCACCCGATCGGGGAGCATCCGATGCTCCAGTTCCGGCGCGATCTCGACCTGGTCGAGCAGCTCGACGCGCTCGGTTATGACGAGTTCTGGTGCGGCGAGCATCATTCCTCAGGCTGGGAGATGATCGCGTCGCCCGAGATGTTCCTGGCCGCGGCCGGTGAGCGCACCAAGCGGATCAAGCTCGGCACCGGCGTGGTGTCGCTGCCCTATCACCATCCCTACAACGTCGCCCAGCGCATGGTGCAGCTCGACCACATGACCGGTGGCCGCGCCATCTTCGGCTCCGGCCCCGGCGCGCTCGCCTCCGACGCGCATACGCTCGGCATCGACCCGATGACGCAGCGCGACCGCCAGGACGAGGCGATCGGCGTGATCCGCCGCCTGTTCAACGGCGAGCGCGTCACCGCGAAGAGCGACTGGTTCACCATGAACGATGCCGCATTGCAGATCCTGCCGTTGCAGGAGGAGATGCCGTTCGTGGTGGCCTCGCAGATCTCGCCCTCGGGCATGACGCTCGCCGGCAAATATGGCTGCGGCATCATCTCGCTGGGCTCGATGACGACGCAGGGGCTGATGTCGCTGCAGCAGCAATGGCAGTTCGCCGAGGATGCCGCGAAGAAGCACGGCACCAAGGTCGACCGCGCCAACTGGCGCGTGCTGCTGACCTTCCACATCGCCGAGACCCGCGAGCAGGCCCGCAAGGAAGCCGGTGCCGGGCTGATGCGCTGGCACAACGAATATAATGTCGGCACGCTGCAGCGGCCGGGGCTGACCGCGTTCTCATCGCCGGACGAGGCGGTGGACAAGACCGCCTTCGTCGAGGGCGCCGCATCCACCATCGGCACGCCCGACGATCTCGTCAAAACCATCAAGAACGTGATGCAGGTGTCCGGCGGCGTCGGCGCCATCATCGGCTTCGTGCACGACTGGGCCAACCCGGAAGCCACGCGCCGGAGCTGGGACATGGTCGCGCGCTACGTCGTGCCCGAGATCAACGGCTATATCGACGGCCTGCGCCGGTCGCAAAAATTCGTGATCGAGAACCGCGCGATCTTCGAGCGCGCGGGACAGGCCGTGATGGCCAAGATCATGGAGAACGAGAAGGCCGCCGAGGCGCTGAAGGTGACGGGCCCCGGCCGCGTCGCCATTCCCGCCGTCAACGCGCCGGACCTGCAGAAGGAGGCGGCGAAGCGGTAGGACGCGCTCAGTTCGTCGTCCCGGGGCGCGCCTAGCGCGAACCCGGGACCCATAGCCACAGGACGTGGTTTTACGAAGACTCGGAGTTACCAGCCCCGCGCCATAACTTCTTCCTGGGGGTTATGGGTCCCGGCGTTCGCCGGGACGACAGCGGTGGGTGTGACGACTTTGTGCGTTACACGACCGCAGCTCATCGCGACCAGATCGTGCTATGTTCGTGGGGCCTGCCAATCGGAGCAATCGTCATGTCGATGCAGAATGTGGCCGCAACGGCGCCCGACTACACCGCGCCCAAACGCAACGCCCTGACGCACATTCCCGGTGACGAAGGCTGGCCGATCGTCGGCAAGACCTTCCAGGTGCTGGCCGATCCCAAAGGCCATATCGAGGCGAACGGCGCCAAATATGGCCCGGTCTACCGCACCCATGTATTCGGCGAGACCAATGTCGTGCTGCTCGGGCCCGAGGCCAACGAGCTCGTGATGTTCGACCAGCAGAAGCTGTTTTCCTCGACTCATGGCTGGAACAAGGTGCTCGGCCTGCTGTTCCCGCGCGGACTGATGCTGCTCGACTTCGACGAGCACCGGCTGCATCGCAAGGCGCTGTCGGTCGCGTTCAAGTCCGGGCCGATGAAATCCTACCTGGCCGACCTCGATCGCGGCATCTCGGCGCGGGTCGCGCAGTGGAGGGCCAAGCCCGGCGAGATGCAGCTTTATCCGGCGATGAAGCAGCTCACGCTCGATCTCGCGGCGGCCTCGTTCCTCGGCGCCGACATCGGGCCGGAGGTCGACGAGATCAACCGCGCTTTCGTCGACATGGTCGCGGCCGCCGTCGCGCCGATCCGCCGTCCCCTGCCCGGCACGCAGATGGCGGCCGGCGTCAGGGGCCGCAAGCGCATCGTCGCCTATTTCCGCGAGCAGATCCCGCTCCGCCGCGGCAATCACGGCGGCGACGATCTGTTCTCGCAGCTCTGCCGCGCCACCCATGAGGACGGCGCGCTCTTGTCCGAGCAGGACATCATCGACCACATGAGCTTCCTGATGATGGCGGCGCACGACACGCTGACCTCGTCGCTGACCTCCTTCGTCGGCGAGCTCGCCGCCAATCCGGACTGGCAGGATCGCTTGCGCGCCGAAGTTCTCGCGCTCGGGCTGGCGCCGGGCGCGCCCAGCAGTTTCGACGATCTCGAGAAGATGCCGCTGTCGGAGATGGCGTTCAAGGAAGCGCTGCGGATCAAGCCGCCGGTGCCCTCGATGCCGCGCCGCGCGATGCGCGATTTCACCTTCAAGGGCTTCACGATTCCCGCCGGCACCGCGGTCGGCGTCAATCCGCTCTACACCCATCACATGAAGGACATCTGGCCGGAGCCGGACCGCTTCGATCCCCTGCGCTTCACCGAGGAGGCACAGCGGAGCCGACACCGCTTCGCCTGGGTCCCGTTCGGCGGCGGCGCGCATATGTGCCTCGGCCTGCACTTCGCCTACATGCAGGCGAAATGCTTCGCGCGGCACTTCCTGCAGAACCTCGAAGTGTCGCTGGAGCCCGGCTACAAGCCGGACTGGCAGATGTGGCCGATCCCGAAGCCCAGGGACGGGCTGAAGGTGCGGGTGAAGGCGGTGTGAGCGACGGCCTCCGTGTCCCGGACGCGCGAAGCGCGAGCCGGGACCCAGAATGTCGCGGCACGTTGTGCGTGAAAGAGATGGGCCCCGGCTCTGCGGAGCGGCACTTCGCGCCGCACCGCGTCCGGGGCACGAGACCCCGCCGGGATCGCAGGTCTCCCAGGGTGGGCAAAGGCGCGGAGCGCCGTGCCCACGAATTCTTGCCAATCACGCGCAAATCGTGGGCACGCTTCGCTTTGCCCACCCTACGGCACCTCCGCTACCCTCCCTGATCGAACGCCTTGCGCAAGGCTACGTAGCCCTGCTGTTGCTGGCTCCAATTGCGGCCGCCGGTCATGGCGCCGTCGACGACGAGGTCGTGGCCGTTGATGAAGCTGGATTCGTCGCTGGCCAGGAACAATGCGGCCTGGGCAATGTCGTCGGGCAGGCCGGCGCGCGGGATTGGCTGCGCGGTCTTGTAGACCTCGCGCATCACCGCCGGCGTCTTCTCCGCGGCGTCGGTCGACAGCCCCAACGCCTTGCCGAAAATGCCGGTCGCGATCGCGCCGGGCGAGATCGCGTTCACCCGCACATTGGTTTCACCGAGCTCCATCGCCACGCATTTGGTCAGATGGATCACCGCCGCCTTGGCCGCGCTATAGACCATCGAGGACGAAAAGCCGGCGAGGCGTCCGGCGATGCTGCCATTGTTGATGATGCTGCCGCTGCCCTGCTGCTTCATGACGGGCGCGGCGTGCTTCATGCCGAGCATGACGCTGCGCACCAGCGTCGCCATCGCCGCGTCGAAGCGCTCGACCTCGAGGCCCTCGATGCCGCCGGTCTGCGCCGGGCCACCGGCATTGTTGAACAGACAGTCGATCCGGCCGAACTTGTCCACGGAGAGCGCGATCAGAGCCTCCATCTGCGCTTCGACCGTCACGTCGGTCTGCCGGAAGATGCAATTGGCCCCGAGCCGCGATGCCAGCGCCTCGCCTTCCGGTATGCGCCGGCCCGCGATCACAATTTTGGCACCTTCGGCAACGAAGACTTCCGCAGTGCGCAATCCGATCCCGCTCGTCGCTCCCGTAATCACCGCAACCTTGCCGTCCAACCTGCCCATGGGATGTTCCTGTTTTCGAACGATTTGATGCCAAATGGCGAACATCGACTGCTGTCATCGCAGCGATGGTCACTATTCCTGCCCGCCTCCCGCAAGGCAAGCTATGCTCGTGCGGACGGGATGCGTAACATCTTCACGGGCCGATTGAATTTCGAACGCTTATCGCAACTGAGCTGCGCATGGGGAAGCTGATCGACGAATTCCGCAAGGGCTGGCAGGGCACGGCGCCGCCATCGCTCGGCCTCAGCATTGCCTTTGCGGTGGCCTGCCTGCTGGTTGCGACGCTGGCGCGCTGGGCGCTGGCCCATGTGCGGCCGGACGTCTACTTCACGCCGTATTTTCCGGCCGTGTTCTTTGCCGCCGCGTTCGGCGGCTTCCGCATCGGCATCATCACGGCGCTGGTCGGCGGCGTGCTCGGCGTCGTCGTGAATTTCAGCGATGCCATGGCCGACCACGCCCGGTTTGCGCTGCTTGCGCTCTATTGGGCGGTCTCCGCGCTCACCATCTGGGGCGTCGAGCACTACCGCACCATGCTGGCGGAGCAGCGCCGGATCTCCAAGCGCCTGATCGAGGAGGAAGAATATCGCACGCTGCTGGTCGACGAGCTCCAGCACCGGCTGAAGAACAAGCTGTCGACCGTGCATGCCGTGCTGCATCAGGTGCTGCATGACCAGCCGCAGGTCTGGGCCCGGATCGATCCGCGGCTGCGCTCGCTGGCCGCGACGGACGATCTGATCTCGCGGATCGATAAGGCCGGCTGCGACATCCGCGACCTCCTGATCTCGGAGCTTGGCCCCTACGGCCATGTCCGCTTCACCCTCAATGGAGATCGGCTGTTCCTGCCGCCGAAGCTCGCGGTGACGCTGTCATTGATGTTTCACGAGCTCGCCACCAATGCGGGCAAGTACGGCGCGTTTTCTTCACCGCGCGGCCTGCTGCAGGTGTCCTGGACCATCAGCGACGATCGCCTGACCATCACCTGGGACGAAAATGAGGGACCGAGCGTGGGCACGGTGTCCGAACCCGGCTTCGGCACCAAGCTGCTGAAATCGGCCCTGTCGGCCTTCGATGGCCGAACCGAGATCTCCTATTTGAAGACCGGGCTGCATTGCATCATGCAGTGTCGAATCCCGCAAAGCGAATAGCATCGCGCGCCAAGCGAAAGCGCAACCCGCGCGATCGCCGCCGTTTCGCGTCCGCCGTTGACGCTCTGTTAATGACGATCGTCGGCGTACCTCGCATCGTCGCGAGTTTCCCCCAAAACACCCCCGTATTTCTCCGGAGCCCTTAACCAAACTTAAGAGGGAACCACGCAAGATTGTGCTCATTGCAAAAGCGCGCTGAAACAACAAGATTCATGACTTCTATGAACGACAACAAATATTCCGGCGCGAGCGAAGCCGAACTCGGATTCCTCAAGGAAATCGTTAGAATGCTGCCCGCCGGTCTGACCGTGCAGGATGCGCATGGCGAGCTTCTGCTGGTTAACGACGCCGCCGCCGCGCAGCTCGGCATGGACGGCAGCCGCCCCTCACCCGATCTTTCGCCGCGCCGCGAAGCCTGCCGCCAGGCTCTCAGCGCCGGCCGGCCCGTCGTCACCGAGGAGGCGCTTCACGGCGGCGGCGCCCGCCAGGTGCTGCTCACCACGCATCGTCCCGTCCGCCTCGCCGGACGCGAGCTCCTGATCTCGGCGTCCTCCGACATCACCGAGCAGAAGAATTTCGAAGACCAGCTGTTTCGCTCGGCCTATTTCGACGAGCTGACCGGCTTGCCCTCCAGGCGCGTGATCGAACATCGCGCCGGCAGTCTGCTTTCGGAGAGAAGCGGCGGCGATCGTTTCGCGCTGGCCTTTCTCGACGTCGACAATTTCAAGCACATCAACGACTATTACGGCCACGCAGTCGGCGACGCGCTGCTGGTCGAACTGTCGAAGCGGCTTGGACGCGACCTGCGCGATTCGGACATGCTATCGCGCATCTCGGGCGACGAATTCCTGCTGCTGCTCTGCCCGATCCAGAGCCACGAGGAAGTCGCCGAATTCATGCAGTCGACGCTGGAGCGGCTGACCGCCCCGTTCTTCATCGACAATTCGGAGCTGTTCGCCTCCACTTCGGTCGGCATCAGCCTCTATCCCGATCACGGCCGCAGCTTCGAGACGCTGCGCCAGAACGCCGACATCGCGATGTATCGCGTCAAGAACGACGGCAAGGGATCGGCCGCCTTCTTCGACTCCAGCATGGAGCGCGAGGCGCTGGCGCGGATGAAGATCGAGCAGTCGCTGCGGCTCGCCATCCTGGAGAAGCGCTTCTGCTGCGCCTTCCAGTCCAAAGTCGACATCCGCACCCAGGCGGTGAAGGGCATCGAGGCCTTGGTGCGCCTGCGCGACGACGAAGGCGTGATCCAGGCGCCCGGCTCGTTCATCAACCTCGCGAGCGAGCTCGGCCTGATCGACGAGCTCACGCACCTCGTGCTCGCCGAGATCGTCAAGTCGATCGACCTGATCAACGAGACCTTCGGCGCCGAAGCGACCATCAGCATCAACGTCGCCGCCAAGCAGGCCGGCAATCCCGAATTCATGCGCAGCTTCGCGCGGGCGCTGGAAGAGACCGGCTTTCCCCAGCGCTTCATGATCGAGGTGACGGAAGACGCCTTCGTCGCCAAGAATCACTTCCAGGCCGAGATCCTGCCGATGTTCCGCAAGCTCGGCGTCGGCATCTCGATCGACGATTTCGGCACCGGCTATTCCTCGCTGTCGGCGCTCGCTGACATCACCGCTGACGAGATCAAGATCGACCGCTCCTTCATCACCGACATCCATAAGCGCCCGCGCAACCAGGGCATCCTGCGCGCGATCGAATCCTTAAGCGAGGCGCTCGGCATGACCGTGATCGCCGAAGGCATCGAGACCTACGAGGAGCTGACCTATCTGCAGGCCGCGACCAAGATCCGCTACGCCCAGGGCTATTACTTCTCGCGGCCGATCTTCCTGGAGGAGCTGAAGCTGGCAACGCCCGCGTCCAGCGAGTCGCGCGCCAGCGTCGCCAGCCGCCCGCACCAGCAGAACCGCCAGGGCTATTCGCGGGCGAGCGGATATCGGCGGTAGGGCTGCGCGGAGCGCTGTCGTCCCGGGGCGCGAAGCGAACCCGGGACCCATAACCACAGGGCGTAGTTATGAAGTGACCTGCCAACTCCGAATCTTCGCCAAACTATGCCCTGTAGTTATGGGTCGCTTGTCCGGGACGACGACCGAGTGTGGGGCGCGGCCCAATTCCCCCTTTGAAATTGCTGACCTTTTGGTAATACACAGACGGACTTCCGCCGGGATATGTCATGTCCGCCTCCTCCTCGATCAGCGACCCCGCCTATCTCCGTGCGCGCGCGATGGAGACGCTGTTCGAGCGGCTGGAAAAGCTCTGCGAAGGCGCGATCGCGATCGACCGCGGCGGGCGCGTCGTCTACGTCAACGAAAAATATCTCGCCGCGCTCGGCCTTACGCGCATCAGCGAGGCGATGGGCCGGCCGATCGAGGAGGTCATCCCGAATAGCCTGATGCGCAAGGTGGCCGAGACCGGCGAGCCGATCCTGCTCGACATCATGGAGCTCGGCGGCGAGCAGCTCGTCGTCACGCGCATGCCGATCGAGGACGAGAACGGGACGGTGATCGGCGCCATCGGCTTCGTGCTCTATGATCACCTCGAAAGCCTGAAGCCGCTGCTTGCGCGCGTCGCCCAGCTCGAGAGCGATCTGCGGCTGGCGCGGCGGCAATTGTCCAACGCCCGCGCGGCACGCTTCACCTTCGCCGACTTCGTCGGCACCACGCCCGCCATCGCGCGGGCCAAGGAGCTGGCGGGCCGCGCCGCGCGGCAGAGCGTCACCGTGCTGCTCACCGGCGAGACCGGAACGGGCAAGGAGATGCTGGCGCAGGCGATCCACAACGCCTCCTCGCGCGCGGACAAGCCGTTCGTCAGCGTCAACGTCGCCGCGATCCCGGAAACGCTGATCGAATCGGAGTTCTTCGGCACCGCGCCGGGCGCCTATACCGGCGCCGACCGCAGGGGGCGCGAGGGCAAATTCCGCATCGCCGACGGCGGCACGCTGTTCCTCGACGAGATCGGCGAGATGCCGCTGCAATTGCAGTCCAAGCTGCTGCGCGTGTTGCAGGAGCGCGAAATCGAGCCGCTCGGCTCGGACAAGATCTCCAAGGTCGACGTGCGCGTGGTCGCCGCGACCAACGTGGATCTGCGCAAGCGAGTCAGCGACGGCGCGTTCCGGCCCGATCTCTATTACCGGCTGAACGTGCTCTCGATCGAGCTGCCTCCCTTGCGCGACTGCCTCGACGATCTCCCCGAGATCAGCGCCCGGCTGCTCGACGACATCAGCGCTTCCGGCGACTACATCAAGGCCAAGATCACCCCGAGCGCGCTCGCCGCACTCGCGCGCTACGACTGGCCCGGCAACGTTCGCGAGCTCCGCAACATCCTGGAGCGGGCGCTGATCCTCAGCGATTCCGGGCGGCTCACCGGCGAGGATGTCGCGCGCATCCTTCCCGTCGGCACCGAGGCCAGGCCCGCTTCATCCGCCCGCCCGGCCGGCCTCGTCGTGCCCTATGCCGAGGCCGAGGCGGAGTTCGAGAAGCACACGCTCGAACAGGCGCTCGCCGCCAGCAACGGCCAGATCACCGAGGCCGCCAAGATGCTGCGGATCTCGCGCGCGACCTTCTACAAGAAGCTCGCCAAGTTCGGCCTCGCCGCGGGACCGGCCTCCGTCTGAGTTTCGAGACACGCAGGTGTCCGGAGTCTCGGATTCCGGACACGCCGCCGCGCCGCGCGTTCCGCCCGTGACGACGGAAATTGCCGTGTTTTCAGCCAATTTGCGCAAACCTCCCGCATCTGGCGCGGACCTTGCTCTTCGCTTTGCACAATGACGCATGCTGCACATGCGCATTCTCAGAACCAGGGAGGACGCAGGATGAGTGAAGCGATCTCGGTCCATCAGCTTCAGGCGAGACAGCCCTCGCACGTCACGGTCGCCACCGCGAGCCTGATCGGCACGGCCATCGAGTGGTACGACTTCTTCCTCTACGGCACCGCCGCGGCGCTGATCTTCAACAAGCTGTTCTTTCCGACCTTCGACCCCATGATGGGAACGCTGCTGGCGTTCGCGACCTACGCGCTCGGCTTCATCGCGCGCCCGCTCGGCGGCATCGTGTTCGGGCATTACGGCGACAAGATCGGCCGCAAGACCATGCTGTACCTGACGCTCTTGATCATGGGCGTGGCGACGGCGGCGATCGGCTTCCTGCCGACCTACGAGACCGCCGGCATCTGGGCCGCGGTCCTGCTCGTCGCCTGCCGCCTGGTCCAAGGCTTCGGCCTCGGCGGCGAATGGGGCGGCGCGGTGCTGATGGCGGTCGAGCACGCGCCCGCGGACAAGAAGGGATTCTACGGCAGCTGGCCGCAGCTCGGCGCACCGCTCGGCCTCGTGCTCGGCACGCTGGTCTTTTCCGTGGTTTCGGCGATGCTGACCGACGCGCAGCTCTATGCCTGGGGCTGGCGCATCCCGTTCCTGTTCTCGATGGCGCTGGTGCTGGTCGGCCTGTGGATCCGCTTCACCATCGCGGAATCGCCGGAGTTTCAGAAGGTCAAGGACACCAAGCAGGAAGTGAAGATGCCGATCCTCGAGGCGATCCGCATGTATCCGAAGAACATCCTGCTCGCGATGGGCGCGCGCTTCGCCGAGAACGGTTTCTTCTACATCTACGCGACGTTCGTGCTCGCCTACGCCACGCAATCGCTCGGCATGAACAAGCAGGACATGCTCAATGGCGTCTTGATCGGCGCGGCGATCGAGACGTTCACCATTCCCGCCTTCGGCGCGCTCTCCGACCGGCTCGGACGGCGGCCGATCTATATCTTCGGGGCGGTGTTCTCGGCGTTGATGTCGTTCCCGCTGTTCATGCTGCTGTCGACCAGGAACCCGCAATATGCCTGGATCGCGATCGTGCTCGGCCTCGCCATCGGTCACGCCGCGATGTATGGGCCGCAGGCGAGCTTCCTGTCGGAGCTGTTCGGCACCAAGGTGCGCTATAGCGGTGTCTCGCTCGGTTACAACCTCGCCTCGATCTTCGCCGGCGCGCTGTCGCCGCTGATCGCGACGGGATTGATGACGGCTTACGCGCCGGCGACCTGGCCGATCTCGCTCTACATGATCGCACTGGCGATCATCACCATTGTCTCGGTCTATTTCGCCACCGAAACACGCAAGATAGTTCAGGGCTGAAGGGCCTGATCATGTCGCCTGTCGCGAGGAGCGAGCTGTTCCAGCCGCGCGCCTCGCGATAGGATCAAGCAACAACGGCATACGATCGAGGGGATCGGGAGGACCGCCGTGAGCCATCATCCAGCGCTGCCCTATTTACGCAATTCCGAGAAGGGCAAGGTCGTCACGGCGGCCGAGGCGGTCATGCTGATCCGCGACGGCGACACCGTGGCGACCGGCGGCTTCGTCGGCATCGGCTTCGCCGAGGAGATCGCGATCGCACTGGAGGAGCTCTATCTCTCTCACGAGGGCGATGCGCCCTACACGCAGGGCAAGCCGCGCAATCTGACGCTGGTCTATGCGGCGGGCCAGGGCGACGGCAAGCAGCGCGGCCTCAACCATTTTGCGCATGAGGGGCTGGTCCGCCGCGTCATCGGCGGCCATTGGGGGCTTGCTCCGAAATTGCAGCAGCTCGCGATCGCAGGCCAGATCGAGGCCTACAATTTGCCGCAGGGCGTCATCACGCACCTGTTCCGCGACATCGCCGCGCACCGGCCCGGCCACATCACCCGCGTCGGCATGGGCACCTTCGTCGACCCCCGGCACGGCGGCGGCAAGCTGAACGCGCGCACCACCGAGGATCTGGTGGAGCTGATCACGATCGGCGGCGAAGAGTGCCTGATCTACAAGACGTATCCAATTCATGTCGGAATCATCCGCGCCACCACGGGCGATCCCGACGGCAACCTCACCATGGAGAAGGAGGCGCTGACGCTCGAAGCGCTCGCCATCGCCATGGCGGCGCATAATTCCGGCGGCATCGTCATCGCCCAGGTCGAGCG
The DNA here is from genome assembly GCF_051710265.1 of Bradyrhizobium sp. U531. Classification (NCBI taxonomy): domain Bacteria; kingdom Pseudomonadati; phylum Pseudomonadota; class Alphaproteobacteria; order Hyphomicrobiales; family Nitrobacteraceae; genus Bradyrhizobium; species Bradyrhizobium sp. U531. Next base: position 212,025 of record NZ_JASVEN010000002.1, read on the forward strand.
CGTGGCCGAGGCCGGCAGCCTCAATCCGCGCCAGGTCAAGATTCCCGGCATCCTCGTCGACTGCGTCGTGGTGGCCAGGCCGGAGAATCACTGGCAGACCTTCGGCACCCAATACAATCCGGCTTTCTCCAGCGAGATCCGCGTCCGCGCCGCGTCGCTGCCGGTGATGCCGGTCAGCGAACGCAAGATCATCGCGCGGCGCGCCGCGCTCGAGCTCAAGGCCAACAGCGTCGTCAATCTCGGCATCGGCATGCCCGAAGGGATCGCTTCGGTCGCGAACGAAGAGCGGATCATCGATCTCATCACGCTGACGGCAGAGCCCGGCGTGATCGGCGGCATTCCCGCAAGCGGCATCGATTTCGGCGCGGCGATCAACACGCAGGCGGTGATCGACCAGCCCTATCAGTTCGACTTCTACGACGGCGGCGGCCTGGATGCCGCCTTCCTCGGTCTCGCCCAGGTCGATCGCGCCGGCAATCTCAATGTCAGCAAGTTCGGGCCGAAGCTCGCGGGCGCCGGCGGCTTCATCAACATCAGCCAGAACGCCAAGGAGGTCATCTTCGTCGGCACCTTCGGCGCGGGCAAGCAGCGCGTCGCGGTGAACGACGGCAAGCTCGTCATTCTCGACGAGGCCAAGTCGCGCAAATTCGTGGACAGCGTCGAGCACGTCACCTTCAGCGGCCCGTTCGCCGCCGCGCGCAAGCAGCGCGCGCTGTACATCACCGAGCGCTGCGTGTTCGAGCTGCGGCCCGATGGACTCGAGCTCACCGAGATCGCGCCCGGCATCGACGTCGAGCGCGACATTTTGCGGCTGATGGATTTCAAGCCGCTGGTCCCTCGCGATCCCGCGATCATGGACCAACGCATCTTCCACGAAGGCCTGATGGAGTTGCGCGAGCGCCTGCTCACCATCCCTCTCGACCAGCGCTTCACGCTGGACGAGCAGCAGAACCTGTTCTTCGTCAATCTGGAGCGCTATCCGCTGCGCAGCAAGGCGGAGATCGACACCATTGCCGGGATCGTCGAGGCCAGGCTCGCGCCGCTGGGCCGCCGTGTCTACGCCATCGTCAATTATGACAATTTTTCCATTCTGCCCGAGCTGATGGACGAATATTCGGCCATGGTGCGCAGCCTGGTCGATCGCTTCTACTCCGGCGTGTCGCGCTACACCACGTCGGGCTTCCTGCGCATCAAGCTCGGCGAAGCCCTGGAGAAGCGCGGCGTCGCGCCGCATATTTTCGAAAGCGCCGACGAGGCGCAATCGGACCGGCGTCAGGCCGAGGGATCTGGCGACGCGCGGCTCGCCCAAAAATGATGCAGGGGAAACGCCGACACGCTCGACCGGAAGGTTCAATTGCAATGTTCGTAGTGTTGTGCAAATCGCTGTTGCCGAGAAACTTTGAATCAGGAGGGACCATCGTGCGTCGATCATTCATCATAACAACAACCCTACTCGCACTCGCCGCGGGTACCTCCGCGCAAGCCGACGATCTCAAGGTCGCGCTGATCTACGGCAAGACCGGCCCGCTCGAGGCCTACGCCAAGCAGACCGAGGCCGGCCTGAAATTGGGTTTTGAATACGCCACCAAGGGCACCATGACGCTCGACGGTCGGAAGATCGTCATCATCACCAAGGACGACCAGGGCAAGCCGGACCTCGCCAAGGCCGCGCTCGCCGAAGCCTATCAGGACGATAAGGCCGACATCGCGATCGGCACGACCTCGTCGGCCGCGGCGCTCGCCATTCTCCAGGTCGCCGAGGAGAACAAGAAGATCCTGATCGTCGAGCCCGCCGTCGCGGACCAGATTACCGGCGAGAAGTGGAATCGCTACATCTTCCGCACCGCGCGCAACTCCTCGCAGGACGCGATCTCGAACGCGGTCGCGATCGGCAAGCAGGGCGTCACCGTCGCGACGCTGGCGCAGGACTACGCTTTCGGCCGCGACGGCGTCGCCGCCTTCAAGGAGGCACTGGCCAAGACCGGCGCGACACTGGCTGCGGAAGAATATGCGCCGACCAACACCACCGACTTCACCGCGGTCGGTCAGCGCCTATTCGACGCGTTGAAGGACAAGCCGGGCCGCAAGGTGATCTGGGTGATCTGGGCCGGCGCCGGCAATCCGCTGGCCAAGCTGCAGGACATGGACCCGAAGCGCTACGGCATCGAGCTCTCCACCGGCGGCAACATCCTGCCCGCACTCGCCGCCTATAAGGGCCTGCCCGGCATGGAAGGCGCGACCTATTACTTCTACGAGATCCCGAAGAACCCGGTGAACGACTGGCTCGTCGCCGAGCACCAGAAGCGCTTCAACGCGCCGCCGGACTTCTTCACCGCGGGCGGCTTTGCCGCCGCGATGTCCGTCGTCGCCGCCGTCACCAAGGCGAAGTCGACCGACAGCGAGAAGCTGATCAGCGCGATGGAGGGCCTGGAGTTCGACACGCCGAAGGGCAAGATGGTGTTCCGGAAAGAGGACCATCAGGCGCTGCAGAGCATGTACGCTTTCAAGGTCAAGGTCGATCCGAACGTCGCCTGGGCCGTGCTCGAGCCGGTGCGCGAGCTGAAGATCGAGGACATGGACGTTCCGATCAAGAACAAGCGCTGACCGTTCTTCACCTCCCCCGCGTGCGGGGGAGGCTGGGTGGGGGCTTTCTCCTCTTGGGGATTGTCCCATTGCTAAAGCACCCTCTCCCCACCCCTCCCCCGCAAGCGGGGGAGGGAGCCTACCGCGAGTGCGGACACACCTTCATTTTGTCATTTGCCAGACCTTTCATGCCCCTCACCCTCGAAACCCGTGACCTCACCATCCGCTTCGGCGGCCATGTCGCGGTCAACAACGTCTCCTGCACGTTCCGTCCGGGCGAGCTCACGGCGATCGTCGGGCCGAACGGCGCCGGCAAGACCACCTATTTCAACCTGATCTCCGGCCAGCTGCGCGCCTCCGGCGGCAGCATCCTGTTCGACGGCACAGACATCACCCAGCAATCCGCGCCGATGCGGACCCGTGCTGGGCTCGGACGCGCGTTCCAGCTGACCAACCTGTTTCCGAACCTCACCGTGGAAGAGAACGTGCGCCTTGCGGTGCAGGCGGCGAACGGCACCCATTACGACATGCTGCGGCCCTGGATGGTGCGCCGCGACCTGATCGCGCGCGCCGACGCGATCCTCGATCAGGTCGCACTCGGCAGCCGCCGCGGCGTCGCCGCCACAGCGCTGTCGCATGGCGACCAGCGCAAGCTCGAGGTCGCGCTGATGATCGCGCTGGAACCGAAGGTCTTCATGTTCGACGAGCCGACCGCCGGCATGAGCATCGACGAAGTGCCCGTCGTGCTTAATCTGATCGCGCAGCTCAAGCAGGACACGAGCAAGATCATCCTCCTGGTCGAGCACAAGATGGACGTGGTGCGCTCGCTCGCCGACCGCATCATCGTGCTGCATAACGGCCAGCTCGTCGCCGATGGTCCGCCGGCCGAGGTGATCGCCTCGCCGATCGTGCAGGAAGCCTATCTCGGCATCGCCCCCAAGAATTCTACAGAGCCTACCGCAGCGAGCGTCGCATGACCGATTTGCTCAAGCTCTCCGGCGTGCACACCCATATCGGCCGCTACCACATCCTCCAGGGCATCGATCTCGCCGTCCCGCAGGGGCAGGTCACGATGCTGCTCGGCCGCAACGGCGCCGGCAAGACCACGACGCTGCGCACCATCATGGGCTTGTGGCATGCCTCGTCAGGCGAGATCAGCCTCGCAGGTCAGCGCATCGAGGGCCGCGCCACGCCCGACATCGCCCGCCTCGGGGTCGGCTACGTGCCGGAGAGCATGGCGGTGTTCTCAGATCTCACGGTGAAGGAGAACCTCGTACTGGCGGCGCGCGACGCTGCGATGGACGACAAGCAGCTGGAATGGATCTTTGGCTTCTTCCCGGCGCTGCGCCGGTTCTGGCTGTCGCGCGCGGGAAGCCTTTCGGGTGGACAAAAGCAGATGCTGTCGATCGCGCGCGCCATCATCGAGCCACGCAAGCTCTTGCTGATCGACGAGCCGACCAAGGGCCTCGCGCCCGCCATCGTGATGGCGCTGATCGAGTGCCTGAAGGAGATCAAGCGCAAGGGCGCGACGATCCTCCTGGTGGAACAGAATTTCTTCGCCGCCCGCGAGCTCGGTGACAACGTGCTGGTCATGGACAACGGCACGGTCGTCCATCGCGGCGAGATGGCGGCGCTCGCCGCCGACGTGCCGCTGCAGGAGCGGCTGCTCGGCTTGAGCCTGGAGGCGCATCAGTGACTGACCTTGCCGCAACCGATCCGCTGCCGAAGCCGAAGCGCGACATCGCGCCGATCCTGCTGCCCATCGCGCTCGCGCTGCTGACGATCCCGCTGATCGGATCGACCTCCTCCTGGCTGACGCTGACCGCGGCGAGCCTTGCCATGGGCATGATGATCTTCATCATGGCCTCCGGCCTGACGCTGGTGTTCGGCCTGATGGACGTACTCAATTTCGGCCATGGCGCCTTCATCGCCGTCGGCGCCTATGTCGCGACCCTGGTGCTGGCGCCGTTCGCGGCCTCGATTCAGGCCGACTCGCTGTGGATGAACCTCGCCGTGCTGGCGCCCGCCGCGCTGCTCTCGATGGCGGTGTCGGGCGCCCTTGGCCTCGTCGTCGAGCGCGTCTTGATCCTGCCGGTCTACGGCCAGCATCTGAAGCAGATCCTGATGACGACCGGCGGCCTGATCGTCGCCGAGCAGACGATGTACGCGCTGTGGGGACCGCAGATCATCCCCATGCCGCTGCCGACCTCGCTCCGCGGCTCCTTCATCCTCGGCGACGTCGCGATCGCGAAATACCGTGTGCTGGCGATGCTGATCGGGCTGGCCGTGTTCATCGCGATCCAGCTCGTGCTCAACCGCACCAAGCTCGGGCTCCTGATCCGCGCCGGCGTCGAGAACCGCGAGATGGTCGAGGCGCTGGGCTATCGCATCCGCCGCCTGTTCCTCGGCGTGTTCATGACGGGATCGGCGCTGGCCGGCCTCGGCGGCGTGATGTGGGCGCTCTATCGCGAGCAGGTGCATGCCTCGATGAGCGACGACCTCACCGTCTTGATCTTCATCGTCGTCATCATCGGCGGCCTCGGCTCGATCGGCGGCTGCTTCATCGGCGCGATCCTGGTAGCCATGGTCGCCAATTACGGCGGCTTCCTGGTGCCGAAACTCGCCCTCGTCTCCAACATCCTGCTGATGGTCGCCATTCTGATGTGGCGGCCGCGCGGCCTCTATGCGGTGACCAGCCGATGATGATCCTTTCCGGCGACCCGCCGCGCAGCCGCGTCCTCACGCTCGTTCTCGTTGTCATCATCCTCGCGCTGGCGACGACGCCCTTCCTGTTCCCGGGCGCCAAGGCGCTCAACGTGGCGGCCAAGATCTGCGTCTTCGCCGCGCTGGTCGCGTCCTACGATCTTCTGCTCGGCTACACCGGCTCGGTGTCGTTCGCGCACACCATGTTCTATGGCATCGGCAGCTACGCGATCGCGATCGCGCTGTACGGGATGGGTCCGAACTGGGCCGCGGTCGCAACCGGCATCGTGGTCGGACTGCCGCTCGCAGCTCTGCTGGCGCTCGCCATCGGCCTGTTCTCGCTGCGGGTGGCGGCGATCTTCTTCGCCATGATCACGCTCGCGGTCGCCTCCGCCTTCCAGGTCCTGGCCTCGCAACTGTCCTGGCTGACCGGCGGTGAGGACGGCCGCAGCTTCCAGCTGCCGGAGTTGCTCCGCCCCGGCACGGTGCTGATCTCGAAAAACCTGTTCGGCTTCGAGGTCAACGGCCGCATCCTGACCTTCTACCTGGTGTTCGCGATCTCGGCCGTGATGATCCTTGCGCTGCTGCGCGTCGTGAACTCGCCGTTCGGGCGCGTGCTGCAGGCAATCCGCGAGAACCGCTTTCGCGCCGAGGCGCTCGGCTTCCGCACGGTGTTCCATCTCACCTATGCCAACTGCCTCGCCGCCCTGGTTGCGGCCGGCGCCGGCATCCTCAACGCGCTGTGGCTGCGCTATGCCGGTCCGGACACCTCGCTCAGCTTCTCGATCATGCTGGACATCCTGCTGATGGTCGTGATCGGCGGCATGGGCACGATCTATGGCGCGATCATCGGCGCCACCATCTTCATCCTCGCGCAGAACTATCTGCAGTCGTTGATGGGCGTCGCGTCGAAGGCGGCCTCCGAGGCCGGACTGCCGTTGCTGCCGGGACTGCTGCATCCCGACCGCTGGCTGCTGTGGCTCGGGCTGCTGTTCATCGCCAGCGTGTACTTCTTTCCGACCGGCGTGGTGGGACGGCTGCGGAACCCCGCCGGCGACAAGGGCGGCGGCGGCTCGCATTAACGCCGGATTCATGATGCGCCGCGGCGTTGCGAGCGTGCGCCGCACAACCGCGGCGCGATTCCCGTTCCACTCTATCCGGACCCGATTGCGCAACTCGATTAATGCTTAAGTAACTGGCTTTCCTAAGGGTTAGGCCATTTGTGCGGTGTATTCGTGTTCCTCCAGGGAGGGGGAATGCGCCAGGTTTTTTCCACGGTGGCAGCCGGAATGTCTCGAGCCGCAAGCAACGGCTGGGAGGCTTTGACGCGACGTGGTCCCGTCCTGTGGCTGACCCTGTGTGGCGTGTTTCTGGTCGCCGGCATCTTCGGCGTGACGGCCATGGCCGTCGGCGAGTTTCGCGAACGCACGCTGGCTAATCGCGAGCGCGAGCTCGAGAACACCGTGCAGCTGATCGCGCGGCACTTCGATCAGCAATTCGAGGATTCCGACGTCGTCGCCGCCGATCTGATCGGGCAGATGAACCTGGTGGAGATCACCTCGCCGACGATGTTCCGCGAGCGCATGTCCGGGCCGGCTGCGCACCAGATGCTGCGCAGCAAGATCAGCTCCGTGTCCTATCTCGGCGATATCGCGATCTACGATGCCGATGGTGACTTGATCAACTGGTCGCGCGGCCAGCCGCTGCCCAAGATCAACGTTTCGTCCAGGGACTATTTCCAGACCTTCAAGACAAATCCGCGCTCCGAAGCGGTCCTGCTGGAATCCGTCCGCAGCTTCATCATCAACAAATGGACCACGATCGTCGCGCGCCGCCTGAACGGCGCAAACGGCACCTTCCTCGGCGCGATGGTCCGCCGGATCGATCCGGACAGCTATCAGAACTATTTCGCATCGGTCGCGCTGGCGGAGGGCACCGCCATTTCGCTGTTCGATCGCGAAGGCAAGATGCTGGCGCGCTATCCGCACCGCGAAGACCTGATCGGGCGGAGCTACAAGGACGCGCCGCTGATGCAGAAGGTGCTCAGCGAGGGCGGCCTGCGCACGCTTCGCGTCAAGAGCCCGGTCGACGGCGGGGAGCGCCTCGGCTCGGCGGCGTCCCTGACGCACTTCCCGCTGGTCATCGTCGCCACCAACACCACGGCGGCGGCCTTGGCCGACTGGCGCCAGCAGACCGGCTTCATGGTGACGACCGCCGCGCTTTCGGCGGCCGTGATCGCTCTGATCCTCTATCTGATCATCCGCCAGATCAGCCGGCAGAACCGCGAGGCGCAGGAACGGCTGGAGGCGGAGCGGCTGCGGCTCGACACCGCCCTGAACAACATGTCGCAAGGGTTGATCCTGTACGACGCCGCCGGATACATCGTCACCTGCAATCGCCGCTACGCCGACATGTTCGGCCTCTCCCATGACGTCATCAAGCCCGGCTGCCACATCCGCCAGGCGATGAACCATCGCAAGGAGTGCGGCGCGTTCGACGGCGACGTCGAGGCGTTCTGCACCGACGTCATGAGGGTCGTTGCCGAAGGCAAAGTCTCGACCCGAACGCATCAGCTGGCCAACGGCCGTGCCTTCCAGGTCATCAACACCCCGCTCGCTCAGGGCGGCTGGGTCGCGACGATCGAAGACATTACCGAGCGCCGCAATCTCGAGCGGGAGCGCGACCGCAATCACACCTTCCTGCGCGAGATCATCGACCATATCCCGTCGCAGATCACCGTGAAGGACGCTCGCACGCGGCAATACCTCCTGCTCAACGGCGTCGCCGAGCAGCTGTTCGGCCAGTCGCGTCAGGAAGTCATGGGTAAGACCGCCTTCGACATCTTCCCCGAGGCACACGCCGCCCACATCACCGAGGACGACAGCAACGCACTGCAATCGGCCAAGGGATTGTTCAAGGACGAGCACGCCTGGCACATGCCGGGCATGGGGATGCGCTACATCACCTCGACGCGGATCGGCATTCGCGACGATGCCGGCGAGCCGCGCTACCTCATTCACGTCATCGACGACGTCACCGAGCGGCGCCGGGCCGACGAGAAGATCGCGCATATGGCGCATTACGATGCGCTGACCGACCTGCCGAACCGCACGCTGTTCCGCGAGCAGATCGAGCGCGAGCTGGCGAAGGTCGCCGGCGGGGACCAGTTCGCGCTGCTCTACATCGACGTCGACGAATTCAAGGGCATCAACGATTCGCTCGGCCATCACGTCGGCGACGAGCTGCTGAAGATGATCGCAAGCCGTCTCCGCGGCTGCCTCAAGCAGGGCGACCTGATCGCACGCCTGGGCGGCGACGAATTCGCGGTGATCCAGACCGGAATCCAATCCTCTGCCGAGGTCCTGTCCTTCGTGACCCGGATCTACCAAGCGATCCGGCAGCCTTATCATTGTCTCGGCCATCAGCTTTCCACCGATGCGAGCATCGGCATCGCGCTTGCGCCGCAGGACGGCATCGACCTCGACCAGCTCGTCAAGAACGCCGATCTCGCGATGTACGGTGCCAAGGCCGAAGGACGCCGCACCCACCGCTTCTTCGAGCCGGAGATGGATGCGAGCGCGCGGGCGCGCCTGAGCATGGAACAGGATTTGCGGCAGGCGGTGGTGAACGGCGGCTTCGAGATTCACTATCAGCCGCTGGTCGACCTGCACACCAACGAGGTCACGGGTTGCGAGGCGCTGCTGCGCTGGCGCCACCCCGAACGCGGCATGGTCTCGCCGGCAGAGTTCATTCCGGTTGCCGAGGATACCGGCCTGATCACCGAGCTCGGCGACTGGGTGCTGCGCACGGCCTGCAACGAAGCCGCGACCTGGCCGACGCATATCCGCGTCGCGGTCAACGTGTCGCCGGTGCAGCTCAAATGCGACACGCTGGCGCTGCGGATCGCGGGCGCGCTCGCCGCTTCCGGGTTGGACCCGCGACGGCTCGAGCTCGAAATCACCGAGGCCGTGCTGATCCGCGACGACGAAGCGGCGCTCTCGATCCTGCACCAGCTCCGCTCGATCGGCGTGCGCATCGCGCTCGACGATTTCGGCACCGGCTATTCCTCGCTCAGCTATCTCAAGCGCTTCCCGTTCGACAAGATCAAGATCGATCGCTGCTTCGTCGCCGACATCGCGGAGACCAGTGGCGCGCCCGTAATCGTGCAGGCGGTGGTGAACATCGCGGCCGCCAGCAGCATGACCACGGTCGCCGAGGGCGTCGAGACCGAGGCGCAGCGCGAGATGCTGCGCGCGCTCGGCTGCACGCAGATGCAGGGCTATCTGTTCAGCCCGCCGAAGCCGGCCGCCGAGGTGCGAAAACTGTTCGGCACGGGCGACGGCTCGCCCGCAATCGTGCCGGTGGCGGCGGTGGCCTGATGGCAAAGCCAGCAAAGCCGTCGGGGGAAATCTCGAGCAAGGCTTCAAGCAGAAAGCCGGCAAAGGCGTCGACTGGGACCGTCGACGTCGCGGATTCCTATGCCGTGCGGCTGATGCAGCATCTGGTGGTGCCGACCTTCGTGATCGACCCTAAGCGTCGCGTCGTGATCTGGAATAGGGCCTGCGAGCGGCTGACCGGCCTTGCCGCCTCCGAGGTGATCGGCACCAGCAAGCACTGGCAGGCCTTCTACGAGACCAGGCGCCCCTGCCTTGCCGACCTGGTCGCGCTCGACCGGCCGGAGCGGCTTCCGGAATTCTATTCGGAATATGCCGCGCGCGGCCATAACGGGCTCGGCTTCAGTGCCGAGAACTGGTGCACGATGCCCAAGCTCGGCAACCAGCTCTATCTCGCCATCGACGCCGGCCCGATCCACGACGAGGCCGGCCATCTGATCGCCGTGGTGGAGACGCTGCGCGACCTCACCGATCAGAAGCGTGCCGAGATGGCGCTCAAGGAGCTCGCCACCAAGGACGGGCTGACCGGCCTGTCGAACCGCCGCTCGTTCGACCAGATGCTGATGAGCGAATGGGCCCGCGCCCACCGCACCCAGAAGCCGCTGGCGCTGCTGTTCGTCGACGTCGACCATTTCAAGCTATTCAACGACCACCACGGCCATCAGATCGGCGACGAATGCCTGCGCGCGGTCGCCTCCGTCGTCAGCCGGCACGCCGTGCGCCCGCTCGATCTCGCCAGCCGCTACGGCGGCGAGGAGTTTGCGCTGATCCTGCCTGACCTCGATTGTGACAGCGCCTGCGTTGTCGCCGAGGAGATTCGCAATGCCGTCATGGCTTTGCGGATAGCCCATGGCGCCGCGGGCGCCGGCGACCACGTCACCCTCAGCGTCGGCGTCGCCAGTCACATTCCCGGCACGGTGGACGGCAGCCCCGACCGGCTGCTGGGCGCGGCCGACGAGGCGCTCTACGTTGCCAAGCGGCTCGGCCGCAACCAGGTCATCTGCGCCGAACGCGTGCTGGCCGAATTCGCCGCCCTCGGCCGGCAGGCCGCACAGGTTCCTGCCCGTTTCCGGCGCAGGACGGCCTGAAGCCCATTGCGGCGAGAAGCGGTTGCTCCCCCCTCGCCAATCGGCTAAATGAACCTGCAACTGCACCCGTAGCTCAGCTGGATAGAGCGTTGCCCTCCGAAGGCAAAGGTCACACGTTCGAATCGTGTCGGGTGCGCCAGTTCGCCCATGTCGTTCCGAATACATGGGTTACGCCTTCCGGCCGCATAGGTGCTATCGGGCCGCCTGGAGACGACCAAATCGGGCGAGCACCCCGATTCGGAAGCACTGACACCGGATCCATCTTGCTCAGCGCGAACCGCGAGAGCATCGGGCCAACTACAGACGCTGCGCAATAACCGCGTCAGCCATCAGCTTCTGCAAGCCAAGCCTGTGAAACGGAACAATGCACGACAAGTAGTATTGCCCGAATTTATTGTGAGTCATGCAAAGAGTAGATACCACGGCGCTTGGCCCAATGCCGTCGTGCACCTTCATGACCGAGAGCCTAAAATCCATATGCTTGTTGTCCCGGCCGGCAACGAGCTCGTCCGAGCCCAGAAAAAAGATGGGCCACGGACCGATCTTTTCGCCGACGGAGTAGTGGCCTCTCCTTTCCACCTTCATTATTTCCGACGTGGTCGGCACCTCCAGACCGGCTAAAGCTGCGGCCCTGTTGCGCGCGATCAGCATCAGATTCATCCAGCCGGGCCGCTCCGCAAAAATTGCAAAGAAGATTTCAATGACAGTCAGGTCCGGGCGGCTCAGAGGTGCGCGGTAAGCGTCACCAAAATCGGCGCGTTCGATCAAGTCGTTGCCCAATACGCTGCGGCGGGGCACATCGCATTCGACAACGTTCATGACTGCTCGCCGGGCAGCGGTCGTGTCGTGCGTGTCAGGATTCGACCTTCGCCCATCTGCACGATGTTCCCCATCAAAGGCATCACTCCCCCAAGTAATTTGCAAGGCCCGTCAAATCCGCGGGGATGCGCCACGGGCTGCTAATGGCCGACGACAGCAGTCGCGACCACCAAATCACGCTTGAATCTTCATCGCTCTTGCCGCCTGTTCTAAACTCGCCGGCACAATCACGCGATGAAACGGTGCTATCGTCTTAAGATAGATACGCCCCAGTCGGTTATGGCAATGCACCACGGTACCCACGACCAGCTCGCGCCCATTTGCTGCATCGGCTCGAAGTTGGATGGCGAGGCGGAAGTCGAGATGGCAGTCATCCTCGCCCAGGACCAACTCCGTCGCGCTCTTTGACCGCACCGGGAAAAAGCCGATAACCGGCCCACGCGCCGCTGCGGCAAGTCCGACGGCGCGCGACGATTTGACGCCAACTGTCGCCATCACCACATCGCGGACACAAGTGAGCGCACGAATCCACCACGCTTGTCGCTCGAATGCGGCGCGTGCCAGCACCTCCACATCATCGCTAGCTCCCGCCGGCAGTCGAATTGCAAAGGCGTCCAAAAGGTCCGCGTCCGCGTAATGTTGCGCAAGCACGCTGTTGCTAGGCATAGGCACGGCGCGCGCTTTGGTCATGCGAATAGATCCCGGATGTTGGGGAGGACGTGGCAATCGTGCGAGTAGATCAAGATGTCTCTCCTGGCCGACTTGGTCGTGACGCTGCTGGCTCCTTGCTTCGATCTCAATCGTTCAAGCTATTCACGGGATGCTCCACTGGTTTCGGACGCCAACACGACCAACGCGCCGACCGCACTGTCATGGCAGCGGCGAGGACAGCAATGTGCGCAGTTGCACCAACATCGTGACCACGTTGGCGCCGTGCCACATCTCGACCACCTTGCCGTCGGCCAGGCGATCGATTGCGAGGCCCGTGTAGCTTACCGTGCGGCCGCTGGGCGCGACGCCGGCGAACGTCCCCTGGTGCGTACCGCGGAAGGTCAACCGCGTCGCGACCATGTCGCCCTCGGCCACCTGATCTTCGATCACCAGCGTATGGTCGGGGAACGCATCGTGGATCGCGGCCATGCGCTCAAGCGTCTGCTTGAGTTGAGTGGTGCCGTTGAACGTTACGCCGGCGGCGAAGTAACGGTCGAACGAGGCTAGCTTGCCGCGGTGGACCACCTCATCGAGATAGTTGCGCACCACGGACTTGTTGGCTTCGAGGGTCATACCGGAGACTCCTTGTGGCAGGCCTGGCATCGGCCTGGCGCGGTGATCGACTCTCCATACCGATGGGTATGGATGATGCCGCCAGCTCTTGCTTGAGTCAATACCCTACGGTATGGTGTGAGGATGGATGATCGCCACAGCAGGCAGAGTTGGCTCGAAGCAGGGCTTAGCCAGCTCGCTGCGCGCGGCGCCGACGGCTTGAGCATCGTGGCCGTGGCACGCGAGTTGGGCGTCACCAAGGGAAGCTTCTACTGGCACTTTCGCGATCTCAAAGACTATCGGGGCGCGCTCCTGCAGCAGTGGGAGGCGCAATATACGCAGCTGGCGATCGAGCGTATGGAGGCCGACGGTGGCAGTGCGCTCGACAAGCTACGCCGCATGCTGTCGTTGCCGGCTGCCGGCGCCGAACGGTTGGGCTTGGCGTTGCGCAGCTGGGCACTCAGCGACAAGGAGGTCGCGCGCACGCTCAAGCGCGTCGACGCACGACGCACCGCATACCTGGCCGGCCTGTATACGCAGCTCGGGCTCGACGCTGCGCGCGCGCGGACATTGGCGCAGTTCACTTACCACGCACTGAACGGCCGCTTCCTGCTCGGCGACATGGTTCCCGCGGCGGCGCAGCTGGATCTGCTGTTGACGCTGCTCACCGCTCCGAACGACGAAGCCGTGGCTGAGACCGCTGTTTGAACGGACCGAGACGGAACGCCTCAATTCATCCGCCAGATCGCTGCATTGAGCACGCCGGCGAATGCGACCCAGGCTGCGTAGGGTACGAACAAGGCCGCGGCCAGTTTATCGCGGGACACCTCGAGACTGATATAGGTCACGATCGCGACGAACAGGCAGGCGAGAATGACGAGCGCCGCGCCGATCTGGTGCATCGTGAACATCACCGGCGACCAGGCGAAATTGAGCGCGAGTTGCGGAAACCAGACCAGCATCGCCTTGCCCCTGGGCTCGCGACGAAAGGTCCGCCAGCCCGCGATTGCGATCATGACGTAGAGGATGGTCCAGGCCACCGGAAACGCCCAGTTGGGCGGCACGAAATCTGGCTTGGCGAGGCCGGCATACCACGCGCCGGGAAGATTGGTCGCGCCGATCAGCCAGCCGAGACCGACCACGCCCACCACGAAGAGCAACAGCTGAAACATCCCTCACCTCGCGCATCTCACCGCGCGATTGTATCATCTTTCCATGAGCGAATCCGACACGATGACCGGCGAGGCCTCGCTGGTGCGCAAGATCATCCATATCGACATGGATGCCTTCTATGCGTCGGTGGAACAGCGCGACAATCCGGAGCTGCGCGGAAAGCCGGTCGCGGTCGGGGGGTCGGCGGAACGCGGCGTCGTCGCGGCCGCGAGCTACGAGGCGCGCAAGTTCGGTGTTCGCTCCGCCATGCCGTCGGTGACGGCGAAGCGGCAATGCCCCGGCCTGATCTTCGTCAAGGCGCGCTTCGAGGTCTACAAGGCGATCTCCCGGCAGATCCGCGACATCTTTGCCGAGCACACGCCGGTCATCGAGCCGTTGTCGCTGGACGAAGCCTATCTCGACGTCACGGAGAACCTGCAAGGCATCCCGCTGGCGCGGGACATCGCGCTGCGCATCCGCGAGAAGATCAAGGCCGAGACCGGCCTCAACGCCTCGGCGGGCGTCTCCTACAACAAATTTCTGGCAAAGCTTGCCTCCGATCATCGCAAGCCGAACGGTCAGTATGTGATTGCTCCCGGAATGGGCGCGGCCTTCGTCGAAGCGCTGCCCGTCTCCAGGTTCCACGGCATCGGGCCGGCGACGGCGGCGAAGATGAACGCGCTCGGCCTGTTCACCGGGCTCGACATCCGCAATCAGACGCTGGACTTCATGAATGCGAATTTCGGCAAGTCGGGCGCCTATTACTATTGGATCTCGCGGGGCGTCGATGAGCGGCCGGTCCGGGCCGACCGGATCCGCAAGTCGATCGGCGCGGAGACCACGTTCTCGACCGACCTTGCCGAATATTGCACGCTGGCCGCCGAGCTCAGGCCGCTGGTCGACAAGGTCTGGCGCCATTGCGAGACAACCGGCAATCGCGGCCGCACCGTCACCCTGAAAATCAAGTTCGCCGACTTCGAGATCATCACGCGGAGCAGGTCTGCCGCGGCAGCGGTCGCGACAAGCGACGATCTGGAGCGGCTGGCCTGCGGCCTGCTCGAGGCCGAGATGCCGCTGCCCAAGCGCGTCAGGCTGCTCGGGGTCTCGCTGTCGGCCCTTCAGGCCGCCGACGATGCGGAGCCCCAGCTGACGCTGGGCATTTGAACGAGGCGCGCTCCTTCCGGATCGTGCGCGACCGACGGTGGCGGGTTCTTCAGCCCGCCACCGATGAAAGTCAATTCGCTCGGGCCGCTCAATGCCGCACGTGCTCGAACACCACGATGACGCCGGTCGGCTCCGGCTCGTGCGCCATCAGACGCGTCAGCTCGGGATCCCCCCAATCGGCAAGGCTGACGACTTCGCCGCTCTCGCGATCGGCCGCCAACGAGGCCGTGGGCTCGAGCACCTTGAGGCCCATCTCGTCGACGAAGAAAGTGTGCTCGCCGAACATGCTGTTGAGTTGTGGCATGGCGGGATGTTCGTCGGGCAACACCTGAGCGCCGAGTTGATTGACGGTCTGCTTCACCTGGTCGGATGTGAGCTTCATGAGCTGCTCCGTTCTGTCTTCGGTTTCATTGGCCGAGGCGGAAGCGCGCGTTCCCTGCGCCTTTGTCCGCCTGGCTCAACTCCGAACAGGTGCTGCGCGCGAATGTTCCGATGAAATGTATTTCGTGATCGCGCGTTCCATCCGCCGCGCTCGCGGCACGAGATCGCCACAGGATGCACATGATCTAATAGCCGGGTGCTAGCCGACGGCTTCGATGATCCGGATATCGCGGTCCGCCCCGTCGCCGAGCAGGTCGTGCGCCGCCTTGTAAGCCGGGCTCTCATACGCCGCCTTGGCGCTCGCGACGCTGTCGAATTCGATGAGCACGACGCGCTCCATCTGGCCGAGCTCGAAGACGGCCGCCGGCATGCCGCGCGCGATCACGCGGCCACCCGCCGCTTCGATGGCCTGGCGCGACAGGTTGGCATAGGCCGCCATCGCTTCGGGGTTCTTGATCGCGCGATAGGTCGCAACCCAATAGGCCTTTGCCATTGCTCTTCTCCTGGTTGTTGTCAGTGTTGTTCGCTGCGATTCTCGCCGACCGACAGAGCGCAGATGCGTGACAGGTAGGTGTAGGGCAGACCGGTCTCCTCGGCCCAGGCGTTGAACTGCGCTTGCACCTTGGCGAGATCACCCTTCGACTTGACCTCCTCGGCGATATCGAGACCGGCGTCGCGCAGGCACACCACCACGTCCCTGGACGTCACGAAACCGTCCCAGCCGAGGAAACGCAGCAGCATCTGTCCGGTGTTGCCGCCGAGCCGGCTGCCGCGCTTGCTCAGGAGATCGAGCAGGCCGATCTCGTTGGACGAGGGCCATTTCGCCAGAAACTTGCCGAAGCTGCCGTGCTCTTTCGCGATCTCCTGCACGAAAGCGGCATTGTCGCGCACCGACATGATCTTGGCGCCGTTGCGCACGATCCGCACGTCGCGCAACAGGCCCTCCCAATAATCCTCGGGCTGGAAGCTGAGCTTGGCCGGCTGGAAATGCAGGAAAGCTTCTTCGAAGCCATCCCATTTCGAATCGATCACGCTCCAGGCAAAGCCGGCGCAGAACACGCGCTTCGTCATCTCGGCGAGGATGCGATCGTCCCCGAGCTTCGCCAGCCCCTTCAGGTCGGGCTTGGCCGGCATCAGCTTTTCCAGGGCCTTGGGGCCGCCCTTGCGCTTCTCGGCACGGGCACGAATGGACTTGAAGGTGGGCATGCGGACACTGGCGGTTGAGGGCAGGCCACGACACCAGAATTCGCTCTCCTGGTCCAGCACCGCGAAGGTGAATCCGTCATGCCGGCGAGCCAGGCGCAGACGTCTGAGTGACGGCCAGGGCGTCGTCCCCGACAACCAGCGTTCAGATGAATAGCGGTTGATTTCGCCCCCACGTTGCTATTGGATGTCGCCGCCAGCGGAGCGGCATCGGTCGCCGCCTCACTGGGCCTCGGTTATTTGCGCAATCCCGGTTGCCTCCGCTCGCATCGTTAATTGACTGAACGGAACGACGAGCGGCGTCGCGGCCCCAATAACGCTTCGTCCTTGCAATGTCCTTCGTCTCCGTGGCGTTCCTCGCGCTCGTCGCAGCGACCTTCCTGCTCTACCACGCGACTTCAGGCTTCGGCTCCAGAATTTCATCATACTGGCGGCGAGCTACGTATTTTACGGCTGGTGGGACTGGCGTTTTCTGCCATTGCTGATCGGAATTTCGATCGTCAATTATGGTGCGGCGATCCTGATCGCCGCGAGCCCTCGCGAACACACCCGAAAGATCCTCGTTTCCTTGGCGGTCGCGGCGGCGATCGTCGTCCTCGTGATCTTCAAGTATTTCAGTTTCTTTGTCGGTTCGTTTGCGGCGATTGCCCAACGCGCGGGTCTCAACCCGAATTTGCAGACATTGCACATCATTCTGCCGCTGGGGATTTCCTTCATCACTTTCCAGGGCATTGCCTATGTGGTGGACGTCTATCGCGGCAAACACGCCGCAGAAAGAGACGTCATCAAGTTCCTCGCCTTCAAGGCGTTCTTCCCGCAACTCGTGGCGGGGCCGATCGAGAGAGCCGGCAATCTGCTGGATCAATTTTCCAAGCCGCGGCAATTCACTGCCGATCACGCCGAGCGCGCTCTTTGGCTCCTGATCTACGGCTATGCCATGAAGATCGTGGTGGCCGATAGTCTGGCGATGATCGTCGACACGCTCTTCATTCCGGATCAGCCCTTTGGCTGGTCGGTCGTGCTCGGCACGATCGCCTTTGGCATTCAGATCTACGCCGATTTCAATGGATACAGCCTGATCGCAAAAGGCGTCGCGCTGCTCTTCGGCTTCGAGCTGACATGGAACTTCCGTTACCCTTATTGGGCGGTCTCGATCAGCGAGTTCTGGCGGCGCTGGCACATCAGTCTCAGCACGTGGCTCCGGGATTATCTGTATATCTCGCTCGGTGGCAACCGTCGCGGCGATGCCGTCACGAACCGGAATTTGATGCTGACCATGACCCTGGGGGGCCTCTGGCACGGCGCGTCCTGGACCTTCGTGTTCTGGGGGCTGCTTCATGGCGCCGTTCTCGCGCTGTGGCGCAAGGTGCCCGGCGGAGACGAGCCGCCTTCAGCGCTCGCTCGCGGCGTCGGCTGGGCCGTCACGATGCTGGTCGTCTTTGTCGGCTGGTTCCTCTTTCGCGCCGCCAACTGGACGTTACTGGTCGGCATGCTGAAAGCACTCACAAACTGGGAGTGGGCACCGGTACACAGCGCGGTCGCACTTGCAATTCTGTCGCTGGCCGGCCCGCTAATGCTCCTGGAGTGGCAATTGCAGTTGCGCGGCGATTATTTCCTGATCCACCGACCTGCGTGGATGAGATATCCGGTGTTTGCGGCTATGGCGGCTCTGACAATCGCGGCGTCCGGGCACGTCAACGCGACCTTCATCTACTTTCAGTTCTAGGCCATGCTGAAACGAGCGATCGAAGCGATAGAAAGATGGCCGCTAGGCAATGCGGTATGGACCGTGGCGCGCAAATTCGTTCCGGTCGCGTTGCTGACTGCGTCCATCCTCGGTGGCGCGCATTTCATCTACCAGCAGAGCAAACACCAGTGGTCACGCGGGGTCGAGACCTACATCGTCCTCGAACAAATCCGGCGTTCGGAGCGGCTGCCGGCACCCAATCTCGCTTTTCTCGGCGACAGCTCGTGCCTGTTCGGGATTCACATCCCGACCCTGTTGCAAGCGTTTCCGGGCTCGAAAATCGAATCGTTCTGCACCATCGGGTATGTTGGCCCGGATGGCTATGCCGCCATGCTCGACAAGATGATCGCCGGTGGACGCCAGCCCGAAAAGCTCGTTCTGGCGATCAATCCAATCCAGTTCGAGCGCGATCCCAGATGGAACGAGTGGCCGATGTTCATCAGGACTGACCATTTGGAGGCCCCTTCCGTCCTGACGTTTCCGGCCAGCAGCCTCGAGTACATTCGCCTGCTGATGGAGCGAGCCGTGTACAATCCGCTGCCCGGCGCATATGCGATCTATTACGGTGGTAAGGACCAGTTCATCTCGACCATCTGGCGCGAGCACGGCGGCGCCGTCGAGCCCAACCGTATGCTGGATATGCCTTCGCTGGAGGCTTTCAAGGCCTCGCTGGCCGGACACGTTCTTCTCAGGCCACTCCCCCAATCAAAACCTTTCGTGATAAACGCGGAATTCGAAAAGGCACTCGACTCCTTGTCCGTAACGCTTTCGAAGTTCGACCGGTCGAAGGTCTACCTCGTGATAACGCCGGTCAATTCTGTCAATGCTCAGGGCGGCCCGCAGGTCTTCCACACCGAGGCGGGCAAGACGATTGCGGCTCGCCTGGGCCTCGATCAATCGCAATTTCTGGATACCCCGAGCGTCATGCTGGATATCATGTACGCGCACTATCCGGCGCATCTGCATCGCTGGGGACGGATCATCTACACCGAGCAGCTTGCCAAGGCGCTCGCCGAGCGCAACATCCTGGCGAGATCGGCCGGCAACTGATCCGTCCGCCGGCTTGTCCGTTTTTGGTCCTCACGCGACGACGGCTGTTGCGCCCTGCTATTTCGACAGGCGCTTGGCGAGGTGGATCGATTGCCAGTCTCCGAGCCCGGTGTCGTTGAAGCCTGCCTTCTTCGCGAGGCCGCGCATTTCGGCATTGGTACGCGTGGTCTCGGCCGCGATCATCTGGTGTCCGAGATCGAGCGCACGCGTTTCCATCGCCGTCATCATCTGAAGACCAAGGCCCTTGCGCTGAAAGGCATCGGCGACCGAGATGGCAAATTCGCCATGCCGGGCCCTTGCGTCGTAGGCGTAGAGCGCCTCGCCGATGATCCTGCCCTGCCCATCCTCCCTGAGCTCGGCGAGCAAGGTGAAGTTGTGAAGGTCGATGCTCCTGGCGATGCATTCGGCCGCAATCACGCCGGGATCCGATCGCGCGCCGCTGAAGCGCTTGTTGCGTGATGTCGAGGAAAGGCCGGTGAAATAGACCGACAGATTTTCCACGTCGGAGGCGCTGGCGGTCCTGATGCAGACCATGCCTTTCGCCTCGGCCAGTTCGACCGGCTCGACGACGGCTCCCGGAAACAGCTGTGACATGCGTGACGCTTTCGGCAGGTTGCTGGGACTTGCAGACCTAGCCGAGGCAACGCTCCATCCGCTTGGACAGTGTTGCCAATCATGCGGATGAAAACGAACAGCGCGCTTCCGTGTGCCGCGCGTCACACACGCGACAGCGACGGCACCTCCTCGGGCATGATCGCCTGGAGACCGCCGAAGCGGCGTTCGCGGCCGTGGAAGGAGCTCAGCGCCGTGGCGAGATCGCCCGCGTCGAACTCGGGCCACATCCGCTCGGTGAAGTGCAGCTCGGCGTAGGCGCCCTCCCAGAGCAGGAAGTCCGACAGCCGCTTCTCGCCCGAGGTGCGGATGATGAGATCGACGTCGCGCAAGCCGGCTTCGCCGGTGACGAGCTGCGAGAAGGCTTCGCGGGTCAGGCTGGTCAACGCCGCCGCCTTCGCCGCGGCATTGAGAATGGCATCGCGCGCGGAATAGTCGACCGCGATGCGCAGGTGCAGCGTGGCGCCGCCGGCGGTCGCTTCCTCGGCGCGCGAGATCGCCGTGGCGATACCTTCAGGCAGGCGATCGCGGCGGCCGATCACGGTGAGGCGCACGCCGTTCTTGACCAGGCTCTGGACCTCGTTGGCGAGATAGAAGCGCAGCAAGGTCATCAGCGCGGCGACCTCGGTCTTCGGCCTCCGCCAATTGTCGGTGGAGAAGGCGTAGAGCGTCAGCGTGCCGATGCCCTGTTTTGGCGCGGCTTCGACGATGCGGCGGATGGTTTCGACGCCGGCCTCGTGGCCGCGCACGCGCGACAGGCCGCGCCGCGTCGCCCATCGCCCGTTGCCGTCCATGATGATGCCGACATGCAGCTTTTCGTTACGGGACGCATCACTTTGCATTGCAAAGTCTCCGGTCAAAAAGGGGGAGGATCAGGTCGAGACGATTCCGAGGCGGCCGAGCGGCGGCGCTTCGCGTCCGGCGGCCTTGGCGGCGTCGCGCACCAGGCGTTCGAGCACGGTAAGATAATCGAGAAAACGGCGGCGGCCGGTCTTGGTGAGACGGCAAGTGGTGTGCGGGCGATTGCCCTCATAACCCTTGGTCACGTCGACGAGGCCGGCCTCCTGGAGCACGGCGAGATGGCGGCTGAGATTGCCGTCGGTGAGGCCGCAGAGCTGCTTCAGGTCGGCGAACGCCAGACCCTTCGGGTGCGCCATCAGCGAGGTCAGAAGCCCGAGCCTCGCCTTCTCGTGGATGACGCGGTCGAGCCCTTCGTAGGAGAAGGGTGCGCTGTCAGTCTTCGACATCATGGTCTCCGGACGCGAAATGCAGAATGGCCGCCATCACCGACTGCCCGATCACGAAGGGCAGCCCCATGGTCCATGGCGACAGCGTGTGGGTCTGGCTGGCGAGCACCACCACCGCGAAGCCGGACACGAAATACCAGGCGCCGGCCAGCGCGACGGTCCGCGGCAGCGAGCGGACGGAGGCGAAAATGCCGAGCGACACCAGGATCTGCCACAGGCCCGGCAGCAGCCACAATGTCTCGCTCGCGAACTTCCACATCACCACCGCGAGCAGCACGCCGGCAACGCCTGCGGGGAGAAACTGCTCGACCGCCTGATGGATCATGGCATCCGCGAGGCCCGAATGATGCCGGCGTGAGCGCGCACGCATCTCGATCCCGATCATCAGGACGGAGAGCGCGGCGGCGATGAACCAGCCGGCAAAGAAGCCGAGCGGCTCGCCGCCGGGATCGCCGAGCAGCCAGAATTGCAGCACGGCGGTGAGCAGCGCGACCGCGGCGGTCGCGGCCATCGTCGCCGGGCCATAGCCGCGGAACGCGGTACCGGCCGCGATCTGACTGCGGATCGCCACGATGTCGGCCAGTGCCTTGTCGAGATCGCGCATCGGTAACGCCAAACCTCGCTCCGCTCCTGTTGCGGACGCATGAGCCTTAACTTTGTGATGCAAAGTATATAGCGACGCAAAGTAAACGCAAGCGCGAAATCGCCGCGAGAGGATTCCCGCCTCGACGAACAACTGCCGGTTGCGCGGCGCCCGTCCCCGCAGATAAGATGCAATCGAAATCGTCCGGGGGGCTGGCATGTGGTTTAGGTCGTTGATTGTCGCGTCATTGTTGCAGGTGAGCGTCGCCGGCATCGCGCATGCGAAAGGACCATTCGGCAGCGTCAATGTCGGCAACTGGATCGGCGGCGCCTTCAGCAACGACGAGACTGGCGCCTTCTCCCATTGCGCCGCAACGACGCCTTACGGGAACGGTGTCATCCTGGTCGTCAGCCAGAACGCCACCGGCACCTGGTCGCTGGCTTTTGCAAGTCCCGGCTATCACTTCAACAAGGGCGAGAACGCCGCGATCGACGTGACCTTTGACGGGCGGGAGCAAGCCCGGCTTTACGCGACGTCCTATCAGTCCAACATGCTGACGGCCATCATGCCGCTCACCGTGGTGCGGACGTTTCAGAAGTCCAGCCTGATGGTGGCAACTGCCGGCCGCGCCGTGCTGAATTTCGATCTGACATCGACCGGGCCGGTCATCGCGGCATTGGCCAATTGCGTGACGAAGGTGAAGGCCGACGGGCTCGACAAGGCCGGCGACTTCACCAAGGGTGCGGCGAAGCCGGCCGCCACCGCGGAGAAGCAGGCGTCACCGCCTGCGTCCGGCAAGTCTGCCAAGTCCAAAAGCGGCACCGGCTTCGTGGTCAGCGGCAACGGCCACATCGTCACGAACCACCATGTGATCGACGGCTGCGGCGATCTCAAAGGCAATCTTACCGGCGAGGCCGCCATGGCGTTGCGCGTCGTATCAAGCGATGCAAACAACGATCTTGCCCTCCTGCAGGCGCCATCGACAGCGACCTTCAAAGAGTTTGCCCGGATCCGCGATCGTTCGATCCGCTCCGGCGATTCCGTCGTCGCGATCGGCTTTCCCTATCGCGGCCTGCTGAGTTCGGACTTCACCGTGACGACCGGTATCGTGAGCTCGCTCAGTGGGATGCGCAACGATTCGCGCTTCCTGCAGATCAGTGCGCCGGTGCAGCCCGGCAACAGCGGCGGCCCGCTGTTCGACACCACCGGGCAGATCATCGGCGTGGTCACGGGAAAGCTCGACAATCTGCGGATTGCGGTCGCAACCGGAAATATCCCCGAGAACATCAACTTCGCCATCAAGACCGGCGCGCTGCGCGATTTCCTCGACAATTCCGTTGTGCCCTATCAGACCGCCGAGCCGAAGGGCGAGCTGAAGACCACCGACATCGCCGCCAATGCCCGCGCCTATACCATGCTGATCTCGTGTACCGGCGTGGAACAGGCCGACGCGAAGCGGTAGATCGGCTTGCCCTAATACGGCGCGACGGGCCGGGCGCGACGGGGCGGCCGCGGCTGGGGCTGCACCTGCTGCCCCTGGCCGTAGGCGAAACGCGGATTGCGATCGCAGTACAGCAGCCGGCCGGATACGCTGGCCTGGCATTGTTCGTAGCTGCTGTAGGAGCATTCGCCGGGATAATCATATTCACCGCCCTGGGCACACCAGGGGTAGTCGCGGGCGGCCGCCGGCGTGGCGGTGGCGAAGCCGGCCAGGACCGCCGCACTGAACGTCAGCAGCACCAATTGCGTCTTGCGCATGATCCAACTCCTCTTCGGCTGGCACGAGATACGGCGCCATCATTATCAGGTTTCGCAGCGCCGTTTTATTCCAGATCAACGAGACAAAGCACGCAAGAAAAAAGCCCTGCCTTGCGGCAGGGCTCCAATTCCGGTCATCACAAGATCGCTACTCGACCTTCAGGCCGGCGAATTCGACGACCTTCTTCCATTTCTCGGTCTCGGCCTTGATCTCCTCGCCGAACGCTTCCGGGGTCTGCACCCGCGGCTCGCCGCCGAGCTCGACCAGACGCTTGGTCATGTCGGGCTCCTTCATCAGCGTGTTGATCTCGCTGTTGAGCTTGGCGATGATCTCCTTCGGCGTGTTCTTCGGCGCACCCATGCCGAACAACGCGCTGGCCTCGTAGCCCTTGACGGTGTCGGCGATCGGCTGCACGTCGGGAAGCTGCGGCGAGCGCTCGGTCGTGGTGACGCCGATCGCGCGCAGCGAGCCGGAGCGGATGTGCTGGATGATCGAGGGCATGTTGTCGAAGATCACCTGAACCTGGCCGCCCAGCATGTCGGTGATCGCGGGCGCGGCACCGCGATAGGGCACGTGCTGCATCTTGCAGCCGGTCATGGCCATGAACATCTCGCCGGACAGATGCACCGAGGTGCCGTTGCCGGACGAGGCCATGTTGACCTTGCCGGGATTGGCCTTCACGTATTCGATGAACTCGGCGACGTTCTTGGCCGGCACGTCCTTGTTGACGGTCATCACGTTCGGCACGCGCTGGAACGAGGCGACCGGCGCGATGTCGGTCACGAAGTTGAACTTGAGATTCTTGTAGAGCGTGGTGTTGATGTAGTTGGCCGGATTGACCAGCTGCAGCGTGTAACCGTCGGGCTCGGCATTGACGACCGATTCGGTGCCGATGTTGTTGCCGGCGCCCGGCTTGTTCTCGATCACGAATTGCTGGCCGAGCTTTTCCGAGAGCCGCTGACCGATCAGTCGCGCCAGGATGTCGGTCGCGCCGCCCGGCGGATAGCCGACCACCCATTTCACGGGCCGCGCCGGATAATCGGCGGCAAAAGCCTTCGACAGCGGGGTGGCTGCAAGCGGACTGGCGGCGAGCAGGCCCAGCGCGGTACGGCGAGTGATCATCTCAAGGGTTCTCCCAACGTGTTGTTCTTGAAGCCAGATGTCTTGAAACCGGCGTCGGTGGGGTTGTAACAAAGCTTGCTGCAGGCGGAAAGTGCGCGGCGCGCATCGCGACGAAAGGATAAGGCATGCCGGTCAAAGTCGAGGCCCTCGATCATCTCGTCATCAACGTCGCCGACGTCGCGGTCACCGCCGATTGGTACCGCAGGATTCTCGGCATGGAAGTCAAGGTGTTCGATCCCGGCGGCGGCAAAGCGCCGCGGACTTCGCTTCACTTTGGTAACCAGAAGATCAACGTGCGGCCGCGCGATGCCGACAAGGTGGAATGGTTCACCGCGGACCATCAGACCGCCGGCAGCGAGGACCTCTGCTTTCTCACCTCGGCCGCGCCCGACGAGGTCGTGGCGCATTTGAAGGCACATGGCGTCGCGATCGAGGAAGGTCCGGTTCCCAAGCAGGGCGCCCGCGGCACGCTGCGCTCGGTCTATTGCCGGGATCCGGACGGCAGCCTGATCGAGATCTCGTCTTACGCGGATTGAGGGCGGCTGGGCTCGCCCCCCCCAACCACCGTCATTGCGAAGAGCGCAGCGACGAAGCAATCCAGACTGCATCCGCGGAGGGATTCTGGATTGCTTCGCTTCGCTCGCAATGACGTCCGAGGGAGCGCGGACGACATACGCCCCCGATTTGCGCCCCGCGCCATCCGATGGCAGGAAGACGCAATAATCAAAAAGCAGCCGCCAGCAAGATGCAGGCTGCACGGGAGGAGCCATGTCTATCCAACAAGCCAACGCCGGAATCGTGAGCCCCTTCGACGGGCTCGACGTGCCCTGGCTGCTCAAGATGCGCGCGGAGGTCCGCCGTGATCATCCGTTCCTGATCTGGGCGCCGTTCGACGCGCCGGCGCGGCGCTGGAGCTATGGCGAGTTTCACGAGCGGGTCGGCGCGCTCGCGGCGGGCCTTGCCAGGCGCGGCGTCAAGCCGGGCGAATATGTGCTCATTCATCTCGACAATTGCATCGAGTCGCTGCTGGCATGGTTTGCCTGTGTCGAGCTCGGCGCCATCGCGGTCACCACCAACACCCGATCCGCGCCAGCCGAGATCGAATATTTCGCTAACCATTGCGGCGCCGTCGCCGCGATCACGCAGCCGGCCTATGCGGAGATTGTCGCGCAGAACTGCCGCAACATTCGCTGGATGGCGGTGACCTCGCATGATGCGGGGGCGGCGCCGGCGCAAGCCGTCTCGCGCGGCGACAGTTTTGAATCGCTGTTCGCCGACAGCGCCGACCGTCCGAAACGCGCGACCGATCCGCTCGCGCCCTGCAGCGTGCAGTACACTTCGGGCACGACCTCGCGGCCGAAGGCGGTGCTGTGGACCCATGCCAACGCGCTGTGGGGCGCCAAGATCAACGCCGCGCATGAGGACCTGCATGCGAGCGACGTGCACCAGGCCTATTTGCCGCTATTCCACACCAACGCCCTCGCCTACTCCATGCTGGCGACGCTGTGGGTCGGTGCGACGTGCGTGATCCAACCGCGCTTTTCCGCGAGCCGGTTCTGGGGCGTCGCGCGCGAGCATGGCGCGACCTGGACCTCGACCATTCCGTTCTGCATGAAGGCGCTGCTCGAGCAGGAGATCCCCAGGGATCACAAATTCCGCCTGTGGGGCACCGCGATCAACGAGCCGCCGGCCTTCGCCGCGTTCGGCATCAAGATGATCGGCTGGTGGGGCATGACCGAGACCATCACCCACGGCATCATCGGCGAGGTGGACCAGCCCAACATCCCGATGTCGATCGGGCGCGCGGCGCCGGAATACGAGATCCGCATCACCGACGATGACGGTCGGCCGACGGAAATCGGCGGCACCGGCAATCTCGCGATCAAGGGCATCCCCGGACTGTCGCTGTTCGCCGAATATCTGCACAACGAGAAGGCCACGCGCGAAAGTTTCGACGAGCACGGCTTCTTCCTCACCGGCGACCGGGTCGATCGGCTGGAGAGCGGCTTCATCAAGTTCGGCGATCGCGCCAAGGACATGCTGAAGGTCGGCGGCGAGAACGTCGCGGCGTCCGAGATCGAGCAGGTGATCGCGGTCGTGCCGGGCGTGCGCGAGGCCGCCGTGGTGGCGAAGAAGCATCCGATGCTGGACGAGGTGCCTGTCGTCTTCATCATCCCGCATGGCGGCGTCGCGGGTGCCGCGCCCGATCTGCACGACCGCGTGATGGCCGCCTGCCGCAAGGGGCTCGCCGACTTCAAGCTGCCGCGCGAGATCAGGCTCGTCGACGACATGCCGCGCTCGACGCTGGAGAAGGTGGCGAAGGCGGAGCTGCGGAAGATGGTCGGGTGACACCAGTCGTTCCGGGGCGGTGCGGAGCACCGAACCCGGAACCTCGAGATTCTCAGGTGCGCAAGCGCGCACCATAGTTCGCGCTACGCGCGCCCCGGAATAACGGGCCGAACGAATTATTAGAACGACCCCAGCGCCACCGGGCGGAACGCCTGCAGCAGATGCTGGTCGAGCTTGCCGCCCATGCTTTCCATCATCCCGAACGCACGCGAATGCGTGAAGGGCATGCGATAGGCGCGCTTTTCGACCAGGGCGGCGTAGATGTCGACGATCGTCGTGAGACGCACGATGTCGCTGATCTGGTTCGACGACAGGCCGTTCGGATAGCCGGAGCCGTCGAGGAATTCGTGGTGATGCAGCACGACGTCGAGCATCTCCGGCGGGAAGCCGCCTTGCGCGGCGAGCGCGTCATAGCCGCGGCGCGGATGCTGGCGAACCTCGGCCATCTCCTCGTCGGAGAGCTTGCCGGGCTTGTCGAGCAGCGAGGAAGGAACGAACGCCTTGCCGACATCGTGCAGCAGCGCGGCGCGGGTCAGGCGGCGCTGATCGTCCTCGCGCATGCCGAGATGCTGCGCGAAGGCGACCGCGAAGCCGGTGACGAACAGGCAGTGACGATAGCTGCCGACATGGTGACAGCCCACCGTGGTGAGCCATTCGCGCAGCGAGGAGTGCTTGATCGCCTTCAGGATCTTGCTCTCCGCGGCGATGACGTCGTCGAAGGTCAAGGGCACGCCGAGCGGCAGCTTCTCGAACATCTTCGTCAGCACCGCATGCGCCGCCTCGACGCCGCGGTTGAGCGTCTTGCCGCGATCGGTCGCGTCGTAGACGGCGGTGTCCGGGAAGGCGGCGCGGATGCGCTGGAGAATGGCATCGGCCTGAAGCGGGCGCGAAATCGTGTCGGTGGCGCCGAGCGCCCAGGCCTGCATGGTGCCGTGATGCAGGGCATCGGCGAGCACGAACAGCCGCGGCATCGAATGATAGGCATCGCCGCGCAGCTTGTTGCGCACCCGCTGCACGCTCTCGGGCGAGCGCAGATTGATGTCGACCACGAGGCCGGACAGATCGCGCGACGGCTTCTCGGGGATGTCCTGGGTGGTCACCGTCGAGACATCGCCGACCGCCTTCAGGATGCTGGCGAGCTCGTTACTCTCGTCGCTCCGATCGGAGGCGAGCAGAAGCCGGCGTTTGGCGGCGGATTTGGCTGGCGCGTTCATGGCTTCCCCAAAACACGGGACTGGATTTGGCCCGAGCCTAAGCCGGATCAGGTTCTCTGGCCCTTAAGAGGCGTGCTCAATGGAACCTTGGGAAATTGCACGCAATTTTACGGATCGGGTTCCCAGGGGGCGCCCGCAAAAGTGCGAAAACAACCCCATGCACAGTAGGGTTGGCATTGATAACAAAGGGGAATTTTGGCCTAACTGTCATCGCCCGCGCAGGCGGGCGATCGAGTACTCCGCGAAGGTGCGGCTAGAGCCGGGACGCCACGGCGTACTGGATTCCCCGCCTGCGCGGGGAATGACAGCGACTATTGAGGAACAGCCCCAAAACAAATCCGCCGGAGGTTTCCCTCCGGCGGATCGTCTCATGCGGCAATCGCCGCTCGCTCTTTACGCCTTCATGCTCGCCTTCACGGCTTCCGCCGTGATCGGCAGGGCCCGCACGCGGGCGCCGCTCGCATTGAAGATGGCGTTGCCGATGGCGGGTGCGACCACGGTCACCGCGGGCTCGCCAACACCGGTGGCCTTCTCGCCATTGGCGATCACGGCAATCGCGACCTCCGGCGTCTGGCTCATGCGCAAGGGCCGGTAGGTATCGAAATTGGTCTGCTCGATGCCACCGTCCTTCAGCGTCGCCTTTTCGTACATCGCCAGCGACAGGCCCCACAGCGCCGCGCCCTCGACCTGGGCACGGATGTTGTCGGGATGCACCTGGGTGCCGACGTCGGTTGCGACCGTGAGCTTCTTCACGGTCACCGCGCCCGACGGCGCCACCGCGACATGGGCGACACATGCCGTCCAGCTCGCGGTCGCGCGCTCCTGCGACGAGACGCAGGCGACCCCCATGCCCTCGCCTTTCGGCAATGGCCTGGTGCCGTAGCCCGACAGCCCCATCGCGGCGAGCAGCGTGTTGCGCAAGCGCTGCGCGCCGCCGTCGTTCTTGCCCGCGCCGTCGAGCAGCGAGATGCGGAACTGGGCGGGATCCTTGCCCGTGGCCACCGCGATCTCGTCGATCATGCTTTCGACCGCCCAGAAGGTCCAGCCCGGTGCCACCGAGCGGAGCTGGCCGGACGGCGTGGCGTTGTGCGCGAGCTCGTTCTTGATCGCGCGCACATAGTGGTTGGGCACAGTGTAGAAGAAGTCCGCGCCATTGACCGTGAAGCTGTCGAGCGGCCCCTTCTTGTCGACCGAGGGCGTGAGGAAGTCGGGAATTCCCCAGCGCGCGGTCGGCCAGGCCGAAACGACGTCGTGACTGAGCACGACGAGCTTGCCGTCGCCGTCCACGCCGGCCTTCACTTTCTGGTAGGTGAGCGGACGCGAGAAGTCCATCGTCATGTCGTTCTCGCGCGAGTAGATCACCTTGACCGGCTTGCCGACTGCCTTCGCCGCCTGCACCGCCGGAATCATCATGTCGGCATCGAGCCTGCGGCCAAAGCCGCCGCCGAGCCAATGCTGGTGCATCACGACGAATTTCGGATCGATCCCGGCAGCACCCGCGGCGATCGCGCCGGAGCGCGTCGCGAACTGGTTGCCGGAATAGATGTGCAGGATGTCGCCCTTGAACTCCGCAGTGGCGTTCATCGGCTCCAGCGGCGCATGGATGTTGATGCTGGTGGTGTATTCGGCCTCGACCACCTTCGCCGCCGAACCGAAGGCCGCATTGGGATCGCCGTCCTTGACGAAGAACTGGCCGGAATCCTCCAGGCCCTGAAGCCGCTTGGCTTCATCCAGCAGCGACTGGCTCGACAGCTTCGCGTTCGGACCGCCGTCATAGGCGATCTTCAGCGCGTCCGCCGCCTTGCGGGCGTTGGCATAGGTGTTGGCCACCGCGACGACCCAGCCGGACGTGGTCCCGGTCTTGTCGTCGAGGATGACGGCCTTCACGAAGCCGGGCACCTTCTTGGCGTCGCTGTCGTCGACCGATTTCACCGTGGCGCCAAAGCGCACCGGCGGGGTCACCACCTTGCCGTAGGCCATGCCCGGCAGCATCACGTCGATGCCGTACTTGGCCGTGCCGTTGGTCTTGGAGGGGATGTCGAGCTGCGGCACCGAGACGCCGATCATGGTGTATTGATCAGGCGTCTTCAGCTTGAGCGCCTTGAGCTCGTCCGGCGTGAAGGTTTTCGTCGCCTTGCCGCTCTTGACGATCTCGGCAAAGCTCATCTGCTTCTTCGACTTCGGATGCGACACCACGGAGTCGCGGACCACAAGCTCGTCCTTGAAATAAGGCGGCAAGCCCATGGCCGCGGCAGCAGCCTCGCTCAGCGCGATGCGTCCAGCGGCGCCCGCACGGCTCATCGCCTCGAAGTTCATCATGGTCGACCAGCTGCCGCCGGTGATCTGCGCGCCGAGCACGGGATCGTTGAACTTCGGATCGTTGGAGGCGAGATTGACCCGCATGTCACTCCATTTCGCGCCGAGCTCCTCGCAGACGATCTGCGCCATGGTGGACGCGATGTGCTGGCCCATGTCGGCCTTGCCGCAGGTCACGGTGACGAGACCATCCGGCGAGATCGCATACCAGACGCTCGGCTCGAAACTGGCGGGTGCCGCGGCCGCCGCGGAATCGATGCCGGGCGCGCCGGCATAGCCGAGCACGAGGCCGGTCGCGGCGGTGCCGACGAGGAAGGAGCGGCGGCTGAGATCCGTCGTCTCGGGCATCGGGTTCTTCACATGCTCGTTCATGTGGGCCTCCGCTCGTTGGAGGTGGCCGACGCGGTGCGCATCTCGGATGCGGCGCGCATGATCGCCTTCTGGATCCGCGAATAGGTCATGCAACGGCAGAGATTGCCGTCCATGTGCGCCACCACTTCTTCCTTGGTCGGATTGGAATTCTTCGCCAGCAGCGAGGCCGCCTGCATGATCTGCCCGGACTGGCAATAGCCGCATTGCGGCACCTGTTCGGCGACCCACGCCTTCTGCAAGGGATGGTCGCCCTTGGCGGAGAGGCCTTCGATGGTGGTGATCTTCTTGCCGGCGACGTCGCCGACCATGGTCTGGCACGAGCGCACGGCTTCGCCGTTGACGTGCACGGTGCAGGCGCCGCACAGCCCGGCACCACAGCCGAACTTGGTACCGGTCATCTGCAATTGCTCGCGGATCGCCCAGAGGAGCGGCGTGTCGTTCGCCGCATCCACGGACATACTCCGCCCGTTGATGGTGAGAGTTGGCATAGGCGTCTTCCCCTGCCGGTGCATGAAGCCGCTTACGGCGGCAACTTGATTGGCGGACGCCCACCGGGCTGGCGGCCCGCCTTGGCCGCGAGAATGATCGCGTTCGGTTGCCGAGGCAAATGCAATTTGGAACGAGTCGAAACAAACGTGGCGCCGCCACGTTGTGCGATGCGAGAACGCAGCGTGGTTGCAGCGGCTGGACGCAACAGGGAGCGCTCGCGAACATGCGTGGCATCGCATTCAGGCAGTTTCTTCGAGGTAACTTGGCAGGCTAGAGTGCAAACATCAGCGTGGGCGTCCCTTCTCCTCTTGTGGGAGAAGGTGGCGCGAAGCGCCGGATGAGGGGTTCTCTCTACTCGCAACACTGTTCGTGAGGAGAGAACCCCTCACCCGGCTTCGCTTCGCGAAGCCACCCTCTCCCACAAGGGGCGAGGGTGCACCGGCGTCGCGGTGAGAAAAAGAAAGGGCGGAAACTAATGCCTGGGATCAATCGAGACGGCGTCAATGTCTACTACGAGGTTCACGGCGAGGGCCCGCCATTGCTCCTCACGCACGGCTACTCGTCGACCTCGGCGATGTGGCACGGGCAGGTCGATGCACTCGCGAAGAGCCACAAGCTCATATTGTGGGACATGCGTGGTCACGGCCAGTCCGACTATCCCGACGATCCCAAGGCTTACAGCGAAGCGCTCACGGTCGGCGACATGGCCGCGATCCTCGATGCGGTCGGCGCGGGGCGCGCCATCATCGGCGGGCTTTCGCTTGGCGGCTACATGTCGCTCGCGTTCTATCGCGCGCATCCGGAGCGCGCGCGGGCGCTGCTGATCATCGACACCGGCCCGGGCTTCAAGAAGGACGACGCGCGCGAGGCCTGGAACGCGCGAGCGCTCGCCACCGCCGACAGGCTGGATCGCGAAGGACTTGCGATGCTGAAGGCAGCCACGAGCGAGCGTGCCACCGCCAGGCATCGCGACGCCAAGGGACTGGCGCTCGCCGCGCGCGGCATGCTGACCCAGCGCGACGCCCGCGTGATGGAACTGCTGCCCGACATCAAGGTGCCTTCGCTGATCGTGGTCGGCGCCGACGACACGCCGTTCCTCGCCGCCTCCGACTACATGGCCGCGAAAATCCCCGGCGCGCAAAAGGTCGTGATCCCCGCCGCAGGTCACGCCGTCAACATCGATCAGCCCAAGGCTTTTGTTGACGCCGTCGTGCCTTTCCTGAAGAACTTGCCGGCATAGGCTGAGGCAATGGGACCATAGACCATGATGCGAGCGATCTTGGCAGCGGGCGCAATGACGGTGCTGCTGTCGTCGGCGGCGCCGGCCGAACCATTCGGCGCGGTGCCGGCGCGCCGGCCTTTCGTCGCGACCCTGTCGAACAACATTCCGCTCGCCTTCGGCATGGACGCCGAGCAGACCGCCCGTGCCCTCGGAGAGCGCCTGCAATATGTGCGGGGACGGCCCGGCAGCGAAATCTATCTCGCTTTGCGCAATCTCGGCGGCAGCGGGCTGATCCCCTCCCGCCACCGCCTGTTCCTGCAATTCCGCCACGGCCGGCTGGCGGGCTGGAAAGAGGACTACGGCGAGAACTGGATGTGGGAGTGAGCGTGGCTCTTCATGTCGCAAGGACATCGCATCAGCGTTGTCTTGCGTCGACGTTTGCCACATCGTCATG
This sequence comes from Bradyrhizobium sp. U531, assembly GCF_051710265.1. Lineage (NCBI taxonomy): Bacteria > Pseudomonadati > Pseudomonadota > Alphaproteobacteria > Hyphomicrobiales > Nitrobacteraceae > Bradyrhizobium > Bradyrhizobium sp. U531. The sequence goes on from NZ_JASVEN010000002.1 coordinate 245,311, forward strand.
CCCGGGCTTGTCCCGGGCATCCACGTTCTTAGTGACGCGCGAAGATCGTGAATGGCCGGGACAAGCCCGGCCATGACGAGTTTGCGGAACGAGCGGAATTCCCAATCAAAATCCAACCAAGAAGGACAACCCGCGTGGGACAAGACATCAGACTGACGGCGTCCGACAATTTCCAGCTTGGCGCCTATCGCGCCGATCCCTCGGGCGCCCCGAAGGGCGCGGTGGTGGTGATCCAGGAGATCTTTGGCGTCAATCACCACATCCGCTCGGTTTGCGACCGCCTCGCCGGAGAGGGCTACGTCGCGATCGCGCCGTCGATCTTCGACCGCACCGCGCCGAACTTCCAGTCGGGCTATTCGCCCGATGAGATCGCCGAGGCGCGCAAATTCGTCGCCAGCCCCGATTGGGAAGCGATGCTGCGCGACACGCAGGCCGCGATCGATGCGGTGAAGAGCGTGGGTCCGGTCGGCATCATCGGCTTTTGCCTAGGGGGCAGCATCGCGTTCGTCGCGGCGACGCGCTTGAGCGGCCTGAAGGCGGCGATCGGCTATTACGGCGGCGCCGTCGTCCGCTTTGCCGACGAGACGCCGAAGGTGCCGACGCAATTGCATTTCGGCGAGAAGGACGCAGGGATTCCCCTGACCGACGTCGAGACCATCAAGTCGAAGCGGCCGGATGTCGAGGTCTTCATCTATCCCGGCGCGCAGCACGGCTTCCATTGCGACGAACGCGCCAGCTACGACAAAGCCAGCGCCGACATCGCCTGGCCGCGCAGCATGGAATTTTTCGCGAAGCATTTGAAGTGAGGCTCGGCTCTCTCCTCCGTCATTCCGGGATGCGCCGACGGGCGCGGGCCCGGAATCCATCGTGCGTCGGAGTTGGTGGAGGAATGGATTCGCAGGTGCGCAATCGCGCACCATAGCTCGCGCTGCGCGCGCCCCGGAATGCCGAGAGAGCAGGAATCGGGTGGCTGCAGCGTGGCATGCGGCGATAGAGCTGGCCGATCGAGCCAATTCGCGCCGGGAGACCGCCATGCAGCAAGCCATCACCCACCTCGTCATCCGCAATCCGTTCGGAACCATGGATGTCCCCTCACCGGATGATTCCGAGGTGATGGATTATGCCGCTGCGGCCATGCTGCCCGGCGATGCCGCGGACGGCAACGCGGCGGCGTCGGCCGCGATCGCGGCACCATCCGATCCGATCGAAGGGATCTGGGCGAGCCGCTGGAACGGCGGCGCAGATCCGACCATGGCCGGCGACGCACCGGAGAAATGGAAGCAGGGCCGCGCGGAGATCCGCATCGCGGGAAGCCGGATCTATCTGCGCTTCGACTGGGACAATGGCCGCCGGCACGGGCTGATCGACGCCGCGCGCGACGGCACCGATAAGCTGATCGGAAAATACATCAACCTGACCACGCCGACGATCACCCGGCCATGGGTCGGACGCGTGATCGATGCTGCGAGGATCGACGGATGTTTTCCGGAGGGGCGGCTGGATTTCCGGAGGTGAGACGCTGCTGCCCCCGCCGTCATTCCGGGATGCGCCGACATACCGCCACCGCAGATCAGGAGGACGCCACCACCAAAAGCGGACGGGTGGGTTTGCCGTAGACCCCGGGGGGTGTAAAGTCTCATCGATAGGCTGCGCAAAAGCGTTGTGCAGCCGGCACGGAAATGTCTGCGAAGATGTTCAGTTTTGACCGGACGAAGAACGATACGTCGACGCTTCTCGATCTTCTCCGCGCACTCGCAGCCCAGATGGTATGCGTCGGACACACCTGGAATTGGACTTTCGGGCAATTCGGCGGGGCCGAGCCGACACTGGTCCCAGAGATCGGCGTTCTCCTGTTTTTTGTCCTCTCCGGTTTCGTGATCGCCTACACCCTGCACGACCGAACCAAATCCGCCAGCTACTCGCTGCTGAATTATAGCGTCGAGCGCTTCGCTCGCATCTATTCCGCATACGCGCCGGCCCTCTTCCTGATCGCAGCGCTGGACTACGTCGCGTTCACGCTCAGCCTGCCATCGTTCCAGCTCGACAGCCCGACCAGCTTCCTCAGGAACCTGTTGATGATGCAGGGCTACCAAGGCGAGTGGGGCGGAGGAACCTTCGGCTCGGCAGGCCAGCTCAGCACGCTCGCGATCGAGTTTCACATCTACTTCTTCGTCGGCGGCCTGTTCTTCTTGTGCAAAGGGCGCAACCGGCTTGCCGGGCTTTTGCTGGCGATCGCGGCCGCCGCGCTTCCGCTGTTTCATATTGCGGAGAGACCGAACGCATCGCAGAGCCTCTTTGCCCTCTGGTTGCTCGGCTTCGGAGGCTATTTCATCGCGATCAACATGAAGATCGACCGGCTCATGACCGTCGCCTGCGCCGTCCTGTCTTTCTTTCTGTTCTGGCGGTGGCGCATCGCGCATGTCCGCGGCAACGAATATGCGCTGGCGGCACAACCCTACTTTGCGATGTGGTTCTTGAGCCTTGCGATCGCCGCACAAGGGCAAAACTGGCTTCTGCGGTCCAGATCTGTGGTCGAGTTCTTCGCCGGGTATTCGTACACCCTGTTTCTCGTCCACTACACCATCGTCAAGATTATCGTGGGGCTCATGCCGGCACCGCTATGGATGACGTTCGCAACAGCGATTGCCGTCTCGAACCTGGTTGCCTGGCTGCTCGCTCGCGCCACGGAGGCACACCACAAGCAGTTCGCCGGCTGGATCCTGCGGAGATTAGGCAGCCCCCAAACGCGCGCCGAAAAGCTGGAAGAAGCAACGTCCTAGACCGACGGGATAAACCCGGCCGATCGCACCCTTCGCGCGGGCGCTCAACGGCGTTCGCCGGATCTAGAACCAGCGCTCGCCGACGAACACGGTGTCACCAGGGTTCAAGGGGGTGCCGAGCGGCACCACGGCGCGCATAGAGCCGCCGTTCTCGGTGTGGGTGATGGTGACGACGTCGCGCTTGGCGCGGGGCGAGAAGCCGCCGGCGATCGCGACCGCGCTCTCGACCGTCATGTTCGGCACATAGGGATATTGGCCGGGCGCGGTGACTTCACCGAGAATGAAGAACGGGCGGTAGGACTCGATCTCCACCGCGACCGAGGGCTCGCGAATGTAGCCGTTGCGCAGGCGCGCGGCGATCTCGCCGGCAAGGCCCGCCGTGGTGCGGCCGCGGGCCGGCACCGCGCCGATCAAGGGCATGGTGATGGAGCCGCCGGCATCGATGGCGTAGCTGTTGGTGAGACCTTCCTGGCCGTAGACCACGACGCGGAGCTTGTCGCCGGCGTCGAGATGGTAGGAGGCGTCATAACGCACCGGCGCCGCCATCGGTGCGGCGTAGCCGACCGGCATGGGCGCGGGCGAAGCGGCAAAGGAGTTGCTGAGCGCCGCGATCGCGCCGCCGCCATTATTGGCAACGACGACCGGCTGCGGACCGCCATAAGGCTGGCCATAGGCCATCGAGTCGAGATCGGCCCGCGGCGGCATCACCGCAACGGGGCCGGCGGTCTGCATGCAGCCGCCAAGGGTCAGCGCGGCGGACGCTGCCAAGAGCACTGCCGAGATCGACGATCGAAACGCGCGTGCAACTGGCACCGGACCTATCCCTCGAAACGAGACGGCTCCAGTGATGCACCGATTATGGTTAATAAAGCGTTTGCGGGAGGACTTGTGAGGGAGGACTTGGGCCCTGTCATTCCGGGGCGTCGCGATAGCGACGAACCCGGAATCCAGAAGTTGGGGCGCGAGATTCCGGGTTCGCGCTGACGCGCGCCCCGGAATGACGACCCAAACGACTACGCACTCACGCCAACGCCGATCGGACAGGACACGCCGGTGCCGCCGAGGCCGCAATAGCCGGCGGGATTCTTCGCCAGATATTGCTGATGATAATCCTCGGCGAAATAGAATTCGCCCGCCGGCGCGATCTCGGTGGTGATGGCCCCGAGACCCCTGGCTGCAAGCGCCTTCTGATAGAGCGCCTTCGAGGCGTCAGCAGCTTTCTTCTGCGCGTCGGAATAGGTGTAGATCGCGCTTCGGTATTGCGTGCCAACATCGTTGCCCTGACGCATGCCCTGCGTCGGGTTGTGGCTCTCCCAGAACGTCTTCAACAGCGCTTCGTAAGAAATCTTGCCGGGATCGAACACGACCAGCACGACTTCGGTGTGGCCGGTGCGGCCCGAGCAGGTCTCCTCATAGGTCGGGTTCGGCGTGTGCCCGCCGGCATAGCCGACGGCGGTGGTGTAGATGCCGTCGCCGAGTTGCCAGAACTTGCGCTCGGCGCCCCAGAAACAGCCGAGCCCGAACACGGCCTGCTCCAGGCCCGCAGGATAAGGCGGCTTGAGCTTGCTGCCGTTGACGAAATGAGTGGTCGCGGTCGGAATGGATTGCGCGCGGCCGGGCAGCGCCTCGGCTGCACTCGGCAACGCGGTGGACTTGCGCATGAACAGCATGATGGATCTCCGCAGGCGAGCTGTCCGTCGCTCGAGCAGATGCTCGGCGCGCGGTGCTCGCATTGAGGTGGGAATATAGGGATCTACGCCGGCGAGGGCAGCCGCGTTACGCCGCGCCCTTCGCGAGGGTCAGTTCCGGGCATCGAAGCTCCCGGCGGGAATTGAAAGTTCAATCCCAGCGGGAATTGACAGGTCAATCCCGGGAATAGCCGATCAGCGGTTTCCGCGGCCGGAACAGGATCATCAGCAGGATGCCGAGAATGCCGAGCACGGCAAAGACCGGTTGATCGAGCAGCAGGCGGATGACCGAGGTCCAGAGCCAGGGCGCCTTGGCCTCGACCCAGGTCCGGAAGGCCGACTGGCTGGCCTGATTGATGTCGTTCCAGAACTGGCCGAACCGCGTGAATTTGAGGGTCTGGTCGGCCACCCAGCGGGCGCCGTCATAGACCATGAAGATGAACCCGCCGGCGAGCAGCAACAGCCCAATCAGTCGGAAAAAGCCGCGGATCATGCCTCACCTTATATGGTCGTCCGATTGGAGGACCTGACAGAACGCCGCCAGCCAATAGCCGGCCGACGGCAGAAATTCAACCTCTTCAGGGCGTTACGGCGCCCCTTGGGACGCCTCCGGCCCGCTTTTCCAGCCTGGAAAGCGTTGACGGTGCCCAAGACCCTCTCTATAAGGGCGCCAACTGGCGGCGGGCGCAATCCTGCCGCCGCTGTTCTTTGAGCAGTTGCAGGCTTTTTGAAGCCTCATGTTCCGGGGACGGCCAGCAACCGAACATCCTAAATCCGAGCGTCGATTCCGCGGTCAAGCAAGCCGGCGCTACCCGACCAAGACGCGACCGGACCCCGCAAAGGACATTGAGACCATGGCCAATACCACTTCCGCCAAGAAGGCGACGCGCAAGATTGCCCGCCGCACCGCCGTCAACAAGTCGCGTCGCACCCAGATGCGCGGTGCCGTGCGCACCGTCGAGGAAGCCATCGCGACCGGCGACCGCGCCGCTGCCGCGAAGGCGCTGGCGAATGCCGAGCCCGCCTTGATGCGTGCCGCTCAGCGCAACATCATTCACAAGAACAACGCCAGCCGCAAAGTCTCGCGCCTCACCGCGCAGATCGCCAAGCTCGCCAAGTAACGAGCCGAGCAGCGAGCAAGGCAATTGCGGACGATCGACTGATCGATCGAACATCGCACGCGTCAAACAGCCCGGCCTTGCGCCGGGCTTTTTTATTTCCGGCATATTCACGCAAGCAGTCACGTCACGATCGATCGTCGATCGGAAGCTTCGCACGGCCTGCGCTATTCTTCGTTCCGTAGTTCTACCTGCCGATGTCCTGCAACAGTGGAAACTTTCACCGCGTTGCGAAAACCGCTGTGCTGCGGGCGTAACTTGAATTCGCAGACGCGAGAGTTCTGCACACCGTAGATTCACCGGAACAATTCGCGCGATGGAGTTACCCTGTGAAACGAGACTCAAAAAACGATGTCTCGCTAATCACTTATCGACATAGCGAGGGCAAGCATTTGGAAAACTCGCCCCGCGCGTCTCGTGCATGACAAATTTTTAAAAAAAAGTTGGCGGTGGCGGAGAATTGTCACATGAGGCGCGGCGTTTTCGATTCTACGCACGAATCCAGAAACTTGCTCCAAAGCCTGTGCACAAGTCGCGTGCGGCATTAACCGAGGTCAAGTTTTTTTGGTGGCTCAAGTGTGAATCAATTCGTTGCGAGTCTTTCCGCTTAGTGTATTCCTTAAGTCGTCAGCGGCGCCCACGATCTTCAGACCAGCGCGGTTTAGGAAACGGGGCGAGCGTGCAAATCGGCGGCGGTGTGCACGTAGGCGACGCTTCAACAAGCGATGACGGTTCACAACCCATAGCAATATGGGAATGGTAGTTCTTTGTCTGAATGTCTCCAAGCGGGATCTTCCCCGCTTCGTGCCGAGTGCACATGAGAGACGTCGCAAGCTACCCCGGCATGCAAGGCGGCGAAGCCGAGCGGACGACTAGTACAGACGGGCAGGACATCCGCGACTGAAGCGTTTCAGCGGCGGCTGTCTTTCACACGCAGGACCTTGCCGTGAGCGATCACGGCGGGACGGGGAGGTATCATGTCCTACGGATTCAACGCGGTATTGACACAAGTTCCATCGTTCAACGATGCCGTCTCCGATCCGTCCTGCGTTCAGCCTCCGACGTGTGAGGGCGCGTCGAGTACGCGCTGACCTCGCGAACTCTCCATCCCCGACATCGCTGATCTGACCGCGGCGTTTCCGCCGAGCGGTCGAGCCATGCCTGATGATGGACTCGCTAGAGGTCGCGCCATGGCAGGTGACCCTGCATGGCGCTCACCACGCAACCTTATCTCTCAAGAGAAGTTTTCTGACGATGACAATGGAACAGGATCGCTGGTCACGCGTGAAGGGTCGGCTGCGCTCGAGCGTTGGCGAAGACGTTTACACGAGCTGGTTCGCACGCATGGATCTGGAAGGCGTGCAGGACGAGAGCGTGCGGCTCTCGGTGCCGACGCGCTTCCTGAAGAGCTGGATCCAGGCCCATTATGCCGAGCGCGTGCTGTCATGCTGGCAGGCCGAGATGCCGGAAGTACATCGTATCGATCTTACCGTTCGCACCGCCGTGCGCCCGGTGGCGCAGCCGAAGGAAGCGCCCGCCCCGGTCGAAACACGCCGCACGCCTGCGCCGGAGCTGCGCTCGACCGCCACCGCGCCGGTCTCGGCCAATCATGACGCGCTCGGCGGCTCGCCGCTCGATCCGCGCCTGACCTTCGCGAGCTTCGTGGTCGGCCGTTCCAACACACTGGCGCATGCGGCTGCACGTCAGGTCGCGGAAGGCCGCCGCGGCGACCCCGTCATGTTCAATCCACTCTACATCCACGCGGGCGTCGGCCTCGGCAAGACGCATCTGCTCCAGGCCGTGACCTGGGCCGGCAATTCCGGCAACGAGCGCAAGGTGCTGTATCTCACGGCAGAAAAATTCATGTACGGCTTCGTCGCCGCGCTGAAGACGCAGACCGCGCTGGCCTTCAAGGAAGCGCTGCGCGGCATCGACGTGCTCGTCATCGACGATCTGCAGTTCCTGCAGGGCAAGTCGACCCAGGCCGAGTTCTGTCACACGCTGAACGCACTGATCGATGCCGGCCGCCAGGTCGTGATCGCGGCCGACCGTCCGCCGTCCGACCTCGAAAGCCTCGACGACCGCGTGCGCTCGCGGCTCGCCGGCGGCCTCGTGGTCGAGATGGGCTCGCTCGGCGAAGAGCTGCGCCACGGCATTCTCAAATCGCGCGTCGCAGCCGCCCGCACCCATCATGCGACTTTCGAGGTGCCCGAGGAAGTGCTGACCTATCTGGCTCGCGCCATCACCCATAACGGCCGGGATCTCGAAGGCGCGATCAACCGGCTGCTGGCGCACTCCAAGCTCAACAACCGGCCGGTGACGCTGGAGATGGCGGAGCACGAGGTCCGCGACCTGATCCGGCCGCAGGAGCCGAAGCGGATCAAGATCGAGGACATCCAGCGCGTGGTGGCGCGGCAGTATAATGTCAGCCGCTCCGACCTTCTGTCCTCGCGCCGCACCGCCAATGTGGTGCGCCCGCGCCAGGTCGCGATGTACCTTGCCAAGACGCTGACTCTGCGCTCGCTGCCCGAGATCGGCCGCCGCTTCGGAGGGCGCGACCACACCACGGTGCTGCATGCCGTGCGCAAGATCGAGGCGCTGGTCTCCAAGGACAATGCGCTGTCGGAAGAGGTCGAGTCGCTGAAGCGCCAGCTTCAGGAATAAACGCCTAGGGCACTCCTGCCATCCTGCCGCCGCCCTGGCCTCGCCTGGGCGGCGGCTTTCGTTTGAGCGGTAAATCGTGGGAATCGTACGGAACTGGCCCCCGATCCCTTGAATCCGGGGGCCATCCGAGCCACCTTGCGCGACCTTGGCGGCTTTGGTCATATCGATTGGATGGCCCTGACCTGCCGGGGTCATCGGTGCCGCGGCGGGGCTTTTTCGACCGCCCGGCTTCTTCATTTTGGGGATCGGGCGAGTAGTGCAATGAAGGTTACGGTCGAACGCGCGCAACTCCTGAAGTCACTGGGTCACGTCCACCGCGTGGTCGAGCGTCGCAACACGATCCCGATCCTCGGCAACGTGCTGGTCCGCGCCGAGAATGCCAAACTGTCGCTGAAGGCGACCGACCTCGACCTCGAGGTGACGGAAACGCTGCCGGCGGAAACCGCGACCGCGGGCTCCACCACCGTGCCGGCGCACATGTTCTACGACATCGTGCGCAAGCTGCCTGACGGTTCGCAGATCGTGCTGGAGGCCGACGGCGACCGCGCCGTGCTGGCGATCCGCGCCGGCCGCTCGCGCTTCACGCTGCAGACGCTGCCGGAGAATGATTTTCCGGACCTCGCCGCCGGCGACATGTCGCATTCCTTCTCGCTGGCCGCCAAGGACGTCAAGCGACTGATCGACCGCACCCAGTTCGCGATCTCGACGGAAGAGACCCGCTATTACCTCAACGGCATCTATCTGCACGCGGCCGGCACCGCGAAGGCCGCGACCCTGCGCGGGGTTGCCACCGACGGCCACCGCCTCGCCCAGCTCGACCTGGTGCAGCCCAAGGGCGCCGAGGGCATGCCCGGCGTGATCGTGCCGCGCAAGACCGTCGGCGAGGTGCAGCGCCTGATCGAGGACACCGACGCCGAGATGACGATCGAGCTGTCGCAGGCCAAGATCCGCTTCACCATCGGCAATGTGGTGCTGACCTCGAAGCTGATCGACGGCACCTTCCCCGATTACGGCCGCGTCATTCCGCAAGGCAACGACAAGGAACTCGTCGTCGACAAGAAGGATTTCGAGAACGCGGTCGACCGCGTCTCGACCATCTCCAGCGAGCGCGGACGCGCGGTGAAGCTGTCGCTGTCGCCGGGCAAGCTGGTGCTGTCGGTGACCAATCCGGATTCCGGCAGCGCGACCGAAGAGCTCGAGGTCGAATACGCCTCCGACGCCCTCGATATCGGCTTCAACTCCCGCTACCTCCTCGACATCGCCGCCCAGATCGAAGGCGACGTCGCGACACTCCGGCTCGCCGACCCGGGCTCGCCGACCCTGGTGCAGGACCGCGACGACAAGAGCGCACTGTATGTGCTGATGCCGATGCGGGTGTGAGGGTGAGGCAGCGGCCTCTCCTATCGACGAACGCGCGATGCACGTTGCTGTGCCCTCTCCCCTTGTGGGAGAGGGCAGCTCCGCTGGCGGATACAGACTCAGTCGGGTGAGGGGTTGGTGCCGCAGGAGCCGTCCCATCGGCCAGTCGCCAAGCGCCTCCGCCAGTTCGCGAAGAACATGCGCCACGGGTCGACCGATGCTGAAACCGCAATGTGGCGCTTGCTGAGGGATCGTCGGCTCTCCACTTACAAGTTTCGCCGACAGGTACCGTTCAAAAATTACATTCTCGATTTCGTCTGCTTCGAGAAGCGTCTCGTGATCGAGATCGATGGAAGCCAACACGCGGAATCGCAGCGAGATGCGACGCGCGAGGCGACGCTTGCTGCCGAAGGGTTTTGGACTTTGCGCTATTGGAACAATGACGTGCTTCAGCAGTCCACTTCCGTGTTGGAGGATATCCTTGCAAAGCTTGCCGGGCGGTAAGATACCCCTCACCCGTCGCCTCACTGCGTGAGGCGCCACCCTCTCCCACAAGGGGAGAGGGGAAGAACCGCGTCCACAACGAAGAACTGATGACCCCCTCCCGCATTCATCGCCTGACGCTGACGCATTTTCGCAATTATCGGGCGGGGGGGCTCGAGACGGCGGCTGACTTGGTGGCGCTGGTCGGGCCGAATGGGGCGGGCAAGACCAATTGCATCGAGGCGATCTCGTTTCTCTCGCCCGGACGCGGCCTGAGGCGCGCCACGCTGGAGGACGTCGCCGACAACCAGGGCGACGGTTCCTGGGCGGTGTCGGCGCAGGTCGAGGGCGCGCTGGGGCTGGCGACGCTCGGCACCGGCATCGATGCGCCGCGGGCCGACAGCGCGGTGAGCCGGCGCTGCCGCATCGACCGCGAGCCCGTGGGGTCGGCGAGTGCCTTCGGCGACCACATCCGCATGGTGTGGCTGACGCCGGCGATGGACGGACTGTTCATGGGCGCCGCCTCCGAACGCCGGCGCTTCTTCGACCGCCTGGTGCTCGCCATCGACAGCGAGCATTCCAGCCGCATCAACGCACTGGAGCGGTCCTTGCGCTCACGCAATCGCCTGCTCGAGACGCGCAATTACGACGACCAATGGTGCGGCGCCATCGAGCGCGAGACCGCCGAGCTGGCGGTGGCGGTGGCGGCGACGCGCGGCCAGACCGCGGCGCGGCTGACCGGCATGCTCAACGCGCGTGTGCAGGCTTCCGCCTTTCCCTCGGCACAAATCGCGCTCGACGGCTGGATGGAGAACGCGCTGCTGACCGAGACCGCGACGTCGGTCGAGGACCGCTACCGGCAGATCCTGCGCGACAACCGCCCGCGCGATGCCATTGCCGGCCGCACCACCGACGGCCCGCATCTCACCGACCTGCAAGTGATCTATGCGCCGAAGAGCATGCCGGCGCGCGATGCCTCCACCGGCGAGCAGAAGGCGCTTCTGATCGGCCTCGTGCTGGCGCATGCGAGCCTGGTCGCCGAGATGACTGGCATCGCGCCGCTGCTGCTGCTCGACGAGGTCGTGGCGCATCTCGACCCGAACCGTCGGGCCGCGCTGTTCGACGAGCTGAAGAAGCTCGGCGCGCAGGTCTGGCTGACCGGCGCGGACCCGGCGGCCTTCGCCGAGATCGGCGCCGGAGGCGAAGTGTTTGACGTCGAGAGCGGACGAGTCTCCGCACGGCACTAGACGCGGCATTGAACCCGCCCGTTTCCGCCAGCGACTAGCTGCATGAGGCCGCAACACGCGGCCATCGCGCGGATATCTCGGACACCCGCGCTGTTCTTGGCCATATCCTTGGAGCATCGCCATGGCGACGATGAAGCACGGAGCGCAAGCTCCGGCACGATGGCAGTTGTTTGCGTGCGGCCTCGTCCTGCTCGCAAGTTGCCTGCTCGCGGCGAGCGCCGGCGCCTTCGTGTCCAATCTGCCGCCGCTGTTCTCGGCCGCGCTCACGCTGGACCCCGAGGCCAAGCTGCCCGCGCCGACCCGCTACAGCTTTCGCGGTATCCACACCACCGTGACGCCCGGCGTCGAAGCCCCGCTGCGGACGCAGCTCGAAGCGCGCGTGCCCGCGGAGCTCGGCGACGTCCTCACCTTCTATCGCACCGAGCTTGGAAAGCTCGGCTGGCAGGAAAGGCCCGATGGCGCTGCGATCGCGGCCGATCACGTCCAGCTCGCCTTCGTCTCCCCGCTGGGGCCGGCAGCGCTGGAGCTCGCCCGCGGGGATAGCGGCACCGCTATTCACCTCGTGCAGAAGAACGCCGATGCGGCGAGCCGGGCGAACGTCATGCCTGAACCCGGCCAGGCCAAGCTGGTGTTCAGCAATATCAGCGCGACCGACGCCGCGCTCATGATCGACGCGCGGACCGTCAGGCGCGCTGCCGGCACCAACGCAGTGTCGCTGGATCTGGCGCCCGGCAAGTATTCCTACGAGCTGCGCGTGCCGGACCATTCAGTCACCACGAAGACCCTCACCATCGCGGCCGGCGATGCCTGGGAGCTCACGGTCGGGCGGGACGGCGACGCCTGGCCGCCGCTGCAGCTTTACTGAGCGTTTGCAGCTTTACCAAGCGTTGCGCGATCTTTGAACCTGACCGGTTCCTGCCGCGACTTCTCGTCAGAGGCCGCGCCGACGGTGTCGCGGCCTGCAATTGCGCGCGAGCCGATGCGCCGCGCCACGCCCCTTGGAGAAGCGACGATGTCGAGGATAACGCGCGGGACGCAGGTCCCGGCACGGTGGCGGCTGCTTGCATGCGGCCTATTCCTGTTGGCGAGCGCGTCGCTCCCGGCACGCGCCGACGATGGCTACGTCGACGTTCACACCTTGCCGCAGCTCGAGGGCGCGGTGGAAGATACGTCTCTGAAAAATCGCGACCGCGTCGAATATCGCATGCCGACGCCGCAAACCGTGACTGCGCCGGCCGTGAAGAAACTCCTCAGCGCGGGTGGCTGGGTGCCCTATGTGCGGCCGCTGGAAGAGAAGAGCGATACGCTGAACTTCAAGAAGGGCCGGCAAGGCCTGTCCGTCCACTTTACGCAGGCCCTCGGCCGGCCCGACCAATCCGTGGTCTACTACTCGCCCGACCGCATCTATGGAAACGTTCCGTTCCCCGACGGCGCGCTCGGCATCGTGTTCGATGGCACGAGGCCCTATCTCGGTTGCATCGCGCCTGAAGCGCTTGAGCCGACGTTGGATTTCTACACGAGAGAAATGGCCGCGATCGGCTGGCGCAAGCTCACAGCGGAGACGGCCGCGCGCTGGACCAATGCCAGCCTCGACGAGGCCGTTCCGAACGGCGTGCGCGTGTACTACGAGCATCCCGACAGCGAAGCGACCGGCTTCTACCGGCAGAAGCCCGTAATGCTGACGATGACGCGACGCGACGACGGCAGGACCAATGTCGAGATCCGGACGGCCCTGTTCGCGCTGCCGGCCGAGCTCAAGCTCGACGGCGATTCCGCAGGCTTTCCACGGCCGGGCTCGACCAAGACGTCCATGGGCAAGGGCAACGCGACCACTGCGAAGCGCGAAATGTCCGCCGCAGTGATGGCCGATCTGCCCGCCGTACTCGCTTTCTATCAACGCGAACTCACGGCGCGCGGCTGGCGGCACGAAGGCAATGCCGCGCTCAACCCTGGCGACGAGGTGGCGATCAAGGTCGCTACTTCTGAGGAAACCGGCGTGCTCAGGCTCGGCCGCAAATATGATCTCACCATGGTCAGCCTCGCCACGCAGCTGACGGAAGCGGCGATCGCGGCGCGGATCAAGGCGAAGAAGGAAGCGGACGAGAAGTTCATGAAGGATGCCGAGGCGATGGCCAAGCAGGTCATCACCGCCGACGAAGCGCGGCGCAAGGTACAGGCGGCCTCGCTGTCCGATGCACCGCTCAATGCACTTGCCGACAGCAAGACGCCGGTACCGCTGCCGGAGAACGCCGAGGGCGTCAAATTCGTGGGCGACGAAGGCAGCCTCGAATTCTCGTCCGAATCGAGCGTGAAGGCGCTGACCGCGTTCTACCGGGCCTCGCTGAAGCCCCTCGGCTGGAACGAGCGGCCCTCGGTGATCAACCAGCCCAACATGGCGATGCTGGAATTCGCCAAGGGCGGCAAGTCGATTTCCTTCACGGTGATGCAGATGGGCCCCAAGGTCAGGGTCAGCGCCGAAGGAACGGGCCTCAGGGAGGCGGCCGCCAAGCCCGTGGAAGCGCAAGCCAAAGCGTCCGAGCCGCTCAAGCCCGACAGCGAATCCGAGCTCCCCGTGCCGACACAGCGGTCGTCGACCTCGCTCGCCAGCACCAAGATGCCGGGCAGCGAGACTCCGTTCCGCCGCGAGCTAGAAGCCAGCATCCCGGCCCCGCTCGGCGACGTGCTGGCGTTCTATCGCGCGGAGCTTTCCAAGCTCGGCTGGCAGGAAAAGGCCGACGGCGCGATGGTGTCCGCGGAGCGCGCACACATCGACTTCACCTCGCCGCAAGGCCCGGCCGTGCTCAAGCTCGGTCGCGCTCGGAACGAGACCACGGTCAATCTGGCGCAGAAGAATCCGGACGCCGCCGTCAAGGCCGACATCATGCCGAGGGCGGGCCAGGCCAAGATCATGCTGGGCAATATCGGGCCGAAGGAAGCTTCGCTCACGATCAACAAGCAGACCGTCAAGATCGCGGCCGGCGCCGGCGGGCCGCAATCGCCGAAGGGTCCGATGCTCGATCTGCCGCCCGGCAAATACCAATACGCGCTGCGTGTGCCGGGACGTCCTGCCCGCACCGAGACCCTGACGGTCGCAGCCGGCGATGCCTGGGGCCTCATGGTGGGCCCTGATGGCGCCGTGCTGCCGCTGCAGATGTACTGATCCCTCGTGCTGTACCGGCCGGGTTGAACCCATGGGGTTCGCAGGGCGACTAGTCGATGAGGCGGCGGAGACCGGGTCACGGCCGCCTCATCGCGCGACGATCAGGACGCGCGGCATCCCTGGAGAACGGGCATGACGAGGTCAAGGCGCGGGACGAAGGTCCCGGCACAATGGCGGCTGTTGGTATGCAGCCTCATCCTGCTTGCGGGCTGCTCGCAAGAGCCGCTGACCGCGGCAGATCCTCACGCCGAGATGCCCGTGCCGACGCGAGCCAGTCATTCGAGCTTCAGCCGCACCAGCGCGAACGGCGTCGAAGTCCCGCTCCGGCTCGCGCTCAAAGCCGAGGTGCCCGCCGCGCTCAGCGACGTACTCACCTTCTACCGCACGGAGCTCGGAAAGCGCGGCTGGCAGGAAAAGCCTGACGGCGCGGTGGTCACCGCCGATCGCGCCCTCCTCGTCTTCGCCTCCCCGAAGGGGCCGGGCACGCTGACGCTCGGCCGCGCCAAGAGCGAAACCACGGTCGACCTGGTGCAGCGAAATACGGAGGCCGCGGCCAGGGCCAACTTCCTGCCGCTGCCAGGACAAGCACGGCTGATCTTCGGCTATCTCGTGCCTGACGTGGCTTCGCTCGCGATCAATGATCAAACCATCAAAATCGTGGGCGGCTTGAATCATCCGCAAACGCTAGATCTGCCGCCCGGCACATATTCCTACGCTTTGCACGTGTCGGGTCATCAGGTGCGCACCAACACCATCACGCTGGCCGCGGGCCAGGCATGGTTCCTCAAGCTGGCTGACGACGACGCCAAGTCCGACCAGATCTACTGAGCCCGCGGCGCCAAGTCGCCAGGGAGAGAGGCTTCCGAGCCCCCGCAAAATCCACGTCTTCAAGGGCCGAAAGCGGGTCTCGAATCGGGCTTTTCACAGCCCCCGAAATCGGCCCTCGCGCGCCTTGAAATACGGCCAAAAAACCCCATCTCCTCAAAGGGTTGCGACAGCATACTTTGCGCTAGGCGCAATCCCGCTTTCATGGCACAAATAGCTCGCAAATCAGCGCCTTTTGCGCCGCTGATTCGGGCGACATTTCGAAGGCCTCTCATGACAGAACCTGCTCGGCAGCCCGCTGCCGAAAACGAGCCCTCCAATCCGAGCGAATACGGTGCGGAATCGATCCGCGTGCTCAAGGGTCTCGATGCCGTCCGCAAGCGCCCCGGCATGTATATCGGCGACACCGACGACGGTTCGGGCCTGCACCACATGGTGTACGAGGTCGTCGACAACGCCATCGACGAAGCGCTGGCGGGCCACGCCACGCGCGTCGACGTCGTGCTCAATTCGGACAATTCCGTCACCGTGCGCGACGACGGCCGCGGCATTCCCGTCGACATCCACAAGGGCGAGGGCATCTCGGCGGCCGAGGTCATCATGACCCAGCTCCACGCCGGCGGAAAATTCGACCAGAACTCCTACAAGGTTTCCGGCGGTCTGCACGGCGTCGGCGTCTCCGTCGTCAACGCGCTGTCGAGCAAGCTCGGCCTGCGCATCTGGCGCGACAACAAGGAGCACTATATCGAGTTCGCCCATGGCGATGCCGTGGCACCGCTGAAGATGATCGGCGAAGCGCCCGGCAAGCGCGGCACCGAGGTCACGTTCCTTGCCTCGGGCGAGACCTTCAAGAACATCGAATATGATTTCGCGACGCTCGAGCATCGGCTGCGCGAGCTCGCCTTCCTGAATTCCGGCGTCAACATCGCGCTCTCCGACATGCGCCATGCGGTCGAGAAACGCGAGGAGATGCACTATTCCGGCGGCGTCGAGGAATTCGTCAAATATCTCGACCGCAACAAGAAGGCGATCGTGCCGGCGCCGATCATGGTGCGCGCGGAGGCCAACGGCATCGGCGTCGAGGCCGCCTTGTGGTGGAACGACAGCTACCACGAGAACGTGCTGTGCTTCACCAACAACATCCCGCAGCGTGACGGCGGCACCCATCTCGCCGGTTTCCGCGGCGCGCTGACGCGCCAGGTCAACGGCTATGCCGAGGCCAATGCGAAGAAGGAAAAGATCGCGCTGACCGGCGACGACTGCCGCGAAGGCCTCACCGCCGTGCTGTCGGTGAAGGTGCCCGATCCGAAGTTCTCGTCGCAGACCAAGGACAAGCTGGTGTCCTCGGAAGTGCGCCCCGTGGTCGAGAACGTCCTCAACGAGGCGCTGCAAGCCTGGTTCGAGGAGCACCCCGGCGAAGCCAAGATGATCGTCGGCAAGGTGATCCAGGCGGCGGCCGCGCGCGAAGCCGCGCGCAAGGCGCGCGAGCTGACGCGCAAGAGCCCGCTGTCGGTCTCCTCGCTGCCCGGCAAGCTCGCCGACTGCCAGGAAAAGGACCCTGAGAAGTCCGAGCTCTTCATCGTCGAGGGTGACTCGGCAGGCGGCAGCGCCAAGCAGGGCCGCAATCGCGAATTCCAGGCGGTGCTGCCGCTGCGCGGCAAGATCCTCAACGTGGAACGCGTTCGTCCCGACACGATGCTGAAGAGCGAGCAGATCGGCACGCTGATAACCGCTCTCGGCACCGGCATCGGCGACGAGTTCTCGGTCGAGAAACTGCGCTACCACAAGATCATCGTGATGACGGACGCCGACGTCGACGGCGCCCACATCCGCACGCTGCTGCTGACCTTCTTCTACCGGCAGATGCCTGCCATCATCGACGGCGGCTATCTCTATATCGCCCAGCCGCCGCTGTATAAGGTCAACCGCGGCAAGTCCGAACAGTACCTCAAGGACGAGAGGGCGCTGGAGGATTATCTGATCGATACCGGGCTCGACGACTGCGTCTACATTCCCGGCAGCGGAGGCGATCGCACTGGCCGCGATCTGCGCGCACTGGTCGACGATGCCCGCGCCGTTCGCGGCATCCTGCGAAATCTGCACTCCCGCTACAACCGCAAGGTAATCGAGCAGGCCGCGATCACCGGCGTGCTGAACAAGGCAATCTACGGCGATCCCGAGAAGGCCGCGGCGGCCGCTCAGTACATCGCCGGCCGCCTCGACACGCAGTCCGAAGAGGTCGAGCGCGGGTGGGTCGGCCTGTATGTCGAAGGCCAGGGCTTCCAGTTCGAGCGCACCGTGCGCGGCGTCAAGGAAGCCGCTGTCATCGACGACGCCTTCCTGGGCTCGGTCGAGGCGCGCAAGCTCGACGAATACACGGTCAAGCTCCAGGACGTCTATGCGCGCCCCGGCAAGCTGCGGCGCAAGGACGCCGAGCACATGGTCTACGGGCCGGTGGACCTGTTCGAAGCGGTCACCGATTCCGGCCGCAAGGGCGTCACGCTGCAGCGCTACAAAGGTCTGGGTGAGATGAACCCGGAGCAGCTCTGGGAAACGACGCTGGACGTCAATGCGCGCTCGCTGCTCCAGGTGAAGGTCAAGGAGGTCGACGAGGCCGACGACATCTTCACCAAATTGATGGGCGACGTGGTCGAACCGCGCCGCGACTTCATCCAGGAGCATTCGCTGAGCGCGACGATCGATATTTGAGGTCGGCTGGCTTTAGATGGTCGTCATGCCCGGGCTTGTCCCGGGCATCCACGTTCTTCGTGCGACGCGACAAGGGCGTGGATGGCCGGGACAAGCCCGGCCATGACGGAGACGAAGACCGATCACGCCTCCTGAACCTCATCCCCGGCCACCGCGACAAAATGGCGTAGCTGGCACGGGAAGAGGTCCAAGCCAATGTTGTCGACTTTAGCTGACCAGCACCGAATGTACGTGCAGCAGGTGTTCGAAATGGCCGAGCTCTTCGGCCTCGAAACCCGCAACAAATATCGCATCCGCGACGAAAATGGCCGCGATCTGCTCTATGCGGCCGAACAGCAAAAGGGAATTCTCGGCTTCCTGTTTCGTCAGGCATTCGGGCATTGGCGCTCCTTCGAGGTGCATTTCTTCGACGCCGCCCGGCAGCCGGTCATGCGGGGGATCCATCCCTTCCGCTTCTTCTTTCAGTGCCTGGAGCTGCGGTCGCGCGACGGCCGCCTGATCGGCAACATCGAACGCCAGTTCTCGATTCTCACCAAGAGCTTCCATGTGCACGATGCGCAGGGGCGCGTGGTGCTCGAGGTCACTTCGCCATGGTGGCGCGTATGGACCTTCCCGTTCATGCGCGGAGGACACGAGCAGGCGCGCGTCGCGAAGAAATGGTCCGGCTTCGGTTCCGAGCTGTTCACCGACCGCGACAATTTCCTGGTGGAGTATCTGGACAGCGGCCTGACGGAAGACGAACGAGCGCTGGTTCTTGCGGCCGCGATCTACATCGATCTGATGTATTTCGAAGTCAAAGGCGAGGGCGGCGTCATCAATTTGTTCCGCAATTGAAGCGCGATAACCCTTCCCCGCCAGCCCGCCGCACCCCCTGAACCTCGTCACCCGCCATCGCGACGAAGGGACATGACCCACGAGGCCTATTCCGGCCGGGAAGTGTCACGCCATGACCGCCTCTGCAACGAGCAGCTCCGCCGCACCCTCCCGCCGCCTCGGCATCATCGGGAGCATCGTCGGCGTGCTGGCGCTGATGGCGGCTGTGCTGCCGCATTGGGTGGTGCCGATGGTGTTTCCGCCGCCGCCGGCGGACCAGGTCATCGTCGACACCGGGCATCGCATCAAGGACCGCGTGATGGCGCGCGTGAAGGGAATCGAGTACCAGGCGCCGAAAGTCGAGAAATCGGCTGGACGCAGCTGGAGCGAAACCGCTTCCGCCACCGCGATCTCGCTAGGCCTGCTTGCCATTCTGTTGTCGGTCCTCTCGCTCATCTTCCGCGAGGAACGCCTCCTCGCCGGCGTCGCGGCCATCCTCGGCACCGGCGCCATCGCCATCGAGATCTCCTTCGTCATGATCGGCGCGCTGATCCTGATCGCGATCCTCTATGTGGTGGGGAATATCATCGGCCTGCTCTGAGGCCCCCCGCAGAAGGCCGCCGGCGGCCCCTGGAGCTGCAGCCAGCGCAATTGCTACCGCGCTCAATTCCCTATAGTTTCCGCCTCCAAAGCAGCCCGCCCCAACCCTTCAGGACGGAGAAATTCCCGTGGCGCCCATCCAATACATCGTCGAGGGCGGTCACCGGCTCTCGGGCTCGATCGAGCCGTCCGGCAACAAGAATTCGGCCCTGCCGATCATTGCCGCAGCCCTGCTCACCTCACATCCGGTGACGCTGGAGAACGTGCCGCGCATCCGCGACACCGAGACGCTGGTCGAGCTGATCCGCTCGGTCGGTGCGTCCGCGGAATGGACCGCCCGCAATACGCTTCACATCCACGCCAAGAGCATCCGCGCCGCCGACCTCGACCCCGAGCTGTGCGTGCGCATCCGCGCCTCGATCCTGCTCGCCGGCCCGCTGCTCGCCCGCTGCGGCGAGGTGATGCTGCCGCCGCCCGGCGGCGACGTCATCGGCCGCCGCCGGCTGGATACGCATGTGCTGGCGCTGGAGCAGTTGGGGGCAAAGGTCACCGCGACGGACCGGCTCGAATTCCGCGCCGCCAAGCTCGCCGGCGCCGACGTGTTCCTGGACGAGCCGAGCGTGACCGCGACCGAGAACGCACTGGTGGCGGCGGTCGCCGCGGACGGCGTGACATATCTGCGCAACGCGGCCTCCGAACCGCATGTGCAGGACCTCGCCAATTTCCTCGTCGCGCTCGGCGCGAAGATCGAGGGCATCGGCACCAACACCATGATTGTGCACGGGCCGGCGACGCTGGGGGAAGCTACCTACAGGATCCAGCCCGATCACATCGAGGTCGGCTCGCTGATCGGCCTTGCCGCCGTGACGCGCTCGCCCTTGCGCATCACCCGCGCCGGCGTCGAGCACCTGCGCTCGATCCGCATGGGTTTCGAGCGGCTCGGCATCGTCTGCCGCGTCGAGGGCGACGACCTCATCGTGCCCGCGAACCAGACGCTGAAGATCCAGGACGATTTCGGCGGCCATGTGCCGAAGCTGGAGGACCAGCCCTGGCCGGCCTTCCCGGCCGATCTGATGTCGATCGCGATCGTCACCGCTACGCAATGCGAGGGCGTCATCCTGATGTTCGAGAAGATGTTCGAGTCCAGAATGTTCTTCGTCGACAAGCTGATCGCGATGGGCGCGCGCATCGTGCTGTGCGATCCGCACCGCGCCATCATCGCAGGCCCGAGCCGTCTTCACGGCGCCACCATGACCTCGCCCGACATCCGCGCCGGCATGGCGATGCTGCTGGCCGCCGTGTGCGCCCAGGGTACCTCCACCATCAACAACGCCGACCAGATCGAGCGCGGCTACGAGCGCATCGAGGAGCGGCTGAACGCGCTCGGCGCGAAGATCAAGCGCGTGCCCGAGCGGAAGGGCTGAGGCGCGCTTCTTCCTTCTCCCCTTGTGGGAGAAGGTGGCGCGCAGCGCCGGATGAGGGGTTCTCTCAGCGTCTCGAATGAGAGTTGGATTCGCGGACAGATACCCCTCACCCGTCTCGCCGCTATCGCGGCGAGCCACCCTCTCCCACAAGGGGAGAGGGAAAATACGAGCCATGTATTTGGCACTTCGCCCGTGCTAAGCACCCGCCATGCTCGACAGCGTTGAACATCGTGCGCAGCCGCAAGCCGGCGTGCCGCAAAATCATCTCGCGCAAGAATTTGTCGAGACGTTGCGGCTGGCCGTGCCGCTGATGCTGACGCAGCTCGGGCAGATCGCGATGATCACGACCGATCTGGCGTTGATCGGACGGCTCGGCGAGGACGCCGTCGCGGCGGCGGCGCTGGCGCATACGGTCTATTTCGTCAGCTTCACCTTCGGGCTCGGACTGATGTCGGCGGTGTCGCCGCTGGCCGCGCAGGCCTTCGGCGCCGGCGACGTCAGACGCGTCCGCCACTCCTTGCGCGTCGGGCTGTGGGTCGCGTTCCTGATCTCGCTGCCGATGATGGCCTCGCCGCTCTATGGCGAGCAGATCCTGGTTGCGCTCGGACAGGTGCCGCGGTCGGCGGCGCTGGCGCAGCGCTATCTCAACGGCCTTGCCTGGGGCATCGCGCCGGCGCTCGGCTTCATCGCGCTGCGCAGCATGATGAGCGCGGTGAACCGACCGCAGCCGCCGCTGTGGATCACGGTCGCGGCGATTCCGCTCAATGCCGCCCTGGTCTACGTGCTGATCCATGGCCTGTTCGGCCTGCCCGAGCTCGACCTGTTCGGCGCCGGGCTTGCGACCACGATCGTCAATCTCGGCACGTTCCTGGCGACCCTGGCCATCGCCGCGTGGCGGAAGCCCTTTGTGGACTACCGGCCGCTCGCCCATCTGTGGCGGATCGACTGGCCGCTGATGCGGCAGCTCATCGCTGTCGGTGCGCCGATCTCGTTTTCCCTTCTGCTGGAATATGGCCTGTTCTCCTCGGCGGCGCTGCTGATGGGATTGATCTCGACCACCGCGATTGCCGCACACCAGATCGCGCTGCAGGTTACCGCCGTGCTGTTCATGGTGCCGCTGGGTATCGGCATGGCGGCGACGGTGCGGGTCGGCCACGCCTATGGCCGCGGCGATCCGGCCGCCGTGAGGCGCGCCGGTCTCGTCGCAGCCGTGCTCGGCATCGCGCTGGTCTCGGCCCTGACGTTCGCCATCATCCTCGGCCGTTACGAGCTGGGCCGATTGTTCTTCGGCAGCGGCGAGGCCAGTGCGCCGACGGTGGCGCTGACCGGGACGCTGCTGCTGGTCGGCGCCACCTTCTTCATCGCCGACGGCCTCCAGACCATCATGGGCGGCGCCCTGCGCGGCATCAACGACACCAGGATGACGCTGCTGTTCGCCGCAATCGGTTATTGGGGCATCGCCTTTCCCGTCGCCTGGATTCTTGCGTTCCACACGGGGCTGAGCGCCGTCGGCATCTGGGTCGGTTTCTCCGTGGGGACCTTCGTCTATGCCGGCCTGCTGGTCTTGCGCTTCCGGATGCTGACGCGCAGACTGGCGGGATGACCGGACAAGTTCGCGAAATCACCCCCAATGTCGACGCCGGCGCGGTGCTGGCAGGCGCGCAGTTCATCGATGCGTTTCGCGTCGAGGTCGGCGCGGCCGGCGTGAATGCCCGCGAGGCCTGCACGCGGATGGTCTTGAACGGGCCACGATGGGTCGATGCGCTGGTGCGCCTGCGCAACATTCTCGTCACGCCATTCGGCCTGAAGAAGTCAGGCGAAGGCGCGCCCGCGCCCGGCGGCCTGATCGGCCTGTTTCCGGTGTTGAGCGAGACACCGGAGCGGCTGATCGCAGGCTTCAACGATTCTCATCTCGATTTTCGCATTGTCGTCGACGTGGCCGGGAACGCAGCGACCCGGGAGGTCACCTTGACCACGCTGGTGAAGACAAACAATTTTCTCGGCCGAAGCTACCTCATGCTGATCACGCCGTTCCACAAGCTCGTCGCCCGCGGCATGATGGGCAGGATCGGGGAGCCCGCGCGATGACGCTGTCCGTCGACCTGTTCTTCTCGTTCCGCAGCCCGTTCAGCTATCTGGCCCTGCCGAAGACGCGGAAGCTCGTGGAGGACTACGATCTCGCCGTGAACCTGCGGCCGGTCTATCCGCTCGCGGTGCGCGTGCCCGGATTCTTCAAGAAGGCCAGCCCGAATTTCATTCGCTACGTGGTGCTCGACAGCACGCGCGTGGCGCAGCACGAGGGCATTCCGTTCCGCTTTCCTCGGCCCGATCCGATCGTGCAGGACAAGACGAATTTCGATGTCGCGGCCGAGCAGCCCTACATCCACCGCCTGACCCGGCTCGGCGCGATGGCGCAGCTCGAAGGACGCGCGATCGCCTTCACCGACGCGATTGCGCGCGTGCTGTGGGATGGCTCGGTGGCCGGTTGGAACGAAGGCGATCATCTCGCGCGCGCGGCCGAAAAGGCAGGCTTCGATCTCGCCGCGATGGACGCCGCGATCGCCAAAGATCCGGATCGCTACGAGCGGGTGATCACGGAGAACGAGAGGGACCACGCCGCGTCCGGCCATTGGGGCGTGCCGACCTTCGTGTTCGAGAACGAGCCGTTCTTCGGCCAGGACCGCATCGACCTCCTGGTCTGGCGCATGCAGAGCAAGGGCCTGGCGCGACGCTAGTGTCGCGTTCTGCAGCGTCTTCTGACGCGCGCGACAGTACACCGCCGCGCTGACAAGCGCTTCCGCGAACCATGAACCGATCTTTCCGAGCGCGCGACTGAGACGTGGCGCCCGATACCGGCGGCGCGTTCGGAGGTCGCATGCATCTGGCAAAATTCTTCCATCGCGCCCCCGGCGACGACGATCGCGAATTGATGCTGATCCCCGGCAGCGAGCCGATGGTGATCGGCGTTCACATGAACTGGAAGGGCGATCCCGACGCGGATGAATTCCTGCGCAAGACGTTCTCCGGCATTGCCGACGCGGCCGCAGCCTTCCGCCGTCACGTCGCCGATCTCGTCGCGGCCGGCTATGTCGAGACCGTCCACACCAAATATACGCTGCGGGACCTGCCGCCCGATCCGCCCGCCAAGCCGGAATGGCAGAAGGGCCTGGACGAGCTGATGATTCTGGCGCTCGCCGCGCCGATGGCCGAGCAGGCAGCGCAGATCGAGGCGCTCAGGGGCACCCCGGCCGAGCACGAGCCGTTGTATCTCTGGCATGCCGCGCGCCGCAGCCGCTCTGCCGGGCTCGATGCGGCGGAGACCGCACGCCTTGCCGAGCAGGCGCGCGACACGCTGCTGGCGCGGCGTGCTGCCGGGAAGCAGCATTATGCATGGTCGATCTACGAGGGCGATCTCGAAGGGCGCATTCTGGAATTGCTGAGCGACGCCCAACTCGAGGCCGGCAATCCCGACGCCGCGCTGAAGACGATCGAGCATCTGTGCAAGATCGCCCCCAGCCAGGATCGCATCATCAAGCGCGCCGAGCTGCTCTGCGGTTATTTCCCCGAGCGGCAGGAAGAGGCCTTTGACGATGCCTATCAATGGTCGCGGTTCGGCGGCTACGAGGAGATCATGGCGCTTCCCGGCTATGCCGAATACGAAGCGCGGCGCAAGGCGGGAACATCCAGGAAGGGCTGGCGCTGGAGGCAAGGCACGCCGGCGAGCGAGGCGGATATCAATGCCGTGGAGCAAGCGCTCGGTGTCCGGCTGCCCGATGATTATCGCAAATTCCTGCTGAAGCGCGGCGAGACCGAGCTATTGGTGCGACTGCCCGAATCGTCCTCGGAGCTTCGCTTCTATGCACCCGAGGCGCTGACCAAGCAGCTTCACAACCTCCTTGGCTTCATCGCCTATTCCGACGACGAGGTCGAGGAAGCCTGCACCTATTTCCGCAAGGAATATGGAGTGTCGCTGAAGCATCTCGTGCCGATCGCCGAGCCGTCGCAGCTCAGCCGCTGCCTGCTGCTCCATGTCGAGCCCGGCGAACGCTTCGGCCAATGCTTCCAATGGGATCATGACGGCGCATGGGAGCTTGAGCAGCAGCAACCGTCTTTCGACGTCGCCTTGAAGGCGCTGACCGACGGCATCGCGCGCCGCGATGCGACGCAGCTCGCGTTCTTCGATCTCTAGAAATTACTCCGCTACGCGCGCCGGCTTGCTGCTCGCCGCCTCCGACCATTCGCCGACGACGCGGTCGAGGTCGCAGAGATTCTGGTGCATCTGCTCCAGCGAGAAGCCGAGCGCGAAGAAGCGCTCGGCGGTATCGCCGGGATGGCCGCGGATCAGTCCGTCTTGCCGGACGGACGCGACCGCCTCGGCATAGTGCTGGAGCGCGACGTGGACGGGATGGATCGGCGGCGCGCCCGCGCCTTCGCGCAAGGCGGCGGCCGCCGAGCGCAGGAAACGCGCAATGACGGTGGACACCTCCGTCAGCGGCGCGGCAAGCCGCATCTGCACCTCGACCGGCAGCGGCACCACGGTGGCGCGGCCGATCATCACGACGTCATGGCGCAGCCGCAGAACGGTGCGCAGCAGCGGGCCCGTGTCGGGCCCGCTCGACAGCCGCGCGGCGCGCTCGCGCTCGGCCTCGGCACCGATGGCGTTCATGCCGACCATCGCAGTCCCGATGCCGTCCTGGATCCGGTGCAGCGCGTCGTTGTCGCGGCCGCGCGTGAGGCCCGCGAGCAATTCAGTGAAGGCGTCCGCAATCAACTCGAGCAATTGCGCTGCCGCGGCGCGGATCTGCCGCACCGCGCGCGAGGGCAGCACCAGGAACGAGACCAGGAGGCCCGTGACCGCGCCGACACCGACCTCGCTGACGCGGTCGATCGCCGAGGTCATGGGATCGGAATGATGCATGGTCGGAACCAGCAGCACGATCACGGCCGTCACCGTGGCGGCGCTGAGGCTCGGATTGATCGCGGCGATGAAGGCGAGCGGGGCGACCGAGAGCACCAGCAGGCCGAGCAGGCCGACCTCGCTGGAATAGGGAATCAGGATCGCGATGGCGCCGCCATAGATCGCGCCGCCGATGGTGCCGAGCATGTAGTCGCGCGTCGCCTTCAGCGAGCGGCCGACGCTCATCTGGGTGACGATCAGCGAGGTCAGCACCGCCCAGAGCGGTAACAGCAGATGCAGCGCGGTGGCGATCGCATAAGCCGCGGTCGCCGCGACCGTGACCCGGATCGCGAGCCCCAATTGGGTTCGCCGCGACCTGATCCGCTCGAACACCTTCCCTGCGAACGCCATGCCCGACTATCCGGTCCAAACCACGTAAAGCCAAGCAAAAGCATGGCTGATACCCGCGGCTCCAAGGCCGCTTGAAAGGCCAAATCAGCCCGCCTAACTTGCCGGCCAAAACGAGGAAACACGATGGCTCACGAAACCGCAACGCTCGCCGCCTATGTCTTCAATCTGAAATACGGGGATATTCCGGCCGAGGTGCTGGAGCGTGCCAAGGTGCTGACCCTGGACTTCCTCGGCAGCGCCATCCGGGCGAGATCCGAAGCGCAATCCACCCCGTCGATGCTGAAAATGCTGGAGGCGCTGGCGCTCGACACCAAGGGCGAGTCCACCGTGTTCGGCGACACCAAGACCTGGACGCCGGCGGTTGCCGCCCTCCTCAACGGCGCGCTCGGCCACTCCCTCGATTTCGACGACACCCATGCCGATTCCTCACTGCATCCGAGCGCGCCGGTGGTTCCGGCCGCCTTCGCCGTCGGCGAGATGGTGGGCGCCTCCGGCCGCGACGTGCTGACCGCGATCGTCGCGGGCTACGAGGTCTGCTGCCGGCTCGGCAACGCGCTCGACCCGACCTCGCATTATGCGCGCGGCTTCCACCCGACCGCGACCGCGGGCACCTATGGCGCGGCCGCGGCGGCCGGCAAGCTGTTCGGACTATCCGAGCAGCAGCTCATCTCGGCCTTCGGTGTCTCCGGCAGCCAGGCCGCAGGCTCGCTGCAGTTTCTGGTCAACGGCGCCTGGAACAAGCGCTACCAGGTCGGCGCCGCCGCGATGAACGGCGTGATCGCCGCAACGCTCGCGCGCAATGACTTCATCGGATCGAGCGAGTCCGTCGAAGGCAAGCATGGCCTGCTCGCCGGATACACCGACGATGCGCATCCGGACAAGGCGGTCGCCGAGCTCGGCAAGACCTACGAGACCATGAAGATCGGCGTAAAGCCCTATCCGAGCTGCCGCTACACTCACGCCGCCATCGACGCGCTGATCGCGATGCGGCGCGAGCACAATCTGACACCCGACCAGGTCAAGCGCGTCGAGATCGGCCTGCATCGCAACGGCATCACGCTGACCGGCGATGCCGCGACCAAGCGGCATCCGACCTCGATCGTCGGCGGCCAGTTCTCGATGTTCTTCACCGGCGCACTCGCGCTCGACCAGGGCTCGTTCGGCTGGGACGATTACAACCGCCTCGGCGATGCCGCCATCGACGCGCTCGCCGACAAGTTCGACGTGGTGCAGGACGACCGGCTCGAGGTCGGCCGCACCCATCCCTTCGGCGCGCGCGTGAGCATCACGACCGATGACGGCGTGCACGAGCGGCTCTATGCGGATCCCTCGGGGGAGCCGAACTCGTTCCCCGATGCGCAGGCGATGCAGCAGAAGTTCTTGACGCTGGCACGGCCGGTGCTGAACGCGCGCGCGGAAAAATTCGCGGACGCGATCATGACGCTGGAGCGGTTCGATCGCGTGGCCAAGGCGACGGAGCTGGGGAGGTAATTATATTCTAGCAGCGCGGACGGTGCACCCTCGCCCCTTGTGGGAGAGGGTGGATGCGCGAAGCGCAGCCGGGTGAGGGGTTCTCTCCGCGAGTCCAACTCTCATTTGAACGCGAGGAGAGATACCCCTCATCCGGCGCTTCGCGCCACCTTCTCCCACAAGGGGAGAAGGAAGAAGCTCGCTCCGCGCCTCTCAATCCACCCCCGCTAATTTTCCCTTCTCGCGCGTCGCGGCCACGACATCGCGCACGAGATCGAACACGCCATCCGCCTGTGGCGGGGCATTTGGCGAGCGGCCGAGCCGCACGATCACCAGCTGCTCCGACGGGATCACGATGGTGTACTGACCGATCGTGCCCTTGGCGAAGAAGGCATCGCGCGGCCAGCCATGCGTGGTGCGGAGATTCGCGCCAAAACTGTCGCCCTGGTTGGTCCAGAAGCCGGCGCCGATGCCGACCCACGCGTTCGGCGTGGCGGTCGCCGAATAGTTCACCCAGCCTTCCGGCAGGATGCGCCTTCCACCCGCCACGCCGTCATTGAGATAGAGCTGGCCGAAGCGCGCCCAGTCGCGCGCGGATGCGAGCATCTCGCTCGATCCTTCGATCGTGCCCGAGCCATCGAGCTGAAGGACGACATGGCGCATGCCGAGCGGCGCGAACAATTCGCGGCGGGCGAAGCGCAGCGCACCTTCCGGCGTGCCGCCTGAGGCATCACGGATCAGATGCGAGAGGATCAGGATGTTGCCGTCGTGGTAATTCCAGACGGTACCGGGCGCGGTCACGAGCGGAATGGTCTCGGCATAGGCCGCCATGTCCCGCTCCACGAACTTCATCCGATTGACCGGCTCGAAGGCCGAGCCGAGCGAGGCCTCCAGTGAGCTGCCGAGCGCAAGGCCGGCGGTGTGGCGCAGAAGCTGATCGACCGTGATGGCATGGCGGGGATCGCGGGGATCTTTCCAGACGGCGATCGGCGCGCTTCCGTCGAGCTTCAACTTGCTCTGGCGCACCAGCACGCCGATCAGGGCCGAAACCACCGACTTCGTCATGGAGAAGCCGAGCAGCGGCGTCTCCGGTCCAATGCCGTCAGCATATCGCTCCGCGATGACGCGGCCCGACTTCATCACGACCACCGCGCGGGTGCGCCGGTAAGGCGGCTGCGCGGGCTCGGTGAAGGCGCGGTCGAGCGCGGCGGCAAGCAAGGGGCTTTGCGGCGGCACGATCCCGGGGCCGGCGATCTCGGGCAGCAGCGCCGGCTGCCTGTCATCCGGCGGCACCGACACATCGGCGATCCCCGCTTCGTGCTCGAGCGTGCAACCAAGCCCCTCGCGATAGACGGCATGGCTGCGGCTGAGGCCGAACAGCGTCACCGTGACGTCCTTGCGGACGCGGTCGACCCTGGTGTCCATCGCCCAGGTGATCAGCCCGGTGCCGGGCATGGCATCGGTGGTCTCGGCAAGATTGCGCTGTGGATCGAGGCCGGAAACAAATGTCTCCGAGCACAGGATATCCGCGACGAAGCCGGTCGCGACCCTCGGCATGTCGCGCCCGCGCGCCGCACCCAGCGCGAGGCCGGCACAGGCGATAATGGTGGTGGTGAGGAGGATGATCTTGCGGCGGCGGGTCACTGGCTTTCTCCTGACTGGGCAGTTGCCGGGAGGA
Source organism: Bradyrhizobium sp. U531 (assembly GCF_051710265.1). Classification (NCBI taxonomy): domain Bacteria; kingdom Pseudomonadati; phylum Pseudomonadota; class Alphaproteobacteria; order Hyphomicrobiales; family Nitrobacteraceae; genus Bradyrhizobium; species Bradyrhizobium sp. U531. Next base: position 274,637 of record NZ_JASVEN010000002.1, read on the forward strand.
AGCCGGAATGGGCGGCGAAGCGCTCGCCGGATTTGGAAAATGGCCTGGCTGAAGTTGGGCGCGGGCTGGTCGATTCTGGAATAAAGCAGTTATTTCAAGGTGATAGCAGGTCACCGTCACGGCAGCGGTAGGCTCCCTCGCCCCGCTTGCGGGGAGAGGGTTGGGGTGAGGGGGAGTCTCCGCAAGGACACTCAGAGTGGAGTTCGCGGAGAGCCCCCCTCACCCGGAATTTGCTCTCGCAAATTCCGGCCTCTCCCCGCATGCGGGGAGAGGCGAAGGGCGTCACGCCGTGCTCGTGTTGTGCCGTCGGTATTCCGTCGGCGTCACGCCCGTGACCGCCTTGAAGGCGCGGTTGAACGGCCCGAGCGACTGGAAGCCGGCGTCCATGGCGATGGTGATGACGGGCACCTCGGCCTGGGCGGGATCGGCGAGCGCGGCCTTGGCTTCCTCAATCCGGTGGTTGTTCAGGAACACATTGAAGTTGCGGTAGCCGAGCCGCTGGTTGATCAGCCGGCGCAGCCGATATTCCGGAATCTTCAGCCGGCCGGCGAGCACGCCAATGGTGATGTTCTCCTGGCGATAGATCCGCTCGTCCGCCATCAACCGCATCAGGGCGTCGATCAGCTTTTGATCGGCGGCGTCTTCAGTGGCTTGCGGCGAGAAAACGACCGCCGGTGCAGCCTTCGCTTCCAGCGGAAACAGATCGCTGGCATCGACGCGCATCATGGCGTAGGCGATGGCCGCGACGATGCAGGCGAGAACGCCGGCATTGATCGCATCGGCGGCGTCGACGACGCGGGTCCCTGCGACGGAGATCTGAAGCAGCGCGTTCACCCCGCCATAGATCGCGCCGGCACAGACGATGAAGACGCGAACGCGGCGACGGCGCTCGACGAGGTCGGCCGGCCACGAGGCGATCGTCTGCCCGATCGCAAGCGCGATGAAGCCGAGCACGATCAAATTGACCACCGTCACGGAGAATCGGACGTGGCCGCTCGGTGCAATCCAGACGCAGCCTGCGAAGCTGAACGCCGTCACCAATGCCCAGACCCATCCGTGCCACCAGCGGAGACGAAACTCATCGTCGAACAGCGCGCGCGTGAACAGCCAGAACACCACGATGTTGCCGGTCGACAGCGCGACCAGCGGCGCATGTGACACCGGGATCCGCGATGTAACACCCACCGAATAGCTCACCGCGTGCGCGGCCAGGCCCAGTGCGAGCGCCGCACCAAGCCGCCCCGCCAGCACATTGCGGAAATCGGCGACCAATGACGCCGCCAGTACCAGCAGCAATGCGACGCTGGCAGCGCGGAAGGCAAGCTCGGTTGCGGCTAGGGTCATCAGGTGGCGCGATCGGTCGCAGTTGAAACCAGCCGAACATCGTTCGTTGCGGATGTTTTTTCAAGGACCATGGGCGTCCACGGCTAAAGCGACACCCACAACTGTCATCGCCCGGCCAGTGCGCAATTGCGCACCAGGACCGGGCGATCCAGTACGCCGCGACGGCAATGATTGAACCGATGGCTGCGGCGTACTGGATTCCCCGCCTGCGCGGGGAATGACAGCGGTGGATGTGGCGCTGCCCACACAACATCCACCTCCGGCCTTTGTCGCGACGACGCCGCAAATTCCTGCTAGGTTCGCGCTCAAGAAAGCGAAAAAGGAGTCCACCATGAGCTGGCAACCCTCCAACGATCCCGTGCTCGGCGATCCCATGTCCTGCGACGCGCTGGATCTCGTCATCGTGCCGCGCACGCGCGATCTCGGCGACGGCTTTGCCGTGCGGCGCGCGCTGCCGCATGGCAAGCGGCAGATGGTCGGGCCCTTCATCTTCTTCGACCATTTCGGCCCCGTGCAGTTCGTTTCCGGCAAGGGCATGGACGTGCGACCGCATCCGCATATCGGGCTGGCGACCGTCACCTATCTGTTCGACGGCGCGATCATGCATCGCGACAGCGAGGGCAATGTGCAGGAGATCGCGCCGGGTGCGATGAACCTGATGACGGCCGGACGCGGCATCGCGCATTCCGAACGCACGCCGGACACGCAGCGCGCCTCGGGCCAGAAGATGCTGGGCTTGCAGAGCTGGATCGCGCTGCCGGCGGGGTCGGAGGAAATCACGCCGTCGTTCCAGCACTACGGCTCGGGCGACCTGCCTGTTATTTCCGAGCGCGACTTCACCGCGAAGGTGATCGCGGGCTCATCGTTCGGCATCACCTCGCCGGTGTCGATGGTGTCGCCCTGGTTCTACACCGAGGTAACGGCCGCGGCGGGCGCGAGCGTGCCGCTCGACCCCGATCATGAGGAGCGCGCGATTTATGTCGTCGATGGCGAGGTCGAGATCGCGAACGAACGTTATGAGGGGCCGCGGCTCCTGATCTTCCGGCCCGGCGACCGCATCACCGTGAAGGCGCTCAAGCCCACGCGGATGATGTTTCTCGGCGGCGATGCACTGGAGGGCCCACGCCATGTCTGGTGGAATTTCGTCTCCTCCAGCAAGGAGCGGATCGAGCAGGCCAAGCAGGACTGGAAAACCGGCCGCTTCGCGCCAGTTCCGCAGGAACATGAGTTCATTCCGCTGCCGGAATAGGCTAATCCGGTCTCCGGCCGGGCCATCGGGCACGGCCGGACGCCCTGGCCTTCCCTGCCAAAGACTGCCTTGCGAAAGATCTGCCGATGACCGCCATGCTCTCCAGCGACCTGCCCCTGACCAAGATCGGGCGCGGCAAGGTGCGCGATATCTACGCCGTCGACGATGACCGCCTGCTGCTGCTCACCACCGACCGCATCAGCGCGTTCGACGTCGTGATGGGCGAGACCATCCCGATGAAGGGCGCGGTGCTGACCCAGATCAGCGCGTTCTGGTTCGGCGAGCTTGAAGGCGTGGTGCCGCATCACATGATCAGCGCGGACACCGACGAGATCATCGCGGCCGTGCCGGCGCTCGAAGCCCACCGCGCCGAGATCCTCGGCCGCGCCATGCTGTGCAAGCGCACCACCGTATTCCCGATCGAATGCGTGATCCGCGGCTATCTCTCGGGCTCGGCCTGGAAGGAATATGCGGCCAGCGGCACGCTGGCCGGCGAGAAGCTGAAAGCCGGCCTCGTCGAGAGCGAGAAGCTGGAGCCTTCGATCTTCAGCCCGGCGACCAAGGCCGAGACCGGCCACGACGAGAACATCACCATCGCGAAGATGCGCACCGTCGTCGGTGACGAGACGGCCTATACGCTCGAGAGCATGACGCGGGCGATCTACACGCTCGGCGAGGAGCTGGCGCGCGAGCAAGGCATCATCATCGCCGACACCAAGTTCGAGTTCGGCCGCGACAAGGACGGCCGCATCATCCTGATCGACGAGGTGATGACGCCGGATTCCTCGCGCTTCTGGGCAGTCGATGCCTACAAGCCCGGCCAGCCGCAGGCGAGCTTCGACAAGCAGCCGCTGCGCGACTATCTCGACGTCGAGCGCCGCGCCGGCCGCTGGAACGGCGACGCTCCGCCGCCGCCGCTGCCGGCCAGCGTGGTCGAGGCGACCAGCAAGCGGTATCTGGAAGCGTATCGGCGCGTGACGGGCAAAGAGCTGAAGATTTAGGCCGGGCCGGCGCCGCGCACGCCGTCATTGCGAGGAGCGAAGCGACGAAGCAATCCAGACTGCATCCGCAGGTGCATTTCTGGATTGCTTCGCTCCGCTCGCAATGACGTGGATGGGCCGGCGCGCTCCCTCCTCGTCGTCCCTGCGAACGCAGGGACCCATACCGCGTGATGTCGCGGTTGTGGTCGGCAGTAGTACCGAACGCCGGTTCTTCGCCAAACCACTCCCTGTGGTTATGGGTCCCTGCGCTCGCAGGGACTACGGCGGAGTGTATCGCAGTGCGTCTACGCCTTTCCTCAACCACGGTTGATCATTCACACGTCGTGAACAGGGATTCGCACCGAATCGCCGCGGGACATTGTCGGATGCTTCACAGTCACAAAAATCCAGTTGCGCTAAGTCCGTAGTCGTCTACGTCTCAGACGGTATTTTTCAGGGCGAGCGCAACGGCGTGACCGATCCAGCAATTACTTTCAGTCCGGCCCCTCGTTTCAATCCGGCCGTCAAACGTGCGCTGAATGATATAATGGGCGGCAGTGCCGCCAGCATCCTGACCGTCACTTTCGGGCTGTCCTATTCGCTGCTGATCTTCGCCGGCCCGCTGTCGCCCTACCTGTCCTACGGCATCACCGCGACCTTCGTCAGCTCCGCGGTGCTCGCGATCGTCGTCGCACTGTGCAGCTCGCTGCCCTTCGCCGTGGCTGCGCCCGACAGTTCGACGGCGGCGGTGACCGGCATTCTGGTGGCTTCGCTGGTCGAGCGCATCGAGGCGACCGGCCCGTCCGTGCCGCTGCTCTCGCCGGTGCTGATCACGCTCGGCCTGTCCACGGTGCTGACGGGACTGGTGCTGTGCGGATTGGGGCTGACGCGGCTCGGCCGCGCCATTCGTTACGTGCCCTATCCCGTGGTCGGCGGCTTCCTCGGTGCCACCGGACTTCTCATCGCGCTCGGCGCGATCAGGGTGATCACCAACCACCCGCTGCAATTGGCGACGCTGCCGTATTTCGCCAACGCCACCACGCTGCTGGAGCTGGGCGCCGCCTGCGCCATGGCGCTGGTGCTGTATCTCACCTGGCACCGGTCGCGCAGCCCGTTCGGGCTGCCAATCATCCTGGTGGGCGGCGTGCTCACCGCGCATCTGGCGTTCTGGATCACCGGCGTGTCGTTCGACAGCGCGCGCACGCTGGGCTGGACCTTTCAGCCGCCGCCGCAGGCGGTGTTCACGTTGCCGTGGCATACCCAAGATTTCGCCAGCTATCCCTGGTTCGTCGTGCCGGACCTGATCGGCAACGTCGTCGCCGTCATCTTCGTCACGGCATGCTGCACGCTGTTCAACACCACGGGCATCGAGGTCGCGGTGCACCGCGAAGCCAATCTGGAGCGCGAGCTGAACGTCACGGGCATCGCCAACGTGCTGAGCGGCCTGCTCGGCGGCTACCCCGGCTGCAGCTCGATCAGCCGCTCGATCCTCAACTTCAGCAGCGGCGGACGCGGCCGGCTGTCCGGCCTCACCGTCGCGGCACTGTCGCTCGTGATGCTCGCGGTCGCGCCGGAGCTGCTCGGCTTCATCCCGAAATTCGTCATCGGCGGCCTGCTGCTCTATCTCGGCGCCGACCAGCTGCACAGATGGATCATCGAGTCGCGCAAGCGGCTGTCGAAGCTCGAATATCTTTCGCTGATCGCCATCATCGCGATCATCGTGGCCTGGGGCTTCGTGCCGGGCATCCTGATCGGCGTGATCATCGGCTGCGCGACGTTCGCGTTCAGTGCCGCACGGGTCGAATCGATCAAGTACAGTTTCGACGGCTCGGAGTACCGGTCCTCGCTCGACCGCTCCCGAGACGACCTGGAGGTGCTGTTGGCGCATGGCGGCAGCATCCAGGGCCTCAACCTGCAAAGTTATTTGTTCTTCGGCTCCGCCAACCGGCTCTACCAGCACGTCAAGCAGCTACTGCAGGAGCGTCCGGAATGCCGCTACCTGCTGTTCGACTTCAAGCTCGTCACCGGCGTGGATTCATCGGCCGCGTACAGCTTCGCCCAGATCAAGCGCAGCGCGCACGACCTCGGCGTAGAGCTGATCCTGGTGCACCTGTCGAAGGCCGCCGAAAAGGTGCTACGCTCCAGCGACTTCGTCGGCGAAGGCGTCACTATCATTCCGGAGCTCGATCGCGCGCTGGAATGGTGCGAGAACGAGATCATCTCCCAGCATCAGGGCCTGGTGCAGGAAGAGGCCAGCCTGCATGACTGGTTCGCGCGGATTCTCGGCAGCGAGGACGATGCCGACAGGCTGGTTCACCGCTGCCAGCGCATCGAGGTCGAGGCCGGTGAAATCATCGTGCAGGCCGGCGACCCCGCCGATTCCATGCACTTCATCCTCGAGGGCCGCGTCGGCATCATGGTCCCCGCCGAGGACGATCGCACCACGCGCGTGCGCAGCCTCGGCCGTTACACCACGATCGGCGAGATGGGCCTGGTCTCGAACACCCCGCGTAGCGCGACGATCCAGGCGGAAGTCGACAGCGTGCTCTACGTGCTCAACACGCACCAGTTCGACGCGATCAGGGACGAGGACCCCGCGCTCAGCCACAAGCTGCTGACGTATTTCGTGTCTGTCATGGCGGAGCGATTGACGTTTGCGAACAGGACGATCGCGGTGTTGAGGCGGTGAGCCCGTAGCCCGCATGAGCGCAGCGATATGCGGGTGTCAAGGCCCCGGATGTCGCTGGCGCTCATCCGGGCTACGAAGCCGACCTCGTCATTGCGAGGAGCGAAGCGACGAAGCAATCCAGACCGTCTCCGCGGAAAGATTCTGGATTGCTTCGCTTCGCTCGCAATGACGTGGAGAGATCGCGAGGGTATCACACCCCCGCCATCATCACGTATTTGATCTCGACATACTCTTCCATGCCGTGACGGGAGCCTTCGCGCCCGAGGCCGCTTTCCTTGACGCCGCCGAACGGCGCGACTTCCGTCGTAATCAGGCCGGTGTTGACGCCGACCATGCCCGATTCCAGCGCCTCGGCGACACGCCAGACGCGGCCGAGATCGCGGGAATAGAAGTACGAGGCGAGACCGAACGGCGAGGCGTTGCACATGGCAATGACCTCCGCTTCGTCCTTGAAACGGATGACCGGGGCGAGCGGGCCAAAGGTTTCCTCCTGCGATACCAGCGAGTCCGCCTTGACGTCGGCGAGCACCGTGGGCTCGAAGAAGGAGCGGCCTAGCTCGCTGCGCTTGCCGCCGGTCACGACCTTGGCGCCGCGCTTGACGGCGTCCGCAATGTGACGCTCGACCTTGTCGACCGCCTTCATGTTGATCAGCGGGCCTTGCGTGACGCCACTCTCGGTGCCGTCGCCGATCTTCATCGCGGCGACCTTCGCCGACAGCTTCTTCACGAACTCGTCGTAGATCTTGTCCTGGGCATAGAGGCGGTTGGCGCAGACGCAGGTCTGGCCCATGTTGCGGTACTTCGAGACGATGGCGCCCTCGACCGCGGCGTCGATGTCGGCATCGTCGAACACCACGAAGGGCGCATTGCCGCCGAGCTCCAGACCAAGCCGCTTCACGCCGACGGAGGCCTGCTGGTAGAGGATCTTGCCGACCGCGGTCGAGCCGGTGAAGCCGACGAAGCGCACCGCCGGATGCTCGCAGAGCACCTTGCCGATCGGCGGCGCGTCACCCGTGATGATGTTGAGCACGCCCTTGGGGATGCCGGCCTTCTCGGCGAGCACGGCGAGCGCCAGCGCCGACAGCGGGGTCTCGTTGGCGGGCTTGAGCACCACGGTGCACCCGGCCGCGAGCGCAGGCGAGACTTTTCGCGTGATCATCGAGTTCGGGAAGTTCCACGGCGTGATGGCGCCGCAGACGCCGATCGGCTGCTTGATCGCGAGCAGGCGCGCATCCGGCCGCTGGGTCGGGATGGTCTCGCCATAGACGCGGCGGGCTTCCTCGGCGAAGAACTCGATATAGGCGGCGCCGATGTCGACCTCGCCGAGCGCCTCGGTAAGCGGCTTGCCCTGCTCGGAGGTGAGGATCAGCGCGAGGTCCTCGCGGTTGGCGACGATCAGCTCGAACCATTTGCGCAGGATGTTGGAGCGCTGCTTGGCGGTGTGCTTGGCCCAGCCCGGAAAGGCGCGCTCGGCGGCCTCGACCGCCTTGGTGGTCTCGTCCGCGCCGAGCTGCGGGACCTTGGCCAGCTCGACACCGGTGGCAGGATTGTTGACCGCGAACACCGGCGTGCCGACCCAGGCGCCGTCGATGTAGCAGGCCTCCTTCAGGAGCGAGGGGTCCTTGAGCCGGTCGCGCAGGGTGGCAGTAGCTTGTGGGGCGCGTGCGGCGGCGGTCGGTGTCATGGCGTTACTCCCTGGGGGCGATCGGATCGGGTGCGGAATATAGGGGCAAGCGATGCCCAATGCACCGCCCCGCAACGCACACCTGCCGGGAGCTGAGGGGGAAGCGGCCCTTAGGCCGCGCCGCTCATATACGTCTCGCGCCGGCCGATCATGCGCTCGGCGGCGGCCTTGGCGTCGGCCTTCGAGGAGGTCGCGCAGGTCCGGTACTCCAGATCGGGCCCGTCGGAGGCGTTGCGACGGCCGAACCAGTTCTTCGAGCCGACCGGCAGCAGCGCCAGCGATTGCGCCAGATTGTCGACCGCACCGAAGGAATAGAGCGCGCCGGTCCCGGCGATGCGCACTTCGTAAATGCCGGGCGCAATCGGCGCCTCCAGGTTCTCGCCCCGTCCGGGACGGGGATAGCGCTTCCATTCGCTCCAGGTCGAAATCATCTGAGGTCCCCTCGCAGCCGCCCAGGGCCGCCAAATTTGCATCAAGTCTTAACGTCGGCCGCCGACTGGGCCGAGAGCTGAACGCCGCAACGCACAAAATGTTTCAAGTGCTTCAAACAGGTGAAACATATCGCCAGAGCCCATCCACGGTCACTGGGAGTAGCGGCCATCCACCGCAGATTGTGATCGAGTGTTGCCGTTCAGCCCGCTTGTCGTCCTGCGTGGGGCACGGACCGTCAAGTCACGACATCGCGACCATGACGGGCATCTGGACGCGCTTGCCGCACGGAGCGTGCGGGAGGACAATCGATCACTGCCAATAATAATCAAACCCGAGGAAACGCCATGCAAAGCAAAGCTGAGATCGACGAGATTCTGCGTCAGAAGAGCGAGGCCAGGGAGATTCCCGGCGTCGTCGCTATCGCCGCGAGCGGTAACGACGTGCTGTATCACGGTGCGTTCGGCAAGCGCGACCTGTCCAAGCCCGATGCGATGACTGAAGACAGCGTGTTCTGGATCGCCTCGATGACGAAGGCGGTGACATCGGCGGGCGCGATGCAGCTGGTCGAGCAGGGCAAGCTGTCGCTGGATGCACCGATCGGCGAGCTGCTGCCCGATCTCGCCAATCCGCAAGTCCTCGACGGCTTCGACGCCAAGGGCGAGGCGAAGCTGCGGCCGGCCAAGCGGCCGATCACACTGCGGCAGCTCATGACCCACACCGCCGGCTTCTGCTACAACATGTGGAACGGCGATCTTGCGGTCTATCTGGACAAGCACGGCATTCCCGCCATCACCACCTGCCAGAATGCGGCGCTGAAGACGCCTGTCATGACCGACCCCGGCACGCGCTGGGAATACGGCACCAACATCGACTTCGTCGGCAAGGCGGTGGAAGCCGTCAGCGGCAAGCGGCTCGACGCCTATCTGCGCGACAATCTGTTCAATCCGCTCGGCATGAGCGACACGGCCTTCAAGATCACCGACAACATGCGCAAGCGTCTCGTCGGCATGCATGCGCGCGGCGAGGACGGCCAGCTCGCCGCGATCCCGTTCGAGCTCGAGCAGGAGCCTGAGTTCCACATGGGCGGCGGTGGCCTCTATTCGACCGCGGCGGACTACATCAGGTTCACCCAGATGATCCTGAACAAGGGTCGCGGCAACGGCAACCAGGTGCTGAAGGCCGACACGATCGCCATGATGAGCCAGAACCAGATGGGCGATCTCAACATGACCAAGATGACGACGGCGGCGCCGATGTACACCAACGACGTCGATCTCTATCCGGAGCAGGTGAAGAAATGGGGCCTCAGCTTCATGATCAACACCGCCAAGACCGCCGAAGGCCGCAGCGCCGGCAGCCTCGCCTGGGCGGGCCTTGCCAACACCTATTACTGGATTGATCCCGCGCGCGACGTCACCGGCGTCATCCTGATGCAGCTCCTCCCGTTCGCCGACGGCAAATGCCTCGAGGCGTTCGCTGGCTTCGAGCGCGGCGTCTATGCCGGGCTCGATGCGGGCAGCGGACAGAAGGCGGCGTGAGAGGGAGCCAATCTCTCTCCACGCGTCATGGCCGGGCTTGTCCCGGCCATGACGGCGGATAGACGGCGCTGACCATTTGACGAAAGGATTTCGACTTGACGGATAAAGCGGACAGCTACGTTTGCGGCATCTCGGACACGCCGCTGCTCGGCGACACCATCGGCCGCAGTCTCGACCACGCGGTGCGGCGCTGGGGGAACCGTGAGGCGCTGGTCTCGCCCAGCCACGGCGTCAGATGGACCTGGCGAGAATTCGCCGAGCGGGTCGATGCGCTCGCCGCAGGCCTTCTCGCGCTCGGCCTCGAACGCGGGACGCGGATCGGCATCTGGTCGCTGAACCGGCCGGAATGGACGCTGACCCAGTTCGCCGCCGCCAAGGCCGGGCTGATCCTGGTGACGATCAATCCCGCCTACCGGCTCAGCGAGCTGGAATTCGCGCTGAAGAAGGTCGGCTGCGCGGCGATCGTCACCGCCACCGCGTTCAAGACCAGTCAGTACATGGAGATGCTCAACACGCTGCTGCCGGAGCTGGCGGGCTCAAAGCCCGGACAGTTGCAGGCGGCGCGGTTGCCGGCCCTGCGGATGGTGATCCAGATCGGCGGCCCGGCAGCCCCGGGCACGATCCCATTCGAGGAGGTCGCGGGCATGGGCGGAGCGGAGCATCGCGAGCAGCTCGCTGCGCTCGGCGCCGCCCTGCAATTCGACGATCCCGTCAACATCCAGTTCACCAGCGGCACCACCGGCTCACCAAAAGGCGTGACGCTGACGCACCACAACATCCTCAACAACGGCTATTTCACGGGACGCGCGATGCGGCTGACCGAGCAGGATCGGATCTGCATCCCGGTGCCGCTCTATCATTGCTTCGGCATGGTGATGGGCAACCTTGCGTCCGTCACGCTCGGCACCACCATGGTCTATCCGGGCGAGGGCTTCGATCCGCTTGCGACGCTGCGCGCGGTCGAGCAGGAGAAATGCACCGCGCTGTACGGCGTGCCGACCATGTTCATCGCCGAGCTCGATCATCCCGAGTTCAAGACTTTCAATCTGAAATCGCTGCGCACCGGCATCATGGCGGGCGCGCCCTGCCCGATTGAGGTGATGAAGCGCGTCAACACCGAGATGAACATGCGCGAGGTCACCATCGCCTATGGCATGACCGAGACCAGCCCGGTCAGCTTCCAGAGCGCGACGGACGATCCCCTGGAGCGACGCGTCTCCACCGTCGGGCGGATTCATCCGCATGTCGAGGTGAAGGTCGTCGATCTCGAGGGCAGAATCGTCAAGCGCGGCGAACGCGGTGAGCTCTGCACCCGCGGCTACAGCGTCATGCTGGGCTATTGGGAGGAGAAGGAAAAGACCGCCGACGTGCTCGACGCCAATGGCTGGATGCACACCGGCGATCTCGCCACCATCGATGACGCCGGCTACTGCAACATCGTCGGGCGCATCAAGGACCTCGTGATCCGCGGCGGCGAGAACCTCTATCCGCGCGAGATCGAGGAATTTCTGTACCGTCACCCCAAGATCCAGGACGTGCAGATCTTCGGCGTCGCCGACACCCGCTATGGCGAGGAGCTCTGCGCCTGGATCCGCGTCAGACCGGGCGAGACGCTGACGGCCGAAGAGGTCCGCGCCTTCTGCGACGGCCAGATCGCCCACAACAAGATCCCGCGCTACGTCGAGTTCGTCGACGAATTCCCGATGACGGTGACGGGAAAGATCCAGAAATTCGTGATGCGCGATGCGGTGGAGCAGCGGTTGGGATTGACGGCGGCGAAGACGGCGTGAGGAACTGAAGCTCTCACCAAACGACGGTCGTCATCCCCCGCGAAGGCGGGGGATCCAGTACGCCGCGGCTTCTCCGTATCCCACGACAATCTCTGGAATACTGGATCGCCCGGTCAAGCCGGGCGATGACAGTTGTGAATGCGGCGCACGGCGACCCCAACACCGTCATTGCGAGCGCAGCGAAGCAATCCGGTCTGCCTCCGCGGAGAGATCCTGGATTGCTTCGTCGCAAGGGCTCCTCGCAATGACGCGGAGAGAATCTCGCTTTAAGCCGTCAGCCCGCGCTGGCCGGCCAGCTCCTTGAGCGACACCAGCGGACGCGCGCCGATGTGCTGGATCACTTCGGCGGCCGCGAGAGCACCGAACTCGCCGCACTGCTTGTAGGCGAGGTTGCGCGACAGGCCATACAGGAAGCCCGCGGCGAAGAGGTCGCCGGCGCCGGTGGTGTCGACGAGCTTGTCAATCGGGAACGCGGGCGCCGCGACGGCGTCTTCCGACGACACCACCATGCAGCCCTTCTCGCTGCGGGTGACCACGCCGAGATTGACGTCGTTGCGCAGCTGCTTCAGCGCGGTGTCGAAATCCGAGGTCATGTAGAGCGAATGCAGCTCGGACTCGTTGGCAAACACGATGTCGACGGTGCCGTTGCGCATCAGGGAGAGGAACTCATCGCGATAGCGATCGACGCAGAAGGAATCCGACAACGTCAGCGCCACCTTGCGCTTGGCGTCATGGGCGATCTTGGCTGCCTTGACGAAGGCATCCTTGGCGTTCTTGGGGTCCCAGAGATAACCCTCGAGATAGACGATGCCGGCAGCGGCGATCTCGGCCGGGTCGATATCGGCCGGCGACAGATCCTGCGCCGCGCCGAGATAGGTGTTCATGGTGCGCTCGCCGTCATCGGTGACCAGGATGTAGGAGCATCCGGTGGCGGGGCCGTCCTTGGCGGCGGGCGTGTTGAAGGCGACGCCGGCCGAGCGGATGTCATGAACGTAGAGCTTGCCGATCTGGTCGTCCTTGACCTTGCCGACATAGGCCGCACGCGCCCCCAGGCTGCCGATGCCGACGATGGTGTTGGCGGCAGATCCGCCCGAGACTTCCGTGGCCGGCCCCATGTCCTTGTAGATGGCGGCGGCCCGGGCTTCGTCGATCAGGGACATGCTGCCCTTGGTCATGCCGTGCTTGGCCAGAAAAGCCTCGTCGGTCCTGACCAGCACGTCGAACAGCGCGTTGCCGATGCCGAGAACGTCATATTTCACGTCAGCCATTCACCTTGATCCTGTTTGGCGGATTGCGAACCCTGCGAAAATCCGCTTCCTGTCAGCCTGAAATCCGGCTCGCGGCCTATCACGACAGGGCCTGCGCGGGCAAGCAACGGTATTATCCAGGCGCAATGATCCGCTCCTTCCTGACAGTCTCGACGGGAACACTGGCCTCGCGGCTGCTGGGTTTTGCGCGCGATTCCATGATTGCCGCCCTGCTCGGCACGGGCGCCGTGGCGGACGCGCTCCTGGCTGCTTTCCAGCTCGTCAATGTGGTGCGCCGGCTGCTCAGCGAGGGGGCGCTGAATGCCGCGCTGATCCCGGCCTGGCTGCGCGTCCGTGACAGCGGGGGCGACGCGGCCGCTTCCGCTTTCGCAGGACGCGTGCTCGGCACCGTCAGCGCCGCCCTGATCGCGATCTCGATCGTAATCGCGCTGCTGATGCCGCTGATCGTCACGGTGATCGCGCCGGGCTTCGTTGGCAGCGCGACGCTCGATCTTGCGGTCGCCAACGCCCGACTGATGCTGCCCTACCTCGCCTTCGCCGGCCCCGTCACGGTGCTGATGGGATTGCTCAACGCCCAGGGGCGATTTGCGCTCACGGCCTTCTCTCCGCTGTTGTTCAACATCGCGCTGATCACAGCGATTGCGATGCTGCTCGTTGGGCATGCGGATGCCGGCTTCGACGCGTGGATTCTCGCGGCTACCGTCGGCGTGGCCGGTCTGCTGCAGCTTCTGATGCTGCTGTCGCAGCGAAGCGCCGATCTGGCGACGCCCTTGCGCGTCAGCTTCGACAAGGAGATGCGCGGCTTTTTCGCCAAGGCGATCCCCGGCATGATCGCAAGCTCGGGCCCGCAATGGCTGATGGTGGCCGGCGCGATCATTGCGTCGGCAACGCCCTCCGCGGTGTCCTGGCTCTATTTCGCCAACCGTTTGATCGAACTGCCGCTCGGCATCGTCGGCGTCGCCATGGGCACGGTGCTGGTGCCGGAGCTGACCCGCGCCGTCGCAAACGCCGATCGCGACGCGGTGGCACACGCCGAATCGCGCGCGCTGGAGCTTGCGGCCGGGCTGGCCCTACCCGCCACGCTCGGCCTCATCGTGCTGGCCGAGCCGATCGTGCGGCTGCTGTTCGAGCATGGTGCCTTCGGTGCGGCGGACAGCATGGCCACCGCGCACGCGCTGATGTGGCTGGCGCTGGGCCTCCCCGCCCACGTGCTGATCAAGGCGCTGTCGCCGGCCTTCTATGCCCGCAGCGACACGATGACGCCGCTCAGGGCCACCGGCACAGGCTTCGTGGTCGCCGTCGCCCTCGCCGTCCTGCTCGGCCATGTCTTCGGAGCCAGCGGAATTGCGGCAAGCATCGCGGCCGGCGCCTGGAGCAGCGCGCTCTCGCTGCTCCGGAAAGGCACGGCCGCGTTCGGCTTCTCGGTCGACGCTGCCGCCCGCAAGCGGCTGCCGCGGATCGTGCTGGCGGCCGGGGCGATGGGCGCCCTGCTCTGGCTGACCACGGGTCTGCTGTCTGCCGGAGCCCACGGCCTCGTCAAATTCATCGTGCTGGGCCTGCAGATCGCGGCCGGTATCGCCGTTTATGGCCTGCTGCTGCAGATCCTCGGCGCGGCCTCCTGGCGCGAGGCCGTGACCGCGCTGAAACGGCCAGCCTGACCATAGAATTGCCCTTGACGGGGCAGCGCCGCTGTTGGAAACGACGGCCGACTACCTATGGGAAGGCTCACCATGCCATTCGTTGAACGGGTTTTTTCGGGCGTCCAGCCGACGGGCAATCTGCACCTCGGCAATTATCTCGGCGCCATCGTCAACTTCGTGAAGATGCAGGAAACCCACAACTGCATCTATTGCGTCGTCGACATGCACGCGATCACGCAGGGCGTGGACGTCTGGGGCGGACCGGCCGAGCTCACGCGCAACACCCGCGAAGTGACCGCGGCGTTCATCGCGGCCGGCATCGACCCGAAGAAGCACATCGTGTTCAACCAGAGCCAGGTCTCGGGCCACGCCGAGCTCGCCTGGATCTTCAATTGCGTCGCGCGCATGGGCTGGCTCGGCCGCATGACCCAGTTCAAGGAGAAAGCCGGCAAGGACCGCGAGAACGCTTCGGTCGGCCTGTTCGACTATCCCGTGCTGATGGCGGCCGACATCCTCCTGTACCGCGCCACCCACGTGCCTGTCGGCGAGGACCAGAAGCAGCATCTCGAGCTCTCCCGCGACATCGCGCAGAAGTTCAACAATGATTTCGGCGATTCCATCCGCGCGCAGGGCACCAATGACGGCCTGTTCTTCCCGCTGCCGGAACCCCTGATCACGGGTCCGGCGACGCGCGTGATGTCCTTGCGCGACGGCACCAAGAAGATGTCGAAGTCCGATGCGTCGGACAATTCGCGCATCAACCTGACCGACGACGCCGACACCATCGCGCAGAAGATCCGCAAGGCGAAGACCGATCCGGAGCCGCTGCCGACCGAAGAGAAGGGCCTGGAAGCCCGCCCCGAAGCCGACAATCTCGTCGGCATCTTCGCGGCGCTGTCCGGCCGCTCCAAGGCCGACGTGCTCCGCGAATTCGGCAGCGGCCAGTTCTCCAGCTTCAAGAACGCGCTGGCGGAGCTGTGCGTCACCAAGCTCGCGCCGATCGCCGGCGAGATGAAGCGCCTCGTCGCCGACCCCGCCCATATCGACGCCATCCTGAACGACGGCTCCGACCGGGCCCGCGCCATCGCCGAGGAGACCATGAAGCTCTCCAAGGACATCGTTGGCTTCATCCACCGGCGCTGAAGACGGCCGGCGCCCGCGCCGGCCGCATCTCCTCTCCCCAAGCTTGCGGGAGTGTGGCAGCATGCAGTCCGTGCACATTCCGGGACATGCATGACCAGCAAACGACTTTGCTACGAGCCGGGCCACAAGCCCAAATGCCTCGTCATCGTCGACGACACCGCCGAATGGGATCGCGCGGTCTATTATGCCAGCCGCTGGGCGATCCGCGCCGCCGGCGGCGTGGTGATGCTGCGCATCATCGAACCCGAACAGCAGAGCCAGGAATGGCTGGGGGTTGCCGACATCATGCGCGCCGAAGCGCAGGAAGCGGCGGAGGCGACGCTCGACCGCGCCTCAGGCCGCGCCAACGGCATCGCCGCGATCACGCCGGAGCGGGTGATCCGCGAGGGCGCACCGATGGAGCAACTGCTGGCGGTGATCGACGAGGACCCCGACATCGCCATGCTGGTGCTCGCCGCCAACCCGGGGGCGGAAGGGCCAGGGCCTCTGGTCTCGCTGCTCGCCCACGCGGTCGGAACCTTCCCGATTCCCGTGACGATCGTTTCAGGTGCGCTGAGCGACGAAAGCGTGGATTCACTGTCATAGGCCAGCGCTTCACCTCGCCCCGCTTGCGGGGAGAGGTCGGATCGCAAAGCGATCCGGGTGAGGGGGAGCCTCCGCGAGTCCAAATCCCACCGTCCCCGCGAAGGCTCCCCCTCACCCCAACCCTCTCCCCGCAAGCGGGGCGAGGGAGAAGAGGCCCCCTAACCCGCTGATAGAACAACGAAACCTTCTCCGCTCCCACTTGACCGTGCGTTCCCCGTCGCCATCTGCTAGGGAATGGAGCACGCGCCGGCCTTGAACCGACGACGTCTGGAGAAAACCATGTTCATTCAAACCGAAGCCACCCCCAATCCCGCCACGCTGAAGTTCATTCCCGGCCGCGTCGTGGTCGACGGCAACCCCATGGAATTTGCGAGCCGCGAAGCCGCTGGCCGTTCGCCGCTGGCCGAAAAGCTGTTCGAGGTGCCCGGCGTCACCGGCGTGTTCTACGGATCGGACTTCATCACCGTGACCAAGGCGGGCGGTGAATGGCAGCAGCTCAAGCCCGCGATCCTGGGTGCCATCATGGAGCACTACATGTCCGGCGCGCCGCTGCTCGCCGACGGCGCGGCTGACGATGATGCCGATCTCGACGACGAGGACGAGTTCTTCGACGAGGCCGACGCCGAGACGGTCGACATCATCAAGGACCTGATCGAGACGCGCGTGCGGCCGGCCGTGGCCAATGACGGCGGCGACATTACCTTCCGCGGCTTCAAGGACGGCGTCGTCTATCTCCACATGAAGGGCGCCTGCTCCGGCTGCCCGTCATCGACCGCGACGCTTCAGCACGGCATTCAGAATTTGCTGAAACACTTCGTGCCCGACGTGGTCGAAGTCCGGCCGATGTAAGCACGGCATCGTAGGTGCCGTAGGGTGGGTTAGCCGAAGGTGTAACCCACCACTTCTATATTCGCGTAGACCGTAAAGAGGTGGATTACGCCTTCGGCTAATCCACCCTACGAGACGACAAGGCCGTCCTACGCCGCCTGACCGATGCTTGCGGCCTCTTCCGCGGCACGGCGCATGCTCGCCGACATTTCCTGGGTGACGGTGCTCTGCTCCTCGACTGCCGCGGCGGTTGACGACACGTACTCGCTGACGCCCTGGATTGCGCTCTTGATCTGCTCAAGCGCACCGACGACGTCGACCGAGATGCCGTTGAGATTGCCGATCTCCTGCTCGATCCGGTCCGCTGCCTGCTTGGCCTGATTGGCGAGGTTCTTCACCTCGGACGCGACCACCGCAAAGCCGCGACCGGCTTCGCCGGCGCGCGCGGATTCGATCGTGGCATTGAGCGCGAGCAGGTTGATCTGTCCGGTGATGTTGCCGATCAGTTGCACGATCATCCGCATGGATTCCGCCGCCTGGCTCAGCCGGTGCGCCTGCTGGTCCGCCGCCTCGACCCGATCGACCGCGGTCGATGCGGTCTGGCGCGAGCGCGTCATCGCCTCCGCGATCTCGCGCACCGAGGCATTCAGCTCCTCGGCGCCGGCAGCGACGGATTCCATCATATCGCGCACCTTCTCGCTGCGCTTGCGCGCGATCACCTGCGCGGTGGTGTCGGAGGCGTATTTCACGACCTTGAACGGCTTGCCGTTGAGATCGCGGATCGGATTGTAGGAAGCCTGGATGAAGACCTGCCGGCCGCCCTTGCCGACGCGCTGATATTCACCGGACTGGAATTCACCCGCGTTTAGCCTGGCCCAGAAGGCGCGATAGACGTCGCTGTCGCGCTCCTGCGCACCCACGAACATGCTGTGATGCTTGCCGGCGATCTCGGGGAGCGTGTAGCCGAGCGCGCCGAGGAAGTTTTCGTTGGCAGTCAGAACCTTGCCGTCCATGTCGAACTCGATCACCGCCTGCGACTTGCCGATCGCCTCGATCTGGCCGGCGAAGTTCGCATTCGACAGCTTCTGCGCGCTGATATCGGTTGCGAATTTCACCACCTTGAACGGCTTGCCGGCCTCGTCGAGGATCGGGTTGTAGGACGCGAGGATCCAGATCTCCGTCCCGCCCTTGCCGAAGCGCTTGTACTCGCCGGACTCGAACTCGCCGCGCGCAAGCTTCGCCCAGAACGCGCGATAGGCCGCGCTGTCGCGCTCGCTCGCGCCGACGAACATGCTGTGATGCCGGCCCTGGATCTCGTCGAGCCGGTAGCCCAGCGTGGCCAGGAAGTTGTCGTTGGCGGTGATGATGGTGCCGTCGAGATTGAATTCGATCACAGCCTGGGCACGGCCGATCGCGGTGATCTTTCCGGCGTCCTCGAGGCTGCGGATCTTGCGTGCGGTGATGTCGGTCGCGAACTTGACGACCTTCACCGGCTTGCCGGCTTCGTCGATGATCGGGTTGTAGGAGGCCTGGATCCAGATCTCGCGGCCGCCCTTGCCGAGCCGCTTGTACTCGGCCGATTGATATTCGCCCCGGCTGAGCCGCGCCCAGAACTCGCGATAGGCCGCACTGCCCCGCTCTTCCGGCATCACGAACATGCTGTGGTGCTTGCCCTGGATCTCGTCCAGCCGATAACCCATCGCGTCCAGGAAATTCCGGTTGGCCGCAACGATGGTGCCGTCGAGATTGAATTCGATGACCGCTTGCGATTTCGAGAGGGCGTTAACCTGGGCCATCGCCTCGCGTGCTGAAGAACCGCCTCGCCAAAATGACATTAATAAATCCTCCTAAAATGCCCGGGGCGTGCGCGGCTTGATCTGCCAAAATTGCATCGCCCGAGTCGCCGTTGACTCGTCTTTCCGTGGCCGGAGGGTGTCAGTTGATTGCTAACGCACTATTAATTTGAAATAAATTCAATCACTTAGCATATTTTAAGTTGTAAACGATGCGACTGCATCAAAATCGGAGAAGCCTTTTGGCGGGCGAAACACATGCTTTTTCCGAAGGCGTAGTAGTACGGGGACGGCCGGCCCGTCGCGCCCCGCACCGCTTGTGCAATGCCCAAACTTGCTCTGGTTCTGACGGTGCTGGACCGACTAGATTGCGGCCATGCTGATCCTTGCCATCGATACCGCGCTCGAGGCCTGCGCGGCCGCCGTGCTCGACACCGATGCCGGCCGGCTCCTCGCGCAGGAGCAGCTTCTGATGAAGCGCGGCCACGCCGAGGCCTTGATGCCGATGATCGCGCGCGTCATGCAATCGGCCGATCTCGCTTTCACCGCCCTCGACCGCATCGCCGTCACCGTCGGCCCCGGAAGCTTCACCGGGCTGCGCGTCGGCATTTCGGCGGCGCGCGGCCTCGCGCTTGCCGCCGGGCGGCCGGCCGTCGGCCTCACCACCTTGTCGGCCTATGCGGCCACCATCGTCGGCCAGAGCAAATCGTCGCCCGTGATGTCCGCAATCGACGCGCGGCACGACCATGTCTATTTCCAGATCGTCTCCGGCGACGGCAGCCAGCTGGTGCGGCCGCGCGTCGCGTCGATCGACGAGGCGATCGCGGCCTCGCAATTCGGCGCGCCCCATCTGGTCGGCAACGCCGCGAAGATCCTGGCCGATCGCTGGCCGAAAGACATCGAGCCGCCGATCGCGATCGACATGCAGGCCGCACCCGACATCGGCTGGGTCGCATGGCTTGGCGCGGCCGCCGATCCCGAGACAAATCCGGCGCGGCCGTTCTACCTGAAGGCACCCGACGCGAAGCCGGCCGCGACTCCGCCACTCGCAGCGCAAGCCGCAACCTCATGATGAGATGGCTGTCGGAATGGTGGCGCGGCGGCACCGCCGCCGTCGAGCCCGCCTCCGCGCGCGATGCCGCGCGGCTGGCGCAACTACACGGTGCCTCCTTCGCGCGCGGCTGGGGCGAAGGCGAATTCGAAGGCATGATCAGCGAGCGCAACACGCTGGTGCATCGCTTGCGCCTCGGTCGCAGCACGATCGGCTTTGCGGTGTCGCGGATCGGCGCGGACGAGGCGGAAATCCTCTCGATCGCGGTCGATCAGGCCGTTCGCGGCCGCGGTCTCTCCCGCACGCTGCTGATGACCCATCTCGGCCACCTTGCAGGGCGCGGCGTGCGCACGATATTTCTCGAAGTCGAGGAAAACAACCAGCCGGCGCGGCGGCTCTACGACAGGTGCGGATTCGTGGTGGTCGGGCGCCGCGAACGCTACTATAAGCAGCCGAATGGGGAACAATTGAACGCCCTTCTGATGCGGCGTGACTTGTCGTAACATCGATGGCAGAAAGCGCCCCGTCAGGCAGACAGATCATGACCGCACTGAAACCTTCTTCCGCATCCAAGGCGTCCGGCATCGAGGCGCGCTGTGCCGCCACCGGCATGCGCATGACCGAGCAGCGCCGCGTCATCGCCCGCGTGCTCGCCGAAGCGGTCGATCATCCCGACGTCGAGGAATTGTACCGGCGCTGCGTCGCCGTCGACGACAAGATCTCGATCTCGACCGTGTACCGCACCGTCAAGCTGTTCGAGGATGCCGGCATCATCGAGCGTCATGATTTCCGCGAGGGCCGCGCGCGTTACGAGACGATGCGCGACAGCCATCACGACCACCTCATCAACCTTCGCGACGGCAAGGTGATCGAATTCACCTCCGAGGAGATCGAGAAGCTGCAGGCGGAGATCGCCCGCAAGCTCGGCTACAAACTGGTCGACCACCGGCTCGAGCTCTATTGCGTCCCGCTCGACGACGACAAGCCGACGTCTTAGATTTAGTGCCTGTCGACCTCATCATCTTCGATTGCGACGGCGTGCTCGTGGACAGCGAGGTGATCTCCTGTCGCGCCCATGCCGACGTGCTGACGCGGCAAGGCTATCCGATCACGTCGGAGCAGGTGCTGGTCCGTTTCCTCGGCGTCTCTGAGAAGGACGCGCGGCGGATGGTCGAGCAGGAGATCGGCCGCAGCCTGCCCGACGATCTCGAGCAGCAGATCAGCACGGCCACGCTCCAGTTCTACGCCAGCGATCTGCAGCCGATCACCCATGTGGCGGCAGCGATCGCCGCGATCGATCTGCCCAAATGCGTCGCATCGAGCGGCTCGCCGGAGAAGATCCATCACGGCCTGACGTGCGCCGGGCTCTACGACCTGCTCGCCCCGAACATCTTTTCAGCGAGCCAGGTCGCGCGCGGCAAGCCCGCGCCGGATCTGTTCCTGTTCGCGGCCGCGCAGATGAAGGTCGCGCCGGAACGGTGCCTGGTGATCGAGGACAGCGTCCCCGGGGTCACAGGTGCGCACGCGGCCGGGATGACCGTGCTGGGCTTTCACGGTGGCGGCCACTGCCCGCCCGGCCATGCCGAAAGGCTGCGCGCCGCCGGCGCCGGATTGACGTTCGATGATATGCGGCAGCTGCCGGAGCTGGTCCGGAAGGCTGGAATGGAGACCTTGGCGGGCTGATTTCGCGCCCCTGATGTCATTCCGGGACGCGCGAGCCCGGAATCCAGAGGTTTTGGCGCGAGATTCCGGGTTCGCGACGGCGTCGCTCCCGGGAATGACGGTTCGGCCGGCTCCATTCGCTGGATTTTCGGCTCTCCAGCCTCTATTTGAAGGCCGTCCTCCACCACCATTTCGGGTTCCATGACGCCGCCGCGCAAGCTGCACATCAAATCATATGGCTGCCAGATGAACGTCTACGATGCCCAGCGCATGGTGGACACGCTGGCTCCGGAGGGATTCGTGGAGACCGCGAACGCCGAGGAGGCCGATCTCGTCATCCTCAACACCTGCCATATCCGCGAAAAGGCCTCCGAGAAGGTCTATTCCGAGCTCGGGCGCCTGCGCGTTGCCAAGGACGAGGCCGCGCGCGACGGCCGCACGATGCAGATCGCCGTTGCCGGCTGCGTGGCACAGGCCGAGGGCGGGGAAATCGTGCGCCGCGCGCCTGCCGTCGACGTCGTGGTGGGACCGCAGAGCTATCATCACCTGCCCGAGCTTCTGAAGCGCGCGCGTGATGACGGCCGCGCGATCGAGACGGAATTTCCCGCGGCCGACAAGTTCGGCTTCCTGGCCCAGCCGAAACCCGATGCGATCCGCGCGCGCGGCATTTCCGCCTTCGTCACGGTGCAGGAAGGCTGCGACAAGTTCTGCACCTTCTGCGTCGTGCCCTACACGCGCGGCTCGGAAGTGTCGCGGCCGATCGCGAAGATCGTCGACGACGTCAAGCGGCTCGCCGACAACGGCGTGCGCGAACTCACGCTGATCGGACAGAACGTCAACGCCTATCACGGTGAGGGGCCGGACGGGAAAGCCTGGCCGCTCGGCCGGCTGCTCGAACATCTGGCGACGATTCCCGGCGTCGCCCGGCTGCGCTATTCGACCAGCCATCCGCGCGACGTCGACGACAGCCTGATTGCGGCCCATCGCGATCTCGGTGCCCTGATGCCGTTCGTGCACCTGCCGGTGCAGTCGGGCTCGGACCGGATTCTCGCCGCCATGAACCGCAAACATACCGCCGATGATTACAGGCGGGTCGTCGACCGTTTCCGGGCCGCACGCCAAGACATTGCTTTTTCATCGGATTTTATCGTGGGCTTCCCCGGCGAGAGCGAGCAAGATTTTCTCGCCACACTCGCGCTTGTCACGCAAATCGGCTACGCTGCGGCGTATTCGTTCAAATACTCCGCCCGGCCGGGAACGCCGGCCGCGGATATGCAGGAGACGGTGTCCCCCGCCGAGATGGACCAGCGATTGGAGCGGCTCCAGAAACTGATCGACAGCCAGCAATCGGCCTTCAACAAGGCCGCGATTGGCTCAACGGTCGACGTGCTGTTCGAACGCACCGCCCGCAAGGACGGCCAGATCGTCGGCCGCACCGCCTTCCTCCAGCCCGCCCATGTGATGGCCTCGCCCGACATCATCGGACAGATCCTGCCGGTCAGGATCGACAGCCTCGAGCGTTACAGCTTCCTCGGCGAGCTCGCCACACCGCGCAGCGCGCGGGAGCCCGCTTTATCGCAAGCCACTGGAGCCTGAACCCTTGCCCAAAAGCGCATCGGATTCGTCTTCTATCGCTCCCAGCCGCAAATTTGACCGCGACATGCAAGTTCCGCCCGAGACCCAGGTCGTCATCGACTTCGACGACAACCGCGCCGCATCCGCGCTGGTCGGCCCTTACGGCCAGCACCTGGCGCAGCTCGAGCGGCGGCTCGGCGTCGTCGTGGATTCCAAGGGCAACCACATCACCATCGGCGGCACGCGCGACGGCTGCGACGCCGCGCGCCGCGTGCTGGAGATGCTCTACGCGCAGGCCGTGAAGGGGCAGGACCTCGACCAGGGCGAGGTGGAGGGCGCGATCCGAGCCGTCATCGCCCAGGGCTCGCTGTTCGAGTTCGACGCCAAATCGGCCAAATCCTCCTTCGACAGCATCAATTTGCGCAAGCGTCCGGTGCGCGCGCGCACCGCCGCGCAGGATTCCTACATTCGCGCGCTCAAGCGCCACGAGCTGGTGTTCGGCATCGGCCCCGCCGGCACCGGCAAGACCTGGCTCGCGGTCGCGCATGCGGCCCAGCTGTTCGAGCGCAAGGAGGTCGACAAGATCATCCTGTCGCGCCCGGCGGTGGAAGCCGGCGAACGGCTCGGCTTCCTGCCCGGCGATCTCCGCGAGAAAGTCGATCCGTATCTGCGCCCGATCTACGATGCGCTCTACGACCTCATGGATGCGCGCATCGTCGAGCGCGCGCTGCAGACCGGCGAAATCGAGATCGCGCCGCTCGCCTTCATGCGCGGGCGCACCCTCACCAACGCCGCCATCATCCTGGACGAGGCGCAGAACACCACGTCGATGCAGATGAAGATGTTCCTGACCCGTCTCGGCGAGAACAGCCGCATGATCGTGACCGGCGATCCCTCGCAGATCGACCTGCCGAACGGCCAGACCTCGGGTCTGGCCGAAGCGACCAAGTTGCTGAACGGCGTCGAGGGCATCGCCCAGGTTCATTTCAAGGCCGAGGACGTGATCCGCCACGAACTCGTGGCGCGGATCGTCGCCGCCTACGAAGGTTCGCCGCAGCGGCCGGCCAGCAGCAAATCCTGACGAGGCAAAAGCGGGACCCCTTGAGGGCGCAGACGCGGCGCCCTTTCGTCCCGGACAACACAATGTCCCATCCCAACCTTCCCATGACCGAGGTTCTCGTCGTCGCCGATTGCTGGCAGCGCGAGCCCGATTCCGAAGCCGTGATCCAGCGCGCGGTTGCCGCCGCCGCCGAGAGTGTCGACGAAGACGTTGCCGACGCCGAAGTGGCCGTGATGCTGACCGATGACGACGGCATCCGCACCCTGAACAGCAACTGGCGCGGCATCGACAAGCCGACCAACGTGCTGTCGTTCCCCGCGCTCCAGCCGGAGGGCGAATGGAAGCCGGGCGATGCGCCGCGCATGCTCGGCGACATCGCGATCGCTTACGAGACCATGCGGCGCGAGGCGGACGAGGAACGAAAGCCGTTCGACCACCATCTGAGCCATCTCGCCGTGCACGGCTTTCTGCATCTGATCGGCTACGACCACGAGAACGACGGCGACGCCGAGGAGATGGAAGCGCTGGAGACGCAGATCCTGGCTCATTTGGGAATCCCCGATCCCTATGCTGACCGCGCAGGGACGCACTGAGATGCCGGATTCCGACCCGATCCAGGACAATTCGCGCAACACGGCCAATCTGCCGGCCGTGGTCGCACAGGGCGAGGTGATGCGCCCGACCGCGGACAGCTGGTTGCTGCGCGCCATCCGCACGCTGTTCGGCTGGAAGGCAGGATCGGTGCGCGACGACCTCCAGGTCGTGCTCGATGCGACGACGCCCGGCGACTCCGGTTTCTCGGCGGTCGAGCGCACCATGCTGCGCAACATCCTCGGCCTGCACGAGCGCCGCATCGCCGACGTCATGGTGCATCGCGCCGACGTCATCGCCGTCAAGCGGGACATCCCGCTCGGCGAATTGATGGACCGCTTCGAGAGCGCCGGCCACTCCCGCCTCGTGGTCTACAACGAAACGCTCGACGATCCCGTCGGCATCGTCCACATCCGCGACCTGCTTGCCTTCATGACCGCACGCGCGCGTGTGTCGGAAGCCACCAAGACCAAGCGCAAGAAACCGATGCCGGCCGGGCTCGACCTGCGCACGGTCGATCTCGCGCTGCCGCTCGAGGACGCGCGCATCATCCGAAAGCTGCTCTACGTGCCACCGTCGATGCGGGCGATCGACCTGCTCGCGCAGATGCAGGCCACGCGCATTCACCTCGCACTGGTCGTCGACGAATATGGCGGCAGCGACGGGCTGGTGTCACTCGAGGACATCGTCGAGCAGATCGTCGGCGAGATCGACGACGAGCATGACAGCGACGAGCCGCCTTCGATCGTGCGCCTGCCCGACAACGCCTTCATCGCCGACGCCCGCGCCAGCCTCGACGACGTGCGCACGGTGATCGGCGAGGATTTCGTCACCGGCGAAGCCGGCGAGGAGGTGGAGACGCTCGGCGGCTATCTCGTCAGCTTCGTCGGACGCCTGCCGGTGCGCGGCGAGGTGATCTCGGGCCCCGGCAATTACGAGGTCGAAGTGCTCGATGCCGATCCGCGCCGCGTCAAGCGGCTGCGCATCTCGACGCGGAAGGAGCGGCCGGCGCCGCGCACCCAGCGCGAGCGAAGCCGGCGCGAGATTACGCCGGATGGCGGCCAACCGCCCCCCGGCGACACGCCCAGCCCGCCGCCAAGCGACGGGACCGGCCAGCAGTGAGCCCGTTCCAGCGACTTCGGCAGATTGCGCTCGCCATCATCCTCGCCTGGGGATGGAAGCGCGCGGTCATCGCCATGGCGTGCGGAGCATTGTCGGTACTGGCGCTGGCGCCGTTCAATTTCTTTCCGGTGCTGTTCATCACCTTTCCAGTGCTGGTCTGGCTGATCGACGGCACCGGCGCCGGCCGGTATGGCGGCGTGCCGGCCGCGGCGCTGACCGGCTACTGGTTCGGGCTCGGATTTTTCGTGCCCGGCCTCTACTGGATCGGTTTCGCCTTCTTCGTCGATGCCGATGTGTTCGCCTGGCTGACGCCGTTCGCCGTGCTCGGCCTGCCGGCTTACCTGTCCATCTTCACGGCCATGGGCTTTGCGCTGGCGCGCCTGCTCTGGAGCAAGAACGCCATGCGCGTGCTTGCGCTCGCGGCGAGCCTCACCGTTAGTGAATGGCTGCGTGGCCATGCGCTGACCGGCTTTCCCTGGAACGCGTTCGGCTATGCGCTGTCCGAGCCGCTGCCGCTGGCGCAGACCGCCTCGCTGATCGGCCTGTGGGGCATGACCTTCCTGACGGTTGCGATCTTCGCCAGCCCCGCGACGCTGATCGACCGCACCCCGGATCGCCGCCTGTCATGGCACGCCTCGGCCGCGGCCGTTGCGCTCCTGATTGTCATGAGCATCTTCGGCGCGGTTCGCCTCGCGCTCAATCCGACCACGATGGTGGCGGGCGCGAAGCTGCGGCTGATGCAGCCGAACCTGCAGCAGGACGCAAAATTCAATTACTCCGCCAAGACGGAGGTGATGAAGAAATATCTGGCGCTGTCCGACCGCGCCTCCGGTCCGCAATCGACCGGCGTTGCCGATGCCACCATCCTGATCTGGCCCGAATCCGCCTTTCCGTTCTTCCTGACCCGCGAAGCCGACGCGATGGCGCAGATCGCCGATCTCTTGCCAAAAGGCACGGTGCTGATCACGGGTTCGGTCCGCGCGCCCGATTTGCCGCGCGGGACGCCGATCACGCGTGCCTATAATTCGATCTATGTCATCGATCACGACGGCAGCGTGCTCGCGGTCTACGACAAGTTGCATCTGGTGCCGTTTGGAGAATTTCTTCCTTACCAGTCGTTGATGGAGAAGCTCGGCTTCGAGCAACTGACGCGTGTACGCGGCGGCTTCATTCCCGGCACGGTACGCCATGCGCTGCCGGTGCCCGGCGTGCCGCCCGCGTTGCCGTTGATCTGCTACGAAGCGATCTTTCCCGGCGAGGTCGCCGGACGCAACGAACGTCCGGGCTGGATCGTGAATCTCACCAATGACGGGTGGTTCGGCATCTCGACCGGCCCCTACCAGCATCTGGAGCAGGCGCGCATGCGCGCGATCGAGCTCGGATTGCCGCTGGTCCGCTCCGCCAATACAGGCGTTTCCGCAGTGATCGATCCGGCGGGACGGACCGTTGCCAGCCTCGGTCTCGGGATCGAAGGCATATTGGATGCAAACCTGCCCGCGGCTATTCCTCCGACGGTTTATGCACGGGTCGGCGATGTGCCGGCCGCCATGCTCGTCGCGCTGGCCGTGTTTCTGTCCGTCCGCCGGCGTGTGGCCAGACCCCAGCGCTGATCGCGGGCCGCGCCGCCAGCGCGGGTGGAAGCTTTTGACAACCGCAGTCCCACGGTTGACAGACTGCACACGGGCTCCCCATTCTGCACCGGCTGCAAAAGACAGTGGTGCATTGCTAAATTTCTCCGCAATGTTTCCCAATAAGAGGGTTTGATTTGACGATACTGCACCTGAGGCACTCCAGTTGATTGCGCTGAAGGTCGTGTTTGGAGGGCTGAGGAAATGTCGAAAGCGCCCAACCCTGTTGACAAATATGTCGGCAGTCGCGTGCGTATGCGCCGCATCATGTTGGGCATGAGTCAGGAAAAGCTCGGTGAAGCTTTGGGCCTGACTTTCCAGCAGATTCAGAAGTACGAGAAGGGCACGAACCGCGTCGGCGCGAGCCGCATCCAGCAGATCGCCGAGATTTTGCAGGTGCCGGTGTCGTTCCTGTTCGAGGGCGGTCCGAGCGGAGTGGCCGGGCCGGATGGCTTCGCCGAAGGAGCCTCGCCCTCTTACGTCTCGGATTTCCTCGCGACGTCGGAAGGCCTGGCCTTGACCAAGGCGTTCACCCGAATCACGGATTCGAAGATGCGCCGCTCCATCGTCGATCTCGTCGAGCAGATCGCCGCCCGCGAAGGTCCCGACAAGCGCTGAGGCGCCGTCGCAATGGCGATTTGAGACTGCGCCAAATCTGGCCTATGTCGTCATTTGTGGCCGTGATTTGATGCGCGTCCGCTTCGATGATGCGATTCAAAGGCACAGATGCGCTCATGACCGGCTCCAATTGGTTCGATTCTCAAACTATTCTCGATGGTATCCGCCGCTGGGTGGAGATCGAGACTCCGACGGAAGCGCCTGAACAGGTCAACAAGCTGGTTTCTGCGGTCGCGGAGCAATATCGCGATCTGCCCGTCACGCTCGAGCGCGTCGCCGGCGTCGATGGCTGCGGCGATCATCTCATGGTGCGCTCGCATTGGGGCCAGGACCGGCCGGGCATCCTGGTGCTGAGCCACCTCGACACGGTCCATCCCATGGGCTTCATCGAGCGCCTGCCGTTCAAGATCGAAGGCGACGTCGCGTTCGGTCCAGGCATCTACGACATGAAGGGCGGCGCCTACATCGCCCATCACGCCTTTGCTGCGCTCTGCGCCGACGGTCATCCGTCGCCGCTCGGCATCACGCACCTGTTCACCTCCGACGAGGAGATCGGCAGCCCGACCTCGCGCAGGCTCATCGAAGAGGAAGGGCGCAAGGCCAAATACGTGCTGGTGACGGAGCCGGCGCGCGACGGCGGCAAGATCGTCACCGGACGCAAGGGCGTCGGGCGCTTCCGGGTGTTCGTCAAGGGTGTCCCGGCACATGCGGGCTCCCGCCCCGAAGACGGCCGCAGCGCGGTGCGCGAGCTCGCCAACGTCATCCTGGCGCTGGAGGGGATGAACGACCTCGAGCGCGGCGTCACCGTCAATGTCGGCGTGGTGCGCGGCGGCACGCGCCCCAACGTTACGCCGGAAGAGGCCTATGCCGAAGTCGATTTGCGCGTGGTGAGCCTCAAGGATGCAGACGAGTTCGTCGGCAAGATCCTCAGCCTGACCTCGAAGACCGAGGGCGTCACCGTCACCGTCGCGGGCGAGCTCAACCGCCCGCCATACGAGAAGACCCACGCAGGCGCCTCGCTGTTCGAACACGCAAAGACGCTCGCCGGAGAGATCGGCTTCGAGCTGATCGACACCCACACCGGCGGCGGCTCGGACGGCAATTTCACCGCCCCGCATACCGCGACGCTCGACGGGCTCGGCGTCGACGGCAAGGGCGCGCACACCCATTATGAGCAGCTCTACATCTCCTCGCTCGCGCCGCGCGCGCGGCTGCTCCATCGCCTGTATCAGACGCTGCGATGAGCGAACGCAAGTCAGACCCCGATCGCGACGACAGCGAGCGCGCCTTCTTCGGGCGCCGCAAGGGCCACAAGCTGCGGCAGCACCAGGCCGAGCTGGTCGACCATCTGCTGCCGCATCTTGCGCTCGACATCGCGGGCGAGGCGCCGGTCGACGCCCGCGAGATCTTCGGCCCCGAAACGGAAGACGTGCGGCTGGAGATCGGTTTTGGCGGCGGCGAGCATCTTGCCGCCGAAGCCCAGAGCTTCGCGACCACCGGGTTCATCGGCTGCGAGCCCTACGTCAACGGCATGGCAAAGATCCTCGCGCAGATCGAGGCGGCCAATATCGGCAATATCCGCCTGTTCGCGGGCGATGCCGCCGAGCTGCTGGCCTGGCTGCCGAAGACGTCGCTGTCGCGGATCGACCTGATTCACCCCGATCCCTGGCCGAAGCGGCGGCACTGGAAGCGGCGCTTCGTGCAGGACCGCACCATTGCCGCGATGGCACGCGTGCTGAAGCCGGGCGGTGAATTCCGCTTCGTTTGCGACATCGACGATTACTGCGCCTGGACGCTGTCGCATCTTGCGCGCTCGCAGGACTTCGCCTGGCTGGCCGAGCGCGCCGACGATTTCCGGCAGCCATGGGACGGCTACACGATGACACGCTACGGCCGGAAAGCCGCGCGCGAAAGACGCAAGGCGGCCTACTTGCGATTCAGGCGGGTGTAGTCGTCATTCCGGGCGATGCGAAGCATCGACCCGGAATCCCGAGGTTCCGGGTTCACGCTTCGCGTGCCCCGGAACGACAGCAAAAATTTAGATCGTCTGCCGGTTGCGCCAGAAATTCACGACGCGCTCGGCGGTCGTCGGCATCAGGCGCGTGAAGTTCACGCGCGCGGTCTCGATGTCGGCATCGGCTGGCGTGCGCTGCGAACCGTCCCAGAGCAGGATGAGCGCTCGCACGGTCGGCCAGCCCAGGTTCAGCACGCGGCCGACGATGAGGATCGGATCGTAGCGGTCGCCCGAGATCAGGCGGTCGAGAACCGAAAGACGGACGCCGGACATTGCCGAGAGCGAGGCGATCGATTCCTCGTATTTGTGCGCCTTGGCAAAGCCCAGCAATGCGCTCTCGCCGAGATGGCCCTCGCGATGCAAGGTGAGCACCGTGCGCTGCGCTCCGGAGAAATCGCGCCGCGGCCCCGGCGGCAGCGCGGCTTCCTCGATCGCTGCCATCGCGCGCTTGATCTCGACCTGGCGCGCAGGGTTGACCACGCTGGAAAGACGCCGGCGAATGACGTCGAGCGTCCCGTCGAGAAGCTCTTTGAGGTGGTCGCCCGAAAGATCGCTGCGCTGGCCGATCTTGAGCGTCAGCACCCCATCCTGCGCCGCGCGTTTGATCATCTCGGAATAGCTGCCCGGCGAGAACGCCGCACCGGCATTGCCCGCGGCGCGGCGCACCACGTCGCGATCGCCGCGTTCGACCAGCACGTCGGTGATCTCAGACGACAGTGTCGGGCGTTCCGTCATCGCCAGCAGATGGCCCTGGCCCTTCAGCCGCGCGATCTCGACCAGAGCGGAGTCATCGAGCACGGGCGAGCGGCGCAGCACGGGGCCCGCCACCATGATCTCGTTTTCGCGCGCGAGCTGATTGACCAGATGCGGCGGCGCGTTGGTCAGGTGCGAGAAGCGCTCGGCGAGATCGGCGCGCGAGGCAAGCTCGGCATGCGGCACGAGATCGATCAGGAGATTGTCGAAGAGATCGATGAGCTCGGGACGGAGATTGGCGGAATCCTGGAAAAACAATTCGGAGATTGCGCGCGCGATCTCGCCGCGTCGCCGCGGATCGCCGCGTTTGACGATATCGTCCAGTCCGGGAATGAGCGACGTGGCAACGGTCATGTAAACAACTCGATCAGGGCACGCCGCGGGTGCGCCCTTGGTCGAAGCCGCCCCACAATCCGGGAATTTAGCCTCTCCAGGTGAAAGAAGCGTTAGGCTCGGGACGCTGCGAATCGGGCGCAAAAAGGCCTCGTTTGACCTGCGAGAGGCCTTGTCCGGGAGGGGAGAAAGCGCTATATCAGCGCCAATTCATCTTCTCATACGATCCGCGTAGTGAGAGTGGGCCCGAAAGGACCCGCTCTTTTTTATTACCTGAACGCGGCTTGGCGGAAGATGCGCCCCGACGCGTGTCGGGAAAGTTCCGAAGCGGGCTTTGAAAATCGTAACCAAGCCTTAACCATCGAGCGCCTGATCCTGGACATGACCGAACCGAACCCTGGTTCCACGGATGCCGAATTGCTGGCCGAGCCGAGACTCGTGGTCGAGCCCGGCGCGGCGGCACGGGTGTCCGCGGTCGCCGGCCCGGTGCTGGAGGGCATGGGCTACCGCTTGGTGCGGATCCGGATTTCCGGCGAAGCCGGCTGCACCGTGCAGATCATGGCCGAGCGGCCCGACGGCTCGATGCAGCTCGAGGATTGCGAGGCGATCTCGCGGGCCCTTTCACCAGTGCTCGACGTCGCCGACCCCATCGATCGCGCCTATCGGCTGGAAATCTCCTCGCCGGGCATCGACCGCCCGCTGGTGCGCCGCTCCGATTTCGAACGCTATTCCGGCCATCTGGTGAAGATCGACATGGCGGTCGCCCATGAGGGGCGCAAGCGGTTCCGCGGCAAGCTCGGCGCCGTCGAAGGCGACCGCGTTCAATTGCATCGCGACGACGTCAAGGCAGGCGACAATGCCGACGTTCTCCTGACCATGGAAGACATCGGCGAGGCGCGCCTCGTGCTGACCGACGAGCTGATCGCGGAATCGATGCGCCGCGGCAAGGCCGAGGAGCGCCAGATGCGCAGGGATCTCGGCATCGAGCCGCCGCAGGCGCCGCACGCCGAGATCAGCGCGAAAACCACCAAGAACACCAAGCCGCAAAAGCAAAAGAAGCCGGCTCCGACCAACACCAAGAAACATCGCCTTGCCGCCGAACGCGCGCGGCGCGGCGAGATCGATCCTGACCAAGGAGACTAGCCATGGCAGTCAGCGCCAATCGACTTGAATTGCTCCAGATCGCCGACGCCGTTGCGCGCGAGAAATCGATCGACCGCGGCATCGTCATCGCGGCGATGGAAGACGCGATCGCCAAGGCGGCGCGGGCCCGTTACGGCAGCGAGACTGACGTTCACGCCGAAATCGACCCGAAGAAGGGCGAGCTCAGGCTGTCGCGCCACATGCTGGTGGTCGAGAAGGTCGAGAACCACTCCAACCAGATCTCGCTGGTCGACGCACAGCGCGCCAATCCCGGTGCCCAGGTCGGCGACACCATCGCCGACACCCTGCCGCCGCTCGAATACGGCCGTATCGCCGCGCAATCGGCCAAGCAGGTCATCGTGCAGAAGGTGCGCGAGGCCGAACGCGACCGGCAGTATCAGGAATTCAAGGACCGCATCGGCGACATCGTCAACGGCGTCGTCAAGCGCGTCGAATATGGCAGCGTGATCGTCGATCTCGGCCGCGGTGAAGCCATCATCCGCCGCGACGAGATGCTGCCGCGCGAAGTGTTCCGCAACGGCGACCGCGTCCGCGCCTACATCTTCGACGTCCGCCGCGAGACCCGCGGCCCGCAGATCTTCCTCTCCCGCACCCATCCGCAGTTCATGGCCAAGCTGTTCGCGCAGGAAGTGCCGGAGATCTACGACGGCATCGTCGAGATCAAGGCAGTGGCCCGCGATCCCGGCTCGCGCGCGAAAATCGGCGTGATTTCCCGCGATTCCTCGGTGGATCCGGTCGGTGCCTGCGTCGGTATGCGCGGCTCGCGCGTGCAGGCCGTGGTGAACGAGCTGCAGGGCGAGAAGATCGACATCATTCCCTGGTCGCCCGACATCGCGACCTTCGTGGTCAACGCGCTGGCGCCGGCGGAAGTCTCCAAGGTCGTCATCGACGAAGACCGCGAGCGCATCGAGGTCGTCGTCCCCGACACCAACAACCAGCTTTCGCTGGCGATCGGCCGCCGCGGCCAGAACGTGCGTCTGGCCTCGCAGCTCACCGGTTGGGACATCGACATCCTGACCGAGCAGGAGGAATCGGAGCGCCGCCAGGCCGACTTCGAGAACTCCACCCGCGTCTTCATGGAATCCCTCAACGTCGACGAAGTGGTCGGCCAGCTGCTGGCGTCCGAAGGCTTCACCTCGGTCGAGGAACTCGCCATGGTGGACCTCAAGGAGCTCGCCGGCATCGAGGGTTTCGACGAAGAAACCGCGCAGGAGCTGCAGAGCCGCGCCCGCGAATATCTCGAGCAGCAGGAAGCCGAGATCGAGGCACGCCGCAAGGAGCTCGGCGTCGAGGATGCCGTCAAGGACGTGCCCGGCGTCACCTCCAAGATGCTGGTGAAGTTCGGCGAGAACGACATCAAGTCGGTCGAGGACCTCGCCGGCTGCGCCACCGACGATCTGGTCGGCTGGACCGAGCGCAAGGAAGGCGGCGAGCCGACCAAGCATGCCGGTGCGCTGGATGGTATCGACATCTCCCGTGACGACGCCGAAGCGATGATCATGCAGGCCCGCGTCAAGGCCGGCTGGATCACCGAGGCCGATCTTGCCAAGCCCACCGAAGAGGTTGAGGCCAGCGAAGATCAGCCGGCTTAGGGACGAAGGAGAATGTCGCCCGGATGCTCGCAGACACTGACCACGATCTCGACCATGGCCCGCGGACCGAAAGGTCCGCGACCATGCGCATGTGCGCGGTCAGTCGCGAGGTCCGGCCGATCGACGAGCTGATCCGCTTCGTCGTATCCCCCCAGAACGAGATAGTTCCCGATCTCAAGCGCAAGCTGCCCGGACGCGGCATGTGGGTGACTGCCTCGCGCGAGGTGGTTGCGGAAGCCGTCCGGCGTCACCAATTTAGCAAGGCCTTCAAGCGCGAGCTGCGCATCCCTCAGACGCTTCCCGCCGACATCGAGGCGCTCCTGGTTCGGAGCGTGACCGAAGCCCTTGGGATCGCCGCCAAGGCCGGCCAGGTCGTGGCCGGTTTCGGCAAGGTCGAAAGCGCCCTCGGGGAAGGCACGGTCGAGGTCCTGATCCACGCCAGCGACGGGGCCGCGGACGGAATCCGCAAATTGGACACGCTGGCGCGTCAAAATACCGGAAATCGCGGCGCCAAGCCGCAGATTCCCGTCATCACCGCCCTGAAATCGGTAGAATTGGATTTGGCACTGACCCGGTCAAATGTGATACATGCTGCCGTGCTCGCGGGCCCGGCGAGCAAGTCATTCCTGTCACGTAGCCAGATGCTGGTCCGATACCGGATGGCGGACGCTGACAAGACTGCCGAAGAACCCGGCCAGGATTTCTGAGAGACAACGACCACCCGATTGGACTGTGCGGCAACGCACAACACTGAAAAATCAGGATTAGGACTGCTGAATGGTTGATACCAAGACCCCTGGCGACAAGAAGCTGAGCGTTCCGAGCAAGACGCTATCGCTCAAGCCGCGCGTCGAAACGGGCACTGTGCGCCAAAGCTTTGCTCATGGCCGCAGCAAGCAGGTGCTGGTCGAGACGCGCGGCAAGCGCCGCAACCCCGGCGCTCCCGAGCCGCAGGCGGCCGAAGTGGCGAAGCCGGCACCCGCCGCGCCCGCACCCGCCCCCTCGCGCCCGGCTCCGCCTGCTCCCCCGCGCAATTCCGGCTCCGGCGTGGTGCTGCGGACGTTGACCGAGGACGAGCGCTCCGCCCGCGCCAGCGCGCTGGCCGATGCCAAGGTGCGCGAAGTCGAAGAGCGCCGCCAGGCCGAGGAAGAGGCTCAGCGCCGCGCCGTTCGCGAAGCCGCTGAACGCGCCGAGCGCGAAGCCGCCGAATCCCGCCGCAAGGCCGAGGAAGAGCGCCACCGTCACGAGGACGAAGCCAAGCGCAAGGCCGAGACCGAGGCCAAGAAGCGCTTCGGCGAAGGCGAACAGCCGTCCGCGCCCCGTCCCGCAGCTGCTGCGACGGCGCCGGCTGCTCCCGCGCCGCGTCCCGGCGCACCCGCTCCGCGCCCCGGTGGTGCCACGACGACCGCACGCCCGGGAACCACGACCGCACGCCCTGGGACGACCACTGCACGGCCCGGAGGCGGCCCGCTTGGTCGCGCTCCCGCGGTCGCAGCCGGTCCCGATGAGGATGATGGTCCGCGCCAGATCCGCCGCGGTCCCGGCGGCGCAGCGCGCCCCGTGGTGGCTCCCAAGCCGACCCATAAGCCCGGCCCGCAGAAGGAGCGCGGCCGCCTGACTGTCGTCACCGCATTCAATGCCGACGACGTGCGCGAGCGCTCGATCGCCTCGTTCCGCCGCCGCACCCAGCGCCTGAAGGGCCATGCCGCGAACGAGCCGAAGGAAAAGCTCATCCGCGAGGTGATCATTCCGGAAGCGATCACGATCCAGGAGCTCGCCAACCGCATGGCCGAGCGCGCGGTGGAAATCATCCGCATGCTGATGAAGCAGGGCGCGATCCACAAGATCACCGACGTGATCGACGCCGACACCGCGCAGCTGATCGCCGAAGAACTGGGCCACACCGTCAAGCGGGTTGCCGCGTCCGACGTTGAAGAAGGCCTGTTCGACGTCACCGACGATTCCACCGACACCGAGACGCGTTCGCCCGTGGTGACCGTGATGGGTCACGTCGACCACGGCAAGACCTCGCTGCTCGACGCGCTCCGTCATGCCAACGTGGTCTCCGGCGAAGCCGGCGGCATCACCCAGCACATCGGCGCCTATCAGGTCGTCTCGCCCGAGAGCGGCAAGAAGATCACCTTCATCGACACGCCCGGCCACGCCGCGTTCACCGCGATGCGCGCCCGCGGCGCCAAGGTCACCGACATCGTCGTTCTGGTGGTCGCTGCCGATGACGGCGTGATGCCGCAGACGATCGAAGCCATCAACCACGCCAAGGCGGCGCGGGTGCCGATCATCGTTGCGATCAACAAGATCGACAAGCCCGACGCCAAGCCCGAGCGCGTGCGCACCGAGCTGCTCCAGCACGAGGTGCAGGTCGAATCGTTCGGCGGCGAAGTCGTCGACGTCGAGGTCTCCGCCAAGAACAAGACCAATCTCGACAAGCTGCTCGAGATGATCGCGCTCCAGGCGGAAATCCTCGACCTCAAGACCAATTCGGAGCGTCCGGCCGAAGGCACCGTGATCGAAGCCAAGCTCGATCGCGGCCGTGGTCCGGTTGCGACCGTGCTGGTCCAGCGCGGCACGCTCCGGGTCGGCGACATCATCGTCGCCGGCGCCGAAATGGGCCGTGTCCGCGCGCTGATCTCCGATCAGGGCGAGACGGTGCAGGAAGCCGGTCCCTCGGTGCCGGTCGAAGTGCTCGGCTTCAACGGTCCGCCGGAAGCCGGCGATCGTCTCGCGGTGGTCGAGAACGAAGCCCGCGCCCGCCAGGTCACCAGCTACCGTGCGCACCAGAAGCGCGAGAACGCGGCTGCCTCGATCTCCGGCATGCGCGGCTCGCTCGAGCAGATGATGTCGCAATTGAAGACGGCGGGCCGCAAGGAATTCCCGCTGATCATCAAGGCCGACGTGCAGGGCTCGCTGGAAGCAATCCTCGGCTCGCTCGAGAAGCTCGGCACCGACGAGGTCGCAGCCCGCATCCTGCATGCCGGCGTCGGCGGCATCTCGGAATCGGACGTGACGCTCGCGGAAGGCTTCAACGCCGTGATCCTCGGCTTCTCGGTTCGTGCCAACAAGGAGGCCGCTGCGGCCGCCAAGCGCAACGGCATCGAGATCCGCTACTACAACATCATCTACGACCTCGTAGACGACATAAAGAAGGCGATGAGCGGCCTGCTCGCGCCGACATTGCGCGAAACCATGCTGGGCAACGCCGCGATCCTGGAGATCTTCAACATCTCCAAGGTCGGCAAGGTCGCCGGCTGCCGCGTCACCGACGGCACCGTGGAACGCGGCGCCAATGTGCGCCTGATCCGCGACAACGTCGTCGTGCACGAAGGCAAGCTGTCGACGCTGAAGCGCTTCAAGGACGAAGTGAAGGAAGTCCAGTCCGGTCAGGAATGCGGCATGGCCTTCGAGAACTACCACGACATGCGCGCAGGCGATGTCATCGAGTGTTATCGCGTGGAGACGATCCAGCGCTCCCTGTAAGTCCAAATCTTACCGAAGCGTTCGGATCTTTTTGAACTGAAATTGCGGGAGTGCGATGGCCGGATTTTTTTCCGGCCATCCACCCCTCTTCGTTCCAACAGGACACATGACAATGCCCGTGCCTCGAACACGGGCATGACGAGGTGATTTTCGAGAATGCCACGGCATCATCAGAAGAAGAGTTCCGCCCCCGGCGGAGGCTCGCAACGTCAGTTGCGCGTCGGCGAGCAGGTTCGCCACGCGATGGCCGATATTCTGGCGCAAGGCAACGTGCATGATGCGGACCTCGAAGGTCACATCATCACCGTGCCGGAGGTGCGGATGTCGCCCGACCTGAAACTCGCGACAGTCTATGTGATGCCGCTCGGTGGCCGCGACACCGAGATCGTCATCGCTGCGCTCGAGCGCAACAAGAAATTCCTGCGCGGCGAAGTCGCGCATCGCGTTAACCTGAAATTTGCACCTGACCTTCGCTTCCGCGTCGACGAACGATTCGACGAAGCGGAACGGATCGAGAAGCTTTTGCGAACACCTGCGGTGCAGAAGGACCTCGAACAGGACTTGGAACAGGATCCGGAGACGGATCGGGAAGAAGAACGATGACGATGGACCCGGCTCACGACACGATCAGCGGCGAACAGGCCGACCAGCGCGACGTGCAGAAAAATAATTTTGCGGAGATCGGCGGCAATTCCGAGCCGCGGCAGGAGCCGCGCCGCGTCAACAACGATCCGCGCGCCAAGCAGCAGAAGGGCAACCAGGTTCGCCGCGACCGGCGCGACGTCCATGGCTGGGTCGTGCTCGACAAGCCGATCGGCATGACCTCGACGCAGGCGGTTGCGGTGCTCAAGCGCCTCTTCAATGCCAAGCGCGCCGGACACGCCGGCACGCTCGATCCGCTCGCCTCGGGCGGCTTGCCGATCGCGCTCGGCGAAGCCACCAAGACCGTTCCCTTCGTCATGGACGGCCGCAAGCGTTACCAGTTCACGGTGTGCTGGGGCGAGGAGCGCGATACCGACGACATCGAGGGCCGGCCGACCGCGACTTCCGACCAGCGCCCGACCCGGGAGGCCATTCTGGCCCTCCTGCCCCGCTTTACCGGGGTGATCGAGCAAATCCCGCCGCGCTATTCCGCGATCAAGGTCCAGGGCGAGCGCGCCTACGACCTCGCCCGCGACGGCGAGATCGTCGAGCTGGCCCCCCGTCCGGTCGAGATTCACCATTTAACCCTTGTAGATCAACCGGATAGCGACCACGCCGTGTTCGAGGCCGAATGCGGCAAAGGCACCTATGTCCGGGCGCTGGCCCGCGATATGGGCCGGATTCTCGGCTCTTACGGCCATATCTGCGCGCTGCGCCGGACCCTGGTCGGCCCGTTCGACGAGAACGACATGATTCCACTGGATCAATTGGAGGCTTTGTGCGATAGAGCCGCGTCCGGCGAGGGTAGCCTCGCGGACGCGCTTATGCCCGTTGAGACCGCGCTGGACGACATCCCGGCACTGGCCGTCACTCGGGCTGATGCGGCAAGGCTCCATCGGGGCCAAGCCGTTTTGTTGCGCGGACGGGATGCGCCCACAAGTAGCGGCACAGTCTATGTCACGGTGGCAGGCCGTCTTTTGGCGCTTGCCGAAGTTGGCAATGGCGAAATCATCCCCAAGCGTGTGTTCAACCTGACCGGCCTGACTGCCAGCCCCGGTCGCAACGAGAGAAATTGACGATGTCGATTGCCGCAGAACGCAAAGCGGAAGTCATCAAGACGAATGCCAACAAGGCCGGCGACACCGGCTCGCCGGAGGTTCAGGTCGCGATCCTGTCGGAGCGCATCAACAACCTGACCGCCCACTTCAAGACCCACGTGAAGGACAACCATTCGCGTCGTGGCCTCTTGAAGCTGGTTTCGACCCGCCGCTCGCTGCTCGACTACCTGAAGAAGCGGGACGAGGCGCGTTACAAGGCGCTGCTCGAGAAGCACAACATTCGTCGTTAAGAGTTCTTACGCGCGCCCAACGGCGCGCGTTTTCGCGTGTGGTTTCGAACGAAAGCGTTTGTTTAAAGGTTTTTGATCGAGGCTGCGTGCGCGTCGGGTGCGAACCGACAAAGATTCGCATCCGGGGCACGATGAGCGAAGACCGCAGGTTCGGTGTTCGCGTTCGTGCCGACTGACAGTCCAGCAGCAATCCGGCGGCTGGGCAGAACGGGCAAGGCGCCCGTATGACCCGAAGGGATGGACGCCATCCGAAATCCAAAAACCATGGCAGGATCGCAGGACGCTGATCACCCGCTCCGATCAGCGCCCCGCAATCTTGCGCATGGTTTTTGTTTTTCGAGCCGTCCTTCTTTCGAGAACCCATGAAAGAAGACATCTATGTTCAATAAGCATTCGGTCGAGATCGACTGGGGTGGACGCACTCTCAAGCTGGAAACCGGCAAAATCGCCCGTCAGGCCGACGGCGCCGTCGTCGCCACCTATGGCGAGACCGTGGTTCTCGCCACCGTCGTCGCGGCGAAGTCGCCGCGCGAAGGCGTCGACTTCCTGCCGCTGACCGTCGACTACCAGGAGAAGACCTACGCTGCGGGCCGCATTCCCGGCGGCTATTTCAAGCGCGAAG
Organism: Bradyrhizobium sp. U531; assembly: GCF_051710265.1. Classification (NCBI taxonomy): domain Bacteria; kingdom Pseudomonadati; phylum Pseudomonadota; class Alphaproteobacteria; order Hyphomicrobiales; family Nitrobacteraceae; genus Bradyrhizobium; species Bradyrhizobium sp. U531. The sequence continues at coordinate 314,870 of NZ_JASVEN010000002.1, forward strand.
GTCGTCCGACCGAGAAGGAGACGCTGGTCTCCCGCCTGATCGACCGTCCGATCCGTCCGCTGTTCGTCGACGGCTGGCGCAACGAGACCCAGGTGATCGTCACCGTCCTGTCGCACGACATGGAGAACGATCCCGATATCGTCGCGCTGGTGGCTTCGTCCGCGGCGCTGACCCTGTCCGGCGCTCCCTTCAAGGGCCCGATCGGCGCCGCCCGCGTCGGCTTCGCCAATGACGAGTTCATCCTCAACCCGACGCTCGACGAGATGGTCGACACCCAGCTCGACCTGGTCGTCGCCGGCACCGCCGACGCCGTGCTGATGGTGGAATCGGAAGCCAAGGAGCTGAACGAAGACATCATGCTCGGCGCCGTGATGTTCGGTCACCGTCACTTCCAGCCCGTGATCAACGCCATCATCGAGCTGGCCGAGAAGGCCGCGAAGGAGCCGCGCGAAGTCACCGTCATCGACAATGCCGCGCTCGAGAAGGAAATGCTCGGGATCGTCGAGCAGGAGCTGCGCGCCGCCTACGCCATTCCGGTCAAGCAGGATCGCTACGCCGCGGTCGGCAAGGTCAAGGAAAAGGTGATCGCCCACTACTTCCCCGAAGGGCAGGAGCCGAAATACGACAAGCTGCGCATCGGCGCCGTGTTCAAGGAGCTCGAGGCCAAGATCGTTCGCTGGAACATCCTCGACACCGGCAAGCGCATCGACGGTCGCGACAGCAAGACCGTGCGCAACATCGTGGCCGAAGTCGGCGTGCTGCCGCGCGCCCACGGCTCGGCGCTGTTCACCCGCGGCGAGACCCAGGGCCTGGTCGTCACCACGCTCGGCACCGGCGAGGACGAGCAGTACATCGACGCGCTGTCGGGAACGTATAAAGAGACGTTCCTGCTGCACTACAACTTCCCTCCCTACTCGGTCGGTGAGACCGGCCGCCTCGGCGGTACCAAGCGCCGCGAGATCGGCCACGGCAAGCTGGCCTGGCGCGCGATCCACCCGGTGCTGCCGCCGCATCACGAGTTCCCCTACACGATCCGCGTGGTCTCGGAGATCACCGAATCCAACGGCTCCTCGTCGATGGCTTCGGTCTGCGGCGCCTCGCTCGCGCTGATGGACGCCGGCGTGCCGTTGAAGCGGCCGACCGCGGGTATCGCGATGGGCCTGATCCTCGAAGACAAGCGCTTCGCGGTTCTCTCGGACATCCTCGGTGACGAAGACCATCTCGGCGACATGGACTTCAAGGTCGCCGGTACGGAGCAGGGCATCACCTCGCTCCAGATGGACATCAAGATCGAGGGCATCACCGAGGAGATCATGAAGGTGGCGCTCGGCCAGGCCAAGGATGGACGTATCCACATCCTCGGCGAGATGGCGAAGGCGCTCACCAATGCGCGCGCCGAGCTCGGCGAATACGCGCCGCGCATCGAGACCTTCAAGATCGCCACCGACAAGATCCGCGAAGTGATCGGCACCGGCGGCAAGGTGATCCGCGAGATCGTCGAGAAGACCGGCGCCAAGGTCAACATCGAGGACGACGGCACCGTGAAGGTCGCCTCCTCCGACGGCGAGGCCATGAAGGCCGCGATCAAGTGGATCAAGTCGATCGCGTCCGATCCGGAAGTCGGCCAGATCTATGACGGCACCGTCGTCAAGGTCATGGAGTTCGGCGCCTTCGTGAACTTCTTCGGCTCCAAGGACGGTCTCGTCCACATCAGCCAGCTCGCTTCGGCGCGCGTGCAGAAGACCTCCGACGTCGTCAAGGAAGGCGACAAGGTCAAGGTCAAGCTGCTCGGCTTCGACGACCGCGGCAAGACCCGCCTGTCGATGAAGGTGGTCGACCAGACCACGGGCGAAGACCTCGAAGGCAAGGGCGGCGAGGGCGAGAAGGCCCCGCGCGAAGCGGCCGGCGAGTAAACCGCTTTAAAGCCAATTCAGAAACACGAAGGGCGGCCGAGAGGCCGCCCTTTTTGTTTTGCGCCGTTTTGTCGATCAGTCCGTAGCCCGCATATAGCGAAGCGGAATGCGGGACCGGCGTCCCGGATTGCGCTGCGCTCCATCCGGGCTACGGGAGCCACCTCCCCCGCAAGCGGGAGAGGTGCCACACCTTACGCAACGATGTCGTAGCGATCGAGGTTCATCACCTTGGTCCAGGCCTTGGCGAAGTCCTCAGCGAATTGCTGCTTGGCATCCGACGAGGCATAGACCTCGGCGAAGGCGCGGAGCTGCGAGTGCGCGCCGAAGATCAGATCGGCACGCGTGCCGGTCCACTTCGCGGCATTGGTCTTGCGGTCGCGAGCCTCGTAGCTGCCGTCAGCGGCCGGCGTCCACTGCACGCTCATGTCGAGCAGGTTGGCGAAGAAGTCGTTGCTCAGCGTGCCCACCTTGGAGGTGAGGACACCGTGCTTCGACCCGTTCGCGTTGGCACCGAGCACACGCAGGCCGCCGACGAGCACGGTCAGCTCGGGACCGCTCAGCCTCAGCAGCTGCGCACGATCGACGAGAGCTTCTTCTTCCTGCAGGAACTGATGCCGCTTGCCGACATAGTTGCGGAAGCCATCGGCCCGCGGCTCGAGCGGCGCGAAGGACTCCGCGTCGGTCTGCTCCTGCGAGGCATCCATCCGGCCCGGCGTGAAGCCGACCTTGACGTCGACGCCGGCATCCTTCGCAGCCTTCTCGACCGCCGCGGACCCGCCAAGCACGATGAGGTCGGCCAGCGAGACCTTCTTGGCGCCCGACGAAGCGTTGAAGTCCTTCTGGATCGCTTCGAGCTTGCCGAGCACCTTGGAGAGCTGAGCCGGCTGGTTCACCTCCCAATCCTTCTGCGGAGCCAGACGGATGCGCGCACCATTGGCGCCGCCGCGCTTGTCCGAGCCGCGGAACGTCGAGGCCGACGCCCAGGCGGTCGAGACCAGCTCGGAGACCGAGAGGCCCGAAGCCAGGATCTTGGTCTTCAACGCCGCGATGTCCTGATCGCTGACCAGCTCGTGATTCACGGCCGGAATCGGATCCTGCCAGATCAGCGTCTCCTTCGGCACCAGCGGGCCGAGATAACGCTGGATCGGACCCATGTCGCGATGGGTGAGCTTGAACCAGGCACGGGCAAAGGCGTCCGCGAACTGGGCGGGGTTCTCCAGGAAGCGACGCGAGATCTTCTCGTAGGCCGGATCGAAGCGCAGCGAGAGGTCGGTGGTCAGCATCGTCGGCCGATGCTTCTTCGACTTGTCGAAGGCATCGGGAATGATCGCGTCAGCACCCTTGGCCGTCCACTGCTGCGCGCCGCCCGGGCTCTTCGTCAGCTCCCATTCGTAGTTGAACAGGTTCTCGAAGAAGTTGTTGCTCCACTTCGTCGGCGTCGTGGTCCACGTCACCTCGAGACCGCTGGTGATGGAATCGCTCGAATGGCCCGAGGCGTGCTTGCTCTTCCAGCCCAGGCCCTGGTCTTCCAGCGCACCCGCTTCCGGCTCCGGACCGACCAGCGACGGATCGCCCGCGCCGTGCGTCTTGCCGAACGAGTGGCCACCGGCGATCAGCGCAACGGTCTCTTCGTCGTTCATCGCCATGCGCGCAAAGGTCTCGCGGATGTCCTTGGCCGCGGCGACCGGATCCGGCTTGCCGTTCGGGCCTTCCGGGTTGACGTAGATGAGGCCCATCTGCACCGCGCCGAGCGGCTCGGCGAGCTGACGCTCACCGCTGTAGCGCTCGTCACCGAGCCAAGTGCCTTCCGGACCCCAATAGAGTTCTTCCGGCTCCCACACGTCGGTGCGGCCGCCGGCGAAACCGAAGGTCTTGAAGCCCATCGATTCCAGCGCGACGTTGCCGGCGAGGACCATCAGGTCAGCCCAGGAAATCTTGCGGCCGTACTTCTGCTTGATCGGCCAGAGCAGGCGGCGCGCCTTGTCGAGGTTGGCGTTGTCGGGCCAGCTGTTGAGCGGGGCGAAACGCTGCTGACCGGCACCGGCGCCGCCACGGCCATCCGTGGTGCGATAGGTGCCCGCACTGTGCCAGGCCATGCGGATCATGAGGCCGCCATAGTGACCGAAGTCGGCGGGCCACCATTCCTGCGAATCGGTCATCAGCGCGGTCAGGTCCTTGATGACCGCGTTCAGATCGAGCGACTTGAACTCCTTGGCATAGTCGAAGCCCTTGCCCATGGGATCGGACAGGGCGGAATTCTTGTGCAGCATCTCGATGCTGAGCTGGGTCGGCCACCAGTCGCGGTTCGCCGGCACACGTTTTCCACCCGAAAACGGGCACTTCGAAGAGTCGTCCATGAATACCTCCTCTGGTGGCGTCGAACTCGCGCCTTTGACCAGGTAGAAGCACTCTAAGCTCCGCGTTCGATCAGGGGAAGTTGACTTTAGTGATCGCTGCAATAAGATTTACTGATGATCAACGTCACCCTGCGGCAGCTCCGGTATTTCGATGCGCTGGCGCGCCACGGCCATTTCGGCCGCGCGGCGGAGTCCTGCTCCATCTCGCAGCCGGCCTTGTCGATGCAGATCAAGGAGTTGGAGGAAGCGCTCGGCGGCCTCCTGCTGGAGCGTAGCGCGCGTCAGGTTGCACTGACCCGGTTCGGCGAGGAACTGTCCCAGCGCGTCCGCGACATTTTGCGCTCGGTCGATGAGCTCGGCGATTTCGCGCGCGCCTCGCAGGACCGCTTCGCGGGCCGCCTGCGCATCGGCATGATCCCGACCATCGCGCCTTATCTGCTGCCCAAGATCACCAAGAATCTCACGCGCATGCATCCCGAGCTCGACATCCGCGTGCGCGAGACGATGACGCCGCGCCTGATCCAGGAACTGGTGGAAGGCCGCCTCGACACCGCGATCGTGGCGCTGCCGGTGTCCGAGCCCTCGCTCACCGAGGTCGCGCTGTTCGACGAGAAATTTCTGCTGGTGCGGCCGGGCTCCGAGGAGGGCACGCCGGTGCCCTCGCGCGAGATGATGCGCGAGATGCGGCTGTTGCTGCTCGAGGAGGGACATTGCTTCCGCGACCAGGCGCTGTCCTTCTGCAACATGCAGTCCGCCCCGCCGCGCGAGATGCTGGACGCCAATTCGCTGTCGACGCTGGTGCAGATGGTCAGCGCCGGCATCGGCGTGACGCTGATCCCGGAGATGGCGGTGCCGGTGGAGACGCGCTCGGCCTCGGTCTCGCTGTCGCGCTTCCGCGACCCCGAGCCGTCGCGCACCATCGGCATGGTCTGGCGCAAGACCAGCCCGCTGGCGCGGCAGCTGCTGCAGATCTCCGAAGTCGTGTGCCTGTCGGCGGGCAAGGCCCGCCCGCGGCAGGCCGCGCGCAACCGCGCCTGAGCCGTCGATGCCGCAGCCCGTCATCCGCCCCTCGCGCCCCGACGAATATGACGAGGTCGGCCGCGTCTGGATGGAGAGCTGGGTTTCGACCGGCCTCGGCGAGGCCAGCGACGCCCTGCTGGCCGACTTGCGCGCACGCATCCGGCGCGAGATCGCGGACGGCTGGAGCCTGTTCGTCGCCGACGACGACGGCACCATCGCAGCCATGCTGGCGCTGCATGTGCCAAGACTCTATCTCGACATGCTGTTCGTCGCGCCCGCCTACCAGGGCCAGTCGGTCGGCCGGCAACTGCTCGCCTTCACGCGCACGCAGATGCCGGACGAGATGCATCTTCGTTGCGTGCGCGAAAACGAAAAGGCCTGGCGCTGGTACGAGCGCGAAGGTTTTGTGTTCGAGAAGGAAGCGATCGAGCCGTCGAACGGCTTCATGATGAAGTACTATCGGTGGAAGCGGCAACGGCCGGCTGGATAGGCAGCAACACGCGGGTGCAGCTTGCGGTTGTCACGATCCCCACCTAGTGTGGCGGGGACCGATAATCTCCCGCCGCAGATCTCTTGGAATCCATGCTCCGCATTGCTGTCTCGCTGATCGCGCTGCTGTCTCTTTTGACCCTGGCCGCTGCGCAAACTCCTCCGACAACCACTGCGCCATCCGCGCAGCCTGCAGTGCCACCAAAGCCGGCTGCCAAGAAAGCAGCGCCGAAGGCCAAACCGTCTGCGAAGCCGACGGCCGCGGTCGAGAGCGGCCCGTGCCGTCTTGGCGTGATCTCGGTGATCGGAGAGCATTACTCCGTACAGAAATTTGGGGTGACGATCTTCGAGGCTGAGGAGAACGAGGTTCCGATCGACTGGGGCCTTGATGATCTGGTTTTCGCGCGCGTGCGCGCGGCGACGAACAATGATTCCTCGGTGCGCAGGATCGCCTATCCCAAGGGCGCCTTCGAGCCCTTCTATCATGCGAAGGCGATCTTCATCCCGGACCCCAAGGAGAGTCTGCCGGTGATCGTGAAGAGCTTCACCGCGAATGCGAATTGCAATCGCTATCTCGTCGCAACCACATTCAAGACGAAGCTGCCGAACTCGAACATGACACTGAACGGTATCGGCACCTACAATCAGGGGCTCGGCAAAGTCCTCCGCCACTCGCATCTTTTCGCCAATGTTGCGATCCCGCTGATCGACGGCCGCAGCTACGAGCAGATCAAGCGCCCCCTTACGGACATCGGCGCGAACCTCGCCGCAAACATGCGTCTGTTTGAAGACCCGATCACCAAGCTCGACAACTCGCTGTTCCCCGATCCGCCCGAGACAGCTTCGACCAACGCGGCGCTGCGCGAGAGGACGCGCGCGCTCGTCTTGGAAAGGCTCGACCGGAGCCTCCCGGGGTATCTAAAGGAAGAGTAAGCGCCTTTGCCAACGCGACACGCCAAAGGATCAAATTTGGCCGCGCCCGCTAACACAACCGTGTTCAGCATCATGACCCGGCTGTCCGTGATCGCGATCATCCTCTGGAGTTTTTCAACTCAGGCGTGGGCGCAGGTCCAATCGGAGACGGCGCGACCAACCGTCAAACAAGCCACCGGCAAGATAACCACGCGGCGTGAAGCGACGGGCAAGTCCGCTCCCGTGGCCGGCGGCTCGTGCGACTTCGGTGTCGTCGTCACCACCGGCGATGAGTTCACCGTGCAGACGACCGGCCTGACCATATTTCAGAACAAGAAGACGGTGGTCCCGATCCCAGGCTGGGGACTGAGCGATCTGATCTTCGCGCGCGCTCGCGCCGCGATCCCTGCCGGCGCATCCGTTCTGAGAATCTCCTACAATCCGGCGAAATTTCCTCCCCGCGATGAGTCAAAGGACACGTTGAAAGACAGGTTGGCCCGCGATCCCAACGCGGAGCTGGCCGGATACATACGCGAGGCCGTGAAAGGAACAAACTGCCGGCACTACATCCAGATCCTCAATGCAATCAGTCCGATCGGGTCATCAAGCTATACGGTCCGCGGCTTCGGCATCCTCAACCAGGATGCGGTGCTCGGGCGGCGCATCTTTCTCCACGCCCTGGCGTTTATCCGTATCTTTGACGGGCGCGACTTTGCCATCGTCAGACAGAGCTCTGCGCTGATCAACCTGGATCATTCCCTGGCGGTGCAGAGGTTTTTGGGCAAGCTCGTCGGCGGCCCTTATCGCGAGTTGCCCGCAGAATCGTTTCCGACGCGCCCTGAGGATGCCGCCGGCAATCCCGCACTGCGCGACGGTGTGCGCGCCATGCTGGCGGAAAGTCTCGACAAGACGCTGCCACTCTTGCTTGGACGTCGACCAGCAGTACGCCAAAGCGACACTGAACAACGTTGACCCATATGTCGTTTACGCCGGTTGGCATCTGCCCAACCGTAGTGCGTTGCGGAGACGCTGCAAACGCGGCATGAATTGCACGCTGCCAGCCTTCCGCCGATGAAAGGTTCCCGCAATGATCAAGCTCTATTGGTCGCCCCGCTCACGCTCGTTCACGACGCTCTGGCTGATGGAAGAGAGCGGCCTGCCCTATGAGCGCGTGCTGACCGACATCTCGACCGGCGCGCAGAAGGCGCCGGACTTCCTCAAAGTCAACCCGATGGGCAAGGTGCCGGCGCTGACCGACGGCGATGCCGCACTCGGCGAGGCCTCGGCAATCTGCGCCTACATCGCCGATCGCTACTCGGAGACCAAGCTCGCACCCGCCGTGACCGACCCGCGCCGCGCGCGCTATTTGCAGTGGCTGTTCTTCTCGCCGGGCTGCATCGAGCCCGCCATCATCCAGATCTTCACCAAGATCGAGATCCCGACCTCGACCGCGGCCTGGGGCAGCGCGACGCAGGTATTCGACGTGCTGGAAGCCGCGCTCACGAAGGGACCGTGGATTCTCGGCGAGGAATTTTCCGCCGCAGACATCACGATCGGCTCGGGCCTGAACTTCGCGGTGCGCCTGTTCAAGATGGTGCCGTCGCGCCCGGCCTTCGATGCCTATCTGGCGCGGTGCACGGCACGGCCGGCATTCCAGCGCGCGGAGAAGATCGCGGCGGGGTGAGACGGCGCATTTACAATTTGATCTTGAGGACGGCGAGCCCGGACTGCTGCAGCAGTCCGGAGGATGTCGCCGCAACACCGTAGCGGATACCGAGATCTAAGCCCTTACCGTCGGTCGCAACGAGGCCCAGCGCGGTCGAGTAGATCCAGGGCGATAGCGCAAGGCCGCTGGTGACGAAACTATCGCCACCGCCCGCAAACGCCGACTTGATCTGCAGCCCCTGGTTCAACGTGTTGTAGCCGACGCCGGCCTCCCCGGTGAGATGGACTTGCTTCGTGATCCGGTACGCGCTCTTCAACCCTGCCGTCACCGTCAGCTCGCGATAGATTTGCGAATCCACGTTGAGACTGAAGCCGCCCGCGCCGCCCTCCTGATAGGCTGGCGAGCGAACCTGTCCATAGTCCAGCCGCAGCGACGGCGCGATCGTAAGTCGCGGCTCGACCGGGATCAGCTTGGCGATGCCGACGCCCGCATGGCCACTATAGGAGCGATAACCGGCGCCAGCGACGCCGTTGACGAAGGTGAGCGAGCGGCTCTCGCCATTGTCGTTGAGCGCGCCATCGAGCTGGCCATCGACCCGAATGCCATGGCCGAGTGCATAGGCACCGTAGAGACCCGCAGAATAGGAATCGACGGCCAGTCGGTTCGGGACGGCGGCGTCGCTACCGGTGATGGCCTGATGTGAATAGGCGAACACGCCGCCCAGCATCGCGCGCGGGAAGATCGTTGTGTCCGCACCGATCGCAATGCCGCCGCCGGAGGCGTTATAGCCGGTGACACCGTCGACGCCGCCTTGCCGGGTGCTGCCGCCGAGCGGCTTCATCCAGACATGTCGCTCGGGCGTGACGCCGGAATTCAGCCCGAGCAAATCGTCCAAACGCCCGGTCATAGCCTGCTGGAATGCGCGCTGCGTGGCGTAGGTCGCCTGCGATGCCGCGCCGGTGAGAACAGGCAGGGTCTGGTTGACCGCGTTGACGAGAGCGGACCCGCTGAGATTGTCGAGCGCCGTGAAGCCGGTGGCCATGCCGCTGGTCCAGCCAAGCGAGGTCGCCGACAACCGATAGAGCATATCGGCTGCCCCCAGGCCCGCGCGGCTGTTCTGCGCCTGAAGCGTTTCGGCATAAGGGCGCACCAGGGAGAGATAGGCGATGCCGCCGGTCGGATTGCCCGAGAGATCATAGGTGCTGACGAGCATCTGCGCGCCCGAGGCATCGCCGCCGGCTACGCCGTAGAGGCTGGCAAGCGTGCCTTTCGAGAGCGTGTTGAAGAGCACGTTGCCCTCCGGCGTCACGGATCCCAGCAGCGTGAAGTTGGCAGCGCCGCTGCCCGCGGGCGCGACGCCCGCGCCCCAAAAATATCCGTTCTGGTAGTTGGTGATGACGAAGCGGCCGGGCGCGGAGGTGCCGAACAAGGCATTGCTCGAAATCCGCCACGGCGTGCCCGAGGTCCACGCCCATTGCGGGACGGAGTTGGCGGGCACGGGCTGCGAAGCGGGCGGCGTGAAGGTCGCGGGATCGTAGGGAAGCATGTAGGCCCAATGCGTCACGAGCACGCTGTCGCCCGTGATCATCTGCATCTCCATCGAGGCCACGCCGCCGACGGTCCTCATATGACCCAGACCCACCGTCGTGGCACCGCCCGCGGTCGGCGTGAACAGCATCGTGATCTGGCCCGCGGTGGTGACGAAGCCCTGGATCGTCGAGGTGTCAGTCAGAAGCGCGGGGCCCATCTTGAGCCGCGCGACGCTCGTTCCGGTGAACGAGCCGTTGGTCGCGGTCGCGAGCGACCACAGGGTCTGGTCGCCGATCGGGATCGGGTTGGCGAAGCCGGTCTTCGGCGATGCATAGGCCAATAGCTGCGCCGTCGGGACGTACCAGCTTGTGTTGGAAAGGGTCGTGTCCCAGATCGCCGACTGTGCCAGGGCATGCGAACCGCCGCACAGCAGCACCGCGCCCGCCGCGGACGCCAGCGCGCTCGCGCGATAAATCGCATGCAGCCTTGGCACGATCGCTCCTCCCCAACCGCAGAGGATACGACCCTGCGGCGCCACCGGGGAGCAGCAAGCACAATTGGATGGTGGAGTCAGCCCCATGATCGTGGGGCGGAAGGCGGTGTCGCGGCTATTCCGCCTTCATATCGTCCGGCCGCGGCATCAGCACGATGTTGTAGCCGGAATCGACATAATGGATCTCGCCGGTGACGCCGCCGGACAAATCCGACAAGAGATACAGCGCCGAGCCGCCGAGCTCTTCGAGAGTGACGCCGCGGCGGAGCGGCGAATGCTTCTGCATGAAGGCGAACATCGCGCGCGCCTCGCCGATGCCGGAGCCGGCCAGCGTGCGGATGGGACCTGCGGAGATCGCGTTGACGCGGATGCCGCGCGGTCCGAAATCGGAGGCGAGATAGCGCACGGAGGCTTCCAGCGCCGCCTTGGCGACACCCATCACGTTGTAGTTCGGCATGGACCGCTCGGAGGCACCGAAGGTCAGCGTGATCATGCTGCCGCCGTCGGTCATCAGCTCGGCGGCGCGCTTTGCGACTTCCGTGAACGAGAAGCAGGAGATCACCATGGTGCGCGAAAAATTCTCGCGGCTGGTGTCTGCGTAGCGGCCCTTCAGCTCGTTCTTGTCGGCAAAGCCGATGGCGTGGATGACGAAATCGAGCTTGGCCCATTTTTCGCGCAAGACATCGAAGGTTGCATCGACGCTGGCGATGTCCTCGACGTCGCAGGGCAGCACCAGATCCACACCGAGCGATTCCGCCAGGGGCTTGACGCGCTTGCCGAGGGCCTCGCCCTGGAAGGTGAAGGCGAGCTCGGCGCCGTGCGCATGCAGCGTCTTCGCCATGCCCCAGGCGATCGAATGATCATTGGCGACGCCCATGATCAGGCCGCGCTTGCCCTTCATCAAACCTTCCATTGCCTCGTAACTCCGCTATTCCGAGGTCATGCCCCGCGAAGGCGGGGCATCCAGTATTCCGAGACAGCTGTGCTAGGTCGAGAAGCCGCAGCGTGCTGGATGCCCCGGTCAAGCCGGGGCATGACATCGTGCTGGGCTCACACGTCCATCCGGCTGAACACCAGCGTGGCGTTGGTGCCGCCGAAGCCGAACGAATTCGACAGCACGGTGCCGATCTTCACGTTGTCGATGCGCTTGCGCACGATCGGCATGTCGGCGAAGACGGGATCGAGTTCCTGGATGTGGGCGCTCTCGCAGATGAAGCCGTTGTTCATCATCAGCAGCGAATAGATCGCCTCCTGCACGCCGGTCGCGCCCAGCGAATGGCCGGTCAGCGCCTTGGTCGCCGAGATCGGCGGGCACTTCTCGCCGGCACCGAACACGCGGCGGAGCGCGTCGATCTCCGGCGGGTCGCCGGCCGGTGTCGAGGTGGCGTGCGGGTTGATATAGTCGACCTTGGTCTTCACCGTCGACATCGCCATGCGCATGCAGCGCTCGGCGCCTTCGCCAGACGGTGCCACCATGTCGTAGCCGTCCGAGGTCGCACCATAACCGACGATCTCGCCGTAGATGCGGGCGCCGCGCGCCTTGGCATGCTCGAGCTCTTCCAGCACCAGCACGCCGGCACCGCCGGCGATGACGAAGCCGTCGCGGTTGACGTCGTAGGGACGCGAGGCCGTAGCGGGAGTGTCGTTGTACTTCGAGGACATCGCGCCCATGGCGTCGAACAGCACCGACAGCGACCAGTCCAGCTCCTCGCAACCGCCGGCGAAGATGACGTCCTGCTTGCCGATCTGGATCGTCTCATAGGCATTGCCGACGCAATGGTTTGACGTCGCGCAGGCCGAGGAGATCGAGTAATTCACGCCCTTGATCTTGAACCAGGTCGCAAGCGTCGCGGAGGCCGTGGACGACATCGCCTTCGGCACCGCGAATGGTCCGACGCGCTTCGGTCCCTTGGTGCGGGTGATGTCGGCGGATTCGACGATGGTGCGGGCGGACGGACCGCCGGAGCCCATGATGATGCCGGTGCGGATGTTGGAGACTTCCTCCGGGCTCAGACCGGAGTCCTGGATCGCCTGCTCCATCGCGACGTGATTCCAAGCCGCGCCCTGGCCGAGGAAGCGCATCGCGCGGCGGTCGACCACGGTTGCGGGATCGAGCGTCGGCGCACCCTGCACCTGCGAACGAAAGCCGAGCTCGGCATATTTTTCAGCCCGAGAAATGCCCGACTTCGCCTCGTGAAGGCTCGCAAGCACTTCCTGGGTGTTGTTTCCGATCGACGAGACGATGCCCATCCCGGTGACCACAACCCGCCTCATGACAGCCTCGCCCTGCTCGTTGTCTTCTTGCTCGTTGTCTTCGTGGTGATGCGCTCAGCCCAGGTCGGTGCCCTGCTTGAACAGGCCGACCTTGAGGTCCTTGGCGCGATAAATAATCTGGTCATCGACCGAAAGCCATCCGTCGGCGATCCCGAGCACCAGCTTTGAACGCATCACGCGCTTGATATCGACGTTGTACACAACCTTGCGCGCCTCCGGCAGCACCTGGCCGCTGAACTTTAATTCGTTCAGACCAAGCGCGCGCCCACGGCCTTCGCCCCCGGTCCAACCCAGATAAAAGCCGACCATCTGCCACAGCGCGTCGAGGCCGAGGCAGCCGGGCATCACCGGATCATTCTTGAAGTGACAGCCGAAGAACCAGAGGTCGGGCTTCACGTCGAGCTCGGCGCGCACCACGCCCTTGCCAAACTCCCCGCCGGTCTCGTTGATCTCCGTGATGCGATCGAACATCAGCATCGGCGGCAACGGCAGCTGGGCATTGCCCGGGCCGAACATCTCGCCGCGGGCACAGGCCAGCAGATCTTCGTATTCGTAACCGTTGCGCCTGTTCAGCATGCACGAGCCTCTGTTTGAATTCCGATTGAGCGGCATTCTTTGGCGAAAATGGGCCCCGTCTCGGTCGGAGAGCAACGCCAACTGCCATGGTCAGGCGCGGCTCCCGCATGCCCCGGATGGACTGCCGACCGGGCCACTCTGCCCGGCTGCGCCAAAATCGGCTAAGCGGAACCGCGCGCTCTCTAACACAGGGCATTTCGGGTAGCAAAGCGCATCCATGAAGGTAAAATGACGCGATCCGGGCTCGGTTCCAAGCCTGACTAGAATCCTCAAGGCTGATTAGAACCTCTCTAGTTGCGAGAAACTTGCATCTGCATCTTTCTGTTCTTATATTGATTAGAGATATTGTTCACGCGTGCCCGAAATCTGGAAATGAGCGAGAATACCGCGCCCCATCACGACGACGACGTCCATACTGCGGCCCTTCTGTCGGGCCGCCAGCCGGCGCTGACCGGCTGCCCCTGGCACGACGTCAATGAAATGCTCCAGTCCGCCGGGCTGCGTCCGACGCGTCAGCGTATGGCGCTCGGCTGGCTTCTGTTCGGCAAGGGTGCACGTCACCTGACGGCTGAAATGCTCTACGAGGAAGCGACCCTGGCCAAGGTTCCGGTGTCGCTGGCCACCGTCTACAACACGCTGAACCAGCTCACCGATGCCGGCCTGCTGCGCCAGGTCAGTGTCGACGGCACCAAGACCTATTTCGACACCAACGTCACCACCCACCACCACTACTACCTCGAGAACAGCCATGAGCTGGTCGATATCGAGGATCCGCATCTGGCACTGTCCAAGATGCCGGAGGTGCCCGAGGGTTACGAGATCGCGCGCATCGACATGGTCGTGCGGCTGCGCAAGAAGCGCTGAGATCGATCCAAAGCTAGTTTGAATTCGTCGTCATGGCCGGGCTTGTCCCGGCCATCCACGTTCTTGGGCTAAGCATGCAAGTAAGTGGATTCCCGGGACAAGCCCGGGCATGACGTCGGGGCAATAGTTGCGCCCCGCCTTCAAGCCGTCAATTCACCTGCTCGTCCGAATAGACGCCCCAGAGGCGCTCCTGCTGGATCCAGCCATCGAAGCCGTTGCCGGTGACGCGGCACCAGTTTGCAGTGCACTTCTTCACCTGCGTGACGACCCCGGCCTGGAGCTTTGCAGCCACCGCGCTGTCGGGATCGGCGCGGTCGTAGATCGGGGCGAGCTCGTCCTTGTGCTTCATGGTGACGACCGCGGTGCGGCGGCCCGACAGCAGCGAGTGATAGACCCAGCCTTCGGCGCCCTCGGAATCGCGGACCCGGCGCCAGTTCTCGAACTCGGCGGTAATTTCGACCGGCAGGCCGGCGCGGGTATAGACCCAGGCGACGTCATTGTCCTTGGTCGGACCGCCGCGGACGTTGACGTGATCCGATTTGAGGCTGACGTAGCGCGGCACCGGCAAGCCGCTGGCGGTCTGCGGAGTGCTGTCCTTGGCCGAATGCGAGGGGCCAACCGAGGCACTCAACCAGGTGCAAACGAGCGCCATCACCGACCAAAAACGCCCCAACGCCATCAACCCGTCTCCCGTCAAGGACCCGGCCGAGCCAGGTCCTCACTCCAAAAATCCAAAACCTGCCGCAGCCCTCTCCCGCCCCACGCGGGTGTTCCCAGCCCGATCCTCAAAGCCTTGACCCCGTGGTTCTTGTCTTGGCCCGGCCTTCTGCTAGAGAGGACGGGCCCTTGAACAACCAGTTTGGCCCGATTTTCCGGCCGGAAGTATCGGGAGAGCTTGGAGGAAACGCCGGGGACGGACACGGCAAGGGCAGTGTCGAACAACCGGGTTAATGAGGCCTCAACGACCGGCCTTTGGCGACAGAGGCGGCCTGCGACGCCTCATGAGAGCAGGACATGTCGGTGAAGAAAAAGCCCCTCGTTGTCGTGACGCGCAAGCTGCCGGATTCGATCGAGACGCGGATGCGCGAATTGTTCGACGCGCGGATCAATCTCGAGGACACGCCCATGTCCGCCGAGCAGCTCGCGGAAGCCGCGCGCACCGCCGACGTGCTGGTTCCAACCGTCACCGACCATATCAACGCCGACATCGTCAACCAGCCCGACTGCAAGCTGCGCCTGATCGCCAATTTCGGCAACGGCGTCGACAATATCGACGTCGAGGCCGCGCATGCCCGCGGCATCACCGTCACCAACACGCCGAAGGTCCTGACCGAGGACACCGCCGACATGACCATGGCGCTGATCCTCGCCGTGCCGCGCCGGATGATCGAAGGCGCCTCGATCCTGACCGAAGGAAAGCCCTGGGCCGGCTGGTCGCCGACCTGGATGCTCGGTCATCGCATCGGCGGCAAGCGCCTCGGCATCATCGGCATGGGCCGGATCGGCCAGGCGGTGGCGCGCCGCGCCCGCGCCTTCGGCCTGCAGATCCACTATCACAACCGCCGTCCCGTCGCGCCCGTCATCGCCGAAGAGCTCGGCGCCACCTATTGGGAAAGCCTCGACCAGATGCTGGCGCGGATGGACATCGTCTCGGTGAA
Source organism: Bradyrhizobium sp. U531 (assembly GCF_051710265.1). Lineage (NCBI taxonomy): Bacteria > Pseudomonadati > Pseudomonadota > Alphaproteobacteria > Hyphomicrobiales > Nitrobacteraceae > Bradyrhizobium > Bradyrhizobium sp. U531. Next base: position 330,622 of record NZ_JASVEN010000002.1, read on the forward strand.
CTGCCCGCACACGCCGGCGACCTATCATCTGCTCTCGGCGCGGCGGCTGAAGCTGATCCGGAAAGACGCCTACATCGTCAACACCGCGCGCGGCGAAGTCACTGACGAGGACACGCTGATCAAGCTGATCGAAGGCGGCGAGATCGCCGGCGCCGGCCTCGACGTCTACGAGCACGAACCCGCGGTCAACCCGAAGCTGGTGCGGCTCGCCAAGGCCGGCAAGGTGACGCTGATGCCGCATATGGGCTCGGCCACGATCGAAGGCCGTGTCGAGATGGGCGAGAAGGTGATCATCAACATCCGCACCTTCCTCGATGCGCACAAGCCGCCGGATCGCGTGCTGCCCAGCATGCTCTGAGGCTTATTTGCTGCGCGTTTCGCGCTTGCGCCAATCCGCGGCGAAATCGATGAATGCGCGTAGCGCGGGCGGCGTCTGGCGCCGACTTGGATAGTACAGGAACGGGCCCGGGAACGGCTCGCACCAGTCTTCCATCAGGCTGACCAGCGCGCCGGATTTCACGGCTTCACCGACATAACCATCGAGCGTCGCCCAGATGCCGACGCCATCGCGCGCGGCGCGCATCGCAAGGTTCATGTTGGTCGAGATCAGCTTTGCCGGCGGATCGACCTTGACGATCTGGCCGTCTTTCTCGAATTCCAGATCGTGCATGACGCCGCTCGAGTAGCGCGCGCGGATGCAATCATGGTCGAGCAGATCCTTCGGATGTCTCGGTCGTCCGCGGCGCGCGATGTAATCAGGCGAAGCGACGACGACATAGTGCTGCGGGCCGCTCAACGGGATCGCCACCATGTCCTGCGCGAGATGCTCGCCATAGCGCACGCCGGCGTCGAAGCCGGCGCTGACGATGTCGACGAAGCCGCTTTCGGAAACGATGTCGAGATCGACCTGCGAGTGCGCGCCCAGGAACGGGCCGACCATCGGCGCGAGCACGAGATCGACCGCCGGCGGCGGTGCGTTGATGCGCAGCCGGCCTGAGGCGACCTCACGCAGGCCCCGCACCTCGTCCAGGGCATCGCCGACATCCCGCAGCGCCGGCCCCACCCGGGAGAGCAGCAGTTCGCCCGCCTCGGTCAGCGCGACACTGCGGGTGGTCCGGTTCATCAGGCGGACGCCGAGACGCTCCTCGAGGTCCCGCAGCCGCTGGCTCAGGCCCGACACGGACACGCGCATGTCGACCGCCGCGCGCCGGAAATTGCGGGTACGGGCAATCGTCACGAAGGCGTCGAGATCACGCAGGTCGGGCTCGGCCATTGTTCGCTAATGTGAACAAGCTATTCTCAATTGTCCAGATTATCAGCGTAATTAAGGAGGCGCATATCTGGCCTCGTCACGCGGCGCCACCGCCGCCTACTCGAGGAGAGCCATCATGGAACAACGCAAACTCGGTTCGACCGGCCCCACCGTCTCCGCCCTTGGCCTCGGCTGCATGGGCATGTCCGAGGTCTATGGCCCGGCCGATCGCGGCGAAGCCATCGCCACCATCCATGCGGCGCTCGATGGCGGCATCACGCTGCTGGACACCGGCGATTTCTACGCGATGGGCCACAACGAGATGCTGCTCCGCGAGGCGCTGAAGGATGTGCCGCGCGAAAAAGTGCAGCTCAGCGTCAAGTACGGCGCCCTGCGCGGGCCCGCCGGTGAATTCGCCGGGATCGACTCGCGACCGGCTGCGACCAGAAACTTTCTGGCCTATTCGCTGCAGCGGCTCGGCACCGACTACATCGACATCTATCGCCCGGCGCGTCTCGATCCCAACGTCCCCATCGAGGAGACGATTGGCGGCATCGCCGACATGGTGAAGGCAGGCTATGTCAGGCATATCGGCCTGTCCGAGGTCGGCTCAGACACCATCCGCCGCGCACATGCGGTGCATCCGATCGCCGATCTCCAGATCGAATATTCGCTGATCGAGCGTGGCATCGAGCGCGACATCCTCAAGACCTGCCGCGAGCTCGGCATCGGCATCACCGCTTACGGCGTGCTCGCGCGCGGCCTGATCAGCGGCCATTGGTCGAAGGAGTCCGGCAAGGCTGGCCGCGACTACCGGCTGATGACGCCGCGCTTTCAGGGCGCGAACCTCGACGCCAATCTCGCGCTGGTGGAGCAGCTGCGCGTCATCGCCGCCGATGTCGACGCAACGCCGGCACAAGTCGCGATCGCCTGGGTCTCTGCGCAGGACAAGGCGATCGTGCCGCTGGTCGGCGCCCGCACCCGCAAGCGTCTCACCGAAGCATTGGGGGCAACGCAGGTGACTCTGACATCCGCGCATCTTGCCGCGCTGGCAAAGGCCTTCCCGCCGGATGTCGCGTCCGGCACGCGCTATGCGGCCGAGCAGATGGCGCATCTCGACAGCGAGAAGGCGGCGACGACCTGAGCACCGTACTCAGTTGCGATGGGCGCTGAGGTCGTTGACCACGGGCCCGTCGCCGTTGAGCGGATTCGCGGGATCGCGCGCATAGCGCAGCGTCTCGAAGCGCATCGCGCGCGCATCGATCATCAGGAGGCGGCCGACGAGGCCCTCGCCGAAGCCGACGATCTCGCGGATCGCCTCCAGCGCCATCATCGAGCCGAGCACGCCCGCCAGCGCACCCATGACGCCGGCCTCCGCGCAGGCCGGGACCGTGCCGGGCGGCGGCGCCTCCGGAAACAGGCAGCGATAGGTCGGGTTGAATTCGCCCTGTTCGTTTCTCTCATGCGCGCGGATGGTCGTGAGCGAGCCGTCGAAGGTTCCGAGCGCGGCGGTGATCAGCGGCCGCTTGGCGAAGAAGCAGGCGTCCGAAGCCAGATAGCGCGTCGAGAAATTATCCGAGCCGTCCAGCACGAGATCGTAGTCGCCGATCAGGCTGAGCGCATTGTCGGCGTTGAGCCAGGTGGCATGGCCGACGAAGCGGACATGGGGATTGAGGGCCGCGATCCGTTCGGCGGCGCTCTCGACCTTGTGCCTGCCGATATCAGGCGTTGTGTGGATCACCTGCCGCTGCAGGTTCGACAGCGACACCACGTCGTCATCGACCACGCCGAGCGTGCCGACACCAGCCGCGGCCAGATACATCAGGGCGGGCGCGCCGAGGCCGCCGGCGCCGATCACCAGCACGGAAGCCCGCTTCAGCGCGGCCTGGCCCGGGCCGCCGACATCGCGCAGCACGATATGGCGGGCATAGCGTTCCAGTTCGTCCGGGCTCAGCATCGTCTTTTGTCTCTCCTACCGAGCCATCGCCCCATCCCCTCATGGTGAGAAGGCGCGAAGCGCCGTCTCCGGACGATGCTGCGCATCGCCGGGCGAACCATGAAGGCCCGACTGCCGCCCGTTGCCATCCTTCGAGACGCGGCCTTCGGCCGCTCCTCGGAATGAGGACTGCATACGCGGCTCGACCTTAGGCCTGAACCACCCCAACATTGTTCGCGACCAACGAGATGTGCTTCAATGGCAGTGCGTTCAATGGGCTGGTTGGATTTGTCATGAGATCGATGCTTACGGCAACCCTCGTGTTTGCGGCTGCCACGGCTGCGAACGCCCAGATGACGACGTCGCCGGTCGCCGGCGCCAAGCCGAAGACGGTGCAGACCGTGCCGATCCAGCCACCGGCCATGCAGACGCCCGCGGCGACGGCGGACGCGATGGCAAAGGCCGAGCGGCTGGCGCTGCAATCCGACCTCGCCTGGGTCGGCCAGTACAACGGCGCCATCACCGGCGACGTCAGCGATCGCATGGTCAACGCCATCAAGGAATACCAGAAGGCAAAAGGCGGCAAGCCGACCGGCGTGCTCAATCCGCAGGAGCGCACAGCGCTCGCCGAGACGGCGCGAAAGAAGCAGGACGGCGTCGGCTGGAAGATCGTGACGGAGCCGACCAGCGGCGCGCGGCTCGGCATTCCCTCCAAACTGGTGCCGCAGCAGACGAGCGACGCCAATGGCTCGAAATGGACGTCCCCGACGGGAACCGTGCAGGTGCTGCTCAGCCGCCGCAAGGAGGCGAACCCGACCACCGCGAAGCTCGCGGAACTGGAGAAGGAGCCGTCAGGGCGCAAGGTCGACTACACCGTCGTGAAGCCCGACTTCTTCGTGCTGTCGGGCTTGCAGGGCCTGAAGAAATTCTACGTGCGCGGCACCTTTAAAGGCGACGAAGTGCGCACCATGACGATCCTCTACGACCAGGCGACCGAGAACACGGTCGAGCCGGTCGTCATTGCGATGTCGAGCGCGTTCAATCCGTTCCCGGCAGGACCGCAGGCCGGGCCGCCGCCGCGCAAGACGGTTGAATACGGCACCGGCGTCGTCGTCACGGACGACGGCGCGATCGTCGCCGACCGCCTCGTCACCGACGGCTGCCTCGCGATCACCATCGCAGGCCATGGCAGCGCCGACCGTCTCGCCGAGGACAAGGAACGCGGCCTGGCGCTTCTGCACATCTACGGCGCACGCGGCCTGAAGCCGCTCAACCTCGCCGGCGGCGCGGCCAAAACGAATGTGGACATCGTCGGCATCGCCGATCCGCAAAGCCAGGGCGGCGCAGGCAGCGTCTCGGTCGTCAAGGCCGCATCGGCGCCGGTCCCGAGCAGCGATTCCGTGCTTTCCCCGCCACCGGCGGTCGGGTTTTCCGGCAGCCCGGCGATCGATGCCGACGGCAAGTTCGCCGGCATTGCGCTGTTGAAGCCGGCCATGGTGGCGGGCCCTGCGACTTCGGTGCCGGCCTCGCAGGCCGTGTTGGTGTCCACAGACGCCGTGCGCGATTTTCTGAAGGCCAACCAGATCACGCCGAACGGTACATCGACCGACGCGAAAGCCGCCGTCGTGCGCGTGATCTGCGTCAGGAAATAGAGCGAGCGATCCTCGCGCTCTCTCGTGTCCGATGCGGCGCGGTACGTGATGTTTTCCGCTGGGCCACGCCCATGCAGGCGTCTCACGTGATAATTTGCGAAGTCCCGAGATTTCCGAGAGGCGCCGCCAGACGACATTTGAGCCCGGCCGCGCCATAGGAAACATCGACGGAACCGCTGAAGTCGTCTTTCAGCACGCGCGATATAAGCCTGGAGCCGAAACCTGCGCCGACGGGCTCCGACACGGGCGGCCCGTCAATCTCCTCCCAGACAAAAATGAACTTCGACTCACCGTCCTCGGATTCGACCGTCCATGTGATTGATACACAGCCTCCCGCCACGGTCAGCGCGCCGTACTTCAAAGCGTTGGTCGCAAGCTCATGGAGCGCCAGGGACAGAGCAAGCGCTTGCCGAGACTTCACGACGAGTGGAGGACCCGACACCGTGAAGCGGCCTTCACCTGTCCGATAAGGTGCAAGAGCAGTGCGGATCACATCGTGGAGCGGCGCGGCCGCCCAGTTTGACGCGGTCAGCAGGTCCTGCGCGCGTCCAAAGGCGCCCAGCCGCGCCTGGTACTTTTCGAGGCTCGCTTTGCTCGTGGGTTCGCGAAATGTCTGCGCAGCTACCGCGCTCAACACCGCAAGCGTATTCTTGACGCGGTGCTTCAGCTCCTCGTTGATGAGGTTGAGCGCCTCCCTTGCCATATGCTCGGACGTGACATCCCTGCAGACGACAAGCACGCCGCCAACCTTGCCTTCAAGATCGATGGGGCCGAAGCTATAGGTCCACCAAACGTCCTCGCGACGTCCGTGACGCGTGACCGGCACCAATTGGTCCTCGTTCCAGGTCGCTCCCTTGCCAGACATGACGTACTCGATCTGGGGACCAATGATGTCCCAGATCTCAGCCCAACACTCGCGGCCGCCGCTCCCCAAAGCGCTTGGGTGCCTTTCCGGCCCCATCGTCTCCCGATATGCATCGTTGTAGAACTGGATGAGCTCTGGCCCCCACCAGATGAACATAGGGTGCCGCGAAGTCAGAACGAGCCGCACCGTAACCCGAAGACTTTGGGGCCAGTTGTCTGGAGCGCCCAGGGATGTGCTCGACCAGTCAAACGCTCGCGTCAAAGCGCCCAACTCGCCTCCGCCAGCCAAGAAGTCGCCGCCTGTATCCCCGCCCATACGCACAGCCTTACCGAGACGCTGACCGACGCGCCTGCCGACAGCCGGTCGCAGCATACATCGCCGGGCTTGTGTCGTCATCCGCAGTGGATCGGGTCTGAAGTGACGTCGATCCTGCACCGGGAAAGGCGATTGTTCGAAAAATGCCGCCGCTGTTCGAGAAGTGCCAAACCCTGGAACGGGATCGCGACGTCTGGGGGCGATTGGACGACCTCAGGGACCCCCGACGGCCGAGCGCACCGTCCTGTGATTTCCCGGTTAGCCCAACCTGAACCTGATGCCGCTCCGCGCGAGCCCACCCGATATCCCGACCGGCGTGCCGTCGGCGCGCCAGCAGGCGGCTCCGGTCATGGTGCCGTCGTCGTGGAAAGCGATGCCGTTCATGCCGCCGGCGACCGTTGCCACGGGCTGCACTTTATGGCCCAGGCCCTCGAGCTTCCTGCGAACGTCCTCCGGCACCGTCTGCTCGACCTCGAGCGCGTTGCCCTCGGTCCACACACGCGGCGCCTCCACCGCCTCCTGCAGGCTCATGCCGTGGTCGATCAGATTGACCAGCGCCTGCATCGCGCTCGGGAAGATGCGCTTGCCTCCGGGCAGGCCGAGTGCGTAGCGCAGCTTGCCGCCATCGAGCGCCATCATCGGCGACATCGAGGTGGTGACACGCTTGCCCGGTGCCAGAGAGAGCGCGTGGCCCGGCCGCGGATCGAACAGGTTCATGTAGTTGTTGGCGATGGCGCCTAAGCCCGGGATCATGATCTTGGCGCCGAACAGATTGTTGATGGTCTGCGTGGTCGCGACCACGTTGCCAAAGCTGTCCGCCGCCGTCATGTGCGTGGTGTGCGCGCCTTCGAGCTGCGACACGCCGGCGCCCCAAACTTGCGCCCGGGCCGTATCGATGCCGCGGCGGCGCTCCTCGGCATAGGCTTTCGAGGTCAGCTTCTCCACGGGCACCCCGACATAGTCAGGATCGCCGCTGGCGGCGGCGCGATCGGCGAAGGCGATCTTCAGCACTTCGGCGAGGTAGTGAATCGTCTCCGGCGTGCCGAAGCCGAGGCCGCCGATGTCGTAGCCCTCGAGAATGTTGAGCATCTGCGCGATGTGCACGCCGGACGCGGCGGGCGGCGGCGGACCGAGAATGGTCCAGCCCCGATAGTCGGCGCGGATCGGCTGCCGCTCGACCGTCTTGTAGGCCGTAAGATCGTTGCGGCGGATGAAGCCGCCTGCCTTCTCCATGTAGTCGACCAGGATATCGCCGAGCGGCCCCTCGTACAGCGCCTGCTCGCCGTGATCGGCGATGTGACGCAGCGTCTCCGCATATTCCGACTGCACCACGCGCTCGCCGACCTTCAGCGGCGCGCCGCCAGGCAGGAAGATCGCCGCGATCGCCCGGTCCTTGCGCATCTCATCCGCGCTCTCGCTGATACATTCATGCAAATAGGGCGTCGTCGCGTAGCCGCGCGCGGCATGCTTGATCGCAGGCTGCATCACGTCCGCGAGGCTCATGGTGCCGAACCGGCGCAGCGTCTCGCACCAGGCCTTGAGCGAGCCCGGCGTCGCCACCGCCTTCGGGCCGTTGAGATTCTCGTTGCCGATTGTGTCGAACACGTCGTGGGCCGAGCCCGGCTTGGACGTGTAGGTCGTATCGCGAACCGCCGAGGGCACGGTGCTCTGGCCGTCGATGATGCGATGGCTGCCGTCGGCCAGGCGGATATGCGCCATGCCGCCGCCGATGATGCCGACCATCATCGGCTCGACCACGGTCAGCGTGAACAGGGTGGCGATGGCGGCATCGACGGCGTTGCCGCCGGCCGCCAGCATCTCGGCGCCGGCGCTGGAGGCGAGCGGATGGTTGCTGACCACCATGCCGCGGCTCGAGACCGCCGGCATCTTCTGGCAGTCAAAGGTGGTTGCCGTCCGGTCGCGCCAGTTGCTGCTCATCTCGCCTGCCCTTTCAATGCACGGCGGCGAGCACATCACACGTACGACTACTGGTCCAGTAATGGTACGGATTAGCTGGCATTCCCTATTCCGCCATCATCGTTACCGTTGATTCGGACCTCCGCGATCCCCTTTGGATCGGGCCGGCACGTCCTGAGCGAGAAGAGCTCAGCATCGAAATCGATGCACGTTCGCGTGGCGTATTCCTGACCCAACTCCAAAGGATTGATCTTCAAATGCACACGATCGTTTTGGCCACCCAAAAGGGCGGCAGCGGCAAGAGCACGCTCGCCATCGGCCTCGCGCTGGCAGCCAAGCAGGCCGGCTTCACCGTCCGCCTGATCGAGACCGACCCGCAGGGCACCCTGTCCAACTGGGCACGCCGCCGCAACAACGACGACGTCGTCGTCGAGCCGATCTACCATGCCGCCGACATCGAGCCGCGTCTGAAGATGCTGGCCGACAGCGGCCTGCAGCTCGCGATCGTCGACACCGCGGCCGGCCTGTCCGCCGCAACCACCGCGGCGATCCGCCATTCCGATCTCTGCCTGATCCCGGCCCGCCCGAGCGTTGCCGACATCGAGGCGACGGTCTCGACGCTCAGCGTCGCGCGCGCCTGGAAGCGGCCCTACAGCTTCGTGCTCAACCAGACGCCGATCCGCGGCCAGCGCATCGACAACGCCGCCAACACGCTCGCCGAGGAAGCCGCGCTCGATCTCGCCGAGGTGCTCGCGCGCCCGCTGATCGTGATGCGCAATGATCACCAGGACTCGCTCGCGAGCGGTCTCGCGGTCAGCGAGTTCGCGCCGAACGGCAAGTCGGCGGACGAGGTCCGCGGCCTCTGGCGCTGGATCGAGACCCGGCTCGAGCTCGAAGCCACGACCAACGTCCTGATCGACCAGGTGATGTCGGCTGCGGACGGCATGCTTCACGTCGCCGCCGAGCTTGCGGCGGACGAGACCACGACCCTGGCGTCCTGAGCGGGGCAATCGCTCAGGACGACAGTCGGCCCTTCGCCATCCGGAAGGGCCCCAGCGACGAAGCAATCCGGCCACCAGCCCGGTCGGATTGCTTCGCTTCGCGTTTTTGGAAAACTCTCTCCACCCGTCATTGCGAGCGCAGCGAAGCAATCCAGATTCTCTCCGCGGAGACGGTCTGGATTGCTTCGTCGCAAGAGCTCCTCGCAATGACGGAGTCCGTTGCTCGAGCTCGAGCTCAATCGGCGAACTCGTTCTCGTAGCCCGGATGGAGCGCAGCGCAATCCGGGACGCCTGCATCCGTTGAGCGAAGGCCCCGGATTACGCTGCGCTCCATCCGGGCTACGGCGCCGACGTTACGGACCTGCGCTATTTCTGACATTTCGGACACCAGAAGGTCGAGCGTCCGTTCTGAGTGAAGCGCTTGACCGTACCGCCACAGCCCGGCGTCTTGCAGACCTCTCCTTCACGGTCATAGACCTTGAACGAATGCTGGAAATAGCCGAGCTCGCCCGAGGTCTGGCGATGATCGCGCAGGCTGGAGCCCCCGGCCTTGATCGCATCGTTCAGCACGGTGTGGATCGCGCCGACCAATCGCTTCGCATGGTCCGTCGGCTCACCCTTCCTGGTCGCCAGCGTCGCCGCGATCCGGCGCGGCGACAGATGCGAGCGATGCAGCGCCTCGCAGACATAGATGTTGCCAAGCCCCGCCACCACGCGCTGGTCGAGCAGCGCGGCCTTCAGGCTGGTCGTCTTGTCCTGGCAGGATCGCGCCAGCATCGCGGCGTCGAACTCGTTGCCGAGCGGCTCGGGGCCGAGCCCGCGCAGCAGCGGCTCGTCCTCAAGCGCGTTGCGCGCGATCACTTTCATGTAACCGAAGCGCCTGGGATCGTTGAACACGATGTCCGCGCCGGAGGACATCCGAAACAGCACGTGATCGTGCGCTGAGTCCTTGCCCTTGGGATAGTGAAACTCGCCGGGCGCGGCCTCGTTGTCGGGCTTGATGACGCGGAACGAGCCCGACATGCCCAGATGCATCAGCAGCACGTCGCCGGAGGCGAGATCGGCCATGAGATATTTTGCACGGCGACCGAGCCCGGTGACCACCTGGCCCTTGAGCCGGGCCACGAAGTCCGGCTGGAACGGAAAGCGCAAATCCGGCCGGCGGGCCTCCGCGACCAGGATTTTCGCACCCTCCATGACGGGCTGAAGGCCGCGGCGGACGGTCTCGACTTCGGGCAATTCAGGCATGGTCAGGCATTCACCTTATGAGGGCGGTGTGATAGCGCCATTACGGCGGGCGCGCTATGGTTCGCCCAGTGGAGTAGAGTAATGGATCGGCCGGGCGAAACCACGCATTTTGGCTTCAGGGACGTTCCCCTCGGGGACAAGCAGACGCTGGTGAACGACGTGTTTCACAGCGTGGCGTCGCGCTATGACCTGATGAACGACCTGATGTCCGGTGGCCTGCACCGGGTCTGGAAGGACATCATGATCACGGCGCTGGACCCGCCCCGAAGCGACCGGCCATTCGCGCTGCTCGACGTTGCCGGCGGCACCGGCGACATCTCGTTCCGCGCTGCCAAGGCAGCGGGCGCGGGCTTCCATGCCACCGTCTGCGACATCAATTCCGACATGCTCGCCGTGGGCCGCGAGCGCGCCATCAAGCGGCATCTCGAGACCCAGGTGGATTTCGTCGAGGGCAACGCCGAGGCGCTCAGCTTCGCCGACCGCAGCTTCGACGCATATACGATCGCTTTCGGCATTCGCAATGTACCGCAGATCGACAAGGCGCTGGCCGAGGCCTATCGCGTGCTCAAGCCCGGCAGTCGCTTTCTCTGCCTGGAATTCTCCACCGTCGAGATGCCCGGCCTCGACAAGATCTATGACCTGTTCTCGTTCAAGGTGATTCCGCCGCTCGGCCGCATGGTCACGGGCGATGCCGAATCCTATCAATATCTCGTCGAATCGATCCGCAAGTTTCCGAAGCCGAACGCCTTCGCCGACATGATCCGCGACGCCGGCTTTTCCCGCGTGAGCTGGCAGACACTCTCCGGCGGCATCGTCGCACTGCATTCGGGCTGGCGTTTGTGATCTCTGCCTTCACCCACATTTCGCGCCTGATCCGCGCCGCGTTCGTGTTCGCGCGCGAAGGCGTGTTCGGTTCGGTCGACCCGAGCCTGGTGCCGCCGCCCGGCCAGCTTGCACTGAAGCTGGCGCGCCTCGTCGAACGGCGCGGCGTCAAGCACGGCCCGCGGATCGCGCGCGCGCTGACGCGGATGGGCCCCGCCTATCTCAAGCTCGGACAGTTCCTGGCCACGCGCCCCGACGTCGTCGGCGTCATCATGGCGCGCGACCTCGAAAGCCTGCAGGACCGTCTGCCGCCGTTTCCGCAGGACGAAGCCGAGGCCGCCATCGCGACCTCGCTGGAACGACCGCTGAAGGATATCTTCGTAAGCCTCAGTCCGCCGGTCGCAGCCGCCTCGATCGCGCAGGTGCATCGCGGCGAGGTGATGCATGACGGCGTCCGCAAACAGGTCGCGGTCAAGGTGCTCAGGCCGAACGTAGCGTCGCGCTTCCGCCGCGACCTCTCCGATTTCTTCTTCGTCGCGCACAAGGCCGAGGCCTATTCGGCGGAAGCGCGGCGGTTGCGCCTGATCGAGGTCATCAACACCATGTCGCGCTCGGTCGCCATGGAAATGGACCTGCGGCTGGAGGCGGCCGCGTTGTCGGAGATGGCGGAGAACACCCGCGACGATCCCGATTTCCGCGTGCCCGAGGTCGATTGGGACCGCACCACGCACAACGTGCTGACGATGGAGTGGATCGACGGCATCGCGCTGAACGATCACAAGCGCCTGGCAGAATCGCAGGTCGACCTGCCCGACCTCGGCCGCAAGGTGATCCAGAGTTTCCTGCGCCACGCGCTGCGCGACGGCTTCTTCCATGCCGACATGCATCCGGGCAATCTGTTCCTCGATGACGCCGGCCGCCTCGTCGCGGTCGATTTCGGCATCATGGGCCGGCTCGGGATGAAGGAGCGGCGCTTCCTCGCCGAAATCTTGCTCGGCTTCATCACCCGCGATTATCGCCGTGTCGCCGAGGTGCATTTCGAAGCCGGCTACGTGCCGGCGCATCATTCGGTCGAGAACTTCGCGCAAGCGATCCGCGCCATCGGCGAGCCGATTCACAACCGCACGGCTGAAGAGATCTCGATGGCGCGGCTGCTCACGCTGCTGCTCGAGGTCACCGGCCTGTTCGACATGACGACGCGGCCGGAGCTGATCCTGCTGCAGAAGACCATGGTCGTGGTCGAGGGCGTGGCGCGGGGCTTCGATCCCAGGCTCGATATCTGGAAGGTCGCCGACCCCGTGGTGCGCGAATGGATCGAGCGCAATCTCGGACCGATCGGGCGCGTGCAGGGCGCGCTTGCCGGGACCGGCGACATCGCGCGCGTGCTGATGCGCCTTCCGGAGATCGCCGAGCGGTCGGTCAAGGTGCTCGAGCAGCTCGAAACCATGACGCGGGAGGGCATCCGCCTGTCGCCTGAAAGCATCGCCGCGATGGGCCGCAGCGAGGGCCGCAAGAACCGCTGGCGCACCGTCGCGCTCTGGATCATCGCCGCGACCTTCATCGGGATCCTGATCGCCGTCCGGAATCTCTGATTGCCAAAGCCTGATTGCATTGCAATCACACGAGTGATAGCATCGCTATCATTCCGTGCTGGAGGGGCGCCATGGCAAGCCTTACCATCCGCAAGCTCGACGACACCGTCAAAACCTATTTGCGGCTGCGTTCGGCCAAGAATCGCAGGTCGGTCGAGGAAGAGGTCCGGGTCATCCTGCGGGAGCTGATCGAAGGCCGCGAGGAGCCGCTGACGCCGTTTTCGGCGCCGCCGGCACCATCTTCCGCCCCCACGCCCCAGCGCACCGGCGCGGACCCCGAGGCCAGCGTCACCCTGATCATCGGCGGCGGCATCGCGGCCTACAAGTCGCTGGACCTGATCCGCCGGCTGAAGGAGCGGCGCATCGAGGTCCGCTGCGTGCTGACCAAGGCGGCGCAGCAATTCGTGACCCCGCTGGCGGTGAGCGCGCTGTCGCATGAGCGCGTCTACACCGACCTGTTCGACCCCCAGAGCGAGTTCGACGCCGGCCATATCCGCCTCGCGCGCGAGTGCGACCTGGTCGTGGTGGCGCCGGCCACCGCCGACCTGATGGCGAAGATGGCGAACGGCCATGCCGACGATCTCGCCAGCGCCATCCTGCTCGCGACCAATCGCAAGATCCTGCTGGCGCCGGCGATGAACCCGCTGATGTGGAACAACGCGGCGACACGGCGGAACGTCGGCTTGCTCCAGCGCGACGGCGTGGTGCTGATCGGACCGAATTCCGGCGAGATGGCGGAGGCGGGCGAAGCCGGCATCGGCCGCATGTCGGAAGCGATCGAGATTGCCACAGCGGCCGAACGCCTGCTGCGGCCGCCGGTGCCGAAGCCGCTCGCCGGCAAGCGCGTGCTGATCACCGCAGGGCCGACGCACGAGCCGATCGATCCGGTGCGCTACATCGCCAACCGCTCGTCCGGCAAGCAGGGCTTCGCGATTGCCGCGGCCGCGCAGGCCGCTGGCGCTGAAGTGATCCTGGTCAGCGGCCCGGTCGATCTGGACGATCCCGCCGGCGTGACGGTGAAACATGTCGAATCGGCGCGGCAGATGCTGGAGCAGGTGCAGGCATCGCTTCCCGCCGACATCGCCATCTTCGCCGCCGCCGTCGCCGACTGGCGCGTCGTCAATGAGGGCGAGCAGAAGCTGAAGAAGACCTCGGCCGGCATGCCGCCGCTGCAACTGGTCGAGAATCCCGACATCCTCGCCACGATCTCTAAGCTGACCGACAAGCGTCCGCCGCTTGTGATCGGTTTTGCCGCCGAGACCGAGCACCTCATCGACAACGCCAGGTCCAAGCTGGCACGCAAGGGCTGCGACTGGATCGTCGCCAACGACGTCTCGCCTGCCACCGGCGTGATGGGCGGCGACCGCAACACCGTGCACCTGCTGAGCCGCAAGAATGGCGCGAAGGACGGTGAGATTGCAGTTGATTCCTGGCCGGTGATGACCAAGGAACAGGTCGCCATCGAACTGGTCGCGCACATCGCAAAGAGCGCGACCGACAAATCCACGGAGCCGGCGTCTTGAGCACTGAAGTCACGGTCGAACTGCAGCAACTGGCGCATGCCGACGGTTTGCCCCTACCGGCCTATCAAACCGCGGACGCCGCCGGCCTCGATTTGATGGCAGCCGTGCCGGAGGGCGAGCCGATGACGCTCGCGCCGGGCCAATATGCACTGGTGCCCACGGGGCTTGCGATCGCCTTGCCGCCCGGGCACGAGGCGCAGGTGCGGCCGCGTTCGGGACTCGCCGCCAAGCACGGCGTCACCGTGCTGAATTCGCCCGGCACGATCGACGCCGATTACCGCGGCGAGATCAAGGTCATCCTGATCAATCACGGCGCGGCGCCGTTCGTGATCAAGCGCGGCGAGCGCATCGCCCAGATGGTGATCGCACCCGTGGTGCAGGCCGCACTGGTTCCCGTCGCCACCTTGTCGGCAACCGACCGCGGCGCCGGCGGCTTCGGCTCGACCGGCCGCTAACTCCAGGCAATCCCAGCCGAATCATCCCGAAGAACGACGTGCGCTGGAACCACCCGCCCGGCATTTTTTAGGGACCGCTTTTACGTTCACGATCTGGACTCTTACCGGCGGAGTCGCGGTGAGGGTATTGTCTTTTGATTCGCGCACGACGGGGGTCGCCGCGCGTAAATTTGTGCGGTCTTGGGGCAACTATGTCAGGCGTGATCGTGTCGATGCGTCGGACGCTGCTGTCGTGCACATCGTTGGCGCGCAACGGCTTGTTGGGAGGCGCTCTTGCAGCGCTGCTGCCGGCTGCGCCGGCCGAGGCCGCCGACCTCATCGACACCCTCTCCATCATGCTGGATTTCAACCGGCAGGAACTCGCGGTGCTCGCCACCGCGCTGGCCCTGCTCGGCTTCTCGGTGGTGGCCGCGATCCTGTTGATGCGCACCAGGGTGCGCACGGCGAAGAACGAGGCGCGGCTGCGCGCGCGAATCGGGGAACTGCAGCTGCAGGCCGACCGCTTCGGCGCGCTGCTGTTCGCCGAGCCGCAGATCCTGATCTCCTGGCCGGCCGGCGACAATCGCGCGCAGATTTCCGGCGACGTCTCCATGGTGCTGCCGCGCGACTCCTCGCCGCAACGCGTGCTCGCTTTCGGAACCTGGCTGCCGCCGGAACCCGCACTGCAGATGGACCATGCGGTCGACGCGCTGCGTGACCGCGGCGACGGGTTCCAGCTGACGCTCACCACCGCGCATGGTCACACGCTGGAAGCGATCGGCCGCGCCATCGGCGGCCAGGCCATCGTCCGGATTCGCGAGCTCTCCGGTCTCCGGCGCGACCTCGCCGAAACCAATCTGCGTTACAAGGCGCTCTCGGACGAGACCGAGATGCTGCGCGGTTTCGCCGCCGCCGCGCCGTGGCCGATCTGGGCCAAGGGCGACAACGGCGCGCTCACTTTCGCCAATCCGGCCTATGTCCGCGCGACCGAGGCGGCCAGCGTCACCGATGCGCAGGAGCGCAAGCTCGAACTGCTCGACAGCGCCGACCGCACCGCGATGGAGCGGGGACTGAAGGATACGGCGAGCTTCACCTCGCGGATGCCGATCGTGATCGGCGGCGAGCGGCGCATCTATGACGTGCGCGCGGTCAATGTCGGCAACGGCAGCGTCGGCGTCGCCATCGATGCCAGCGAGGCGGATGCGCTCAGCTCGGCGCTGGTGCGAATGGCGGAAGCGCATCGCCGCACCCTCGACCAGCTTTCCTCGGGTGTCGCCGTGTTCGACGGCCAGCGGCGCCTTGCCTTCTACAACGATTCCTACCGCCGGCTGTGGGATCTCGACCGTAACTTCCTCGACGCCCATCCGGACGATTCCAGCGTGCTCGACCAGCTCCGCGCCGCGCGCAAGCTGCAGGAGCAGCCGAACTTCCGGGAGTGGAAGGCCAAGCTGCACGAGGCCTACCGCGCGGTCGAGGCCGCCAAGGACACCTGGTACCTGCCCGACGGCCGCGCGCTCTCCGTCGTCACCACGCCGAACCCGGAGGGCGGCGTCACCTATCTGTTCGACGACGTCACCGAAAGCCTTGAGCTCGCCCGCCGCTTCGACGGCATGATCCGCGTTCAGCGCGAGACGCTGGACAGTCTCGCCGAGGGCGTCGCGGTGTTCGGCAGCAACGGCAAGGCGCAGCTGTTCAACCCGGCCTTCGTGCGGATGTGGAAGCTGTCGAGCGATGCCATGCGCGACGAGCCGCACATCCAGACCGTGGAAGGATGGTGCCATCAGCTGTTCGACGATCCCGCGGTGTGGCGCCAGATCCGCGAGGCCGTCACCTCGATCGAGAGCCGCGCCGACGTGCCGCTGAAGCTGGAGCGCAAGGACGGCAGCGTGCTCGACGGCATGATCCGCCCGCTGCATGACGGCGCGACCATGCTGACGTTCCAGGACATCACCGACACCGAGAATGTCGAGCGCGCGCTGCGCGAGCGCAACGAGGCACTGGAGACCGCCGACCAGATGAAGGTGGATTTCGTCCACCACGTCTCCTACGAGCTGCGCTCGCCGCTCACCACCATCATCGGCTTCGCGCATTTCCTCAGCGACCCCTCGACCGGACCGCTGACGCCGAAACAGGCCGAATATCTCGACTACGTCACCAAATCGACCAACGCGCTGCTGGCGCTCACCAACAACATCCTCGATCTCGCCACCATCGACGCCGGCGCGATGAAGCTGGAACTCGGCCCCGTGGACGTCAGCAAGACCATCGAGCTGGCCGCCGAGGGCATCCAGGACCGCCTCGCCACCGACCGCATCCGCCTCAAGGTCGAGATCGCGCCCGATATCGGCAGCTTCGTCGGCGACGAGAAGCGCGTAGTGCAGGTGCTCTATAACCTCCTCGCCAATGCCGTCGGGTTTTCTCCACAGGATTCCACCGTCGGCATCAGCGCGCGGCGCACCGAGCACAGCGTGGTCTTCACCGTGACAGATTCCGGGCCTGGAATACCTGCCGACATGAAGGACAAGGTGTTCAACTGGTTCGAAAGCCGCTCGCAGGGCTCGCGTCACCGCGGTGCCGGGCTCGGCCTGTCGCTGGTGCGCTCCTTCGTCGAGCTGCATGGCGGCAAGGTGCGGGTGGATTCGATCGTCGGCCGCGGCACGGTCGTGATCTGCGATTTCCCGACCGACCAGGCGGCGCATCGCGACGCCGCCGAATGACAGAACCCACCAAACTCTCCGTCGCGCTCCACAACGAGACGGCCACCGCGCAATTGATGGCGGATCTCGCGCTGCTGGTCGGCCCCGGCGATGTCATCACCCTCACCGGCGATCTCGGCGCCGGCAAGACCGCGGCGGCCCGCAGCCTGATCCGCTATCTCGCCGCCGACGAAGAGCTGGAGGTGCCGAGCCCGACCTTCACGCTGGTGCAGGGCTACGAGCTGCCGCCCTTCCCGGTGCTGCACGCCGATCTCTACCGCGTCGAGGACGAAAGCGAGCTGGAGGAGATCGGCCTGTCGCCGCTGCCCGATGCCACGCTCGTGCTGATCGAATGGCCGGAGCGCGCGCCGTCGGCCATGCCCACCGATCGCATCGACATCGCGCTGACGCATCGCCCCGCACTGGGCTCGACTGCGCGCGCCGCCGATGTCACCGGCCACGGCAAGAGCGCGGCCACGGTCGCAAGGCTGCAGGCGCTGCGCGAGTTCCTCGATGCGTCCGGATATATGGATGCGACGCGCAAGCGCATGGCGGGCGATGCCTCGACGCGCTCCTATGCGCGGCTTCTGCGCGACGACGAGATCGTCATCCTCATGAACTTTCCGCAGCGGCCCGATGGCGCTGCGATGTACGGCGGAAAATCCTACAGCGCCGCGGTCCATCTCGCCGAAAACGTCAGGCCTTTCGTCGCCGTCGACGAGGGCCTGCGCGCGCAGGGAATCTCGGCGCCGAAGATCCATCATTTCGATCTCGACCACGGTTTTCTGATCTCGGAGGATTTCGGCAGCGAAGCCGTGATCGAGGGCGAGCCGCCGCGCCCGATCGTCGAGCGCTACGAAGCCGCAACCGACGTGCTCGCCGCGCTGCATGGTAAGACGCTGCCGGAAACGCTGCCGCTGGACGGCCAGACCTACGCCATCCCCGTCTTCGACACCGAGGCGCTGCTGATCGAGATCGGCTTGATGCCGGAATGGTATCTGCCCGACCGCAACGCGCCGCTGAGCGATGCGGCGCGTGCGGAGTTCTTCGCGATGTGGCGCGAGCTCTTGAAGAAGCCGCTGGCCTCGCCGAGGACGTGGATCATCCGCGATTATCATTCGCCCAATCTGATCTGGCTCGGCGATCGCACCGGCATCGAGCGCGTCGGCGTAATCGATTTCCAGGACACCGTGCTCGGTCCGCAATCCTACGACGTGGTGTCGCTGCTCCAGGACGCACGGATCGACGTGCCCGAAAACGTCGAGCTGACGCTGCTGTCGCGCTACATCAAGGCGCGCCGCGCGGCCGATGCGAGCTTCGATGCGGCAGGCTTCGCCGAGACCTACGCCATCATGTCGGCGCAGCGGAACACGCGCCTGCTCGGCACCTTCGCCCGCCTCAACCGCCGCGACGGCAAGCCGCATTATCTGCGCCACCAGCCGCGGATCTGGACCTATCTGCAGCGCTCGCTGGCCCATCCCGCGCTGAGCTTCCTGCGCGACTGGTATCTGGCCAACGTCCCCCAGCCCCAAAGCCCGCCGGAGACCTGATTCGCGGGTCGATTTACCGGCTGTTAGCCAAGATGTCGGTATTCTGGCGGCCAGGCAGCCGGGAAATTACGGGGCTGGAGCGGGCAGATGGCGGTAAAGACGGACCAGCGCGGCAACAGCCGGGTTGTCTTCGAGCGTGGCATTCCGGCCCAGATGATGGGTATCGACGGCACATGGCGGCGCGATTGCACCATGGAGGACGTCTCCGACAGCGGCGCGAAGCTGACCATCGACGGTTCGGTCGAAGGCCTGCATCTGAAAGAGTTCTTCCTGCTGCTGTCGTCCACCGGCTTGGCCTACCGGCGTTGCGAGCTGGCCTGGGTCAATGGCGACCAGATCGGCGTCAATTTCCTGAAGATCGGCGACAAGAAGAAAAAGGCGCGTTCCACAGCCGTCGGGGCATGACGGCAACACCCGTCGTACAACCGTCACGGCGGGTGGTTAAGGCGGTTGAGATGCGCTGCGGCCGATCCAACCTCGTGTTAGGATTGCTGCGGACACAAAAGGTCTGAGAAAGCGAAGGATGTCCGTCAAACCGACCAAAGCCATGGTGCTCGCCGCAGGGTTCGGCCTGCGCATGCGTCCGCTGACGGACAAGATGCCGAAGCCGATGGTACCGGTCGCCGGCCAGCCGCTGCTCGATCACGTGCTCGACAAGCTCGGCCAGGCCGGCGTGACCGACGCCGTGGTCAATGTGCATTACCTGCCCGACCAGATCATCGAACACACTGCCTCGCGCCAGCATCCGCGCGTCACCATCTCCGACGAACGCGACCAGGTGCTCGGCACCGGCGGCGGCGTGGTCAAGGCGCTGCCGCTGCTCGGCGATGCGCCGTTCTACCATGTCAATTCCGACACGCTGTGGATCGACGGCGTGCGCTCCAACCTGACGCGGCTTGCCGAGAATTTCGACCCTGAGCGCATGGACATCCTGTTGCTGATGGCGCCGACGGCAACCAGCATCGGCTATAGCGGCCGCGGCGATTACGGCATGCTACCGGACGGTGCCCTGCGCAAGCGCAAGGAAAAAGAGGTCGTTCCGTTCGTCTATGCGGGCGCGGCGATCCTGTCGCCGACGATCTTCGAAGGCGCGCCGCAAGGCGAGTTCTCGCTGACCAGGATGTTCGACCGCGCCAACGAGCAGGAGCGGCTGTTCGGCCTCCGCCTCGACGGCGTCTGGATGCATGTCGGCACGCCCGACGCCGTGCACGCCGCGGAAGAGGCGTTTCTGGAGAGCGTGGCGTAGGGTCGCTCTCTTGTCCCGGACGCGGTGCGGCGCCACAAGCGCGTTTACGCGCGTCTTCGACACGCTATGGTGCCGCTCCGCAGAGCCGGGACCCACTCCATCCTCCGTCACGAAACGAAGTAACCTGGGCCCCGGCTCAGCGGCGCATCACTCCGTGCTGCGCCGCGTCCGGGGCACGAGAGTGTAGCCCACGAACAACGGGGGACGATTCCTGCCCAGCCCATGACCATTCGACCCCGCCTCCCTATATTGCCTGATCCTTCGAATCAGGCAGCCCATGCGTGTCTTCAGCGTTCCCATCTCAGTTCCTTTCCTGCGCACGGTCGTTGCGGCCCTGCTCGAGGGACGGCTGGTCGAGGGGTTCGAGGCGCGCAAGGAACCGGCGCGGCTGGCGGATGCGACATTGTACCTGCCGACGCGGCGCGCGATGCGCGTCGTGCGCGAGATCTTCCTCGACGAGATGAAGACGGACGCCGTCGTGCTGCCGCGCATCGTCGCGCTCGGCGACATCGACGAGGACGAGCTCGCCTTCGCCGATGAGGGCGAGCAGTTCTCCGGCGCAACGCCGCTCGAGATCCCGCCGCGACTCGGCGAGCTCGAACGGCGGCTGACGCTGGCGCAGCTCGTTGCCGCCTGGGCCAAGGGTCCGGTGCTGTCGCCGCTGGTGGTCGGCGGGCCCGCCTCGACGCTTGCACTGGCCGGCGACCTCGCGCGCCTGATCGACGACATGGTCACGCGCGGCGTCGACTGGAACGCGCTCGACGGCCTCGTGCCCGACATGCTCGATCGCTACTGGCAGCACTCGCTCGAATTCCTGCGCATCGCGCGCATCGCCTGGCCCCAGCATCTCGCCGAGATCAACCGGATCGAGCCGGCGGCGCGGCGCGATCTGTTGATCGCGGCGGAAGCCAAGCGGCTGACCGCGCATCCGCATGGCCCCGTGATCGCGGCCGGCTCGACCGGTTCGATGCCGGCCACCGCGAAATTCCTGCACGCGGTCGCGCAGCTAGCCCATGGCGCCGTGGTGCTGCCGGGTCTCGACACCGATCTCGACGACGACGCCTGGCGCAGCATCGGAGGGGTGCGCGATTCGCTCGGCAAGTTCGCCGAGCACCCGGCCTCGAACCATCCGCAATATGCCATGCATGCGCTGCTGCAGCGCTTCGGCATCAAGCGCAGCGACGTCGAGATCCTTCAGCCGCCGGCCGAAGGCGGTCGCGATCTGCTCGCCTCCGAATCGATGCGCCCCTCCGCCAAGACGGAAATCTGGCACGACCGGCTGAAGCAGCCGGATGTCGCCACGAAGATCTCGGGCGGCATGGCGAGGCTCGCCGTCGTGGAGGCACCCAATCCGGAAATGGAAGCGCTCGCCATCGCCATTGCGATGCGCGAAGCGCGGCATCTCGGCAAATCCGCCGCGCTGGTGACGCCCGACCGCGCGCTGGCGCGCCGCGTGATGGCTGCGCTGACCCGATGGGGTCTCGGTTTCGATGATTCCGGCGGCGACGTGCTGATCGAAACCTCCGCCGGAATCTTCGCGCGCCTCGCGGCGGAGGCGGCGACGAAGGGATTGGAGCCACCGACGCTGCTGGCGATGCTCAAGCATCCGCTGTGCCGGCTCGGCCGCGCACCCGGCGCGTGGAAGGCGGAGATCGAAGACCTCGAGCTTTCGCTCCTGCGCGGCACGCGCCCGCCCGCCGGTACGGCCGGTCTCTTGCGTGAATTCAACCGCTTCCGTGACGAGCTTGCAAAGCTGTGGCGCCACGAGGTTTCCGCGCTTCACAAGGCCGAACCCCGCGCGCATCTCAAGGCCGAGGATCTCGATCGCATTCAGGCGCTGATCGACGCCCTGCAGAAGGCGCTCGCGCCGATCGAGAGCCTGCCGCCGCCGAAGCCGTACGACTTCGCCGAGCTCGCGCATCGGCATCGCGAGATCATGATCGCGCTGTCGCGCGACGATCAGGGCATTCCGCTCGCCTTCGAGGATCGCGAGGGCCTCGCGCTCGCCGGCGCTTTCGACGATCTCCTGCGTGGCGGCACGACCAGCGGATTGATGGTGCAGCTAGCGGACTATCCCGACGTCTTCCAGACCGCCTTTGGCGACCGCGCGGTACGACGGCGCGACAAGCCCGGCGCGCGGCTGCAGATCTACGGCCCGCTGGAATCGCGCCTGATGCAGGCCGACCGCATCATTATCGGTGGGTTGATCGAGGGCGTCTGGCCACCGGCGCCGCGCATCGACCCCTGGCTCAGCCGGCCGATGCGGCACGAGCTTGGCCTCGATCTGCCGGAACGGCGCATCGGCCTCTCCGCCCACGACTTCGCGCAACTGCTCGGCGGTGACGAAGTGATCCTCACCCATTCCGCCAAGGCCGGCGGCGCGCCGGCGGTGGCCTCGCGCTTCCTGCACCGGCTCGAGGCGGTCGCGGGCGCCGATCTCTGGAAGGCCGCGATCCGAGCCGGCGAGAGCTACGTGCGATTTGCCGAGCGTTTGGACCAGCCCGACAAGGTCGAGCCGATCAAGCAGCCCGAGCCGCGGCCACCGCGCGCGACGCGGCCATTGAAGATGTCGGTGACCGCGATCGAGGATTGGCTGCGCGATCCCTACACCATCTATGCAAAGTACATCCTGCGGCTCGACGCGCTGGATCCCGTCGACATGCCGCTCTCGGCGGCCGACCGCGGCTCGGCGATCCACGATGCCATCGGCGAGTTCACGGAAACCTATGCGGCTCGTCTGCCCGACGACCCCGCACGTGTCTTGCGCACGATCGGCGAAAAGCATTTCGCGCCGTTGATGGAGCGTCCCGAGGCGCGGGCGCTGTGGTGGCCGCGGTTTCAGCGCATCGCGCGTTGGTTCGGCGAATGGGAGACGGCGCGGCGCGGCGTGATCGAGGCGATCACGGCAGAGACTCGGGGCGAGATCTCGATCCGACTCGACAATGCACGCACATTCTACCTTTCCGCGCGCGCCGACCGCATCGAGCGACGCCAGGGCGGCGGCTATGCCATCCTCGATTACAAGACCGGCCAGCCGCCGACCGGCAAGCAGGTCCGCATGGGCCTGTCGCCGCAGCTCACGCTGGAAGCCGCCATCCTCCGCGAAGGCGGTTTCCCCGACATCGATGCGGGCGCCTCCGTGAGCCAGCTCGTCTATGTCCGCCTGAGCGGCAACAACCCGCCGGGCGAAGAGCGCATCCTCGAGCTCAAATACAAGCAGAGCGACGAGCCGCAGCCGCCGGACATCGCGGCCGCCGAAGCGCGGGCCAAGCTGGAAGCACTGATCCGCGCCTTCGAGGACGAGAACCAGCCCTACACCTCGCTGAACCTGCCGATGTGGACCAACCGCTACGGCACCTATGACGATCTCGCCCGGATCAAGGAATGGTCCGCGGCGGGCGGCCTGGGGATCGAGGAATGGTGAAGTTGCCGCGTCCCATCCCCGACGAGGTGCGCGCGCGTCAGGCGCGTGCATCGGACCCGACCGCGTCGGCCTTCGTGTCGGCCAATGCCGGCTCAGGCAAAACCCACGTGCTGGTGCAGCGCGTGATCCGCCTTTTGCTGTCGGGCGTTCCTCCCGAGAAGATTCTCTGTATCACTTTCACCAAGGCTGCGGCCGCCAACATGGCCGAGCGTGTGTTCACCACGCTCGGCCACTGGGTGACGCTGGATGACACCGGCCTCGATGCCGCGATCAAAGCCGTCGGCATCCCCCATCCTGATCGAAAGATACGCCGCGAAGCGCGAAAACTGTTTGCCTGCGCGCTTGAGACGCCGGGCGGGCTGAAGGTGCAGACCATCCACGCGCTGTGCACCCGCCTGCTGCAGCAGTTTCCGTTCGAGGCCAATGTGCCCGCGCGCTTTTCCGTCATCGACGAGCGCGACCAGACCGACATGATGGAGCGCGCCAATCTGAAGGTGCTGCTGGAGGCCGCGCGCGCGCCTGACAGCGTCACCGGCCGCGCGCTGCTGACCGCGATGGCAAGCGCCGCCGACGTCACCTTCAAGGAGGTCGTGCGCGAGGCCTGTCTCAGCCGCGACCATTTCATGGCCTGGACCGACGGGGCCGGCAACGTGGAAGCGGCGGCGGCCCAGATGGCCGCGGCGCTGGGTGTCGATGCGAACGACCGCATCGAGGACGTCGAGACGGAAATCCTCGATGGACCCTATTTGCCACGCTCGCGCTGGGACGACATCGCTTTCGCGCTGGAAGACGGCAGCAAGTCCGACAACGACCAGGCGGGCCGGCTCCGCGAGGCCAAGGTGTTTAGCGGCGCGGCGCAGGTCGATGCCTATCTGTCCGTCTTCCTCACCGACGAAAAGCTGCCGCGCAAGTCGGTGCTGACCAAGAAATTCGGCGAGCACAATCCGTCCGTCGCCCGCCTGTTCGAGGCCGAAGCGCAGCGCGTCGGTGGATTGGTCGAGAAGCGCCGCGCGGTCACCATGCGCGACCGCACCGCGGCTCTCTTGCACATTGCGACCGCGGCTGCGGCGAACTACCGCCGCGAGAAGCAGGAACGCGGCCTGCTCGACTATGACGATCTCATCGACAAGACGCTGGCGATGCTCGACCGCATCTCCTCAGGCTGGGTGCATTACAAGCTCGACCGCGGCGTCGATCATGTGCTGATCGACGAAGCCCAGGACACCAGCCCGCGACAATGGGACATCGTTGCGCACATCATCTCGGAATTCACCGCCGGCGAAGGCGCGCGCGAAGGCCTGAACCGTACGGTGTTCGCGGTCGGCGACGAGAAGCAATCGATCTTCTCGTTCCAGGGCGCAGATCCGCACGAATTCGACACCCGCAAGCGGGAGCTGAACCGCAGATTCACTGCGGCTGGGCTCAAGTTCGATCCGGTCGACTTTACCTATTCGTTCCGATCGGGTGCTGCGATCCTGCATTCGGTCGACCATGTCTTCCGAGAGCCTCAGATCTACAAGAGCATCCACTCGATCGACATCGGCCATCCCCTCCACAATTCGCTCAGCGACGCCGGCCCGAGCGTCGTCGAACTGTGGGACCTCGCCGAGGCCGACGACCGGCAGGAGATCGAAGGCTGGCGTGCGCCGTTCGACGGCGTTGCCGCCACCAGCCCCGAGGTGAAGCTCGCGCGCCGCATCCAGGCCGAGATCAAGCGACTGGTCGAAAGCGGCACGCTGACCGGGCATGCCGGTGAACGCCGTCCGCTACGCTATGGCGACATGCTGATCCTGGTGCGCAGGCGCGGCAATGCGTTCGACGCCGTGATCCAGGCGCTGAAACACGCTGGCGTCCCCGTCGCCGGCGCCGACCGGCTCAAGCTCACCGAGCACATCGGCATCATCGATCTGATGAACCTTGCGGATGCGCTGCTGCTGCCGCAGGACGATCTTGCGCTGGCGGTGGCGCTGAAGAGCCCGCTGTTCGGGCTCGACGACGACGATCTGTTCGTGCTCGCCCATGGCCGCAAGGGATCGCTGCGCCGCGCGCTCGGCGAGCAAGCTGCTACAGCTGAAAAGTTCGCGACCGTGCTGCGGCGCCTGGAAGCCTGCGAGATGCGCGCGGGCGAGGAGACGCCGTTCGCCTTTTACGCCTGGCTGCTCGGCGGCGATGGCGGCCGCGCGCGCATCCTGCGCCGGCTGGGCCACGAGGCCAACGATGCGCTCGACGAATTCCTGGAGCTGGCGCTGAACTACGAGCGCAAGGCGCCGGCTTCGCTGCAAGGCTTCATGGCCTGGCTGCGCTCGGCCGATACCGAGGTGAAGCGCGACATGGAGATCTCGCGCGACGAGGTGCGGGTGATGACCGTGCACGGCGCCAAGGGGCTCGAAGCCTCCGTCGTGTTCATGGTCGACACCACGTCGTCGCCGGCCGATTCTCAGCGCGTGCGGCTGATCCACGTGCCGCGCGGTAATGGCGGCGAGGTCGTGGTCTGGGCCGGGCGCAAGGCCGATGATCCCAAGCCGGTCGCCGAGGCACGCAAGGCCATGCTGGAGGAAACCGAGGACGAATATCGCCGCCTGCTCTATGTCGCGATGACGCGCGCGGCCGACCGGCTGATCGTCGGCGGCTGCATGCCCGGCAACATGAAGACGGTGCGCAAGCTGAGCTGGTACGACCTGGTCGACACCGGGCTGGCAGGCTCGGGGCTCGACAAACAGGTCGTCGAGACGCCGCTCGGCAAGGTCACCCGTTTCGCCCGGCCGGAGGATGTCGCGGCGCTGGGCACGCCGGCCGTCTCGGTGGATCAAACGATCGCCTTGCCGGACTGGCTGCGAACCCCCGCACCCCGCGAAGCCGCCGAGGACGATCCCGTGCGCCCGTCCGGCCAATCGGCCGAGCAGGGCCGCAGCGTCCGGTCGGGCGAATCAGTGCAGTCGCGCGCGCTGGCACTGCAGCGCGGCACGCTGGTGCACCGGCTGCTGCAATCGCTGCCCGATATCGCCCCGGAGCGCCGGCGCGAGGCCGCGCTGGGCTTCATGACGCGCAACGCTGCCGACTGGACCGAGGCCGACCGCACCGCGCTGGCCGACAAGGTGCTCACGTTGATCACTGAACCGCGCTTTGCGCCGGTCTTTGCCGCCGGCAGCCGGGCGGAAGTCGCCATCGCCGGCCGGCTGGAGCGGCCGGGTCGCGCCCCGGCGTTGGTATCGGGGCAGATCGACCGGCTGGTCATTCGACCGGATGAGGTCTTGATCGTCGATTTCAAGACCAACCAGGCGGCGCCCAAAAGCGCGGCTGAGGCGCCCGTCGCCTATGTCCGGCAGCTTGCGCTGTACCGGGCGGTGCTGGCGCGGCTTTATCCCCAAAAGCCCATCAGGGCCGTCCTGCTTTGGACCGAGGCCCTTGAATATATGGAGATTTCAGCCCCCGCGCTGGACGCGGCGCTGGCATCTCTTCATCTCGGTGTGAGCGTCCTTGACCCGGCAACAAGCCGTTCATAGGTTCACCCCATGATCCCCAGCGCGATTCCAGGTCGCGCCGATTCTCTCAACCGAGTGAGGTACTCCCAATGGCCGTTGGCAAGGTTTCTGACACCGATTTCGAAGCCGAAGTGCTCAAGGCGAACGGCCCCGTGGTCGTCGATTTCTGGGCCGAGTGGTGCGGCCCCTGCCGCATGATCGCACCCGCCCTCGACGAGATCGCCGGCGCGATGGGCGACAAGGTCAAGATCGTGAAGCTCAACGTCGACGAGAGCCCGAAGACCGCCTCGAAGTACGGCGTGATGTCGATCCCGACCCTGATGATCTTCAAGGGCGGCGAGATGGCCTCCCGCCAGGTCGGCGCCGCGCCGAAGGCGAAGCTGCAGCAGTGGATCACGTCGGCGGTTTGATCCGGCGCGATTGACTGAAGTGCTTTTGGAACGGCCGGCTCATCACCGGCCGTTTTGTTTTGCGTAGCCCGGATGGAGCGAGAGCGTAATCCGGGACCGCTGTCGCTTGTGGCGCGAATCCCGGATTGCGCTTCGCTCCATCCGGGCTACGAGAGGACCCAAAGGCCGGCCGTTTGCGTTGGTGGGACATGTTCAGCGTATGACGAGTCCCGCCCTTGCCAGCCCCTCCCGTGAAGCGCGCCCGAAGATCGACATCCCTCGTCGCGATGGAGGCGCGGTCGGTCGACGAGATTCCGCGCGGTAAGGAATGGCAGTACGAGCCGAAATGGGATGGCTTCCGCTGCCTCCTCTCGCGAAATGGCAGCGATGTCGATCTGCGCTCGAAATCCGGTGAAGACCTCGCGCGCTATTTTCCGGAAGTGGTCGCCGCCGCGCTGAAGCTGAAGGCTGATCGCTTCACGTTCGACGGCGAGCTGGTCGTGCCGCAGGACAAGGGCTTTTCGTTCGACGCGCTGCTGCAACGGATCCATCCCGCCGCAAGCCGCGTGAAAAAGCTGTCGCAGGAGACGCCGGCACTCTATCTCGCCTTCGATCTGCTTGCGACCTCCCGGGAGAAGGCTCTCGCCGAGAAGACGCTTAACGAGCGTCGGCCGTCGCTGGAAGCGTTTGCAAAAGCCAATCTGAGGGGCAGCCTGTTCCGTCTCTCACCGTTCACCGCAAGCTACGCCACGGCGAAAAAATGGCTAGCGCAATCCGGCGGCGGCTCGGACGGCGTCATCGCCAAGCGCATCGACTTGCCCTATCAGGCCGGCAACCGTGACGGCATGCAGAAGATCAAGAAATACCGCAGCGCCGATTGCGTCGTCGGCGGCTTCCGCTATGCCACCAACAAGATCGCGGGTCGCAAGGTGGTGGGGTCGCTGCTGCTCGGGCTCTACGACGATGCCGGCTTGCTGCACCATGTCGGCTTCACCTCCGCGCTCAAGGCGGACGAGAAGCCCGCGCTGACCGACCGGCTGGAGGCGCTGATTGCAAAACCCGGTTTTACGGGCAACGCGGCGGGCGGCCCGAGCCGCTGGTCGACCGATCGCTCGGCGAAATGGTGCCCGCTGAAGCCGAAGCTGGTGATCGAGGTCTGCTACGACCATTTCAGCGGCGAGCGCTTTCGCCACGGCACCTCGATCCTGCGCTGGCGTCCCGACAAGGCGCCAGGGCAATGCCGCTTCGAGCAGCTGAAACAGAAAGTGCCCGATCCGATGAAGCTGCTGAAGTAAATTGCGCTCGTGCCCCGGACGCAGCGCAGCGCGTCTTCCGCGATGCGCTGCGTCCGGGGCACGAGAAGAGCTACCCGATCCATCCCGTCGCCAGCGCGTTCGCAAGCTCCGGCTGATCGTTACGACGGGCCAACGCCGCCATGGCCTCGTGATCGTAGGCGATGTTGCGGAACGTCACCTGCCAGGCACCACCAACGAATTCGAGGATTGCATAACGCGCATGCGGCGTGCCGGCTTCGACGACGTGCGGATACGGATGCTTGTCGCGAAAGCCGGGACTGCCGACGCTGCCGGGATTGACGATCAGCCGGCCGTCGCGCAGGCGCACGGCGCGGGCGAGATGGGTGTGGGCGCAGAGGATCAGCGATTGCGAGATCCCCAGCGCGTATTGCTCGATCCGGTCCAGCGGCGACAGCGCCACCGCGCCGTCCGGGTGTACGGTATCGAGCCAATAGATTTCGTCATTGTCCGGCGTTGCGTGGCAGAGGAAGACGCGGTCGCGGAACAGGCGGGTCTTCGGCTGCGCACGCAGCCAGTCGAGCTGCGCGGCGTCGAGCGCGTCGTAGGCGGGACGATCCCACGACCCCATCTTCTCCGGCGGCCGGTCGAGCAGATAGCGGTCGTGATTGCCAGCTACGTGCACGGCGTCCAGCCTCATCAGGATCTCGATGGTGCGGCGCGCATCGAGCGGGCCGCTCAGCATGTCGCCGAGATTGACGATGTCTTCGATGCCGTGCGCGCGAATGTCGGCGAGCACTGCTTCGAGCGCGAGGTGATTTCCGTGGATGTCGGCAATCGCGGCAAATCGCATTGGGGACTCTCTCTTGCCCCGGACGCAACGCAGTGCTTCTTCAGCGGTGCGCTGCAGCCAGGGCCCATGTGGCAGACATTCTGGGTCCCGGCTCTGCGGAGCAGCGTTGCACGCTGCACCGCGTCCGGGACACGAGACCGCCTATGCAGGAGGCGTGCCGTTCAAGCCCAGCACATGCCCGGCCAGATACAGCGAGCCCGTAATCAGGATGCGCGGCGGCACTTCATAGGCGAGTTTCGACAAAGCGCGCAACGCGGCTTCGATCCCGGGCGCGATCTCGACGCGCATGCCGAGGCTGCGCGCGGCGTCCGCGAGGCGATCGACCGGCATCGCGTTCTCGGTATCGGGGATCGGCACCGCCATGATGTGACGGGTGAGGCCGGCGAAATTGGCGAGGAAGCCTTGCGCATCCTTGTTGGCCATCATGCCCGCGATCACGACCAGCGGGCGCGACACCCGCTCTTCGAGATCGCCGAGCGCAGCGGCGGCGACGCGGCCACCTTCGGCATTGTGCCCGCCATCGAGCCAGATCTCCGAGCCTTGCGGGCCCCAGCCGGGCAATTCGCCCGAGGTGAGACGCTGCATCCGCGCCGGCCATTCGGCGCCGACGATTCCGGCTTCGAACGCCGCTTGACCGATCTTGAAGGTCGGGATCGCGCGCAGCGTTGCGATGGCAAGGCCGGCATTGGCGAATTGGTGGCGGCCGAATAGACGCGGCGCCGGCAGATCCATCAGGCCGCGCTCGTCGGAATAGACGAGGCGCCCGCGCTCGACATTGACGTGCCAGCTCTCGTTCGCCGCAAACAGCGGCGCGCGCATGCGCTTGGCCTGCGCCTCGATCACGGCCATCGCCTCCGGCATCTGCTCGGCACAAATCACGGGCACGCCGCGCTTGACGATCCCCGCCTTCTCGCCGGCGATCGAGGTCAGCGTGTCGCCCAGGAAATCCATGTGGTCCATGCTGACGGGCGTGATCACGCAGGCCGCCGGCGCGTCGACGACATTGGTCGAATCGAGCCGGCCGCCGAGGCCGACTTCGAGCAGCACCGCATCGGCCGGGTTCTGCGCGAACAGATGAAAGGCGGCCGCCGTCTTCAGCTCGAACACGGTCGCGGCCTCGCCGGCATTGACGCGCTCGACCTCTTCCAGCGCCGCCCGCAACTCGTCGTCGCCGACCAACACGCCGCCACCGATGCGGCCGAGCCGGAAACATTCGTTGATGCGGACGAGATAGGGCGAGGTATAGGCGTGGACGCGCAGGCCCGCGGCCTCCAGCGTCGCGCGCAGATATGCAACCGTCGAGCCCTTGCCGTTGGTGCCGGCGACATGGATCACCGGGGGCAGCTTGCGTTCGGGATGGCCGAGCCGTTCGAGCAGGCGGTTCATCCGCTCGAGGCCCAGATCGATGCGTTTCTGATGCAGGGCCGACAGCCGCCCGATCAATTCGCCGAGCGGCGTCTTCGTGCTGTCAAGGGACGCGTTCACGCGTGGGGCGCAGCCGGCGCCGTCTCAGCGGCCGAGACGATCTGTGCCGGGCTCGCGACCGGCTGCACGGACTTCGATGGGCCGTCCTGCGCCGGTGCCTTGGTCAGCAGGCGGCAGAGCCGCGCCAGGGTCGGACGCAGTTCGTGACGATGCACGACCATGTCGACCATGCCGTGGTCTTTGAGATACTCGGCGCGCTGGAAGCCCTCGGGAAGCTTTTCGCGGATGGTCTGCTCGATCACGCGCGCGCCGGCAAAACCGATCAACGCGCCGGGCTCGGCGATCTGCACGTCGCCCAGCATCGCGTAGGAGGCGGTGACGCCGCCGGTGGTCGGATTGGTCAGCACGACGATATAAGGCTGCTTCGCCTCGCGCAGCATCTGCACGGCGACCGTCGTGCGCGGCATCTGCATCAGCGACAAGATGCCTTCCTGCATGCGCGCGCCGCCCGATGCCGCGAACACGATGAACGGCGACTTCTTCTCGACCGCGAGCTCGAGCCCGCGCACGATGGCCTCACCCGCGGCCATGCCGAGCGAGCCGCCCATGAAGTCGAAATCCTGCACGGCGACGACGACGCCGGCGCCTTCGAGCTTGCCGTAGCCGACCTTGATCGCGTCATTCAAATTGGTGCGCGCCCGCGCATCCTTGATGCGATCGACATATTTCTTCTCGTCGCGGAACTTGAGCGGGTCGGGCGTGACCTCGGGCAGCGCGACGTCGAACCAGGTCTCGTTGTCGAAGATCGACTTCAGACGCGCCACCGCGCCCATGCGCATGTGATAATTCGAGCCGGGGATGACGAACTGGTTTGCCTCGACGTCCTTGTAGAACACGAGCTGTCCGGAATCCGGGCACTTGATCCACAGATTCTCCGGCGTCTCCCGCCGCAGCATGTTTCGGATCTTCGGCCGGACCACATTGGTAAGCCAGTTCATGGTTTGCTCCGATGTGCGACGCCGCCTGGGCGATCGCCTGAAGGGATATATGGCGGCCGGGTCTCCGCCCGGCAAGCCGCCGTGTCGCCCGCTCCAAAAGCGGAATTATGGCCTATTCCGCCACCTGTTTCGCGCCCTTGACGCCCTGTGCCAGGGCCGCCGTCAACTCGGCGACGGCGTTAACGGTTTTGGCGGTCGCCCGCCCCTCGGCATCGAGGCTGTTCTTGAGTGCATCGACCAGCGCGGTGCCGACCACGGAGCCGTCGGCCTTCTCGGCAATGGCGCGCGCCGCCTCCGGCGTGCGGATGCCAAAGCCAACGCAGATCGGCAAGCTCGTGTGCCGCTTGATGCGCGCGACAGCTTCGCCGACGACATTCGCGTCCGCGGCCGCCGCGCCAGTGATGCCGGCGATGGAGACGTAATAGACAAAGCCTGACGTGTTCGCGAGCACCGCGGGCAGGCGCTTGTCGTCGGTGGTCGGGGTCGCCAGGCGAATGAAGTTCAGGCCCGCCTTCAGCGCGGGAATGCAGAGCTCTTCGTCTTCCTCCGGCGGCAGATCGACGATGATCAGGCCGTCGACGCCAGCCGTCTTGGCATCAGCCAGGAACTTGTCGACGCCGTAGATGTAGATCGGATTGTAATAGCCCATCAGCACCAGGGGCGTGGAATTGTCGGCCTTGCGGAAGTCGCTCACGAGACCGAGCGTCTTCTTCAAGGTCATGCCGATCTTCAGCGCGCGGAGGCCGGCGGCCTGGATCGAGGGACCATCCGCCATCGGATCGGTGAAGGGAATGCCGAGCTCGATGACGTCGGAACCTGATTTCGAGAGCGCCTTGACGATCTCGAGCGACGTCACGGGATCGGGATCGCCGGCCATCACATAGGTGACGAAGGCCGCGCGGCCCTGCTTCTTCAACTCGGCAAAGCGAGTGTCGATACGCGTGGTCACTTCTTGCCCCTCAGGATATCGCCGACCTGCGGGACGTCCTTGTCGCCGCGGCCGGAGAGGTTGACGACCATCAGGTGATCCCTCGGCCGCTTCGGCGCGAGCTCCATCACCTTGGCGATGGCATGCGCCGGCTCCAGCGCGGGAATGATGCCTTCGAGCTTCGACAGCAGCTGGAACGCGGCGAGCGCCTCGTCGTCAGTCGCGGAGAGATAGTTCACGCGGCCGACCTCGTGCAGCCAGGAATGCTCGGGGCCGATGCCGGGATAGTCGAGGCCGGCAGAAATCGAATGCGCGTCCTGGATCTGGCCGTCGGCATCCATCAGCAGGTAGGTGCGGTTGCCGTGCAGCACGCCGGGACGGCCGCCCGCGATCGAGGCGGCATGCAGCTGCGTCAGCCCGTGGCCCGCGGCTTCGACGCCGAAGATCTCGACGGAGGGATCGTCGAGGAAGGGATGGAACAGGCCCATCGCATTCGAGCCGCCGCCGATGCAGGCGACCAGCGAATCCGGCAGGCGACCCTCGACCTCCTGCATCTGCGTCTTGGTCTCGTTGCCGATGATCGACTGGAAGTCGCGCACCAGCGTCGGATAGGGGTGCGGCCCCGCCACCGTGCCGATGCAGTAGAACGTGTTGTGCACGTTGGTGACCCAATCGCGCAGCGCCTCGTTCATGGCGTCCTTCAGCGTGCGCGTGCCCGACTGCACAGGGACCACCGTGGCGCCCAGCATCTCCATGCGGATGACGTTGGGCTGCTGCCGCTCGACGTCGACGGCGCCCATGTAGACCACGCATTCGAGCCCGAAGCGCGCGCACAGCGTCGCTGTGGCGACACCGTGCTGGCCCGCGCCGGTCTCGGCGATGATGCGCTTCTTGCCCATGCGCCGCGCCAGCATGATCTGGCCGAGCACGTTGTTCACCTTGTGCGAGCCGGTGTGGTTCAGCTCTTCGCGCTTGAGATAGATCTTGGCGCCGCCGAGATGCTCGGTGAGGCGCTCGGCGAAATAGAGCGGCGAGGGCCGGCCGACATAGTTCTTGAGATAACCGTTCATCTCGCCCTGGAAGGCCGGATCGGCCTTGGCCGCGGTGTAGGCCTTCTCTAGGTCGAGGATCAGCGGCATCAGGGTTTCGGCGACGAAGCGTCCGCCGAAGATGCCGAAATGGCCGCGATCGTCGGGACCGCTGCGATAGGAGTTTGGTTTGGCGATGTTCATCGAACGCTCAACTCTTGAGTGGCGCGCGCGGCGCGAATGAAAGCCTTGATCATCTCGGGGTCTTTGACGCCGGGGGCGCTCTCGACACCGGAAGAGACGTCGACGCCACCCGCGCGGGTGACGCGGAGCGCCTCGGCGAGGTTGTCAGCGTGAAGCCCGCCTGAAACCATATACGGGAGCGCGAGCTCAAGGTTTTGCAACAGGCGCCAATCAAACGGCTCTCCCAGGCCGCCGGGCCGGGTCGCATCCTTCGGCGCGCGCGCGTCGAACAGGATGCGATCGGCGACCGCGGCATAGCCCGGCAGTACCGCCAGATCGCTGGCGGTCGCGACCGGGACCGCCTTCATCACGGGGCGGCCGAACCGCTGCTTGATGTCACGCAGCCGCGCGACGCTTTCCTGGCCGTGGAGCTGGAAAATGTCCGGCGACAGCGCAACCATGATGTTGTCGAGCGTCGCATCGTCGGCATCGACAGTGAGCGCCACCTTGAGCGCGCGGCCCTTGACCTGGCGGCCGAGCTCGCGCCCGAGCTCCAGCGCCAGATGCCGGGGCGACGGCGGAAAGAACACGAACCCCACCATGTCGGCGCCGGCGTCGAGCGCTATTTCGAGCGTCTCGCGCGTGGAGAGGCCGCAGATTTTGACGAGCAGGGGCATGGTTTCAAAGCAAATGGAGGCCGCGGATCCGCGGCCGGAAAACGGGGTTTTCGGTCGGGGCCGCTTCTACAACGTCGCGCGCTGCTTGTCTCGCCCGATGGGCCCGTAAAGCCCGACCCCGGAGGGAACGGGAAGGCGCTGGGATTCGGGCCTCGCCGCGGCCGCCTGGGCCCGCAGATCGGCCAGTTCGCCCCTGGCGGCCCGCGCCTCCGCATCGTTCCGCCGCGCGGCGCGCCGCCAGTGCCGCTGACCGAACCAGACCGCACAGCCGCCCGCCAGAACCCCGATTCCCGCCACCAGGATCAGCAACAGGAACAGCGGCAGCGTGACGGAGAGTGAAGGATCGTCCGAAATGAAGGGGTCGAAGGAGACCGTGACGAAATGCCGGTTGGCGACGGCAAATGCCACCAGGATCAGGCCCAGCGGGATCACGATCAGCGCGGTCAGGAATTTTCGCATCGCGATCGCTCGTCTTGAATCAAGCTTGCGGCCGCACTATGCGACCGTTCGGTTAAACCCCGACGACGACAGCCTCAATCGGGCGCGCCAGGATCCGGATGGTCGCGGTTCAACCGCTCGCGCATTTCCTTGCCGGTCTTGAAGAACGGAACGCTCTTCTGGTCGACGGGCACATGGGCGCCCGTGCGCGGATTGCGCCCGGCGCGTGCAGGGCGATGCTTGACCGAGAAGGCACCGAAGCCGCGCAACTCGACGCGGTCACCGCGCGCGAGGGCCGCTACGATCTCTTCGAGAATCGCATTCACAATGTTCTCGACATCCCGCTGGTACAGATGCGGGTTGTGCTCGGCGATACGCTGAACAAGTTCGGATTTGATCATCGAGAGATAGGACCCGGGAGCGTGCGGATGACCATTTCCGTGAAAATACCGTGATCTGTCAAGACGCTAAATCAAGATTGAGCATCGGGAAAATGCGTGACAAATGCCGAAAAAGCGGGCTGCCCCGATGCCCGCCAGACGGGAAAACCCTGGGAAGCTCGCCCAGCCCTCTCAGTTTGACGCGGCCGGCTGCCACAGAGCCAGCATTCCATCCATTCCGAACCGGTCGACCGCCTGCGCGACGCCGGTTTGCCCGATTTGATGCGCAATCGAGCCCAAACCAAGCGCTTCCAGCGTGATCGCGGCGGCCGTCTTGAGGAACGGCAGATCGCCAAAGCGCGGCTGAAGCTTGTAGTCTCGTACCGGCAGACCCTTCTTGACGCTCTTGTTCTCGACAAGCCAGCTCACCGCCGTCTTCTCGTCGCCGATCTGGTCGATCAGCTTGAGATCGATCGCCTGGCGTCCGGTGAAGACGCGGCCATCAGCCACTTTCTCGAGCTGCGTGTCATCCATGCCACGCCGATCCTTCACCAGCCCCCTGAACCAGGCGTAGGAATCCTTCACCAGCGCATCGAGAGCGGCCCGCGCTTCGGGACTGGTCGGCTCAAAACCGTTGGGCGCGGCCTTCAGCGGCGAGGACTTCACCTCCTCGACCTTGACGCCGATGGTCTTCAGCAGCTCGGAGACGTTGGGGTATTGGAACAGCACGCCGATCGATCCGACCAGCGAGCTCTGCTGGGCGACGATGTGGTCGCTCGCAATCGCAGTGATGTAGCCCCCGGAGGCAGCCAGGCCCTCGACCACCACGACCAGCGGCTTCTTCGCCTTGAGCCGGACCAGCGAGTCATAGAGCTGCTCGGAGCCGGCGGTGGTGCCGCCGGGCGAATTGATGTGAACGATGACGGCGGCCGCCTGCGAGTTCTCCAGCCGCTCCAGCGCCTGGGTGCGATCGGAATCGCTGCGGATCAGGCCTTCGATGTGAACGCGCGCGATCGAGCCGGCGGATGCGAAGCTGCCCCGCGCGCCGGGCGTTGCCATCAGCGCAAAGCCTGCGATCGCCGCGATCGCGATCAGCGCAGCCACGACGCGCCAGAACGTCAGCTTGCGACGGATCCGGCGGCGATCGACGATGATGTCCGAATCGAGCGACATCGGAATTCTCCAAATGAAAGACTGGACGCGTTGTGCCGTCACGGCGTGACCAACAGCTTATCTGGATACATCAATTGCGGCGCAATTTGAAGAAAACAAGGCCTGGTGGGGCCTCAGCAAATCGCCACAAATTCAGTCGTCATCCCCGCGAAGGCGGGGATCCATAACCCCAGGGAGACGTCGTCGCGCGGGCTAGCAACTCCGAGTCTTCGCCAAACTTCTCCCTGGGGTTATGGGTCCCGGATCGGCGCTCCGCTCCCGACAACGCTACGCGTTGCCGGGACCTACGCTTGTCCGGGACGACAGTTGTGTATGTCGCCCCAACAAAAAAGCCCCGGCTCGCGCCGGGGCTCTGATGTCAGCAAAACCTAGGTTTCGCTTACTTGCTGTCGCGGTTCTTGAGCGCGGTGCCAAGGATGTCGCCCAGCGTCGCCCCCGAATCGGAGGAGCCGTACTGCGCGATGGCTTCCTTCTCTTCGGCGACTTCGAGCGCCTTGATCGACACCTGGACCTTGCGGGCCTTCTTGTCGAACTGGATCACGCGGGCATCGACCTTCTCGCCGACGGCGAAGCGTTCGGCGCGCTGGTCGTTGCGGTCACGAGCGAGCTCGGAGCGCTTCACGAAAGTGGTGAAGTCGGTACCGGTGATCTTCACCTCGATGCCGCTCTCCTTCACTTCGAGCACTTCGCAGGTCACGACCGCGCCCTTCTTGACATCGCCCGGCTCGGCGAAGGGGTCGCCTTCGAGCTGCTTGATGCCGAGCGAGATGCGCTCCTTCTCGACGTCCACATCGAGCACCACGGCCTTCACCATGTCGCCCTTCTTGTAGTTGTCGATCACCTGCTCGCCCGGAAGCTTCCAGTCGAGGTCGGAGAGATGGACCATGCCGTCGACGTCGCCCTCGAGGCCCAGGAACAGACCGAACTCGGTCTTGTTCTTGACTTCGCCCTCGACCACCGAACCGGTCGGGTGACCTTCGACGAAGACCTCCCAGGGGTTGCGCATGGTCTGCTTGAGACCGAGCGAGATGCGGCGCTTGACGGAATCGACTTCCAGCACCTGCACTTCGACTTCCTGCGAGGTCGAAACGATCTTGCCGGGATGCATGTTCTTCTTGGTCCACGACATCTCGGAGACGTGGATCAGGCCTTCGATGCCCGGCTCGAGCTCGACGAACGCACCGTAGTCGGTGATGTTGGTGACGCGGCCGGTGAAGCGAGCCTGCAGCGGGTACTTGGCTTCGATGCCCTGCCACGGATCGTCCAGCAGCTGCTTCATGCCCAGCGAGATGCGGTGCGTCTCGTGGTTGATCTTGATGATCTTGACCTTCACGGTCTGGCCGATCGAGAGCACCTCGGTCGGGTGGTTGACGCGGCGCCACGCGATGTCGGTGACGTGCAGCAGGCCGTCGATGCCGCCGAGATCAACGAACGCACCGTAATCGGTGATGTTCTTGACCACGCCGTCGATGACCTGACCCTCTTCGAGGTTCTGCACCAGCTCCTGGCGCTGCTCGGCGCGGGTCTCTTCGAGAACCGTGCGGCGCGACACCACGATGTTGCCGCGGCGGCGGTCCATCTTGAGGATCTGGAACGGCTGCGAGTTGTTCATCAGCGGCGCAACGTCGCGGATCGGACGGATGTCGACCTGCGAGCGCGGCAGGAAGGCCACGGCACCGTCGAGGTCGACGGTGAAGCCGCCCTTGACCTGGTTGAAGATGACGCCGTTGACCTTCTCGTTGTTCTGGAAGGCCTTCTCGAGCTTGCCCCAGCTCTCTTCGCGGCGAGCCTTGTCGCGCGACAGAACGGCTTCGCCAAGCGCGTTCTCGATGCGATCGAGGAACACTTCGACCTCGTCGCCAACCTTCAATTCGCTGTCACGGCCGGGGCCGGAAAATTCACGCAGGGCGACGCGGCCCTCGGTCTTCAGGCCGACGTCGATGACGGCCATGTCTTTTTCAATTGCAACCACCTTGCCCTTGACGACCGAGCTCTCCTGCAGGTTGCCACCTGCGAAGGACTCGTCGAGCATCGCTGCGAAATCGTCGCGCGACGGGCTATAGGTATCAGCAGAAGTCGAAGCCATTTGTTCTCCAGTTGCGGATGTCTTGCCGGCCGTTGGGGTCATGGGCGCATCGCACACGCAGTGTCGGAAGGCCCGCAAGACCTTCAGGCGACCGCTCGTTGCTCCGGCTGGCGCCGAAACAGCGGAAGCGGGCCGGCAGGGCCCGCGTGTTCGATACGTGGAAAATCTTTGTCCGGAGCCTGGATCGCATCAGTCCCGAGCAGGGACCTGATGTATCGACCTCAAAGAGCGGGAGCGGGCGCTTCCTCCAATGACGGCTGCGGCTTAACCCCGCGACCGGCCCGCTCGGACGGCCTCGATAATGTCGATGGCGGCCCGGACGCCGCCTTCTATATCCAGTTGGGAGTTATCAAGCAAGTAAGCATCCGCGGCCGGTTTCAAAGGCGCAATCGGCCTGTTTTTGTCGCGTTCGTCTCGCTGGATGATATCGGCGAGCACGGCCGCCTCGTCCGCCGCCTCGCCCCTCGCCCTCGCCTCCATGGTCCGGCGGCGGGCACGGACCTTGGGGTCGGCGACGACGAAGATCTTCACGTCGGCATCCGGGCAGATCACGGTTCCAATGTCCCGGCCATCCAGCACCGCGCCGGGCGGATCGGCGGCGAATTGCCGCTGGAAATTGAGCAGGACCTCACGGACTTTCGGGATCGCCGACACGATCGAGGCGCCCTCGCCAGCCTTCTGGGTCTTCAACGCGGGATTACCGAACTTTTCGGGGTCGAGCTCCAGCGCGGCCTGCACGGCCGCCGCCTCGTCACGGAGATCATGACCCGACTGCATCAGGGCATAGGCCACCGCGCGGTAGATCACGCCGGTATCGAGGTGACGATAGCCGTAATGATGGGCAAGGCGCTTGCCGAGGGTTCCCTTCCCGGAGGCCGCGGGCCCGTCGATGGCGATGATCATGTCACTCAAACCTTGGCTGTCTGCGGCCCGCGCGCACGTCGCAATGGCCGCTCTTCGGTGAAGATATTGCGAGACGCGAACTCCGCGGGACTCGCAAAAGTGAGATATTCGCGCATTGCGTCGGAGGGGGACGGTGCAGTGAACCATGGCTCGGCAAGGCGTCGTGCCGGATCGCAGACCCAGGCCGGCAAAATATTGGCCGAGCAGCGCGATGGCCTCCTCAACGGTCGAGATTCCCACCACCTTCATCAGGTTCAGGATATCCAGCCGCTCCGTCTCGCCACGAACCGGATCGGTGACGCGAAGCGCCTTCAATTTCAACGCCAGAAGATATGCCGCGGTGGGCACCGAAACCTCGAGTCCCGGCGGCGTGCCGTCGCGCGGGAAGGTGCCGAATTCGAGATGATCTGCAGCGCGGTCCGCCAATGGACTGAGACGGAATACGACGTGGTCGTTGAACCAGTCGGCGCTCCACCCATTTCTTGCGGCGATCTCGGCTACTGCTCTACCAAGCCAGTCCGGCAGCGGATGCTCGAGCTTCGAGACATCGACGTCTTCGGTCGCAAAGCGGAAATTACTGGCCAGCATGAGAGCCGAGCCGCCATAGACCGCGATCTGAAGCTTGCTTCCGGCGTCGGCCGCAGCACGGCCGATCGAATCGAAGGCGTCCAGCAAGGCATCGCGGTCGAGGGCTGCGCTCATGGCCACGGCCTCATGAAAACTCGGCCCCTAGCGAACGCATCATCGGAATGAAATCCGGGAAACTGGTGGCGATGAAGGCGGTGTCATCGACGGTCACCGGCTGGTCGGAGGCGCAGCCCATCACCAGCGCGGACATCGCGATGCGATGGTCCATATGGGTGGCGACAGTGCCTCCGCCCGGCACGTGGCCGCGGCCCTCGACGATCAAATCGTCGCCGGAGACCTCCACTTTCACGCCGTTGACGCGCAGCATGTCGGCGGTCGCTTCCAGGCGATCGGATTCCTTGACGCGCAGCTCGTGCAGGCCGCGCATGATGGTGGTGCCCTCGGCGAAGGAGGCCGCCACGGCCAGCACCAAATATTCGTCGATCATCGATGGCGCGCGCTCGGGCGGCACCTCGACACCGCGCAGCTTCGAGGCGCGCACACGCAGCTTCGCCATGGGTTCACCGGCATCGCCCCGCATTTCGCTCTCCTCGATCGAGGCGCCCATTTCGCGCAACGTGGTGAACAGGCCGGTGCGCAGCGGATTGGTCATGACGTCGGACAGGACGACATCGGAGCCCTCGACGATCAGCGCTGCGACCACGGGGAACGCCGCGGAGGACGGATCGGCGGGCACCACGACGGTGGCGCCGTGCAGCTCCGGCTGGCCCTTGAGGGTGATCCGGCGGCCATGCACGCCCTCGCGCGCCGAGGAAATATCGGCGCCAAAGTGTTTCAGCATCAATTCGGTGTGGTCGCGGCTGGCTTCAGTCTCGATCACGGTCGTGGTGCCCGGCGCGGCGAGGCCCGCCAGCAGCACCGCCGACTTGATCTGGGCCGAGGCGACCGGGGTCGTGTAGGTGATCGGAAGCGGATCGCGCGCGCCTTGAAGGGTCAGGGGCAGGCGGCCGCCCTCACCTCCGGTGACGACTTTCGCGCCCATCTTCTCCAGGGGATCGAGAATCCGGCGCATGGGGCGGCTGCGCAGCGAGGCATCGCCGTCGAACACCGCCGAGATCGGGCAGCCGGCGACGGCGCCCATGACCAGCCGGCAACCGGTGCCGGAATTGCCGAAATCCAGGGGCGCTTTGGGCTGGGCGAAGCCTGCGACACCTCCCCCGTTGACCTTCCAGGCAAAATCCCCGGTGCGCTCGACCCTGGCGCCCAGCGCCTGCATGGATTTGGCGGTGTTGAGGACGTCCTCGCCCTCGAGCAGGCCCGAAATCCGGGTTTCGCCGACCGCGAGCGCGCCCAGGATGAGCGCGCGGTGGGAGATCGACTTGTCCCCGGGCACCCGTACTGTCCCGGTCAGGGGACCGCTGGCGCGCGACTGAAGCGGCCTCGTTTGGTCGGAATGGGTCACGATAATGTCCTTGGATGCACCCTCGAGGGGGCTGGAGGGCAGGTACCACATGGTCCGAGCCCCGTCACGGACATGTCGTTCTCCCGTAATGCGCTATTGACAGCGGGCCGCCAACTAGCCAAGTGAAGCACCGCTTTTCAGACATTCCCAGGATTCCTGCCGTGGCCAAGTCCGAACTCGGAACCAAACGTATTTGCCCGACCACGGGCAAGAAATTCTACGACCTCAATAAGAGCCCGGTGATCTCGCCCTATACCGGCGAAGTGGTGCCGATCGCTCCCGTGGCTCCCGCGCGCGTTCCTCGCGGTGCCGAAGCTCGCCACGCTGCAGCCGCCGACACCACGCCGGAGCCGGCAGAGGTCGAGGAGGTCTCGCTCGAGGAGGCCGATGCCGAGGAGAACACCGGCAAGGTCAAGGCTGCCGTGCCTGAATCCGAGGACGATATCGAAGTCGACGAGACCCTCGACGACGACGATGACGACGATTCGACCTTCATTGCCGACGAAGAAGAGGGCGATGAGGACGTGACCGACATCATTGGTGATGTCGGAGGTGATGAAGAGACTTGAGATCAGCCCTGATCTGTGAAAAAGGGTGCACCGCGCGAGTCGCTTGAGAGCGCTCGCCGGCCGGGACGGATCCCCCAGGATCCTCCTATCTGGACTTCGGGGCCATAGCTCAGCTGGGAGAGCGCTTGCATGGCATGCAAGAGGTCGGCGGTTCGATCCCGCCTGGCTCCACCAGCCTTCGCGAAGCGAAGGCTGTCTCGCCGAAGCCCGCAGGGCGAAGGCGGACTCTCGCGAGGCGCTACTCCCCAATCACCGCATTCAATCGATCCCGTAGCGCCACGATCTCGTCTTTCATCGCGATCAGCTCGGACACCGAGCAATCCGAGGCCGCCAGGATCGACTGCGGCACGGCGCGCGCTTTCTCCTTCAGCGCATGGCCCTGGGCCGTCAGCGCGATCAGCACCTGGCGCTCGTCCTCGCTGGAGCGGGTGCGCTTGACGAGGTGCGCCGCTTCCAGCCGCTTGAGCAGCGGCGTCAGCGTGCCCGAATCCAGGAACAGCCGCTCGCCGATATCCTTGACCGGCACGTCGTCGCGCTCCCACAGCACCAGCATCACCAGATATTGCGGATAGGTCAGGCCGAGCCGGTCGAGCAGCGGCTTGTAGACGCGGTTGAAGGCGTGCGCAGCCGAATAGACCGCAAAGCAGATCTGGTTGTCGAGCTTTTGCGGATCGAGGGTCGATAGTTTCCGGGCCATGGGGATCTCGCGGGATTTGCCTCATTCTGGGGCCGGACGGCCGCAGATTCAATTGCGAACAATTAAATGTGAGGCTCCCCAATTTCAATTGCGCGCAATCTAATTGTCTGCGATATAGAACGCACCCCATCGAAACCCAAGGGAGACGACAATGTCCGTGAACGTCCTCTACAAGACCAGCGCCAAGGCCACCGGCGGCCGCGACGGCCATGCTGCAACCCTCGACGGCGCGCTCGACGTCAAGCTCACCACGCCGAAGGAGCTCGGCGGTGGCGGCGGCGCCGGCAACAATCCCGAGCAGCTGTTCGCGGCCGGCTATGCGGCCTGCTTCATCGGCGCGATGAAGTTCGTGGCCTCGCAGGGCGGCCCCAAGGTTCCCGCGGATGCCTCCGTCACCTCGACCGTCGGCATCGGCCCGCGCTCCGAGGGCGGCTTCGGCCTCGATATCGACCTCGCCGTTTCGCTGCCGGGCCTCGCCCGCAGCGAAGCCGAGGCGCTGGTCGAGAAGGCGCACCAGGTGTGCCCCTACTCCAACGCCACGCGCGGCAATGTCGACGTTCGCCTGACGGTCGTCTGACCGGAACGGCGGATTGGCTGGCCCGGGATCCCCCTCGGGCCGGCCGCTTCTGCTTGATTTGCCATTCCGCGGGATAGTCGCACCGCGGCGCATGCGGCCCTACGCATCAAGCCATTGCTGGCGCAAAAAAACCTCGCTAGGCCTGTGGTCAATGATCGACACAGGGGAAGCGACGGCATGACTGAAGCAGCCAGTTCTGAAGCAGCAACGGGCGCAATGAGCGGACTGCGCGTCATCGATCTCACGCGCGTGCTCGGCGGTCCCTACTGCACCCAGATCCTGGCCGACCATGGCGCCGACGTGATCAAGGTCGAGCCGCCCGCCGGCGACGAGGTGCGCGAATGGGGCCCTCCCTTCCACGAGGAAGACGCGGCCTATTTCATCGGCATCAACCGCAACAAGCGCTCGATCGGCCTCGACCTCGCCTCCGAGGGCGGCCGCGCCGTGCTGCTGAAGATGCTGGAGACGGCCGACGTCCTGATCGAGAATTTCAAGCCGGGCACGCTGGAGAAATGGGGCATCGGCAACGACGTGCTCAGCCAGAAATTCCCGCGCCTCGTGCATTGCCGGATCTGCGGCTTCGGCGCTGACGGCCCGCGCGGCGGCAATCCCGGCTACGACGCCATCATCCAGGCCATGACCGGCATGATCGCGGCGACCGGCTCGCTCGAGAGCGGCCCGATGCGGATCGGCGTGCCTCTCGTCGACATCGGCACCGGACTTTACGCGGCGATCGGCATCCTGATGGCGCTGTCGGAGCGGCAGCGTTCCGGCAAGGGCCAGTTCCTGGAGACGACGTTGTACGAGACCGGCCTTGCCATCATGCATCCGCACACCGCGAACTACTTCATGCATGGCAAGCCGCCCGGCCTCACCGGCAACGAGCACCCGAACCTCGTGCCTTACGCGATCTTCCCGACCAAGACCGACAACATCTTCATCGGCGTCGGCAATGACGGCACCTTCCGCAAGCTCGCCAAGGAGATCGGCAAGCCGGAGCTCGGCACCGACCCGCGCTTCGCCCGCAACAAGGACCGCATCGCCAACCGCGAGGCACTGCGCGCCGAGCTCGCCGCCGTGTTCAGCCAGCACGAGGCCGAGCCGCTGTGCAATCGCCTGCTGGCCGCAGGCCTGCCCGCAGGCCCCGTGCAGAAGATCGACCAGGCGTTGACCAACGCCCACACGAT
This sequence comes from Bradyrhizobium sp. U531, assembly GCF_051710265.1. Taxonomy (NCBI): domain Bacteria; kingdom Pseudomonadati; phylum Pseudomonadota; class Alphaproteobacteria; order Hyphomicrobiales; family Nitrobacteraceae; genus Bradyrhizobium; species Bradyrhizobium sp. U531. The sequence continues at coordinate 375,371 of NZ_JASVEN010000002.1, forward strand.
CGCGCGCGGCGATATTATCGAGAAGGACTGGTACAAGGGCGTGGCCTCGCCGATCCGGCTCGACCGCAGCAAGCCGAGCCTGCGCCGGCTGCCGCCGAAATTCAGCCAGCACTCGGCGGAAGTGCTGGGCGAGTTCGGCTACTCCAAGGCCGAGATCGACGCGATGGTCGAAAAGGGCACGGTCTGCGGCCCCGAGCGCAAGCGCTAGCGGCCCCCGCCTCCCTCCAACGAATGATGCCGCACTGCGGCGCGGGCACGATAGTGCACCGCGAACGGAGGAAGCTGCCCACTTCGTCTTCGCCTAATTGACGACTTCCCATTTGGCAGCGCTTGCTGCTTTCGTTTCTCCCGCTTACACAGTCATGTGAACGTCATATGGCGCTGCTAGCGCAAGCGCTTCTTTAGTGACGGGCAAGGGAGGTTTTCTTGATGGCTCTTCGACAATTTGGCACGGCTGCTGCTGTTGCACTCGCGGTTGGTCTCGGCGCTTCGCCGGCCCTGGCCGTGACGGAAATCCAGTGGTGGCACGCCATGACCGGCGCGAACAACGACGTCATCGTCAAGCTCGCCAATGATTTCAATGCCGCGCAGAGCGACTACAAGGTGATCCCCACCTACAAGGGCAACTACGCCGATACGATGAACGCGGGCATCGCCGCGTTCCGCGCCGGCAACGCCCCGCACATCATGCAGGTGTTCGAGGTCGGCACCGCCACCATGATGGCCGCGACCGGCGCCGTGAAGCCTGTCTACAAGCTGATGGCCGACGCCGGCGAGAAGTTCGATCCCAAGATCTACCTGCCCGCCATCACCGGCTACTACTCCACCTCGAAGGGCGAGATGCTGTCGTTCCCCTTCAACTCGTCGTCGACCGTCATGTGGGTCAATCTCGACGAGCTGAAGAAGGCCAATGTCGCGATCCCAAAGACCTGGCCCGAAACGTTTGAGGCCGCCAAGAAGCTCCATGACAACGGTCATGCGACCTGCGGCTTCTCCAATTCCTGGGTCACCTGGGTCAATCTCGAGCAGCTCTCCGCCTGGCACAACGTGCCGCTGTCGAGCAAGGCCAACGGCCTCGACGGCTTCGACACCAAGCTCGAGTTCAATGGTCCGCTCCAGGTCAAGCATCTCGAGAAGCTGGTCGAGCTGCAGAAGGACAAGACCTACGATTATGCCGGCCGCACCAACACCGGCGAGGGCCGCTTCACCTCGGGCGAATGTCCGCTCTATCTGACCTCGTCGGCATTCTTCGGCAACGTCAAGGCGCAGGCCAAGTTCGCCTTCACCGCGGTGCCGATGCCCTATTACCCCGACGTCAAGGGCGCGCCGCAGAACTCCATCATCGGCGGCGCTTCGCTCTGGGTCATGGGCGGCAAGCCGGCCGAGGAGTACAAGGGCGTTGCTAAATTCCTGACCTTCCTCTCGGACACCGATCGCCAGGTCTATATCCACAAGGCCTCGGGCTATCTGCCGATCACCAAGGCGGCTTACGAGAAGGCCAAGGCCGAGGGCTTCTACAAGGATCAGCCCTATCTCGAGACCCCGCTGCTCGAGCTGACCAACAAGGAGCCGACCGAGAATTCGCGCGGCCTGCGCCTTGGCAATATGGTCCAGCTGCGTGACGTCTGGGCGGAAGAGATCGAGCAGGCGCTCGCCGGCAAGAAGACCGCCAAGCAGGCGCTGGACGCGGCCGTCGAACGCGGCAACACCATGCTGCGTCAGTTCGAAAAGACCGCCGTGAAGTAAGGCAACGCACGGCAGGCCGGTGAACCCGGCCTGCCGCTGCTGCTGGCATCATGCAAAAGCAAGCCATTTTCCAATCGAAGCTGTTGCCTTACGCGCTGGTTGCGCCGCAGCTCGCGATCGTCCTGATTTTCTTCTACTGGCCGGCCCTGCAGGCCGTGATCCAGTCCTTCCTGCTCCAGGACGCCTTTGGTCTGTCCACCAGCTTCGTCTGGTTCGACAATTACGTCGAGCTGTTCAGCGACCCCGCCTATTTCGAATCGATCCTGCGCACCTTCTTCTTCTCGTTCGCCATCGCGGTCTCCTCGCTGTCCTTTGCACTGCTGCTCGCGGTGATGGCGGACAAGCCGCTGCGCGGCTCGACGCTCTACCGCACGCTGCTGATCTGGCCCTATGCGGTGGCGCCGCCGGTCGTCGGCGTGCTCTGGATCTTCATGCTGCATCCCTCGCTCGGCGTGCTCTCGCGCTATCTGCGCGCAATGGGCATCGACTGGAATCCGCTGCTCGACGGCGACCAGGCCGCCAGCCTGATCATCCTCGCCGCCGCCTGGAAGCAGATCTCCTACAACTTCCTGTTCTTCCTCGCCGGCCTGCAGGCCATTCCCAAAAGCGTGCTCGAAGCCGCCGCGATCGACGGCGCGCGCCCGATGCGCCGGTTCTGGACCGTGACCTTCCCGCTGCTGTCGCCGACCATCTTCTTCCTGCTGGTCGTCAACATCGTCTATGCCTTCTTCGACACGTTCGGCATCATCGACACCATGACCCGCGGCGGTCCCGGCAAGTCGACGGAAACGCTGGTCTACAAGGTCTATTCCGACGGCCTGCTCGGCGGCAATCTCGGCAGCTCGGCGGCACAATCGGTGGTCCTGATGGTCATGGTCATCGTGCTCACGGGAATCCAGTTCCGCTTCGTCGAACGCAAGGTCACCTACTGATGGTCGAGGACGAGGGCATCCGGCGCTACGTCGCCCATTTCATCCTCTGGATCGGGATCGCGATCGTGGCCTTCCCGGTCTACATCGCGATCGTCGCCTCGACACAGGACAACGCGCTGATCGCGAACGGGCAGATGTCCCTGCTGCCGGGCGGCCATTTCTTCGAGACTTACTACCAGACCATCTTCGTCGGCACGAGCGGCTCGACCCGCGAGCCGGTCGGCAACATGATGCTGAACTCGCTGGTGATGGCGCTCGCGATCGCGATCGGCAAGATCGCGATCTCGATCATCTCGGCCTATGCGATCGTGTATTTCCGCTTTCCGTTCCGCATGCCGATCTTCTGGATCATCTTCATCACCCTGATGCTGCCGGTCGAGGTGCGCATCTATCCGACCTACAAGATCGTCGCCGATCTGCACATGCTCGACAGCTATGCGGGCCTCGCGCTGCCGCTGATCGCCTCGGCCACGGCGACGCTGCTGTTCCGCCAGTTCTTCATGACCGTGCCGGACGAGCTGCTCGAAGCCTCGCGCATCGACGGCGCCGGCCCGTTGCGGTTCTTCTGGGATACGCTGCTGCCGCTGTCGCGCACCAACATGGCGGCGCTGTTCGTGATCCTGTTCATCCTCGGCTGGAATCAATATCTCTGGCCGCTGCTCATCACCACCCGCGACGACATGCAGACCATCCAGGTCGGCATCCGCAAGATGATCACCACCACCGACGCGCTGACCGAATGGCCGATCGTGATGGCAACCGCCGTGCTGGCCATGCTGCCGCCGGTGTTCGTCGTCGTCGTGATGCAGAAGCTGTTCGTGCGCGGACTGGTCGAGACGGAAAAGTAAGAAGCGAGTTTTCATGGCTAACGTCACCCTGCGCAACGTCCGCAAGACCTACCCCGGCGGCTTCGAAGCCATCAAAGGCGTCAACGTCGATGTCGGCGACGGACAGTTCTGCGTGCTGGTCGGCCCCTCCGGCTGCGGCAAGTCCACGCTGCTGCGCATGGTCGCAGGGCTGGAGACCGTCACCGGCGGCGAGATCGACATCGGCGGTAAGGTCGTCAATCAGGTCGAGCCCGCCGATCGCGACATCGCGATGGTGTTCCAGAACTACGCGCTCTATCCGCATATGAGCGTCTACAACAACATGGCCTATGGCCTGCGCAACCGCGGCATGGCGGAAGCCGAGATCAAGACCCGCGTCGAGGAAGCCGCGCGCGTGCTCGAACTGTCCGCCATGCTGGAGCGCAAGCCGCGCCAGCTTTCCGGCGGCCAGCGCCAGCGCGTCGCCATGGGCCGCGCCATTGTGCGCCAGCCGAAGGTGTTCCTGTTCGACGAGCCGCTGTCGAACCTCGACGCCAAGCTGCGCATCTCGATGCGCGTCGAGATCCGCAAACTGCAGCGCCGGCTCAACGTCACCTCGATCTACGTCACCCACGACCAGCTCGAGGCCATGACGCTTGCCGACATCCTCGTCGTGATGAACGGCGGCCAGGTCGAGCAGGTCGGCAATCCCCTCGCGATCTACGAGAAGCCGGCGACGACTTTCGTCGCCTCCTTCATCGGCGCTCCACCGATGAACCTGATGCCGACGCGTACCGATGACATCAAATCGCAGCTAGGCGGCAGCGCTGGCGAGGCCGGCATTCTCGGCATCCGCCCGGAAGACTTCGTCATCACCGACCAGACTCCGGCCGGCGGCATCGCCTTGCCGCTCACCGTGGAAGCGATCGAGCGCGTCGGCGCCGAAACCTTCGTCTATGGCTCGCGCGCGCCGGAAGAGCAGCACGTCGCCGCCACACCCGGCGAGCTGCCGCCCGGCGAGATCATCGTCCGCATCCCCGGAACCGAGGCGCCTGCCATCGGCGCGAAAATCCGCGTCGCGGCCGTGCGCGCGAAGCTGCATTTGTTCAGCGCTGACGGGCGGACGCGGCTCGAAGCCTAGGGTTCCGAGGCTTCCAGTACGAAAACAACCCCATGCACAGTAGAAGGGGTCTTGTTTTCGTTGGGAAAATCCATCCCGAAAAATCGTAGCGCGAGGCCTCTCGCTCAGCTCCGAGCAAACGCTGACGAAGCGTTCGGAGACATCGCCGACACATCAGCGGTGGCAAATGGACGATGCGGCCGATCTCGGCCCATCCACAGCCTCCCGGCTACGTCCTTGAACGCACACAGGAACATGCCCATATTGCTGATCAAGGGGCGCCTCTACGGGCCCTGATGCACCAAAGTCGCTTTGCGAGGACTTTGTAAACTATGTCTCGTGTTCCCACGTTATCCAGTCCGTTCCTTCTGGGCTTCGACGAGATTGAGCGCGTGCTCGATCGCGTCGTCAAAGGCGCCGACGGCTACCCTCCCTACAATATCGAGAGGTGCGGCGGCGCGGACAACCAGCCCGAGCGCTTACGAATCACGCTGGCGGTCGCCGGATTTACGCGCGACCAACTCGATGTAACCATTGAGGAAAACCAGCTCGTGATCCGCGGGCGCCAACAGGACGACAAGACCCGGCAATACATCCATCGCGGCATCGCCGCGCGCCACTTCCAGCGCACCTTCGTGCTGGCGGAGGGGATGCTGGTGCTGGGTGCGGATCTGAAGAACGGGTTGTTGTCGATCGACCTGGCCCGGCCTGAACCGGAGAGGATCGTTAAGACAATCGCTATCAATGAGCACGAATAATGGAACGAGTAGCGGACTCGACCGCTTAGTGTTCCAGAGGAGTCGAGACCATGAGTGAAGGTCACGTTGCGTTCGAATACGAAGCCAAATCCGATAACAAGGCCGTCTCGCCGGAGACGCTGGCAACCCTGGGCGAAGGCCATATCGCCTATGTGAAGCAGATCCGCTCCGAGGATGTGCCGGGCCTGTTCCCCGAAGCGCCGAAGATCGCGCCGGGCCTCAAGCTCTTCGCGCTCCACGCCGCCGACGGCACGCCGATCATGCTGACCGACAGCCGTGAAGCTGCGATCGCGAATGCCTGGAGCAACGAGCTGCAAGCGGTGAGCGTGCACTGAGCGCGCGCTTCGCACGAATCAGAATTTGAAGCGGGCATGCCTTCGAACGAAGGCGTGCCCGTTTTGGTTTGGGCATCAATCGCTTCCAAAGTCAAAATCGGGCTTAGATCTCGACCGGATTGAGCATTCGGCGCAGTAGCAGGCAGGTCGGCCTTGGAAAGACCGCGAGGGCTCCGTCAGAGTTTTGCCAAGACCGTTTGCCCAAACTCCAGCTCAAGCCACTGCCACTCGGCGTCCTGACCCGACCAGGCTTCACCGCGTTGCTTCACTCGACCGAGGCCAGCGAGCCACAAGGTCGTTCCCGTCGTTCCTACGGCGTCTCCCTGAGTCGTGGGAGGTGACCATTCCACAAGGTCAGGATACTGAAAGCTCGGTACGCTCTCACCCGCCGCGATACCCGCTATCCTGACTGCTTCGGAAATTAGATAGCCGCGGTCCTGCAAGTCCCAACGCGGCTCGCCACCGTTGATGCTGCCGATAATGGCGCCGGCCATCGAAGCTATCGTATCGGTATCACTTCCTATTTCGTTTGCGCCGAGACATAGAGCCTCTTCGGCCGACATCGTGCTGCCGCACAAAGAGAGAGCGCTCGCAGCTATTGCCGTGTTTGTTCCGGCACCGCGGGTCGCATCTTCAAAGCCGCCAAGTCTGCTTAGGACCTCTCGATATCCCTTTGGGCCCTCGCGTACGGCGAGTTGCACATCGCCAACAAGGGAAAGCGAACGCTTTGCCTCGTCTTCAACCGCTCTCTCGAAAGAACGGCCAAACCGCTCTTCCCATGGGCCGAGCCAAAATGACCCCAAGTGCTCGTCCTTCTTAACAACTTTAGCAAGTTGTCCGAATGAACCGATAAAGTCTTTCCAAGCTGAAACGTCAGGGGTCCGTTGCTCCTGAAGCGAATAAGCTAAGGACATCGCGTGAAATATCGCTCCGCAGAAGCCAATTGGGTGCCCATGTGTCGTTATTGCGTCCTTAAAAACATCCGCGGCGAAATCTTCAAGCCGCAAGCTCCGGCTCTTCCACACGTGAGGTTGGATACGCATAGCGGCCCCATTGCCACCGGCATCGAAATAGCCACGCGTCGCCTTCGAAGAGAAGAAGTTTGAAAACCAAGCAACACCCGGTTCAGCCAGGTTATTGGCAGCTGCCGTTGTGCCCGGACCAGCGCCAAGCGAATACGAGAGCCAAACAGGTAGCTCGACTTTGGCGAAGGCCTCGACGTCAAATTGACCATTACCTCGGGTGGCCCGAGAGACTGCTAATCGGAGCTGAGTGTCGTCCGAATACGTTCCGGCGGGAAGCCTGACGGTAGGGCCGAAATAGCCACCGATCCTTCGTCGCCAATCCATAGTCGAGCGTACTTGGATTGCCCCCGTTCGGTGATAGAGGGTCCTTTGATCTGCAAGTTCGGTCATCCAACCGAGCGCATCGCCAGCGGCAGCCCAAAGAGATGAGCTAACGACTGCGGCCTTTCGACTATCCGCATTCAACTGAGGACCTCTTGCGCTACGGCTGGCCATGGAACTTGCTCGCATCTTCTAACGCCTCAACATCGTCGCGGCCAAACCGCGACAATACTGCGTGCACGCGATCAGCTTCTTCACCACTCCTTACGTAGACCCGTCGAAGGTACGACATTCGGAAGCCGTCAGGAAAAAGGACCTCAGCTTGCTCGCTGTATGCGGATCGATGTTGTTGGTAGTTGAAAAGTAGACACCTCTTTGGTCCAGCAGGTCCACGTCAAAAGACATTATCACCCAGTAAACATCTCGGCCGGCGTGCCACCACAACGAGGCACGAAGCAAGTTTGTCGTTATTTCCGGAATACTGAGATTGACGAAGTTGATCCAATTCTCCGTCTTGTCGAACCAAGCTTCTTCCTCACTTCGGAAGGGAGCATTGAGCGTGAGGATGTTTTCGAGTTTGTCTTCAGTTTTGAGAGGATCCTGGATTGCTCCGTCGCAAGGGCTACTCGCAATGACTCTAAGCGAGGCTTCAGCCCGCCCGCATCACTTCACGAACCCAAGCCCTTCGCGCGCGGTGTCGACGGCCCATTTGTCGCCCGGCGGCAGCGCGAGCACGCTGTTGAAGTCGGCGCGCGCGCGCTTTGGATCCGACATCATCATGTAGAGCAGGCCGCGATTGGCCAGGGCGGCCTGGTTCGTCGGGTCGAGCCGGACCGCCTCGTTGTAATCGGCAAGCGCGCGCGTGTGTTCTCCCATGTCGCGAAGCAAGGCGGCGCGGTTGTTGTAGGCCGTCGAATTTGCCGGCTCCAATCGAACCGCTTCGTCGCAATCGGCCAGGGCACGCTTGTCGTCACCCTTCTTGTGCCAGGCGAGGGCGCGGGCGAGATAGGCTTTCGCGAAAGCCGGGATCATCCGCGTGACCTCGTCAAACTCCCGGATGGCCTCGTCGGCATCGTCCTTTTTCAGGAGGATGATCGCCCGGCAATAATGGCCGCCGGCTTTGCCGGGCTCGAGGCGAACGGCGCTGTTGCAGTCGTCGAGCGCCGCATCGATCTCGCCCCTGCCGGAATGGATCGTGCTCCTGAGCTCGTAAGGCCATGCGGCCGCCGGATTGCGCTGCATCGCCTCGTTGTAATCGGCCATGGCGCGGTCGGTGTCGCCCTTCGCCGCATGGGCCTCGCCTCTCGTGACGAGCGCAAAATAGGCCTGCTTGGGATTGCGTTCGATCGCTTCGGTGAACCCGGCGATCGCGGGATCGAAATCGCGTCTGTTGAAATATTCCTGCGCTCGCGAGGTGTAGGACGGTCCGTAATTGGGATCGAGGCGAATGGCGTCGTTGTAGTCGGCCAGCGCATGATCGCCATCGCCTTTGGCCGAATAGGCGCGGCCGCGGCAATTATAGGCGCGACCGAAATTCGGATCGATCCGGATCGCAGCGCTGCAATCCTCGAAGGCGCGATTCCAATCGCGCTTCATGTACCAGGCTTCGCCGCGCAGCTCGTAAGCGACCGCGTTGGTCGGGTCCGCCGCAATGATCCCGGTCTTCTCCGCGATGACGCGGTCGTTCGATGCCTCGTCAGCGCGAGCCACGTTCGTCGTGGCGATGGCGAAGGAGCAAACCAGACCCAGACCGAAAACCCGGCCGACCGAACCGCACATCATGTCGACAAATCCCCGCGCCGAAATTGTGCCGGTCGCAGGTGAGCATGGTGACGACATATCGCAGCGCCCGGCTGCAAAATAAGTCGCCGACGAAGCAGTACGGGTTCGAACGGGGGAGACGCTTACGCCGCGGTCGCCGGCGGCAGCGCCAGCACCGAATAGATCGCCTGGGCATCGCGCGAGGCGCGGAGCTTCTTGGCGATGTCCTGGTCGCGCAGCAAGCGGGCGATGCGGGCAAGGGCCTTGAGATGGTCGGCACCGGCGCCTTCGGGGGCGAGCAGCAGGAAGACCAGATCGACCGGCTGGCCGTCCATGGATTCGAAATCGATCGGGCGATCGAGGCGGGCGAACAGGCCGAAGATCTTTTCGAGCTTGGGCAGCTTGCCGTGCGGAATGGCAACGCCGTAGCCGACCGCGGTGGTGCCGAGCTTCTCACGCTGCAGCAGCACCTCGAACACCGAGCGCTCGTTCTGCCCGGTCAGCTCGGCAGCCTTGGCCGCGAGCTCCTGCAGGGCCTGCTTCTTGCTGTTGACCTTCAATGCCGGGAGAATCGCCTCGGGTGCGACCAGATCGGTAATCGGCATGGAGGGTTTCCGAGGTGAATTAAACCGTCAGGTTCCGAAATGGCCGGCTCAGTCGAACCGAGCCCGGCCGGCGGCAAGAAGGTGAAGCAGGAGGGGGACTTAGCCCCGATCCTGATGTGGGGCGCTTCTACTCCAACGCAATCCCGGTGCCAACTGCCGCGTGCGGCTTTGCCACGGTCATTGTTAAGCCCTGGGGATCATACGGGCCCCGGTTTCGGCCCTAGCCGCCCGTCTTTCCGTCCGGCTTGGCTCCCGGCGGGTCGATCCAGCCGACATTGCCGTCAGCCCGGCGGTAGATGATGTTCACCCGGCCGCTGGAGCCATGCTGGAACACCAGGCAGGGTGCCCCGCTGAGGTCGAGTTCCATGACGGCCTCGCTGACCGAGAGCGGCTTCAGCGAGGTGGTCGATTCGGCGATGATGACCGGGCTGTAGCCGGTGACCTCATCCTCGTCCTCACCCTCGCCCGGCGCCTCCAGCACATAAGCCGTGGCGTCGAGGGCCGCGAGCGCAGCGGAGGCGACGTGAGCCTTGCGGGCGGAGCGGTCCTTGAGACGGCTCTTGTAGCGCTTGAGGCGCTTCTCGATCATCACCAGGGCCTGGTCGGCGCTGGCATAGGCATCCGGCGCGTTCGAATCGGCTTCCAGCGTGATGCCGGAATCCAGATGCAGCGCGCAGTCGGTGCGGAAGCCGAAGCCGTCCTTGCTGAGGGTGATGTGGCCGGAGTAATTGCCGTCGAAATATTTGCGCAGGACCTCTTCAGTCCGGTCGCTCACGCGGCCGCGCAGGGCCTCGCCGACACTGACGCTCTTGCCCGAAATCCGAAGAGTCATGTGATGCCTCGCTTGGTTTGCTTGCCAAGATTGGATCGGTCGCGAATGGGGAGAGAGTAGCGCGATTTCGCGCCAGCGCAATCAGGCCGGTTCGGTGTTGCGGGAGCGATCGGACAGGGCGGTGGAGAGAACGTTACCAAGGGCGCTCTGCTTGTCGCGGCGGCGTTGCACCGAGGAAGGAATGCGCATGGCTTCGCGGTACTTCGCGACCGTGCGGCGGGCAATATCAATGCCCGAGGCGCGCAAGCGTTCCACGATGGTGTCGTCCGACAGGATCGCGCTGGGCGCTTCCTGATCGATCAGCTGCTTGATGTGGTGGCGCACGGCTTCGGCGGAATGCGCCTCGCCGCCGTCGGCCGAGGCGATCGAGGCCGTGAAGAAATATTTCAGCTCGAATGTGCCGCGATTGGTCGCCATGTATTTGTTGGCGGTGACGCGCGACACCGTGGATTCATGCATCTGGATGGCGTCGGCGACGGCTTTCAGATTGAGCGGCCGCAAATGCGCAACGCCATGGGTGAAGAAGCCGTCCTGCTGGCGCACGATCTCGGTTGCAACTTTCAGGATGGTGCGGGCGCGCTGGTCGAGCGCGCGCACCAGCCAGGTCGCGTTCTGCAGCGCGTCGGTGAAGTACGACTTGTCGCCGTCCTTGCCGACCTTCTTCGACAGCTGCGAATAATAAGTCTGGTTGACCAGCACGCGCGGCAAGGTGTCGCTGTTGAGCTCGACATGCCAGCCGCCGTCGGGACCCGGGCGGACATAGACGTCGGGCACCATGGTCTGCAGCCGCGCCGAGCCGAACTTCATGCCGGGCTTGGGATTGAGACGGCGGATCTCGCCGATCATGTCGGCGATGTCCTCGTCGTCGACGCCGCAGAGCTTGCGAAGAGCCGCGATGTCGCGCTTGGCGAGGAGATCGAGATGCTCGACCAGGGCCTGCATCGCGGGGTCGTAGCGGTCGAGCTCGCGAAGCTGGATCGCGAGGCACTCGCTCAAATTGCGCGCACAGACGCCGGGCGGGTCGAATTTTTGCAGCACGGCGAGAACGTCCTCGACGTCCTTTTGCGTCGCGCCCAGACGCTCCGCGGCCTGACCGAGATCAGGCGGCAGATAGCCGGCTTCGTCGACGAGGTCGATCAGGTACTGGCCGATCATGCGCTGCGCGGCGCCGGTGAAGGCCACCGAGAGCTGCTCGGCGAGATGGTCGGTGAGCGTCAGCTCGGCCGCGACGAAGGCTTCGAGATTGTAGTCCTCATCGCCGGAGGCGCCGCCGCCCCACTCGGTGTAGGTGGTCGGCGCAGCGTCCTGGGCATTGCGCGCTGCAGCCTCGGCCGGCTCCTCGGAGAAGACGTTGTCGAGGCCGGTGTCGAGGGTCTGCTCGATCTCGGCGCGGGTGCCGAGATCCTTGCTCATCCATTCTTCCTGGCCCGGCTCGAAGGCCTCCCCCGGTCCACCGCCGGGCTCGTCGCTGCCGCCGCCGAAATCGTCGCCATCGTTGAACTGGCCGGCTTCAGCCGGGGCGTCCCCGCCGCCGGCCTCGTCATTGGCCCGCTCCAGCAGGGGGTTCCGCTCAAGCTCCTCTTCCACGAAGGTCGTGAGATCGAGATTGGACAATTGCAGCAGCTTGATCGCCTGCATCAGCTGCGGCGTCATGACCAGCGACTGCGATTGCCGGAACTCTAATCTCTGCGAAAGCGCCATCTAACAAGAACCGTTCCCGAAAATTGGTCCGATTCTTGCTTATCTTAGTCCTGACCCGATGTACACGCCTTGACGAATGGGAAAAAAGGGCTAGAGGCGGAATTCCTCGCCAAGGTAAAGGCGGCGGACATCCGGATCAGCGACGATCTCGTCCGGCGTCCCCTCGGTCAGAATTTCACCGGCATAGACGATATAAGCGCGATCGGTGAGGCCGAGCGTCTCGCGCACATTGTGGTCGGTGATGAGCACGCCGATGCCGCGATTGGTGAGATGGCGGACGAGGTCCTGGATGTCGCCGACCGCGATCGGATCAATGCCGGCGAAGGGTTCGTCGAGCAGCATATAGTTCGGACGCGTCGCCAGAGCGCGCGCGATCTCGACGCGGCGGCGCTCGCCGCCCGACAGCGCGATCGACGGCGATTTGCGCAGGCGGGTGATGTTGAACTCGTCGAGCAGCGAATCGAGCTGCTCCTCGCGCTTCTTGCGCGAGGGCTCCACCACTTCGAGCACGGCGCGGATGTTCTGCTCGACGGTGAGGCCGCGGAAGATCGAGGCTTCCTGCGGCAGATAGCCGATCCCGAGCCGCGCGCGCTGATACATCGGCAGCTTGGTGACGTCGTGACCGTCGAGCTCGATCGCGCCGCGATCGGCCTTGATCAGGCCGGTGATCATGTAGAACACGGTGGTCTTGCCGGCGCCGTTCGGACCGAGCAGGCCGACCGCTTCGCCGCGGCGCACATAGATGCTGACCCCGCGCACCACCCGGCGGCTGCCATAGGCCTTTTCCACGCTATGCACAGCCAGGAAGCCCGGCCGCCGCAGGAGCTGAGGGCCGGCGTCGCCATTGGCCTTGGCGGCGCCCCTCAGGGGATGAGCGGCCTGCGGACGCGGCGCCTCCGCCTGATAATCAGCCTGGTAGTCGCCCTGATAGTCTCCCTGGAACTGATCGGGCGCGGGCATCGCCTGGTCACGGGACATCGGCGACGCGTCCCTGATCGGGCTCGGCACGAGCCCGCCGACGCCGTCACCGAGCGCGGTGATGTCCTGACGCGCAAATCCTGGCCGGCCGCGCTTGGCGGGGCGCCGACGGAACATGCTGAAGAGATCGACCATCCCCGCCTTCTAGCCTTTCGCGACGATCTTGCGCGCATTCGCGCGATCTGCCGCCCCGGCCTTTCGATGAGCCGATGCAGCATGAGTGAAGGGATGTCTCATGCCCAGTGAAACACGCCCGAAAAGCGGCGGATCCCGCTTCGATAGCCCTGCGCGCTAGATACAGTCTCGCCGGCCAAGCTTCAACCTCGGTTCGGGCGCATCAAGCCCAAGCCGTTGAATTTACTTTGGTTTACTTGCACCAGGCAACTGCAAAGGCGCCGCCCCGCCGGGCTTGCCCGACCCGCAATCATTGCCGGAGCCCTGCGGCAGCAAGACCTGAACCCGGCCGCTATCCGATTCCACCCGCGACACGCCGGTCGTCATGTCGACCTTCAGCCGATCGCCACGCATCACGTTCTTGCACTGCGTCATCACCACCTGGCCCGCGCCGCCGCCGAACATGGTGATGAGATTGGTCCTGGTGTCGAACACGGCGGTTTCACCGGTCACCACCTGGTCCTTCTGGGTGACCACGACGTTGCCGTGCGCCTCCAGCCGCTTGATCGAGGAGCTGCCGCCCGGCCCCGGCTGGGCCGACTGAATCGGCGCGGTCGATTTTGCGCTCTTTGCCGCCGGTTGCTGCGGTGTCGCCGGCTTGTCGCCGCCGCCGGACTCGTAGAACACCACCAGGGTTTTCGAGGTCATGGTGGTGTCGCCCTGGATGACCTTCACATTGCCGGAGAAGGTCGCCTCCTTCTTCTTGTCGCGCATCTCGAGCGAGGCCGCTTCGATCTGGATCGGCTGGTCGCGGTTCTGCGAAAAGCCCTGCATCGCGTTGGGCACGCCCTGCGTGGTGCTCTGCGCAATGGCCGCACCCGTGGCGGCCAGCGCAATGCCGACGGCAAGTGCGGCCGCGCATACGATGGCGCACCGCTTGTCCTCGCTGCGCGAAAAGATCCTGGTCATGAAAATCATCTTGAGTTGGAAGATTTGTTCTGAGGCGTACGCGTCTTCACGGGCGGCGCAGGCTCGACCGGCGCAGGCTGCGCCGCGGCGGGCTCGTCCAGCTTGTCCAGATGCATCACCACATTGCCTTCGAAACGGATGACGTCGCCGCCTTCGGTGATGCGCAATTTGTCCGCGGTCAGCGTGCCGTTGGTCAGCTTGACGTCGACACGCTCGTCCGAGGAGACCGTGCCCTTGTTCATGTCGACGAAGGCGGAATTCAGCCGCGCCTCGTAGCCGGTGGAGGTGCGCAGGAAGATGTCCTTGTGCAGATCGAGTTGCTGCTGCTTGTTGTCGAAGCGGCCGGTGCGAGCATCGAGGAACATGGTGGATTGATCCTCCATCAGCACCTTCGCGCGCAAATCGTTGAGATCGACATGATCGGGGTCGGTGATGTCCTGCGTCGCGGTCTTGGCCCAGAGCTCGTAGGGCCGCTGATCCGGGGTGAAGCCGGACAGATGCGGCGATTCCATCGTGATCTTGGTGCCCGACACCACCATGTTCTCGACGGTGAGCGGCAGCTCCGGAATCCTGAACTTGTTGAAGAACGCGATGTAGATGATCACGGCCATGGCCACGACCACCATCGCCGGAACCGAGACCCTGAGAATCCGCACCAGGCGGCTGTGGCGCGCCGCGCTGGCAAACTTCGCCGCAAGCGCGGCGTCGTAGGTGGGATTGTAGGCCGAATTCACCTGAACTCCTGAGGTGTCACTCGCCAGGCCGGGTCGAGACGCATTCCATTGTACCCGCTACGGCCCCAACATGCAGCCATGGCACATAAGCCTTGGGCATATCAGGCTTGGGCATCAGGCTTGGACAGGCCGCACGAAAGTGTCCGAAACGGGGCGCAGCCCGAAGTCTAACCGGCGGGCCAGGGCTCAGGAATGCGCGAAAATGTCCTCTTCCTCCCAGCCCTGGAGGTCGAGCAGGCAGCGGGTCGGCAGGAAATCGAAACAGGCTTTCGCGAGCGCGGTGCGGCCTTCCCGGACCAGCATGGCATCGAGCCGTTCGCGCAAGGCATGCAGGTGCAGCACGTCCGAGGCGGCGTAGGCGAGCTGCGGCTCGGTCAGGCTGTCGGAACCCCAGTCGCTGGACTGCTGCTGCTTGGACAGGTCGACATTGAGCACCTCGCGCACGAGGTCTTTCAGGCCGTGGCGGTCGGTGTAGGTGCGGATCAGGCGCGAGGCAATCTTGGTGCAATAAATCGGCCCGGTCATGACGCCGAAGGTCTGGTACAGCACCGCCACGTCAAACCGCGCAAAGTGGAAGATCTTCGTGAGGGCGGGATTGGCCAGCAGCGCCTTCAGGTTCGGCGCGTCGGTGTGGCCCTTGGAGATCTGCACGACGTCGGCGCTGCCGTCGCCCGGCGAGAGCTGCACGACGCAGAGCCGGTCACGGTGCGGGTTGAGCCCCATGGTCTCGGTGTCGATCGCAACCGCTCCGGTGTAGCGGGACAGGTCGGGCAGGTCGCCGCGGTGCAGGCGTACGGTCATGGCGTTTCAAAACCTCGGGTCGAATCGGTGCGTCGGCACAATAGCGAATTCGGAATGCCCGCGATGTAGCCATTGCCGGCGGGCCGCGCAAGCGCGGGGTTCGGTCAGATCGCCGCCAGCATGATGCAGATCATCGCCGCGACCGTGACGCGGCTCGGGCCGTCGCGGAAGGCGTAGAGAATGGGATCGTCGGGCATCTCGCGGCGATGCGCCATCATCAGCGCGCGGCCGAACCAGTACAGCAGCAGCGGGGTGAGCAGCCACAGCATCCAGGGGCGGCTGTAGAGCGGCGTCACCGCGGTCGAGGAGACGTAGAGCGAGAACACGGTCACCGCGTTCATCGCGCTCGCCGCCGCCATCGCGCCGATGACGTGCAGATCGGTGATCCTGTAATCGCGGTTGGAGGGATCGGCGAGGCCGGCGCTTTCGCGCATGCTGAGCTCGCTGAAGCGCTTGATCAGCGCGAGCGACGTGAACACGAACAGCGAGAAGATCAGCAGCCATTCCGACAGCACCACGCCGACGCCGACCGCGCCCGCAACGATGCGCAGCGTATAGAGCCCGGCGAGCGTGACGATGTCGACCAGCATCTTGCGCTTGAGGGCGAGCGAATAGGCGATCGTGGTGGCGAGATAGCCGCCGAGCACGCCGAGGAACAGCGGCGAGATGCAGAGACCGGCTGCGACCGCGAACAGCCACAGCACAGGGATCGCCGCCAGCGCCGAGGAGATCGGCAGATCGCCGGCCGCGAGCGCACGATGGCGCTTGGTCGGATGCTGCCGGTCCGCGGCGAGATCCAGCAGATCGTTCATCAGATAAGCGCCGGACGCACAGGCCGAAAACGCCAGGAACGCCAGCAGGGCGGAGCCGAGAGAGGCAAGGTTCAACTGATGCGCGGTGATGACGGGCACGAACACCAGCGTGTTCTTGGCGTATTGATAGACGCGCAGCGCCTTCGCCCAGGTCCTGAAGCTCGCACGATTGCTGCCGCGCGCGCCGACACGCGCGACGGAGGCGCGATCGAAGGGAAGGTCGCCTGCGGCGAGATCCGCCGGCGCGACCACGCCGTCGAAGCCGAGATGCGCGGCGATGCCAGCGGCATGACCGGCGAAGCGGCCCGCGACGAGATAGATCTTCTCGCCCCGCGCCCGCGCCGCCAGCGCCTGGTTCAGGACGTCGGACTCGTAGGGCAGATGGGCGTAGTCGATCTCGGCCT
The DNA here is from genome assembly GCF_051710265.1 of Bradyrhizobium sp. U531. Lineage (NCBI taxonomy): Bacteria > Pseudomonadati > Pseudomonadota > Alphaproteobacteria > Hyphomicrobiales > Nitrobacteraceae > Bradyrhizobium > Bradyrhizobium sp. U531. The sequence continues at coordinate 392,125 of NZ_JASVEN010000002.1, forward strand.
TCGCCAGGATGTCGGTGAGCGCCGCCATGCCCGGTCGTCCGCCCGCGCCGAAGCGCGCCAGCATGCGGCCGGGGCTGGAGAACAGCGCCTCCATCAAAAGCTCGGACCGTAGCAGGCCGCCTTCAAGATCGATGAGAAGCGTCCGCGCCGCCGCCGGGCTCGCCGACGGGGTCGATGCGCTAAAATCGTATTGCCGGGCAGGCTGCTCCATCCGAGAACGCTCTTACTAGCCGCCAATGACCGGCATCGGGCCGGGGAGCAGGGACAGGGATGGCCGCGAGCCTAGGGGGCATTCGCTAAGGGCGGCTTAATCGGCCGGAGCGCTGCGAAAGCCGGGACGTGCGCGCTACCTGGGCTCGAAGAAAATACTAGTATTATCAGTGAGATGAGGACGCGACGGCGCTCCCAGCCCTCACGGTGACTTCTTCAGTGCCGGCGCGGCAGGGGCCGACCGGGCTTGCGGTTGCGCGCCTGCCGCGTCGGGCGTCTTCCGCAGAGCCCACGCGCTGTCGCTGCCGCTCGTCAGCAGCAGCACCAATGCCATCAAGCGCGCGCGATCCATTGCATCGAATTGCCAAAGCCCGCCATCACCAGCCGACGCGCATTCCGACGCGGCCGCCCAATCCGCCGCCATTGGTGCCGTAGGTCAGGCCGCCGCTGGCCTGCACATTCTCGCTGACGCGCATCGCCGCGCTCATGGAGAGCGCATTGGTGTTCTGGAAGGTGCCCCAGTTCATGCTCATCGCGATCTTTTCGGACGGCATCAGCCATGGCGAGCCGGACATCGCAAAGGCCATCGCGACACCGTTGATCGCCCTGCCGGTCCTGCCGTCGATCTCGTTGAGGCGGGCATTCATGCCTGCGAGCTGGCTGTTGATGTTTGCGATGTCTCCGGAGCCCGCCAGCCCGAGCGCGCTGAGCGAGGTCGCCGCAAGATTGCCGGCCGCGTCCGTGGTGACGAGCTGCGTCGGTCCTGATTGCGCGGCCGTGCTCGCGGCCGAGGTGACGCCTGTCATCGTGTAGGTATTGCTCGCGGTGCCCAAGACCTGCTGGTTCGCGCGCGTCGCAGTGGCGCCATTGCCGATCGCGGTGGCGTTCGCGAACGTTGCCGACGCGCCATTGCCGAACGCCGACGAGTTCGCGCCGGTGGCGTTGGAGCCGTTGCCCACCGCGGTGTTCGCGACGCCGTTTCCGCTCGCATTGGCGCCGGTTCCGATGGCCGTGTTGAAGCTGCCGGTGCCGCTGGCATTGGATTGTGCACCGTTCGCGATATTCCTCGAATTGGCGCCGTTGGCCTTCGCCAGATAGCCGGTCGCCGCGTTGGAGCTGTTGGCGCCATACGCGATGGCGGCGTTGCCGCTGGCGACGTTATAGCTTCCGGACCCGCTCGCGTCGCTATTCACGCCGGTCGCGATATTGAAGCTGGCGTCGCCGGTCGCGTTGGAATTGGGGCCGGTCGCGATGTTGGCGCTGCCGTTGCCGTAGGCGTTGGCGTTGGTCCCCGTCGCGGTGTTGGAGCTGGCGTCGCCGTAAGCCCTGGCGACAAACCCGGTCGCAACATTTCTGCTGTTGTTGCCGGAGGCATTGGAACTGCGCCCGGTCGCAACGTTCCTGCTGTTGTCTCCGTTGGCCAGGGCGGTGAGCCCGGACGCGAGATTACCACTGTTGTTGCCGCTGGCGTTGGCTCCGGCGCCGGTCGCGATATTGTTGCTGTTGTCACCGCCGGCTTGCGCGTTGTTTCCGGACGCCATGTTTTTGCTGGTGTCACCGCTGGCGATGGCTCCCGCTCCGGTCGCGCTGTTGAAGCTGTTGTTGCCGCTGGCGTTGGCATTGTTGCCCGTCGCAATATTGGAGCTGCTTTGGCCGCTGGCATTGGCGGAACCGACGGCAATATTGCTGCTGGCATTTCCGTCAGCGTAAGCGCCGCTCCCGATCGCGGAGTTGTTGCTGCCCGCACCCGGAGCAGAGGCGGAGGGCCCGCAGGCAAAATTGCCTCCAGAGCCGGCCGCACTGGCGCCTTGCTCGGACGCAGCGCCATCCACGCACACGAACTGCGCCCACGCTTTCGGCGCGCCCGCGCAGCTCGCGATCGCGGCCAAGAGAGCTGTTGCAAAGAGCGCGGCAACTCGCGCTTGCGATGGCATGGTCATGTTCATCCCCCGTATTCCAAACCCGCGACCCGCAGGCGGACACTGGAAGAATGAAGACCGTCGCCACTTCCAACCTCCGTCCACCACGGCATCAACGCGATTGACGCTTGTGCGACAGTCAGAGCATGCAGGTCCTGGCTTTGGGAAGGCTTTCGGGGCGTATTGGCCAGCGCGGCATTGCGTCCCCCCATGGATATGGGGGTAGAAGTGTGTTCCCGGTTTCTCAGTCCGCGCACGCCCCTTGCGAAGAGGCCGGACGGCTCGTCGGCTGCCGGGCTGTTGCAAGGATCCCACAACGCGCCCCTAGCTTCACGTTTCGACGGAAAGCATTGCCGTGCGCCCCGTGAAAATCGTGGCGGCCCACCCTATCTGCCAATTTCCCTCGCCCCTCAGCACGAATCAGGTGCCCATGACCGAACAGACGCTCGCCGCGCCGATCGACGCTCCATCGGAACGCCAGCGCGGCTTCTCGCGCTACCAGGTGCTCCTGATCGCGCTGCTGGCGTTCACGCAGTTCACGATCATCCTCGACTTCATCATCATGTCGCCGCTCGGCGCCATCCTGATGCCCGCGCTCGACATCACGGCCACGCAATTCGGCGTCGCGGTGTCGGCCTACGCGTTCAGTGCCGGACTGTCGGGCATCCTCGCCGCCGGCTTTGCCGATCGCTTCGACCGCAAGCGGATCCTGCTGTTCTTCTATGTCGGCTTCACGCTCGGCACGATGCTGTGCGCCGCCGCGCCGAACTATCATGTGCTGCTGATGGGCCGGATCGTGACCGGCCTGTTCGGCGGCGTGATCGGCTCGATCGTGCTCGCCATCATCACCGATCTGTTTCCGCTGCACATGCGCGGCCGCGTGATGGGATTCATCCAGACCGCGTTCGCCGCGAGCCAGGTGCTCGGCATTCCCGCAGGCCTGTTTCTCGCCAATCACTGGAGCTGGCACGTCTGCTTCATCGCGATCGTCATCGTGTCGATCGTCGCGATCGCCGTCATCGCTTTCGCGATGGAGCCGGTCGATGCGCATCTGAAGCTGAAGCAGGACAAGAACCCGTTCCACCATCTGGTCGCGACCGTCTCAGAGACGCGCTATACGCTGGCCTTCGCGGTCACGACCTTGCTGGCGACCGGCGGATACATGCTGATGCCGTTCTCCAGCGCCTTCACCGTGCACAATCTCGGCATCGACATCACGCATCTGCCGACGATCTATCTCGTCTCGGGCCTGTTCAGCATCGTGACGGGGCCGTTGGTCGGCCGGGCCAGCGACGCATTCGGCAAATACCCGACCTTCGTGTTCGGCTGCGTGATGACCGTTATCATGGTGCTGATCTACACCCATCTCGGCCACGTCTCGCTCACCACCGCGATCACCGTCAACGTGCTGATGTTCGTCGGCATCTTCTCGCGCATGATCCCGTCGCAGGCGCTGATCTCGGCGATCCCCGACCCCACCCAGCGCGGCTCGTTCAGCGCGGTCAGCGCCTCACTGCAGCAACTCTCCGGCGGGCTCGGCTCGGTGCTCGCCGCAGCCATCGTCGCGCAGGGCCCGGACGGCGCGCTGCTGCATTTCGAATGGATCGGCTACGTCGTCGTCACCACGACGATCGTCACGCTGGTGATGATGTATTTCGTGCAGAAGGGCGTGGCGGAGCGGGCGGGGAAGCGGGTGGTGTGAGGGGGCAGCCGGTTTCGGTACCCAAAACAGGCTCTCGTCGCAGCGGTACCGGGATCACAGTCCGGCTAGCTCCAGCGATTGGAAGCAGTCTTATTTGGGGGACAAATCCCACCAAATGGTGCCCAGGAAAGGACTCGAACCTTCACGGCCGTTAAGCCACTGGCACCTGAAGCCAGCGCGTCTACCAATTCCACCACCTGGGCATGCCGTTTGGGGCACGGAGGCGGTTACTACGGTTCGGTGACGCCGTTGTCAATTCATGCTTGAGGCCGGGTTCGGGATGCCGATTGCGCGGCGCAATGCGGCCCGATACAAGCCTGACAAGACGCACTCTTTTCCGCAGGATATGGACCCCTCCCATGGCATCGAATCTGGAAACTCTCGTCACGGTTTTCGGCGGATCGGGCTTTTTGGGCCGCAGCGTGGTCCGCGCCCTGTGCAAGCGGGATTACCGGGTCCGGGTCGCGGTCCGGCGGCCGGAACTGGCCGGCTTCCTCCAGCCGCTCGGCCGGGTCGGGCAGGTCCATACCGTGCAGGCGAATCTGCGCTATCCGGCCTCGGTCGAGGCGGCGCTGCGTGATTCGCATGTCGTGATCAACTTGGTCGGCATCCTCGCCGAGGGTGGCGAGCAGACCTTCGACGCCGTCCAGGCGAAGGGGGCCGAGACGGTCGCCAAGGCGGCGGCTGCGGTAGGCGCCCGCCTGGTGCATGTCTCGGCGATCGGTGCCGATGCCGAATCGCCGTCCCGCTACGCCAGGGCCAAGGCGGCCGGCGAAGCCGCAGTATCGGCTGCGGTGCCCTCGGCCACCATTTTCCGGCCCTCCGTGATGTTCGGCCCCGAGGACCAGTTCACCAACCGCTTCGCCGCGCTGGCCCGGATGTCGCCGGTGCTGCCGCTGATCGGCGGCGAGACCAAGCTGCAGCCGGTCTATGTCGGCGACGTCGCCACAGCGATCGCGGACGCCGTGGACGGCAAGGCCAAGGCGGGCGCGACCTACGAGCTCGGCGGTGCGGAAGTGCTGACCATGCGCGAGATCATCGAGGCCATCCTCGAGATTACCGACCGCGAGCGGATGCTGGTACCGCTGCCGTTCGGCCTCGCCCGCTTCAAGGCCGCCTTCCTGCAATTCGCGCCGGGCGCGTTCAAGCTGACGCCGGACCAGGTCACGCTGCTCGAGCGCGACAATGTGGTGTCGGACGCGGCGAAGGCCGCCGGCCTGACGCTGGAAGGGCTCGGCATCTCACCCGATTCGCTGGAAGCGATCGCCCCGCAATATCTCTGGCGTTTTCGCGCGGCGGGTCAGTTCCAGCGCATGGGCGTTTGAGACTTTCATCTCCGCCGTCATGGCCGGGCTTGACCCGGCCATCCACGTCTTCTTCGCCTGACATCAAGAACGTGGATGCCCGGCACAAGGCCGGGCATGACGAGTTCGCGGGGCGAGCGACCAGACTGCCGCGGCGACCCTCAAAACTTCAGCTTCTTGAACACCGCTTCCGGCAGCGCCTTGATGATCAGCATCACGAGGCGCCATTTGCCGCTGACATAGACGACATCCGTTTTCTTCTCGACAGCGGCAAGGATGGCATCGCCGACCACCGGCGCCTCGACGGTGAGCGGTCCGATCAGCTTCATGCCTTCCGTCATCTTGGTGCGGACGAAGCCGGGCTTGACGGTGACCACATGCACGCCGCCGCGGCTGGCGCGGGCGCGCAGGCCCGACAGGAAGGCCGAGAAGCCGGCCTTGGCCGAGCCGTAGACGTAGTTCGAGGCGCGGCCGCGATCGCCGGCGACCGACGACACGCCGACGATCGTGCCGCTGCCGCGCGCCAGAAATTTGTCCGCGAACAGGCCGAGGATCAGCGCGGGCCCTTCGTAGTTCGAACGCATGATTGCAGTGGCATGGGCGAGATCGCTTTCGGCGTTTTGCTGCTGGCCGAGCAGGCCGACGATCGAGATGACGACATCGGGCAACGCGGGAAGGCCGGCGGCGAAGCCCTCGAACGAGGCGGTGTCGAGCACATCGAATGGATGGAGGCCGACCGCGACGTCGTAACGCGCGCGCAGATCGGCGGCATCTGGCTCCAGCGCGGCGACGTCGCGGCCGGCGAGCCCGACATCATATCCCGCCTTGGCAAAGGCGCGCGCCGCGGCGCGGCCAATATCGGAGGAGCCACCGAGCACGAGAACGGACTTGCTTGACGTCACGAGCTAGACCTCATCAAACAGACGCTGTGAAAGTTTTGAGCGGATGACCCCATTGGGATCGAGCGACTTGCGGATCGCCTTGAAGCGCGACAGCGCGGGATAGCCGGCTTCGAACGTCGCGCGCGACTGGCGCGCGTCCTTGGCGAGATACAGCCGTCCGCCGGCGCCAACGACCAGACGATCGATCTCGTCGAGAAAATTCAGGATGTCGCCCTTCACCGGGAAATCCAGCGCCAGCGTGTAGCCCGGCAGCGGGAACGACAAGATGCCGTCGCCCTGGCCGAGCTTCTTGAGCACGGCGAGAAAGGAGGCGTCGCCGCGCCGCGCGACGCGATCGAGGATCTCACCGAGCACGGCACGCGCGTTCGCTTCCGGAATCACGCATTGATGCTGGAGGAAGCCGCGCTTGCCATAGATGCGATTCCAGTCACCGATGCTGTCGAGCGGAAAGAAATACGGATAGAGCGACACGACATGGCTGCCGCCGGCGCGGCGCGCGCCCATGCGGTAGTAGAGCTCGTTGAAGGCGCGGACGCTGGTGCGGTTCAGCGCCATCGAGGGCAGGTCGACCGGCACGCTGAGACTGGAATTCCTGCCGGCCGGGAACACGTCGGCGCCTCCCGCCAGTTCGTCCCTGCCCGCGTGCTCGCCCAGATAGATCAGCGAACGACCGAGATCGCGTCCTCGCGCCACGCAGTCGATCCAGGCCACCGAATAGGTCGCGGCATTGCTCGCCTCGAGTGCGCGCATCGCGGCATCGAGATCTGACGCGGAGATCACGCGCTCGCGGATCCACCCGGTCTCGACCTTGCGCAGCCGCATCGTGGCTTCGAGGATGATGCCGGTCAGTCCCATGCCGCCGACGGTCGCAAAGAACGCGTCGGCGTTCTGCTCGCGCGAGACCTCGATCACCTCGCCCGCTCCGGTGCGCAGCAGCAGGCTGTCGACGTAGCGCCCGAAACCGCCTTCGCCATGATGGTTCTTGCCGTGCACGTCCGCCGCGATGGCGCCGCCGACCGAGACGAAGCGCGTGCCGGGCACGACGAACGGCAGGAAGCCGCGGGGGCCGAAAGTGTCGATCAAATCCGACAGGAGAACGCCGGCTTCCAGGCGGATGCGGCCGGTGGCCGGATCGAACGACCGGACCCGGTCGAAGCCGGTCATCCCGACCGTCCTGACGGCGCCGATCGCGGCATCGCCATAGGCGCGGCCGCTGCCACGCGCGACGGTGCCGGCCGAGACAGCCTCGCCGACCGCCGCAAACGAGCGCGGGCGCAGCACATCGCTATCGACGACCGGGAAACGCCCCCAGCCGCTGACGAGGGTCATGGATTCGGCTCCTGTGCCGGGCGCGCGCCGCCCGGCGTCGGAAACTGCCTACCGATCAAAAGCTTATTTTACGTTGAGGTGCGGCGGCGAGTTCCGGAGAAGTTAACGGCGTACACCTGCGTAGCCCGGATGGAGCGCAGCGTAATCCGGGATCGTGCCACAAGCGACGTCCGCCCCGGATTGCGCTTCGCTCCATCCGGGCTACGAAGCGCCAACGGCTACCGCCCGAGCGCCAGCGCGATCAGGCCGAGCGTGCCGACGATGACGCGCCACCAGGCGAATACCACGAAGCCGTGCCGGGTGACGTATTCCAGGAACGTCTTGACCACGATGATCGCGGTAATGAACGACACCACGAAGCCGATCGCGACGATGTTCATGTGATCCATCGTCATCTCGGAGCGGTTCTTGTAGAAATCGTAAGCGAACGCACCGATCATGGTGGGAATGGCGAGGAAGAACGAGAATTCCGCCGCCGCGCGCTTGTCCGCCCCCAGCAGCATGGCAGCGACGATGCTGGCGCCGGAACGCGACACGCCCGGGATCATGGCGACGCATTGCGCGATGCCGATATAGAGATACATCAGCAGCGGAAATTTGGTGGCATCGTGCTCGCGCGGCTTGAGATCGAGCTTGTCGATCCAGAGCAGAATGGCGCCGCCGACGATCAGCGTGAAGCACACGACCCACGGATTGAACAGCACGCTCTTGATGTATTTGCCGGCGACGAGACCGACGACCACGGCCGGCAGGAACGCCACCAGCACGCCGATCACGAAGCGGCGCGAATAGGTGTCGCCCGTGAAGAAGCCGATGACGACCTCCCAGAGCTTCCTGAAATACAGTCCGACGATCGCGAGGATCGCGCCGAGCTGGATCAGAACCGTAAACGAATCCCAGAAGGCGCCTTCGCCGAGGTGGAAGAAGCGCTCCGCGAGCAGCAGATGGCCGGTCGAGGATACGGGAAGGAACTCGGTCACACCCTCGATGATGCCGAGGATCACTGCCCGTATTGCATCTGACATATTTACGGTCCATTTCGGCTGGAAAAGCGGGGTTCTTCTCGCCTATTCGCCTCCATGCCGCAATCGCAAAATGCGAAATCACGCCCTTGCTTCGCGGTTTTGAAGGACTAGTGTGGCGCCGCACAAACATTGATGGATTCTTAAGCACCATCACATAGTCAAAGGCTTCATGTTTACGCTGTTTCATCATCCGTTCTGTCCGCATTCGCGATTCATCCGCCTGATCGCGGGCGAATACGGGCTCGACCTGAAGCTGGTCGAAGAGCGCAGCTGGGAACGGCGCGAGGCATTTCTGCTGCTCAATGCGGCCGGCGCGACGCCTGTTCTGGTGGACGACGAGCAGCCTCCGATCCCCGGCGCGGCGATCATCGCCGAATATGTCGACGAGGCCTATGGCACCGAGATGGGACCCAAGCGCCTGATGCCGGAGACGATCTCCGAGCGCGTCGAAGTGCGCCGGCTGATGGCCTGGTTCAATGAGAAGTTCTTCGAGGAAGTCTCGCATCCTCTCGTCACCGAGCGCATCTACAAGCGCTTCATGAGCGAGGAGGACGGCGGGGGCGCGCCTTCCGCCGACGTGATGCGCGCCGCCAAGGCCAATGTGCGCTATCATCTGGCCTATATCGGCTGGCTGGCGCAGACGCGTAACTTCCTCGCCGGCGACCGGCTCACTTACGCGGATCTCGCCGCCGCGGCGCATCTCTCGGCGATCGACTATCTGGGCGACGTGCCATGGAGCGAGGACGACGCGGCAAAGGCGTGGTACGCGCGGGTGAAATCCCGCCCGTCGTTCCGTCCGCTGCTGAGCGAATGGCTGGCCGGCGTGCCGGCGTCGCGGACCTACGTGGACCTGGATTTCTGAGCTCCGATCCGACTGAACTGAAGATCGCGCTTGAACGCGAAGCGCGCGCGCTCGGCTTCGACTGTGTCGGCATCACCGCGCCAGGCACGATCGAGCGCGCCGGACAACACTTTCTCGAATTCATCGCCTCGGGCGGCCATGGCGATATGGACTGGCTCGCGAACCAGCCGGAGCGTCGCGTCGACCCACGCGGGCTGTGGAGCGACGTGCGCAGCGTCATCATGCTCGGCGTCAACTACGGTCCGGACCAGGATCCGCTTGCCGTTCTCGAGCAGCGCACGCGCGCGGCGATCTCGGTCTATGCGCAGGGCGACGACTATCACGACCTCATCAAGAAGCGGCTGAAGGCGCTGGCGCGCTGGCTGGTGTCAACCGCGCCGTCGGACGTGAAAGTGTTCGTCGACACCGCAGCCGTGATGGAGAAGCCGCTGGCGCAGACCGCCGGTCTCGGCTGGCAGGGCAAGCACACCAATCTCGTCTCGCGCGAATTCGGCTCATGGCTGTTTCTCGGCGCGATCTACACCACGCTGGAATTGCCGCGCGACGAGGCCGAGATCGATCATTGCGGCTCGTGCCAGGCCTGTCTCGACATCTGCCCGACCTCGGCGTTTTCCGCGCCCTACAGGCTCGATGCGCGGCGTTGCATTTCTTATCTCACCATCGAGAACAAGGGACCGATCCCGCGCGAATTCCGCAAAGCCATCGGCAACCGCATCTACGGCTGCGACGATTGTCTCGCGGCATGCCCCTGGAACAAGTTCGCGCAGGAGGGGCGCGAGGCGAAGCTTGCCGCACGTGACGAATTGCGCGCGCCGGGTCTTGCGGAGCTCGCACGGCTCGATGATGCCGCATTCCGTGCGCTGTTCACGAAGTCGCCGGTGAAGCGCATCGGCCGCGACCGCTTCCTGCGCAATGTGCTGATTGCGATCGGCAATTCGGGCGAAGCCACGCTGGCGGAAGAAGCGCGGCGATTGCTGCATGATGCGAGCCCGCTGGTGCGCGGGGCGGCGGTGTGGGCGCTGGGGCAATTGGTGGAGCGGCAGGCGTTTCAAGAGATGAAGGCTGCCGTGCTGGACGGCGAGCGCGACGACGGCGTGCGCGAGGAGTGGCGCGCTGTTTCCTAACCCACCGCTGTCATTCCCCGCCTAGTGCGCAATTGCGCACGGGGGCGGGGAATCCAGTACGCCGCAGCCTCTCGATCAAACCCCTGCCGTCTCGGAGTTCTGGATCGCCCGCCTTCGCGGGCGATGACAGCGGAGTATAGGCAGCGCACTCCGTCCCTGACTCTCACGCCTCCTCGCCGCAAGCACCGCACTTGATTTCCCGGCGCGTTTCTTCAATCTCTCGCGCATGACAACAAACATGCCTTTCTTCACCCGCGCCGGCGAGACATTCCACCCGACGGAAGTCGCCAACGGTCCCTGGGATCCGACATCGCTGCACGGACGCGTCATCGTCGGTCTGCTCGGCTTTGCCATCGAGGAGCGTCATTCCGGGCCTGAATTCGTGCCGGCGCGGCTCACCGTCGACATGTTTCGGTTGCCCACCATCGACAAGCCGATCGAGGTGACGACGCGGCTCGTGCGCGATGGTCTGCGCATCCGCGTGGTCGAGGCGGAATTCGTCTCCGGCGGCGTCAGCATGGCGCGCGCCTCGTGCCAGCTGCTGCGCAAGACGCAAAACCCCGATGGCAATGTCTGGTCGCCGCCGAATTGGGACGTGCCGAAGCCGGATGACATTCCAAAACCCACCGATCCCAGGCTCGGCATGAACGGCAAATGGACGACGCGCCCCATTGTCGGACATATGGGCGCGCTCGGCCCGCGCCGGCTCTGGATGAGCGAGGTGCGTGAGCTCGTCGCGGGCGTGCCGATGACGCCGTTCGTGCATGTCGCCGCGGGTGCGGATTTCGCCAGCCCGTTCGCCAATGCCGGCGACAAGGGGCTCGGCTACATCAACAGCGACGTCACGATCTATCTGCATCGCCTGCCGGTGACGAAGTGGATCGGCTTCGACGTGATGAACCATCAGGCCACCGACGGCGTCGCGATCGGCGAATGCTGGCTTTATGACGAACAAGGCCCGATCGGCACCGCCACGGTCGCAGCGCTGGCACAGCGCAAGCCGATGACGAAAGTGCCGCCGCCGTAGCCTCCGGTCATTCCGGGGCACGAGCCAATTGGCGCGCCCCGGAATGACGGGAGGAGAAGCTCAGGCCAGATGCCGCTTCATCTCCGGTCGCGCCTTCAGCTCGGCGCCCTGCTTGGCGACGATCTTGGCAATCCGTTCCGGTGCGAATTTCAGATCGACGAATGCCGGCGCGGTGTTGGCCACCTCGTGATAGCCAGCGATCTTGCCCTCGCGTAGCGTCATGATCGCGACGCCCTCGAACATCGCCCGTGCACCATTCGCTTCGGGCAGCGTCGATTTGTAGCTGAAAGTGTAGCGTGCATAGAGCGTGGTGCCGTCGGTGACGGGGTCATGCATGTCCCAGCGGAAATCGGTCGCCGTGCGATAGAACCAGTCGTCGATCATCGCGGCGATCTTCTCGCGGCCTGCGAAGGCGCCGTAGAAGACGTCGTGATAGACGCCGTCCTCGGTGAATAACTCGGCAAACGCACGGCCATTGCGCTGCTCGACGGCGTCGCAGAAGGCGCGCAGCATCGCGGTGGTCGTCATGGGTGTGTCTCCTTCTTCGTCATGCCCCGCGCAGGCGGGGCATCCAGTACGCCGCGGCCCATCGGCTCAATCACGACCGCTGGTGGAATACTGGATCGTCCGCCCCAGCGCGCAATTGCGCACAGGGCGGACGATGACACGGAATTCCGAGCAACACTTCACCCGATCTCCGCGACCGCGGCAAGAATGCGCGCGATGTCTTGCGGGCGGGAGAGGCGGTGATCGCCGTCCTGGATCATGGTCAGCACGACATCGTCGGCCGGCAGGCGATGCGTCAGCGCGAAGGCGTGCTGCCAGGGCACGTCGGGGTCCTGCGCGCCTTGCAGGATGCGGACCGGGCAGCCGAGATCGATGGCGCTGCCGAGCACGAGGTGGTTGCGCCCCTCCTCGATCAGGTTCCGCGTGATCGGATAGGGCGAGCCGTCGCCATACTCCGACGGGCGCAGCCAAAACCCCTTGGTCTCGATCTCCTGCTTCACCGCGGCCGAAAAATTCTTCCACATCAGCTCTTCGGTGAAATCGGGCGCCGGCGCGATCAGCACGAGGCCCGCCAGCGATCCCTTGAATCCCTTGGCCTGTTGTCCTTCTTGTCGCTTTCTGATCTCGCGCGCCAGCAGCAACGCCATCCAGCCGCCCATGGACGAGCCGATCAGGACCTGCGGACCGTCGCAGAAGCGTTCGAAGACCGCGACGCTGTCCGCGAGCCAGCTGCCGATGGTCCCATTGGCGAAATCGCCCCCGGATTCGCCGTGGCCGGAATAATCGAACCGGACGACGGCGCGGCCGTGATCCCGGGCCCAGCCGTCCAGCGCCACGGCCTTGCCGCCCTGCATGTCCGACTTGAATCCGCCCAGCCAGACCAGGCCGGGGCCCTCCCCGGCGCGGTGACGCACCGCTATCCGGCGTCTGGACGGGCCTTCGCCCACGTCGATGAAGTCGAGCACGGCTTCGGGAATGGCATCGGTCATGGAACGTTTACTCTGTCTGTGCGGTTTGAGCTGTCCGGGGTGCCCGCTGGGACGCGTCCAGATGCGGCATTGGCCCTTTGGGACGCTTGCGGAACAGGGGCAAGGTGTCTATGTCGGGCAACGTGTCGGTGGGCGTGACCGAAATGCCTCGCATTTGAGGGTTTTTCACCTTCTGCACGAGCGAATTGCTTGCCGGCAAAGCTATCTTCCTTCAAAATAGCCGCTTCTTTCACAACTTTGGAGAACCACCCATTCGCCGTCCTAATAAAGCTCCGCCCGCTGCCAACAAAGACGGGCCGCGCATCAATGACGACATTCGCAATGCGCAGATCCAGCTGATCGACGCGGCCGGTGACAACAAAGGCACCGTCGAGACGGTCATGGCAATCCGCATGGCTCAGGAAGCCGGCATGGATCTGGTCGAGATCTCGCCGAACGTCAGTCCTCCGGTCTGCAAGATCATGGACTACGGCAAGTACAAGTATTCCGCGCAGAAGAAAGCCGCCGAAGCCCGCAAGCGGCAGAAGACCGTCGAGATCAAGGAGATCAAGCTCCGCCCGATGATCGACGACCACGATTACGACGTGAAGATGCGCGCGATGCAGCGGTTCTTCGAAGAAGGCGACAAGGTCAAGATCACGCTGCGCTATCGCGGCCGCGAAATGGCGCACCAGGAGATCGGCACCAAGCTTCTGGACAAGGTCAAGAGCGACGTCGCCGAGTTCGCCAAGGTCGAGCAGGATGCGCGCTTCGAAGGCCGCCAGGTCGTCATGGTGCTGGCGCCGCGCTGATACCGCTCATTAGGACTTGAGAATGCAACGGCCCGTCCGGATCTCCGGCGGGCCGTTTTGTTTTGGGCGAGATTGCACCGCGCGCGCTGCTGCACCTCCCCGCAAGCGGGAGAGGGAGCATACCGTCCGTGCCGCGAGCTACGTCCGCGTTGCCTGCCAGGTGCCGCTGCACTGATCGCCGGAAATGACACCCCGCCAGGAGCCGGTGCCGTTGACGCCGGCAAGCCGGCCGCCGCCGCTGGCATGGGACGCGCCGACCGAGACCTGGACCGCGACGGCGCCGCCGCGATTGATCTTGCCGGAGACCCGGCCACCGCCAGCCGACGAGACCCGGCTGCCGGTCACGGTAAAGGGGACGCTGTAGCCGGAGCTGCAATTGCCCCGGGTGGTGGCGAAGGTGACGTTCCAGATGCCGTCATAGCCGGCGCCGCGGGCGTCGGCCGTCGACGGCAGGGCCGCCGTGGCGAGCACGGCGAATAGCGCCAGATGGCGCGGGCGGGCGAAATCGGTCAAAAACAAAAGCGATCGGGTAAAATGAGCCATTTTGATCCTGCTCCAGGCGACAAACTTGGACATGAGGGCGTCAATTCCGAATAGTCGCCGCGCCGGTTCCACCGGTTCATCGTTGCCAATTGGCTCGTCCTCTGCCATAAGCCCAACCTTCATCGCCCGGCTGATTAAGGGCTGCCGTGGCGGTGTTTCGTGCGGGTTTCGCGCTTGTTCGTAGAAACCTGAGCACAATCAACGCTCTAACGAGCATTTTTGACGGCCATGCCGCCCTCGCGGGCGGATTTCTTTGGCCATTAGGAGAGCAAAATGCCCAAGCTGAAGACCAAATCGGGCGCCAAAAAGCGCTTCAAGGTGACTGCCACCGGCAAAGTGTTGTTTGCTCATCGCAGCAAGCGTCACGGCATGATCAAGCGGACGAAGAAGCAGATCCGTCAGCTGCGCGGCACCGCGGTGCTGTTCAAGACCGACGGCGACAACGTCAAGAAGTACTTCTTGCCGAACGCCTGATCGCATCCAGCGATCGTCCAAGATCATTGCCCGCTCCGCCGCGTCTTTCGCGGCGATCCGAAAACAAGTCATCTCTGAAGGATATTCGTCATGGCACGCGTCAAACGCGGTGTGACCGCCCACGCCAAGCACAAGAAAGTCTACAAGGCCGCCAAGGGCTTCTACGGCCGCCGCAAGAACACCATCCGCGCCGCCAAGCCGGCCGTGGAAAAGGCCCAGCAGTATGCGTTCCGTGATCGCAAGCGCAAGAAGCGGACCTTCCGCGCGCTCTGGATCCAGCGCATCAACGCTGCCGTCCGTCCGTTCGGCCTGACCTACAGCCGCTTCATCGACGGCATGGCCAAGTCCGGGATCACCGTGGACCGCAAGGTGCTGTCGGACCTCGCGATCAGCGAGCCCGCGGCGTTCCAGGCGATCGCCGAGAAGGCCAAAGCCGCTCTCGCCGCCTGAGACTTGCGCTAGCGGGCTTTCGAGCCCGCAGCCTTCAAAGCTTGTCGCGAGTATCGCTGGGCGGCTTCCGCCCGGCAGAAGGCTGTTGCCGAAATATACATGGTGCCGGACTTGTTCCGGTACTTGCGATCGCAAGCCTGCAGCTCGCTCTGATAGCTGGCCTTCTGCGCGGGCTGCGCCTGGCCGATAAAATCGGCCTCGCACCTCTTCGTCGCCACTTCACCGAGCTGCACGTCACCGCTGGCACCGAAGGCGCAAGCCTCGAACAGCGTCATGGCACGATCACAGCTCGGCGCCGCCTTCAGAACCGCGACGATGTCGTCCATCGACATCGATTTGGCCGGGCATTCCTCGGCGGCGTAGGCCACGCTTCCCAAAACGCTTCCCGACAGAAGCAGCGCCAGACCGGCCAGGCCGGACCTCGAAAGCATCGCAAAAGTCTCCTCTTATCCCGTTGGTGCCGGGCCCCCGCGCGAGGTTCAACCCAGCCGTTCAGAGCCCGAAATGACCGGCTTTTCGCTTGACGTTACGCCCTTCTGGCGGCGACAACCCAGCCGAATTTAGAGCCAAGGATTTGACCGTGTCCGACCTCGCAACGCTCGAAACATCCATCCTCGACCAGATCGCCGCTGCCGGCGACGAAGCCGCGCTCGAAGCGGTGCGCGTCGCCGCGCTCGGCAAGAAGGGCTCGATCTCCGCCCTCCTCGCCACGCTCGGCAAGATGTCGCCCGACGAACGCAAGACGCAAGGCGCGGCGATCAACCAGGCCAAGGACAAGGTCACCGCGGCGCTCGGTGCACGGCGCGACGTGCTGAAGTCGGCGGCGCTCGATGCGCGGCTTGCTTCGGAAACCGTCGATGTCACCTTGCCGCTGCGCGATGCACCGGCGGAAGCCGGCCGCATCCACCCGCTGAGCCAGGTCTGGGACGAGCTGACCACGATCTTCGCCGACATGGGATTCTCGGTCGCCGAAGGCCCCGACATCGAGACCGACGATTACAACTTCACCAAGCTGAACTTCCCGGAAGGCCATCCGGCGCGCGAGATGCACGACACGTTCTTCTTCCATCCGAAGGAGGACGGCTCGCGCATGCTGCTGCGAACCCACACTTCGCCGGTGCAGGTGCGCACCATGCTGAGTCAGAAGCCGCCGATCCGCGTGATCTGCCCGGGCCGCACCTACCGTATCGATTCGGACGCAACCCACACGCCGCAATTCCACCAGGTCGAAGGCCTCGTCATCGACAAGCATTCGCACCTCGGCCACCTCAAATGGATCCTGCACGAGTTCTGCAAGGCGTTCTTCGAGGTCGACCACATCAACATGCGCTTCCGCCCCTCGTTCTTCCCGTTCACCGAGCCGTCGCTGGAAGTCGATATCCAGTGCCGCCGCGACAAGGGCGAGATCCGTTTCGGCGAGGGTGAGGACTGGCTGGAGATTCTCGGCTGCGGCATGGTGCATCCGAACGTGCTGCGCGCCTGCGGCATCGATCCCGACGAGTACCAGGGTTTTGCCTGGGGCATGGGCATCGACCGCATCGCCATGTTGAAATACGGCATCGCCGACCTCCGCCAGCTGTTCGAAAACGACGTCCGCTGGCTGAACCATTACGGCTTCAAGCCGCTCGAAGTGCCAACGCTTGCCGGAGGGCTGAGCTCGTGAAATTCACCCTCTCCTGGCTGAAGGATCATCTCGAGACCGACGAGCCGCTCGACAAGCTCGCCGAGAAGCTCACCATGATCGGGCTCGAAGTCGAGAACATCGAGGACAAGGCGAAGGCGCTCAAGCCCTTCACCATTGCGAAGGTGATCTCCGCCGAGCAGCATCCGAACGCCGATCGCCTGCGCGTCTGCATGGTCGACACCGGTGACGGTGGCGCGCCGGTGCAGGTCGTGTGCGGGGCGCCGAATGCGCGTGCGGGACTCGTCAGCGTGTTCTCGCCGCCCGGCACCTACATTCCCGGCAAGGACATCACGCTCGGCATAGGCACCATCCGCGGCGTCGAGAGTCGCGGCATGCTGTGCTCGGCCGCCGAGCTGCAGATCTCCAACGATCATGACGGCATCATGGAGCTGCCGGCGGATGCGCCTGTCGGCGCCGGCTACGCCGAATGGGCCGCGCTCGGCGATCCCGTGATCGAGATCAATTTGACGCCGAACCGGCAGGACTGCACCGGCGTGCACGGCATCGCGCGCGATCTCGCCGCCGCCGACATGGGCAAGTTCAAGGACCCGACCATCAAGCCGATCAAGGGCGAATTCCCCTGTCCCGTGAAGGTCACGGTC
Organism: Bradyrhizobium sp. U531; assembly: GCF_051710265.1. Classification (NCBI taxonomy): domain Bacteria; kingdom Pseudomonadati; phylum Pseudomonadota; class Alphaproteobacteria; order Hyphomicrobiales; family Nitrobacteraceae; genus Bradyrhizobium; species Bradyrhizobium sp. U531. The sequence goes on from NZ_JASVEN010000002.1 coordinate 409,569, forward strand.
GAGGACGCAACCCTCTGTCCGGGCTTCGCGCTCCGCCTCGTGCGCGGCGTCAAGAACGGCCCGTCGCCGGAATGGCTGCAGAAACGCCTGACCGCGATCGGTCTGCGCCCGATCAACGCGCTGGTCGACATCACCAACTTCATGACTTACGACCGCGCGCGCCCGCTGCACGTGTTCGACGCGAAGAAGGTGAAGGGCAATCTCGTCGTGCGCCGCGCGCGCGACGGCGAGACGCTGCTGGCGCTCGACGGCCGCACCTACAATCTCGATCCCGCGACTTGCGTGATCGCGGACGAGCACGGCGTCGAATCGCTCGCCGGCATCATGGGCGGCGAGGCCTCGGGCTGCGACGAGAATACCACCGACGTGCTGATCGAATCGGCGCTGTGGAACGAGATCAACATCGCCCAGACCGGCCGCAAGCTCGGCATCAACTCCGACGCGCGCTACCGTTTCGAGCGCGGCGTCGATCCCGCCTTCATGGTGCCCGGGCTCGAGCTCGCGACCAGGCTGGTGATGGAGATGTGCGGTGGCACGCCGTCCGAGAACGTCGTCGTCGGCAAATCCTTCGGCGACGACCGCGTCATCGAATTCCCGGTCACCGAGGTCAAGCGCCTCTCCGGCATCGAGGTGCCGCAGCCCGAGATGAAGCGCATCCTGAGCCATCTCGGCTTCATGATGGCCGGTCCCGGCCCGGTCGTGAAGGTCGCGGTGCCGTCCTGGCGCTCCGACGTGCACGGCAAGGCCGACATCGTCGAGGAAGTCGTCCGCATCTACGGCGTCGACAAGGTGCCGATGACGCCGTTCGAGCGCGGCGACGACGCGCGCAAGCCCGTGCTGACCCCGCTACAGCTTCGCACCCGCCGCGCACGGCGCGCGCTGGCGAGCCGCGGCATCACCGAAGCCGTGACCTGGTCGTTCATTACCAAGACCGCGGCGGAACTATTCGGTGGCGGCCAGCGCGAGCTCGAAGTGGCGAACCCGATCGCGTCCGACCTCTCCGACATGCGCCCGACGCTGCTCGCGGGACTGATCGCGGCGGCTCAAGCCAACGCCAATCGCGGCGTGAGCGACGTTGCGCTGTTCGAGGTCGGCCAGGTTTTCAAGGGCGATCGCCCGCAGGACCAGTTCATGGCGGCGAGCGGCGTGCGTCATGGCTTTGCGTCGTCCGAAGGTCTCGGCCGACACTGGACCGGCTCGGCGCAGGCCGATGTGTTCGACGCCAAGGCGGATGCATTGGCGGTGCTGGCAGCGGCCGGCGCGCCAATGCAGGCGCTGCAGATCGTCGCGGGCGGCCCGAAATGGCTGCATCCCGGGCGCTCCGGCACGATCCAGATCGGACCGCAGAACGTGCTCGGCTATTTCGGCGAGGTGCATCCCCGCGCGCTCGAGGCGCTCGGCGCCGACGGCCCGCTCGTCGTGTTCGAGGTGATCCTCGATCGCATCCCCGAGGCCAAGAAGAAGCCGACTCGCGCAAAATCAGTGATCGAGCTGTCCGCGTTCCAGCCCGTGTCACGCGACTTTGCCTTCATCGTCGACCGTACCGTCAAGGCGGCGGACATCGTGCGCGCCGCGCAGGGTGTCGACAAGAAGCTGATCACCGGCGTGAATGTCTTCGACGTCTACGAAGGCAAGGGCATCGACGACGGCAAGAAGTCGATCGCAGTCGCGGTCACGCTCCAGCCGCGCGAAAAGACCCTGACCGACCAGGAGATCGAGGCCGTCGCGGCCAAGATCGTCGCGGAGGTCGCGAAGAAGACCGGCGGCACGCTGAGAGCGTGATGCTCCGGAATAGCAGGGCATGAGCATCACCGACTTCCTTCCCAAGGACGTCAGCCTCACCGTTGCGATGGCGCTTTGCGCCGTCGCGTTCATTTCCGGCACGGCGCGCGGTTTCTCCGGCTTCGGCTCGGCGCTGATCTTCATGCCGCTCGCGAGCAGCATCGCCGCGCCACGGCTGGTCGCGGCGCTCCTTCTCGTCATCGATTTCGTCGCGGCGGCGCCGCTGCTGCCGGATGCGTGGCGCAAGGCGGACCGCAAGGCCACGGCCGTGATCGTGCTCGGCGCGCTGGTCGGCGTGCCCGTCGGCACCTATTTCCTCAGCGTGCTCGAGCCCGTCACCACGCGCTGGATCATCTCCTGCTTCGTCGCCGCGCTGCTGCTTCTGCTGCTCTCGGGCTGGCGCTATCGCGGCAAGGACCATGTCTGGCTCTCGGTCGGCATCGGCGGGCTCTCGGGTTTCTGCAGCGGCCTCGCGCAGACCGGCGGTCCGCCGATCGTCGGCTACTGGCTCGGCCGCCCGATCGCCTCGATCGTCGCGCGTGCCAACATCCTGCTGTTCTTCGGCGCGTCCGATTTCTTCTCGATGGTCAGCTATGCGACCACCGGCCTGATCTCGCGGGAATCGCTGGTGCTCTCGCTGATCGTGGGGCCGGTCTATGCGGTTGGCGTCGCCTTCGGCGCCTCGCTGTTCGGCCGCGCCAGCGAAAAAATGTTTCGCGGCATCTGCTACGCGCTGATCGCGATGGCGGTGGTTTTCGGATTGCCGGTGCTGGACGGGGTGTTGCGCTGACAATCTCCGCCGTCGTCCCTGCGAACGCAGGGACCCATACCGCGTGATCTGTCGATTAAGCACAGAGGGCTATACCGGCGAAGATCTCTTGATCGCGAGTCTTCGCAAATCCACGTCCTGTGGTTATGGGTCCCTGCGTTCGCAGGGACGACGGCGGAGGTTGTTGGTACAATCGCCTTACTGCCGCGGAGTGCGCCGCTTCTTCGTCGATTGCGTCGGCACATCCGCAGGCTCGTCCTTCAGCGCACCGATCTTGCGCAAGGCTGCGTCCGCGGCGCGTTCACCGCTTTCCCAGGCGCCGTCGACCGTGCCCCACAGCGTCTCGTGGGTGGCCTCGCCGGCGAGGAACACATTGCCGATCGGCTCGCTCAGGATTTTTCGCGAGAGCTGACCGCCCGGAGAAGCCGCCGACATCGCACCCATCACGTAAGGCGACGCATTCCAGCGCGTTGCGCTGGTCTTCTCCACCGCGGAAGCGGCCTCGCTGCCGAACAGTTTCGTGATCCATTCCCTGGCGAAGGCGGCCATCGCCTTCTCGCCCTGCTCGGACAGATCCCGGCCGAACGCGCCGCCGACGTCGATCGAGCACAGCGAGGAGCCGCCGATATTGGCGAACATCAGCGCAGTCCGCGTCGAATTGCTCTGCTCGATGAGGATGTCGTCGCGCGACAGGCCGAGCGGATTGCCCGGCAGTTGCAGCACGATGCGATCGTAGCTGCCGAGGCCGAGCTTCGATGCCGCATCCAGCGTCCGCTTGGGAATATCGGGCGCGAACTTGATCGCGCCTGACGTCAGCACGTTGGTCGAGACCGTGATGATGGCGGCGCGCGCGGCGATCTTGCCGGCTTGCGTCTCGACGCTGACGTCGCGGCTGGTCCAGGCGATCCGGCTCGCCGGCGTCGACAGCGCCACCGGCGCCTGCTCGCCAAGCTTGGTGATCAGCGTCCCGAGGCCCTGGCGACAGGCGATCGCCGCGTTGCGGTCCTGCGCACGCCCCTTGTCGATCGCAGAGAGATCCTTCAGGTCCTTGCCGGCAAAGTTCGCACCCAGCATGAACTCCGCCGCGCCTGCCCAATCGCCGAGGTCCTTTGGCAGCACGGAGGCGCAGGAACTATCCAGCTTGCCCCGCGACGCCTCATCGATGGCGCGGTTGGCGCGCACCAGCGCTGCCAAAAATTGCTCGGTTTCGCCCGCGCGCGCGTTGCGGCGGCCGATGCGCATCTTTTGGCCCGTCGGTGCCGGCAGCACGTCCAGCCCGACACTGCGCGCCAGCCGGATCATCGGATTGGTGTCGGGATTGTGCATCCAGCGCGCGCCACGGTCGAACGGCGTGTCGAAGGTGGTGCTGTCGGTGATGCAGCGGCCGCCGATTTGCGATGCCGCTTCCAGCACGACGACCTTGCGGCCCGTCGCCATGATGCGCCGCGCCGCGGCGATTCCGGCGGCTCCCGCCCCGATCACGACGATATCGGCCTCGCGCGGCAGCGGCGCGGCAGCCGCACGCAGGACCGGCATCGCGGCAAGAGCCGTCGACGCGACCAGGAAACCGCGGCGCGTGATTGTCATGGCATGGTTTCCGAGGACTTGCGGCGAACGGGAACAGTCAGCGAACCTTGCCGCATCTGATGTTGCACGGCAACCATCATGGTGAATCAATCGTGCTTGACGTCACGGAGGAATGAACCGAATTGCAACACGTTTGGACCATGATAGAGAAGGGAAAAAGACGGCCGGAAAAGGCCGTGGGGGGAGTTTGAAATGGGGACGGTCCTTGATTCAGTCGGCAAGCTGATTGCCGCGTACCTCTCGAAGGAGGTGCCCGGCTACGAGCCGTTCACGCCGAGTGACCCGGAACATCTGCGCGGCGTCATCGAGCCCGGCGACGTCCTGCTGGTCGAGGGCAACAACCGCATCTCCGGTATCATCAAATATCTGACGCAGTCGACCTGGTCGCATGCCGCGCTCTATGTCGGGCCGGTCGAGGGCGCCGAGGAGCCCGACGGCGAGCCGCATGTGCTGATCGAGGCCAATATCGGCGAAGGCGTCACCTCCGCGCCGCTGTCGAAATATTTCCCTTATCACACCCGCGTCTGCCGCCCGGTCGGTCTGTCCTATGAGGACCGCACCACGGTCTGCCGCTATGCGATCAACCGCATCGGCTTCGGCTACGACACCAAGAACATCGTCGACCTCATGCGCTTCCTGTTCCCGCTGCCGGTGCCGCAGCGCTGGCGACGGCGCATGATCGCGATCGGTTCGGGCGATCCGACCAAGATCATCTGCTCGGCGCTGATTGCGCAGGCGTTCGATGCGGTGCGCTACCCGATCCTGCCGAAGATCACCAAGGCCGGCAGCCGCGCCGCCCGCCGCGAGATCCTGCACATCCGCGATTCCTCGCTCTACATGCCCCGCGACTTCGACATCTCGCCCTATTTCGAAGTGGTCAAACCCACCATCGTGCACGGCTTCGACTACACCGCGCTGCACTGGGCCGACAAGCAGAAGCCGCTCGAGGAGGTAGCGGGCACATTCAGTGTGTTTCCAGAAACGATCAGTGCGCCGCCGCTCGTTCTTGAAGCGGTTGACCAAACGGCGCCGGATGCGATTCCGGCTGAAGAAGTGAGCGCGGAGCTCGCAGAGATGAGCAGCAATTTCTCCGAACATTTCGTGCAGCTGAGCGAGCTCGCGAGGTACCGGGCCCAACACCACGGAGATATTTGCGAGATCGCGGCGTAGCTATCGCTGTCGCTAACCGCTGTCGTCCCTGCGAACGCAGGGACCCATACCGCGTGATGTGTCGATTGCCTGCGGTAGAAGTACCGAACGACTAGGCGTAGCCAAACTCCACCCTGGGGTTATGGGTCCCTGCGTTCGCAGGGACGACAGCTGTTCGTGGGGCGCGTTCACGTCTCAACAGCGGTCATTGCGAGGAGCTCTTGCGACGAAGCAATCCAGAATCTCTCCGCGGAAAGACTCTGGATTGCTTCGCTTCGCTCGCAATGACGACGGTGAAAACCTACCGCTCCGCCCGCCCGATCACCGCCATCAGCTCCGCGATCTTCTCGCGTTGATCGGCCTTGTCGCCGCTCGCGATGGCGTGCTCGACGCAATGGGCGACGTGATCCCTGAGGACTTCCTCCTCGACCCGCCGCAGCGCGGCGCGCACCGCTGAGATCTGCGTCACGATGTCGATGCAGTAGCGGTCTTCCTCTACCATTTTCGACAGGCCGCGAACCTGGCCTTCGATCCGGCCGAGACGTTTTCCGAGGGATGCCTTGATGTCCTTGCGCATGGGGTCTATATACCCCTACCGGGTATGGGTTGCAAGACCCGGATACGGCCGGAGCAGCACAATGAACGACGCGGAACACGGGCATCATCACGACGCAAACGCGCACGCCGGATGCGGCTGCTCGAGCAAGGCGGCGCCGCCGGCCGCCAAGCCGGCTGCGTCCTCATGGTGCGGCGGGCATGGCGATCATGCAGGACATGCGCATCATCACGGTCATGACCACGGTGACACCGCGACCAAGGTTAGGGATCCCGTCTGCGGGATGAGCGTCGATCCCGCGACCTCGAAGCACCGCTTTGACCATCACGGCGAGACCTTCCATTTCTGCTCGGCCGGCTGCCGCACCAAGTTCGAAGCCGACCCCGGCAAATATCTCGCCAAGGAAAAGGCGCCCGAGCCGGAAATGCCCGCGGGCACCATCTACACCTGCCCGATGCATCCGGAGATCCGAAAGGTCGGACCCGGCAGCTGCCCGATCTGCGGCATGGCGCTGGAACCGGAAGTCGCAAGCCTGGAGACCGGACCCAATCCGGAGCTTGCCGACATGACGCGGCGGTTCTGGATCGGCGGCGCGCTGGCGCTGCCGGCCATCGTGCTGGAGATGGGCGGCCATCTCGCAGGCCCGCACAGCTGGATCGACCCGACGCTCTCGAACTGGATCCAGCTCGTGTTCGCAACGCCGGTGGTGTTGTGGGCCGGCTGGCCGTTCTTCGTTCGCGGCTGGCAGTCGCTGCTGACACGCAACCTCAACATGTTCACGCTGATCGCGATGGGCACCGGGGTCGCCTATGTCTACAGCCTCGCCGGCACGCTCGTGCCGCAGCTCTTCCCTGCCGCGTTTCGCGGCCATGAGGGCGCGGTCGCGGTCTATTTCGAGGCAGCGGCCGTCATCACCGTGCTGGTGCTGCTCGGCCAAATGCTGGAGCTGCGCGCCCGTGACGCGACCTCCGGCGCCATCAAGGCGCTGTTGCAGCTCGCGCCCAAGACCGCGCGCCGCGTCGATGCCGACGGTAGCGAGCATGAGGTCGAGATCGACACGCTCCATGCCGGCGACCGCCTGCGCGTTCGTCCCGGCGAGAAGGTGCCGGTCGATGGCGCCATCCTGGAAGGACGGTCCTCGCTCGACGAATCCCTCGTCACGGGCGAATCCATGCCTGTCACCAAGGAGACCGGCGCAAAGGTCATCGCGGGCACGCTGAACCAGTCGGGCAGCTTCATCATGCGCGCGGACAAGGTCGGACGCGAGACGCTGCTGTCGCAGATCGTGCAGATGGTGGCGGACGCGCAGCGCTCGCGCGCACCGATCCAGCGCCTGGCCGATCAGGTCGCAGGCTGGTTCGTCCCGACGGTCATCGTCGTCGCCCTCGCCGCGTTCGGCGCCTGGGCCTGGTTCGGACCGGAGCCGCGGCTGGCCTTCGGCCTCGTCGCCGCCGTCAGCGTTCTGATCATCGCCTGCCCCTGCGCGCTGGGCCTGGCGACCCCGATGTCGATCATGGTCGGCGTCGGGCGCGGCGCGCAAGGCGGCGTTCTGATCAAGAACGCCGAGGCGCTGGAGCGGATGGAGAAGATCGACACGCTGGTGGTCGACAAGACGGGAACGCTGACCGAGGGCAAGCCCAAGGTGGTCGCCATCGTTCCGGCGTCCGGCTTTGCGGAAGACGACATCCTGCGGCTCGCGGCCAGCGTCGAACGCGCCAGCGAGCACCCTCTGGCCGACGCGATCGTGCGCGCCGCCAAGGAGAAGCAGCTGGCGCTCGGCCAGGTCGAGCACTTCGACTCGCCGACCGGCAAGGGCGCCACCGGCAAGGTCGACGGCAAGACCATCGCGCTCGGCAACGCCAGATATCTGTCGTCGATCGGCATCGACACCGGGGCGCTCGACGCCGAAGCCGAACGGCTGCGCGGCGACGGCGCGACGGTGATCAACATGGCCGTCGACGGCAAGCTTGCCGGCCTGTTCGCGATCGCCGATCCGGTCAAGGCTTCGACGCCGGAGGCGCTCAAGGCGCTCGCTGCCGAGGGCATCAAGGTCATCATGCTGACCGGCGACAACCGCACCACGGCGGAGGCGGTGGCGCGCCGGCTCGGCATCGCCGATGTCGAGGCCGAGGTGCTGCCGGATCAGAAGAGCGCGGTGGTCACAAAGCTGCAGAAGGCCGGCCGCATCGTCGCGATGGCCGGCGACGGCGTCAACGACGCGCCGGCGCTGGCCGCCGCTGAAGTCGGCATCGCCATGGGCACCGGCACGGATGTGGCGATGGAGAGCGCGGGCATCACCCTGCTCAAGGGCGATCTCATCGGCATCGTCCGCGCGCGAAAGCTGTCGCAGGCGACGATGAGCAACATCCGCCAGAACCTGTTCTTCGCCTTCATCTACAATGCCGCCGGCATTCCGATCGCGGCGGGCATCCTCTACCCGGCCTTCGGCCTGCTGCTCTCGCCGATCATCGCCGCGGCGGCGATGGCGCTGTCCTCGGTGAGCGTGGTCGGAAACGCGCTGCGCCTGCGCGCGACGCGGCTATAGGGACACTGCGTAGCCCGGATGGAGCGCAAGCGAAATCCGGGTTCTGCCAACAAATCGAGGCTGCCCCGGATTGCGCTTCGCTCCATCCGGGCTACGGTTCACGGGATATAGGCGAGCGGCGGGGAGCATCTGATGCAGCGGATTACGATCACGATCGAAGACGATCTGCTGGCGGAGATCGACGCGGCTGCAGAGGCGCGCGGCTACCAGAACCGCTCCGAGATCATCCGCGACCTCGCCCGCGCCGGCCTGCAACAAAGCACCGAGGATACCGCACAGACCGGTCCATGCGTTGCCGGCCTCGTCTATGTCTACGACCACGCCGCCCGCGATCTGTCGAAACGACTGGTGCAGGAGTTCCACGGCCACCACGAGCTCGCGCTGGCGACGCTGCACGTCCATCTCGACGACAACAATTGCATGGAGATGACGGCGCTGCGCGGCGACGCCTCCGAGGTCAGGCATTTCGCCGACCACATCATCGCCGAACGCGGCGTGCGCTATGGCCGCGTGGTGATGATTCCGACCGGCGAGGGCAAGCCGGCCAAGGCGCGCAAGCACGGGCACCGGCACGACTAGTTGAGAGTTGGGTGCCCCGACGCAGCGCAGCGCGCAATTCAGCGGTGTGCTGCGGAGCCGGTGCCCATCTCGCGTCAAGCTCCTGGGTCCCGGCTCTGCAGCGCGTCATTGCATGCCGCGCTGCGTCCGGGACACGAGACCTTCGGTCCGCCGCAGGCAGCGGCCTCCCTTGCCGAAGCCGCATTGGGTGTCTACCTCTCGCGGGTGATTTCGTGAAAGGGCCCCCCATGCTGGATGCCGCCATCAAGGCGCTGTCGCAAATGATCTCGCCGCCGATGCGCTCGATCCTGTGGCGATCGATCGGGCTGGCGCTGGTGCTGATCATCGTGCTGGCGATTGGCCTGCAGCGGCTGCTCAGCTGGTTTGCGACCTCCGGCGAGGTCTGGCTGGAGGGCCTGCTCGGACCGGGCTGGCACGCTTCCCTCGAAGTCCTGTCCTGGATCGTCTCGATCGCGGCCGGTCTCGGCGTCGTGTTCGGCGGCATCTTCCTGATGCCGGCAATCACCTCGCTGGTGGCGAGCCTGTTCGTCGACGACGTCGCCGACATCGTCGAGCGTGAGCATTATCCCGCCGAGCGCCCGGGCACGGCGCTGCCGTTCAGCCAGGCGATCCTCGAAGGCGTCAAGACCGCGCTGCTGACGATCCTGGTGTATATCGTCGCGCTGCCGTTGGTGTTGTTCGCCGGCGCCGGCTTTTTGATCTTCTTCATCGCCGCCGCCTGGCTGCTGGGCCGCGAATATTTCGAGCTCGCCGCGATGCGCTTCCGCTCGCCGGAGGAAGCCAAGGCGATGCGGCGCGACAATGCCGCGACCATCTTCACCGCCGGCCTGTTCATCGCGGCCTTCGTCTCGATCCCGATCGTCAACCTGGCGACGCCGATCTTCGGCATGGCCTTCATGGTTCACATGCACAAGCGGCTGTCCGGCCCGCGGCCGGAGCTGATCGAGCCGGCGCGGCAGATGCGCTAACGGCGCCGTCTCACACCGTCTTCTCCGGCCATCGGCAGAGATCGTTGATCAGGCACACCTCGCAGCGCGGCTTGCGCGCGAGGCAGGTATAGCGGCCGTGCAGGATCAGCCAATGATGGGCGTGCAGCATGAACTCGGCCGGAATCACCTTTTCGAGGCCGAGCTCGACCTCCAGCGGCGTCTTGCCGGACGCAAGAGCGGTGCGGTTGCCGACGCGGAAGACGTGCGTGTCGACCGCCATAGTGTGCTCGCCGAAGGCCATGTTGAGCACGACGTTGGCGGTCTTGCGTCCGGCGCCGGGCAATGACTCGATCTCGGCGCGCGTGCGCGGAACCTCGCCGCCGAACTCCCTGAGCACCTTGGCCGACAGCGCGATCACGTTCCTGGCCTTGGTGCGATAGAGGCCGATGGTCTTGATGTAGTCGCGCAGACGCTCCTCGCCGAGGTCGAGCATCTTCTGCGGCGTGTCGGCGATCTCGAACAAAGCGCGCGTCGCCTTGTTGACGCCGGCATCGGTGGCCTGTGCCGACAGCACGACCGCAACCAGCAGCGTGAACGGATTGACGTGCTCGAGCTCGCCCTTCGGCTCCGGATTGGCCTTGCGAAAACGGCTGAAAACCTCGTGAACCTCGGCCGGCGTCCAGCGTTTGATCGCTTTGAGCGGTTTCTTGGCCGGCGCCGATTTCTGCGCGGGCTTTTTCTTGGCAGGGTTGAGCTTCGCAACGGCCGCCTTTGCCGTCTTCTTCGGCACGGGCGCTTTGCGCGGAGCCTGCTTGCGGGTGATTTTCGCCATGATCGGGATATACTGAGGGACGATGAGCCCAGGCAACGAAATTGAGCACGAGCGTTTCGAAGATCTGCGCGATCAGCAGATCTTCTCCGCGCTGCTGACGCCGCATCGCTCGCTCAATCGCTCCGGCTTCCTCGCGGTGATGCTGTTTCTGAGCGTCGTCAGCTTCGCCACCGGCCTCGTCTTCCTGATGAAGGGCGCCTGGCCGGTGCTCGGCTTCTTCGGCCTCGACGTGCTCGTGGTCTGGTGGGCGTTCAGGGCCAATTTCCGCACCGCGCAAGCGCGCGAGGAAGTCACCGTCACGACATCCGAGCTGCGCGTACGGCGCATCAGCCACCGCGGCCAGGTGGTCGAATGGAGCTTCAACCCGCTCTGGGTCCGGCTCGACATGGAGGTCGACGAGGATTTCGGCATCGAGCATCTCTATCTGATCTCGCGCGGTCACCAGATCCGGATCGCGCGATTCCTGGGGCCGGATGAAAAGGCGAGTTTTTACAAAGGCTTGGTCGAGGCACTGAATGCCGCCAAGCGCGGCCCGACCTACAATCCAATCACCTGACCGCCGGGTCGGAAATCGGGTGGTTTCACCTCCCTCGGACGCCTACATTTCCGCCCATGATGACACTCGCCATACATGACCAGCGCCTGGCCAAGCCGGGCACCCAGAACGCCGCGTTGCGCGACTATGATTCGGTCCGTCGGGCGATCGCGTTCATCTCGGAGAACTGGCGCGCGCAGCCGACCATCGAAGCGATGGCGGATGCGGCCGGCGTTACGCCGGACGAGCTGCACCATCTGTTCCGCCGCTGGGCCTCGATCACGCCGAAGGCCTTCATGCAGGCGCTGACGCTCGACCACGCCAAGGGATTGCTGCGGGACTCCGCCAGCATCCTTGATGCCGCGCTCGATTCGGGGCTGTCGGGCCCGGGCCGGCTGCACGATCTCTTCGTCACCCACGAAGCGATGTCGCCGGGCGAATGGAAGAACGGCGGCGCCGGCCTCACCTTGCGCTACGGCTTCCACCCCTCGCCGTTCGGCACCGCGATCGTGATCGCGACCGATCGCGGCCTCTCGGGCCTCGCCTTTGCCGATCACGGCGAGGAGAAGGTCGCGCTCGCCGACATGACGCGGCGCTGGCCGAACGCCATCTATGTCGAGGATCACGAAGGCACCGCGCCGCTCGCCGCGCGCGTCTTCGACACCAAGCTGTGGCGGCCGGACCAGCCGCTGCGCGTGGTGATGATCGGCACCGATTTCGAGGTGCGGGTGTGGGAGACGCTTCTGAAGATCCCGATGGGGCGCGCGGTGTCGTATTCGGACATCGCCTGCAACATCAACAGCCCGAAGGCCTCGCGCGCCGTCGGCGCCGCGGTCGGCAAGAACCCGGTCTCCTTCGTCGTGCCCTGCCACCGCGCGCTCGGCAAGAGCGGTACGCTCACCGGCTATCATTGGGGCATCACCCGCAAGCAGGCGATGCTGGGCTGGGAGGCCGGGCAGCTGGGGATGCAGTGATTGTTTTTCTCCCCTCTCCCCGCTTGCGGGGAGAGGAGAAGGAACTCAACCCGCCAGATCCAGCTTCGACGCCACGGTCGAATCCGCATTGAGCCGGTAGATGATCGGCACGCCCGTGGCGAGCTCGCGCTTCAAAATGCCTTCGGGCGAGAGCTTCTCCAGCACCATGATCAGCGCGCGCAGCGAATTGCCGTGGGCGGCGACGAGGGTGCGCTTGCCGTTGAGCACGCCGGGCAGGATCTCCTGGACGTAATAGGGCAATGCGCGCGCCAGCGTGTCCTTCAGGCTTTCGCCGCCGGGCGGCGGCACGTCGTAGGAGCGGCGCCAGATCAGCACCTGGTCCTCGCCCCATTTCTTGCGCGCGTCGTCCTTGTTGAGGCCCGAGAGATCGCCGTAGTCGCGCTCGTTCAGCGCGAGGTCCCTGGTGGTCGGCAGGCCCTTCTGGCCGAGCTCACCGAGGATGAGATCGAGCGTGTGCTGCGCGCGCGTCAGCGCCGAGGTGTAGGCGACGTCGAACTGAAGCCCCTGCGCCTTGAGCTTGCGGCCGGCATCCGTGGCCTCTTTCACACCGAGCTCGGTGAGGTCGGGATCCTTCCAACCGGTGAACAGGTTCTTCAGATTCCATTCGCTCTGGCCGTGGCGCACGAGCACGAGAAGACGTTCGCTCATCAACTTCTTTCCGTTGTTCAGATGTCAGACAGGCCGAGCACGTCGGCCATGGAGTAGTGTCCCGGGCTCTTGCCATGCGCCCATAGCGCCGCCTTCAGCGCACCGTGCGCGAACAGCATGCGGTCCTCGGCCTGGTGCGACAGCGTCAGGCGCTCGAACGGGCCGAGGAAGGTGACGCTGTGATCGCCGGCGACGGTGCCGCCGCGCAACGAGGCAAAACCGATATTGCCCGGCCGACGCGCGCCGGTGATGCCATCGCGGCCCCGCTCGGAATGTTCGTCGAGGGTGACGCCGCGGCCGCTGGCGGCGGCCTGACCCAGCATCAGCGCCGTGCCCGAGGGCGCGTCGACCTTCATGCGGTGATGGGTTTCGACGATCTCGATATCGAAGCTTTGGTCGAGCGCCTTGGCGACACGCTTGACCACAGCGGCGAGCAGATTGACGCCGAGGCTCATATTGCCCGACTGCACCACCACGGCGCGGTTGGTGACGCTCTTGATCACGGCGTTGTCGGAGCCCGACAGCCCGGTGGTGCCGACGACATGGACGATGCCGCGCTCGGCGGCGATGGCGACATTGGCGATGGTCGCGGCCGGGACGGTAAAATCGAGGATGCCGTCGGCCTCCTTCGCCATCGCCCAGAGATCCGCTGAAAGCTTGATCCCGTTGCTGGGAAGTCCTGCGAGCACACCGGCATCCTTGCCGAGCAGCTCGGAGCCCGGTGCCTCCAGCGCGCCCGCCAGCACGGCGCCTTTGGTGTCGGCGATCGCCCGCACCAGCGCGCGGCCCATCCGGCCGCCGGCTCCCGCAACAATCAAGCGCATGTCGGACATGGTGTAATCCTCTTCGCCGCCGTTGTAGCGGGGGGAGCCAGTTCCGGCAACCGAGGGGCTTGGTAAGGTCGCCCGCAGCCATCCTTCGAGACGCCTGCCTGCGGCGGGCCCTCAGGATGAGGTCGGAGTACGTGGTGGCGTTGCGGCCGTTACCGGCGCTGCTGAGCCTCATCCCGAGGAGACCGCGGAGCGGTCGTCTAAGGACGAGGCGCGTGCGCAGATTTCTCTTTACCCGTCCGCCGGCTGCGGGCCGTCATAGCCCTCGATGATGATCAGGTCGGCGATCGAGTGCGGCTGGCGTACCTTGATGTTGGCCTGGTATTCCGGCGAATTGTAGCAGGCGATCGCGGTGTCGTAGTCCGGGAATTCGATCACGACGTTGCGGGTGCGGCTGGCACCTTCGACGGTGGTGAACTTGCCGGCGCGGACGACGAAACGGCCGCCCCATTTCTTGAAGATCGGACCGTTGGCGACGGCATAGGGCTTGTAGCCCTCGTCACTGCTCACGTCGACGCGTCCGATCCAGTAGCCCTTTGCCATTGTTCTTCTCCCTGTGTTGTTTGCTCTAGCCTAGCGCTTGCGCGATCTCGGCCTGGATCGCGTCGGCCGCAGCCTTGGGGTTCGCGGCTTCGAGGATCGGCCGTCCCACGACGAGATAGTCGGCACCCGCGGCGATCGCGCGGCCCGGCGTCATGATGCGCTTCTGGTCACCACTCGGCGCACCCGCCGGTCGGATGCCCGGTGTAACGAGGCTCATCTGATGGCCAACGATCTTGCGCAAGGCGCCGACCTCTTCCGGCGAGCAGACGAGACCGTCGACGCCGAGCACTTGCGCCTGCTGTGCGCGCGCCTCGACCAGCTCGGAGACGCCGAGCCGGTATCCGGCCGCGTGCAGATCGTCGTCGTTGTAGGAGGTGAGCACGGTGACCGCGAGAATCTTCAAGCCCGATCCGCCGCGCCCTTCGACCGCAGCCTTCATGGTCTGCGGATAAGCATGCACGGTCAGAAACGTCGCGCCCAGCCTGGCGACGCTCTCCACGCCCCGCGCGACCGTGTTGCCGATGTCGTGCATCTTGAGATCGGCGAACACCTTCTTGCCCCGGTCGGCGAGCTTGCCGATCAGCGGCAGGCCGCCGGCATAAGCGAGCTGATAGCCGATCTTGTAGAAGGTGACGCTGTCGCCGAGCCCAGCGATCATCGCCTCCGCAGCTTCAACGCTCGGCACATCGAGCGGCACGATCAGGCGGTCTTTCGGGGCGATCTCGGCTGGCGTCATGTCACCTCACATCATGCGTTGGGAAATGTCGATCAATTGCGCGACCAGCTCCTTCAACGCGGCGATATCGCCCTCGTTCTTGAGCTTGTCCATATCGTCATAGGCCTGGTCGGCAAAGGCGAGCGTGAGCTGGCTCGCAATCACATTGGCGTGGCAGGAGGTCAGGATCAGCCTGAGCGCCTGCAGCGCACGCGCCGCGCCGAGCCGGCTCTGCGAGGCGCCGGCAAGCGCGAAGGCGCGATGGCGGAACACTTCGCCGCGCGCCTCGTGCGGATCCTGCACGCGGCTGACCCAGTCGATCGCGTTCTTGAGCAGCGGCGGCACCGAGGCGTTGTATTCGGGCGAGACGAACAGCACGCCGTGATGCGTGCCGATCATACGCTTGAGATTGACGGCGTGCTTGGGGACGCCGGACTTGGCCTGGAGATCGCCGTCATAGATCGGCAGCGGAAAATCGGCGAGCGAGATGCGGGTGATTTCGACGCCGGCCTGGGCGAATTCATAGGCGGCGACCGCCGCCAGCTTCGCATTATGCGAGCCGGTGCGCAGCGAGCCGGGAATGACCAGGATTTTCGGGGCGGACATCCACTTCCATACGTTCGGCGAAACGAGTCCGCCGTGCATCGAAGGAAGCCAGCGGAATTAGTCCTTGCGATACACCCAGACGCGGGCCGGCGGAAGGTTCATCCAGATCCGTTCCGAGGCCTCTGTGGACACGCCGGGCAGCGATTTCGGGATCGGCGGCACCACCGCATAGGTGAACTGGACGAAGGGCGCGCCGGGCGCCAGCGCCGTGAAGGCGTCGCGGATCAGCCGCAGCCGGGTCAGCATCGGTTTGGTCACCAGCGGCAGGCCGGAGACGACCGCGCTCGCCGGCGCACTCAGCACGTTCCAGAGCGTGTCACGCAGGCGATAGGCATCGCCCTGCACCACCTTGGCCTGCGGATACCGGTCGCGCAGCAGCGCGCAGAAGCCGGGATTGTATTCGACCAGGACGAGACGCTTCTGGTCGACGCCGCGCTCGACCAGCGCGGAGGTGATGGCGCCGGTGCCGGGCCCGAGCTCGACCACGGGCGCGTCCGAATCGACGTCCACGTAATGGGCCATGGTCCGCGCGAGCAGCTTGCCCGACGGCATCACCGCGCCCATGTGCAGCGGCTTTTCGATCCAAGATCTGAGAAAACGCACCTCGTCATCGAGACGAGGCTTCTTCAACGCACGCGCGGACGATGGCAATGGCATGTCAGGACCGGACGGGACCGCGGGACGCGGCGTGTCAGAAAATGGTCATAAAGACGTATAGGCCGAAGTCGATACGGTCAAGCCGAGTCAACTCGCCCGATTACCGAAGAAATCCTTGACCTTGGCGAAGAAGCCCTCGGATTCCGGCTGGGTGTTACCGGAAGACAGCTTTTCGAACTCGGCCAGCAATTCCTGCTGCTTCTTGGTGAGATTCTGCGGGGTCTCGACCACGACCTGGACATACATGTCGCCCATCTGGCGCGACCGCAGCACCGGCATGCCTTTTGATGCAATGCGGAATCGGCGGTTGGACTGGGTTCCGGGCGGCACTTTCACCTTGGCCTTGCCCTTTTCGATGGTCGGCACCTCGAATTCGCCGCCGAGGGCGGCCGTCACCATCGAGATCGGCACACGGCAATGCAGATCGGCGCCGTCGCGCTGGAAGAACTGGTGCTGGGCCAGCGACAGGAAGATGTAGAGGTCGCCGGGCGGGCCGCCGCGGACCCCGGCCTCGCCTTCGCCGGCGAGCCTGATCCGTGTGCCGTCCTCGACGCCCTGCGGAATGTTGACCGACAAGGTCCGCTCGCGGGTGACACGGCCCTGGCCCGAGCAGGACGGGCAGGCATCCTCGATCATCTGGCCGCGGCCCTGGCAGCCCGGACAGGTGCGCTCCAGCGTGAAGAAGCCCTGCGACTGCCGCACGCGGCCGGCGCCGCCACAGGTCGAGCAGGTCTTCGGCTTGGTGCCGGCCTTGGCGCCGATGCCCGAGCAAGCCTCGCAGGTGACCGAGACGGGAATCTCGATCTGCGCGGTCTTGCCGCCAAAGGCTTCCTCGAGCGTGATTTCCATGTTGTAGCGCAGGTCGGCGCCGCGCTCGCGGCCGCCGCGGCCGCGCTGCCCGGCCATGCCGAACAGGTCTTCGAAAATGTCGGAGAATGAGGAGGCGAATCCCGCGCCGAAACCGGCGCCGCCGCCGCCCTGCTCGAAAGCGGCATGGCCGTAGCGGTCATAGGCCGCGCGCTTGTCCTTGTCCTTGAGGACCTCGTAGGCCTCGTTGATTTCCTTGAACTTGATTTCGCTGCTGTCATCCCCGGGATTGCGGTCGGGGTGAAACTTCATCGCCAGCTTGCGGAACGACGATTTCAGCTTGCCTTCGTCGGCATCGCGTTCGACTTCGAGGGTCTCGTAGTAGCAGCGCTTGGTGGACGTGGACATGTTGAGCTCGGTCTATCCAATCGCGATTCAAGTCGGAGCGAAGCGACATCGCCGCGCGACGATATGGGCAGCCTTTCGCCTCGCGGCGGAGGACTGCATAGCGGCGTTCAGCATAACGGCTGGAAATTGATCGATCGTAACGGGCACCCGTCCCGTCCGTCCCGACACGTCGGCCTCCCCCGAAGGGGAGGAGGCCGGTTGCGCGTGTGGGGTCCAAGCCGTCCGCATGTCACCCTCTCGGGGCTCAGGCGGACTTCTTGTTGTTCTTGTCGTCGTCGACCTCGGTGAATTCCGCGTCGACGACGTCGTCCTTGGCCGCATCCTTCTTGGCGTCGGCCTCGGCCTGCTGCGTGTACATCGCCTCGCCGAGCTTCATCGAAGCTTGGGCCAGCGTCTGGGTCTTGGCCTTGATCGCCTCGGCGTCGTCGCCCTTCAGCGCTTCCTTGAGGTCGCTGACGGCATCCTCGATGGCGCGGCGCTCGGTCTCTGCGACCTTCGAGCCGTGCTCGGCCAGGGCCTTCTCGGTCGAATGCACCAGACCATCCGCCTCGTTCTTGGCGGTGACGGCCTCGCGGCGCTTCTTGTCCGCCTCGGCATTGGCCTCGGCGTCCTTGACCATCTTCTCGATGTCGGCTTCCGACAGACCGCCGGAGGCCTGGATGCGGATCTGCTGCTCCTTGGCCGTGGCCTTGTCCTTGGCCGAGACGTTGACGATGCCGTTGGCGTCGATGTCGAAGGTCACCTCGATCTGCGGCATGCCGCGCGGAGCCGGCGGAATGCCCATCAGGTCGAACTGGCCGAGGATCTTGTTGTCGGCCGCCATTTCACGCTCACCCTGGAAGACGCGGATGGTGACCGCGTTCTGGTTGTCCTCGGCGGTCGAGAACACCTGGCTCTTCTTGGTCGGGATCGTGGTGTTGCGGTCGATGATGCGGGTGAACACACCGCCCAGCGTCTCGATGCCCAGCGACAGCGGGGTCACGTCGAGCAGCAGCACGTCCTTGACGTCGCCCTGGAGCACGCCGGCCTGGATCGCAGCGCCGATCGCCACGACTTCGTCCGGATTGACGCCCTTGTGCGGCTCCTTGCCGAACAGCTGCTTCACGACTTCCTGGACCTTCGGCATGCGCGACATGCCGCCGACCAGAACCACTTCGCCGATCTCGGCTGCGGTCAGGCCCGCGTCCTTCAGTGCCTTGCGGCACGGCTCGACGGTCCTCTGCACGAGATCGTCGACCAGCGCCTCGAACTTGGCGCGGGTGAGCTTCATCGTCAGATGCTTCGGGCCGGTCTGGTCCGCGGTGATGAAGGGCAGGTTGATCTCGGTCTGCGTCGTCGACGACAGCTCGATCTTGGCCTTTTCAGCGGCTTCCTTCAGGCGCTGCAACGCGAGCTTGTCGTTGCGCAGGTTGATGCCCTGCTCCTTCTGGAATTCGTCGGCGAGGTAGCCGACGAGGCGCATGTCGAAATCTTCGCCGCCGAGGAAGGTGTCGCCGTTGGTCGACTTCACCTCGAACACGCCGTCGCCGATCTCGAGAATGGAGATATCGAAGGTGCCGCCGCCGAGGTCGTACACGGCGATCGTGCCGGTCTTGGTCTTGTCGAGGCCATAGGCCAGCGCCGCCGCGGTCGGCTCGTTGATGATGCGCAGCACTTCGAGGCCCGCGATCTTGCCGGCGTCCTTGGTCGCCTGGCGCTGGGCGTCGTTGAAGTAGGCGGGAACGGTGATGACGGCCTGGTCGACCTTCTGGCCGAGATGGGCTTCCGCGGTCTCCTTCATCTTCTGCAAGATGAACGCAGAGACCTGCGAGGGCGAATAGGTCTGGCCGTCGGCCTCGACCCAGGCGTCGCCGTTGGAAGCCTTCACGATCTTGTAGGGAACGAGCTTCTTGTCCTTCTCGACCATCGGGTCGTCGTAGCGGCGGCCGATGAGGCGCTTCACTGCGAAGAAGGTGCGCTCGGGATTGGTAACGGCCTGGCGCTTGGCCGGCTGGCCGACGAGGCGCTCACCGTCGTCCGTCACGGCGACGATCGAAGGCGTCGTGCGCATGCCTTCGGAATTCTCGATGACTTTGGCGTTCTTGCCATCCATCACGGCGACGCACGAATTCGTGGTGCCGAGGTCGATCCCAATGACCTTTCCCATGGTCCTGATATCCTTGTTTTT
This sequence comes from Bradyrhizobium sp. U531, assembly GCF_051710265.1. NCBI lineage: Bacteria > Pseudomonadati > Pseudomonadota > Alphaproteobacteria > Hyphomicrobiales > Nitrobacteraceae > Bradyrhizobium > Bradyrhizobium sp. U531. The sequence goes on from NZ_JASVEN010000002.1 coordinate 429,208, forward strand.
GCGGCAGGTTGGCTGGGCCCAGAAGGCACCCGAACCGAAACCCCCTAAGATCAAACATCCGCGATATTGCGATGATTGAGGCTCATATAGGAGGGGGGGAGGGGGCCGCAAGGACCGAAGCTAGGTTTCTGCCGCGAAAACATCGGGTTTTGGAAGAAGATATCCGGACTTCACCGCACTTGCGGGTGAGGAATTATTAACAGGTTCAGGCGTCAGCAAGCCCCCCGCATCCACAAGCCGCCCCGCCCTGTTGCCGCCGGCCCAAACCCGGTAAAAGGCGGGCCGGCCGGGCAGCCACGACAGCTGCCGCGCGCGACAAAGCGGCCCGGTGGGCGACCATCGAACGGCCTCAATGTGAACCAATCAGAGTGCCCATGAAGCTGATCCGCCCCCTCGCCGCGCTCGCCCTTCTCGTTAGCTCCGTGCTTCCGGCCATCGCGGCCGACGCCGTTTTTCCGCCGGGCTTGCGGCTCGGCATGGTGCCGCTGGTCGGCCTCAGCACGGCCAAGAGCTTTCCGGGCTTCGAAAGCGAGGACGGCAGCGTCAAGGTGCTGATCACCGAGCTGCCGCCAGCGGCCTATGGCGAGGTCGTCAGCGCCTTCAACGCCAATCCGGCCGGCGCCAACGGCGTCAAGCAGGACAAGATCGAGACGCCCGCAGGCCTTGCCTATTTCACCACCGAGAGCGGCAAGGCCGGCGAGACCGCAGTGAAGCGCTATTCGATGATCGTGCCGGGGGCCGGCTTCTCCGGCTATGTCGCGGTGCAGATCCCGGAGAATGCGAGCAAGATCTACACGGATGAGGCAGTGCGGCAGATGTTTGCGAGCACCACCACCCGCAAGCAGGTCTCGGCCGAAGAGCAGATCGCGCTGATGCCGTTCAAGATCACAGATCTTGCCGACTTCAAGGACATCCGCACGCTGGCGCCGGGCTCGAGCATCATCCTGGCCGACGGCAACGAGAGCGCAGGCTATGAGTCGAAGCCGTTCATGATCCTCGGCCTGATCGGCTCCACCCCGCAAGCCGCCGACGACCGCGCCCGCTTCGCCCAGGAGGCCGCGCTGCAGATCCCCGGCGTGCGCGAATCCCGCGTCACCATGTCCGAGCCGATCCGCATCAACGGACAGCAGGGCTTCGAGACCCGGATCGACGGTGTCAGCGGCAAGGAAAAGACCCCGGTCACCGTGGTGCAGTGGATCCGCTTCTCCAGCGGCGGCGCCTCGCTGCGCATCGTCGCCAGCGCGCCTCGAGACCAGTGGCCAACCGCCTTCACCCGCTTCCGCGCGGTGCGCGACGGGATTCAGCCGAAGGGCTGAGGCGCGAAAGCGGCGCTACACATTCGGTGTCATCCCCGCGAACGCGGGGATCCATACCGCGTGATCTCGCGGTTGCACGCGGTCGCAGTACCCCACCAAGAGTCTTCGCCAAACTCCTCCCTGGGGGTATGGGTCCCGGGTCTGCGCTTCGCTTGCCCGGGACGACACTGAGGTCGGGTCTGCAAGCCCAACCCCTCATCAAACCCGGCCGCATTTTCGGGCTTCTGTTCGTGTACGAACGGAACTAGGCTTCCCTTCCGTTGGATCATCTCAAGGGGAGGCGAACGATGCTCGATCGGCGACAGATCTTGGCCATGCTGGGAACGACAGCTCTCGCGACTCTCGCGCCAAGCGCGCTGCTTGCGGCGACGTCCATCAAGCCGGACGAGAGCTCCGCGCTGCTCGTGATCGACGTACAAAACTGCTTCCTGCCCGGCGGCAGCCTCGCCGTGAAGGAAGGCGAGCAGGTCGTTCCGGTCATCAACAAGATCTCGAAGGCGTTCGCGAACGTGGTGATGACGCAGGACTGGCACACGCCGGGCCATGTCTCCTTTGCCTCGGTGCACTCAGGCAAGAAGCCGTTCGAGACCGTCGATCTTCCCTACGGCAAGCAGGTGCTGTGGCCCGACCATTGCGTGCAGGGCACCGACGGCGCGTCACTATCGAAGGATCTTGCGATCCCGCACGCCGAGCTCATCATCCGCAAGGGTTTTCACAAGGACGTCGACAGCTACTCGGCGTTCCTCGAAGCCGACGGCAAGACCTCGACGGGCCTCGCCGGCTATCTCAAGGGCCGCAAGATCAAGCGCGTCTTCGTCGTGGGCCTGGCGACAGATTTCTGCGTCGCCTGGACCGCGCTCGACGCGCGCAAGGCGGGCTTCGAGGTCTATGTCGTGGAAGACGCCTGCCGCGGCATCGACACGCAGGGCTCACTCGCCAAAGCCTGGGCCGATATGGCCAAGGCCGGCGTGAAGCGGATCCAGTCCGCGGATATTGCGGTGAGCGCGTAAGGCTTTCGCGCAGTCATTCCGGTTCGGCTCGTAGAGCCGAACCATGGTGCGCAATTGCGCACCCGAGAATCTCGAGATTCCGGGTTCGATGCTTCGCATCGCCCCGGAATGACATCGGGACTCAGTTCACTTCGTTGCTGTTCGCGGCCGGTGCGGGTTTGGCGCCGCCCTTGGCGACACCGACCAGGGCCGGGCGCAGCACGCGTTCGCCGATGGTGTAGCCGGCCTGCATGATCTGCACCACGGTGCCCGACGGCACCGAAGCATCGGGCACTTCGTACATCGCCTGGTGGAAGTTCGGGTCGAACCTCTGGCCCTGGGGATCGAGCTTCTTCACGCCGTGCTTTTCCAGCGCGCTGTGCAGCGAACGCTCGGTGAGCTCGACGCCCTCGATCAGCGCGGTCAGGCCGGGATCGGCCGCAGCACGCGCTTCGGCCGGAACGGCATCGAGCGCGCGCTGAAGATTGTCGGCGATGTCGAGCACGTCGCGGGCAAAGCCGGTGATGCCGTAGAGGCGGGCGTCGGCGACTTCCTTGGTGGTGCGCTTGCGCAGATTCTCCATCTCGGCCAGCGTCCGCAGCATGCGGTCGCGCGCCTCGGCGACGTCCTTCTGCAACATCTCGACCGAGCCGGGCTCGGGATCGTCGGGCATGATGTAGGGCTTCGACACCACGGGTTCGCCGGTCGGCGCGGTCGTGTCTTCGGGTTGCCGGTCTCGATCGGTCATCGGCTCTGTTCTCGAACTCGTCTGGTATTGAGGTGATCTGGGATTGTTGGACCGGATATCGTGCTTTGAGCAGCGAAAATCAAGCGCCCGTGATCGGAAGGAGACGCCGGTCAGCCCCCCAGAAGGCGGCTGACGATGCGGGCGGCATAGTCCACGGTCGGAATCACGCGGGCATAATTCAGCCGCGTCGGCCCGATCACACCGAGAACACCGACGATGTGGCCCGCGGCATCCCGATAGGGCGAGATGATCGTGGAGGAGCCCGACAGGGAAAACAGCTTGTTTTCCGAACCGATGAAGATGCGCACGCCCTCGGCGGTTTCGGCGCGGCCGAGCAGATCGATCACGCCGCGCTTGGTTTCGAGGTCGTCGAACAACAGGCGCACCCGCTCCAGATCCTCCAGCGCATGCAGGTCTTCCAGCAGATTGGCGTGGCCGCGGACGATGAGCTGGCGGTCCTCGCTCTCGCCGCCGGACCAGCTGGCGATACCGGCCGAGATCACCTTCTGCGTCAGCTGGTCGAGCTCGGCGCGGGCTTCCCCGAGCGCGGTTTCGAGCTCGAGGCGCGCCTCGGCCAGGGTCCGGCCGCGGATGCGCGCGTTGAGGAAATTGCCGGCTTCGGTCATCGCCGACGAGGGAACTCCCGGCGGCAGCGTCAGCACGCGGTTTTCGACCTGGCCGTCCTCGCCGACCAGGATCACTAGCGCCTTCTCGGGTTCCAGGCGGACGAATTCGATGTGCTTCAGCCGCGCATTGGACTTTGGCGTCAGCACCACCGCGGCGGCCCGCGTCAGTCCGGACAGCCGGGTCAGCGCCTGGTCCAGCGCCGCCTCGACCGAATGCGCCCGGCCGACGGAGGTCAGCTGGCTCTGGATAGACTGCCGTTCGGCCTCGTTGAGGTCCCCGACCTGCATCAGGGCGTCGACGAAGAAACGCAGGCCGAGTTCCGTCGGCAACCGGCCGGCGGAGGTGTGAGGCGCGTAGATCAAGCCCAGCTGTTCCAGATCGGCCATGACGTTGCGGACCGAGGCCGGCGACAGCGGCACGGCGATCAGGCGCGAGATGTTGCGCGAACCCACGGGCTCGCCGGTCGCGAGATAGCTTTCGACAATTTGACGAAAGATGTCGCGAGAACGCTCGTTGAGCTGGGCAAGGCCCGCGCGCGGCGCGATCAGATTGATCGGATCGTGATGGGCCACAGACGGTAACTCCTCTCAGATGCTCATAATTTGTCCATCCCGGGGGCATCTGACAAGCGTGGCGTTTGCGGGGGGAAAAACAGGGCAAGAAACAGGGGCTGAAAAAGCCTTGTCGTTTCCCCTTGCTGCCTACCCTCACCCCCCCTACAAGCACCGCGAACAGCCCTAACCTGCGAGTTTTGGAGGATTTCCCATGCGGCCAAGCCGCCGTGCGCCCGACGAATTGCGCCCCGTGACGCTCGAACGGGGCGTGGTCAAATATGCGGAAGGCTCCTGCCTCGTGAAATTCGGCGACACCCATGTGCTGGTCACGGCCACGCTGGAAGACCGCCTGCCGCCATGGCTGAAGGGCCAGGGCCGCGGCTGGGTCACCGCCGAATACGGCATGCTGCCGCGCGCAACCTCCGAACGCACCCGCCGCGAGGCCGCCGCCGGAAAACAAAGCGGCCGCACCGTCGAGATCCAGCGCCTGATCGGCCGTTCCTTGCGCACCATCGTCGACCTCGAAGCACTCGGCGAGCGCCAGATCACGGTCGATTGCGACGTGCTGCAGGCCGACGGCGGCACCCGCACGGCCTCGATCACCGGCGCCTGGGTCGCGCTTGCCGACTGCATCAACTGGATGAAGACGCGCAATATGATCAAGGCCAACGTGATGCGCGACAACGTCGCCGCAATCTCCTGCGGCATCTACAACGGCACGCCGGTGCTCGATCTCGACTATGCCGAGGATTCCGAAGCGCAGACCGACGCCAATTTCGTCATGACCGGCGATGGCCGCATCATCGAGGTGCAGGGCACCGCGGAACGCGAGCCGTTCACGCAGGATGAGTTCCTGAAGCTGATCGCGCTGGCGCAGAAGGGTATCGCGCGTCTGGTGGACTTGCAGAAACTGGCCGTCGCGTAGTCAATAAGCCATGCACCGCCGAATCACCGGAAAGCTCGTCATCGCGACCCACAATCCCGGCAAGCTCGCCGAGATGAAGGAGCTGCTCGCGCCTTACGGCATCGAGGCGGTGTCGGCCGGTGAGCTTGGCCTGGGCGAGCCCGAGGAAACCGGCAACGATTTCCGCAGCAACGCCGCGATCAAGGCGATCGCGGCGGCGCAGGCGACGAAGCTCCCGTCCTTCGCCGATGATTCCGGCATCGTGGTCGACGCGCTCGACGGCGCGCCCGGCATCTACAGCGCACGCTGGGCCGGTCCCTCCAAGGACTTCAACGCGGCGATGGCGCAGATCGAGCGCCTGTTGCAGGAGCGCGGCGCCACCTCGCCCGACAAGCGCACAGCGCATTTCGTCTCCGCGCTCTGCGTCGCCTGGCCCGACGATCATCTCGAAGAGGTCGAGGCGCGCGTCGACGGCACGCTGGTCTGGCCGCCGCGCGGGAATGCCGGCTTCGGTTACGATCCGATGTTCCTGCCCAACGGCCACGACCGCAGCTTCGGCGAGATGACCAGCATCGAGAAGCACGGCCTTCCGCCGATCGGCCTTGGCCTGTCGCACCGCGCCCGCGCCTTCGTGAAACTGGCGGAGATCTGCCTTGAGCCGCGATAGAGCGTTTTCGAGCGAAGTGGATACCGGTTCGCGCCAGGAAAACGCGTCAAAAGAACAAGCTCAAGCTTTTGGCGTCTACGTGCACTGGCCGTTCTGCCTGTCGAAGTGCCCCTATTGCGACTTCAACAGCCATGTCCGCCACGCCGCGATCGACGAGGCGCGCTTCGCGTCCGCCTTCGCGCGCGAGATCGCGACGACGGCCGAGCGCGCGCCCGGCCGCGAAGTCACCTCGATCTTTCTCGGCGGCGGCACGCCGTCATTGATGCAGCCTTCGACCGTCGGCGCCGTGCTCGATGCGATCGGCAAGCACTGGACGGTCGCCAAGGACGTCGAAGTCACGCTCGAAGCCAACCCGACCAGCGTCGAAGCCACCCGCTTCGCCGGCTATCGCACGGCCGGCGTCAACCGCGTTTCGCTCGGCGTGCAGGCGCTGGACGATGCTTCGCTTAGGGCATTGGGCCGTTTGCACAGTGCGCGCGAAGCGCTCGACGCCGTCGCCATCGCGCGCCGCTCGTTCGACCGTTACTCGTTCGATTTGATCTATGCCCGCCCCGACCAGACGCCGGCGATGTGGTCCGACGAGTTGCGTCTCGCCATCAATGAGGCGGCCGAACATCTGTCGCTCTATCAATTGACGATCGAGGAAGGCACGCCGTTCTTCGGCCTGCACCAGGCCGGCAAATTGAAGACGCCGGACGAAGCGGTGGCGCGTGCGCTCTACGACGTCACGCAGGAAACCTGCGACAAGCTCGGCCTGCCCGCCTACGAGATCTCCAACCACGCGCGGCGCGGCGCCGAGTGCCGGCACAATCTCGTGTACTGGCGCGGCGAGGAATATGCCGGCATCGGCCCCGGCGCGCATGGCCGCCTCGACATCGACGGCGTGCGCCATGCCACCGCCACCGAGAAGCGTCCCGAGGCCTGGCTGATGCGCGTCGAAACCAACGGCCATGGCAACATCACCGACGATCTCCTCAACAGCGAAGAACGCGCCGACGAGTTCCTGTTGATGGGGCTGCGTCTCGCCGAGGGCATCGATCCCGAGCGTTACAGAGCGCTCTCCGGCCGCCAGCTCGATCCCAAACGCATCGCGCTGCTGCGCGAAGAAGGCGCGATCACCGTCGATGCGACGGGCCGTCTGCGCGTGACGAGCAGCGGATTTCCGGTGCTCGATGCTGTGGTTGCGGATCTCGCGGCGTGACGAGGTCTCGTAGGGTGGGTTAGCCGAAGGCGTAACCCACCAACTTCGTTCGGCGTGTGCGGAAGCATGGTGGATTACGCCTTCGGCTAATCCACCCTACGGCACCGCTTTCTGGGCTACGCCCCAAAACTCTTCGGCGAGCCCGCAACAGCCACACCGCCGCCCTGCGTCACCTTCATCACCGCAAGTCCGCGCTCGTTCGTGCCGTCGGCGCGGAAGCGGAACAGGCCGTCGATGCCGGCGAAGCCGGAGGGGTTGGTCAGCACGTCGGGCGAGAAGCGCGTGGTGCCTTGCGTGCGCGCGAGCGCGGCGACGAGCGCGACCGCGTCATAGGCGAGCGTCGCGGTGCGGATCGGCTCGGCACCGTACTTGGTGCGATAGCGGCCGGAGAAGGCGCGGAAGCCCGCCGGATCCGGCGCGGCGTAGAGACCGCCTTGCAGGCTGGCATTGGCATAGACGCGCGGATTGTCCCACAGGCCGGTGCCGAGCAGCTGGATGTTGCGCAGGTTCGCGCCCGCGGCAGTCATCGCATCCGCGACCGACACGACGGCATCGCCGTCATCGGCAATGAACAGTGCATCCGCGCTGCCGAGCTGCTGCGCCACGGTGCGCGCCGGCGCGGCGCGGTCGGCGCCGTATTTCTCGAACGCGACGATGCGCCCGCCGCGGCGCGGCACCGCCGCCTTCACCGAAGCCTCGACGACATTGCCATAGGCATTGTCGGGCAGCAGCACCGCGACCGAACGCTTTCCGATGCTGGCGGAATATTCGACGATGCGATTGACGTCGGATTCCGGCAGGAACGACAGCAGATAGACGCCGCGCCCCGCGATGCTGGAATCAGTCGAGAACGCAATCACGGAAATGCCGCGCGTGCGCGCGACTTGCGCCACCGCCGGCACTGATTGCGCGAACAGCGGTCCCAAAATGATCTCGGCGCCCTCGTCGACGGCCTGCTGCGCGCCGGCCTGCGCGCCCTGCGGGCTGCCATTGTCGTCCTTGATCAGGAGCTGGATGTTCGGGTTCTGGAACTCCGCCAGCGCCATCTCGGCGGCATTGCGCATGGATTGCGCGGCAAGACCGGCATTGCCGGCGGCCGAGAGCGGCAGAATCACCGCAACCTTCACCCCGCCGGTGCCGGCGGTCGTGGCCTGTTGCGGAGGCCCGGCCGGTTGGGCCGGCGGCGGAGAAGAGCTCGAGAACGGGTTGGAGAACTGGCTGAGGCTCTGCTGCACGCCGGCACAGGCCGACAGCAAGGGCGTACCGAGCAACAGGCCGAGCGCGCTCCGCCGGGTCGCTCCCGATAATCGGGGTCCCTGCACGGGAGGCTTTGGATCACTCGGGCCCAGCATGGCAGCTTCTCTTCTGACCAGCGATCGCCAGCCGGTCACAACAAACTCGCCGCGACAGAAGCCGCGGATTCAGGCATAATGTCGGCAAATAGTTAACTAAAACAAAAGGATAATAACCGCTTAACGCGGCCGTCCCTTCACGCTCTGGCTAGCTGTCCACCGTCCGTCACCAGCATCAAGGCGGCGTTTCCGCCGTGAATATGACGCTGGCGCTTCACTCCCTCAGGAATGTGATGCCTGTTCGATCACATTCCAGTCCTTCCCGCCCCTTGCCTCGGCGCGATCTTTTTCAGGGGACCGGTTCCCAGCCCCGGAGATCATGCCTAAGTTCGATTCATTATGCGCGCAAAGCCGGCCCCGATAAATACGCCTGAAGGCACAGACGCCGCCTCGCGCGGTTTCTCCATCGACGCCCATCGGCTCCCGGCCCCCAAGGCCGCGCCGGGCCTTTATCTCGTCGCAACTCCGATCGGCAATCTCGGCGACATCACGCTGCGAGCGCTGCAGACGCTCGCCGGCGTCGATGTCATCGCCTGCGAGGACACCCGGATCACGCGCCGCCTGACCGAGCGCTACGCCATTACCGCGCAGCTCAAGCAATATCACGAGCACAACGCCGAAGCCGCGCGCCCGAGGATCCTGGAGGCGCTCGCCGCCGGCGGCTCGATCGCGCTGGTCTCTGATGCCGGCACGCCGCTGATTTCCGATCCAGGCTTCAAGCTGGTGCGCGAGGTCTGCGCCGCCGGCCATGCGGTCTATGCCCTGCCCGGCCCCTCCTCGGTGCTCGCCGCGCTGTCGGTCGCGGCGCTGCCGACCGACCGGTTCTTCTTCGAGGGCTTTTTGCCGGCGAAATCAGCCGCGCGAAAATCGCGGCTGACCGAGCTCGCGCGCATCGACGCGACTCTTGTGATGTTCGAATCCGGCAACCGCGTGCAGGACACGCTGGCCGAGCTCGCCGAAATCATGGGCACGCGCGAGGCCGCGATCTGCCGCGAGCTGACCAAGCTGCACGAGGAGATTTCGCGCGCAACTCTGCATGAGCTGGCGCGCGACGCCGAAGGGCTGGAAACCCGCGGCGAGTTCGTGCTGGTGATCGCTCCGCCAGCTGATGACGCCGACGTGCTGACATCGGATGCACTGGACGACCTGCTGCGCGCGCAGCTTGCCGCGCACAGCGTCAAGGATGCCGTGGCGCACGCCGTCGCGCTGTCGGGCCGGCCGCGCCGCGAGGTCTATGCCCGCGCGCTCGAACTCGCCAAGGCTCTGCCCAGGGATTTGCGGGGCGGCGATGGCGAAGGCTGAGACCCCCAGGGAACCGAAAGTCGCCTCGCCCGAGCGCGTCGCCGCGTTCCGCACCGGCATCTCGGCCGAGAGCCGCGCCGCCGCCTATCTCATGGCCAAGGGCTATCGCATCCTCGCCAAACGCTTCCGCACCCCGCATGGCGAGATCGACCTCGTGGCGCGACGGCGCAACCTGATCGCCTTCGTCGAGGTCAAGGCCCGCGCCAGCCTCGATGACGCCGCCTATGCCGTCACCCCGCGCCAGCAGCAGCGCATCATCGACGCCGCGCAAGGCTGGCTCGTAGCGCATCCCGAGCATGCCGAATTCGAATTGCGATTCGACGCCATGCTGATTGCGCCGCGCTCACTTCCACGCCATGTGTTGGCGGCATTCGACGCCTCGACCTGAAAGGCAGACCATGAAACTCAACGTCGCCGTCCAGATGGACCCCATCGCCCGCATCAACATCAAGGGCGATTCCACCTTTGCGCTGCTGCTGGAGGCGCAAAAGCGCGGCCATGGCCTGTCCTATTACACGCCCGACAAGCTCTCGATGGTCGGCGAGGAGATTGTGGCGCCCGTCCAGCTCCTCACGGTCCGCGACGAGCCCGGCGATCATTTCACCCTCGGCGAGCCCAAGCGCGAGGCGTTGAACGGTTTCGACGTGGTGCTGCTGCGCCAGGACCCGCCATTCGACCTCGCCTACATCACCTCGACGCACATGCTCGAGCGCATCCATCCGAAGACGCTGGTCGTCAACGATCCTGCCTCGGTGCGCAACGCGCCGGAAAAGCTGTTCGTGATGAACTTTCCGCAGCTGATGCCGCCGACGCTGATCTCGCGCGATCTCGACGAGATCAACGCCTTTCGCGACAAACACGGCGCCGTCGTGATGAAGCCGCTGCACGGCCATGGCGGCGCGGCGGTGTTTCGCGTGATGCCGCAGGACATGAATTTCGGCTCGCTCTACGACATGTTCTCGGTGACGTTCAGGGAGCCCTGGGTGATCCAGCAGTTCATCCCCGAGGTGAAGCACGGCGACAAGCGCATCATCCTCGTCAACGGCGAGTTCGCCGGCGCGGTGAACCGCGTGCCGGCCGCCGACGACCTCCGCTCCAACATGGTGCGCGGCGGCGCGGCCCAGGAGACCGAGCTCACCCCGCGCGAGCGCGAGATCTGCGCCACCGTCGGCCCGGCGCTGCGCGAGCGCGGCCTGTTGTTCGTCGGCATCGACGTCATCAACGGCAGTCTCACCGAGATCAACGTGACGTCACCGACCGGCATCCGCGCCATCGCGCGGCTCGGTGGCCCCGACGTCGCGGCAAAGGTCTGGGACGTGATCGAGCAGAAGCGGAAGAAGTAGCGATCGGTGACTACGTGGGAGAGACCGCAATCTCTCCCCATCGTCGTCCCCGCGCACGCGGGGACCCATACCGCGGAATCCATCAGTTGCGGACGGTCGAAGTACCGACCGACCAGTCTTCGCCAAATTTCTGCCTGGGGTTATGGGTCCCTGCGTTCGCAGGGATGACAGCGATCGTGTGGCGCGCTGTACGGTCTCACGCGCATCGTCATGTGACCATCACTAACCATGCATTCACCATGAGGGCCCGCGTCTGGTTCGAACGCAGGAGCCGCCCTGCGTGAATCTACGGGGCCGCTGGCCGACCTAATAACGCCGCGTTCACCATCTGCCGAGAACCAGCAGCGTCGCCGGCCATCGCACTCCGCCTCGCAAGACCCCTTATACTTTTACTCCCTACTCATCGACACGGGGGAACCCGCCACGTGCGGTTCGAGTGCCCCGCGTAAGAGTAGAAGCGTATGAATACCGCACGCATTGTCGTTCTCGTCATCGCGCTGGGCGCCGGCGGCGTCGCTGCGTATCTGGCGAGCGGCTACCAGAACGCACCCGCGCCCGTCCTTGCCGTCGCCGAGAAGTTGCCGACGGTCGAAGTCCTCATCGCCAAGAACGACATCCAGCTCGGCCAGGCGCTCAAGCCCGACGATCTGCAATGGCAGACCTGGCCGGCGGCGACTGCGAGCAACGCCTTTATCCGCCGTGACAACAGGCCCGAGGCCCCGACCCAGATCGCCGGCTCGATCGCGCGCGTCCCCCTGATGCAGGGCGAGCCGATCCGCGAGCAGAAGCTGGTCAGGGCCGAAGGCTCCGGCTTCATGGCTGCGATCCTGCCGTCGGGCATGCGTGCGGTCTCCACCGAGATTTCAGCCGAGACCGGCGCCGGCGGCTTCATTCTGCCGAACGACCGCGTCGACATCGTCCTGACCCGCCGCCTGAAGACGCCCGAGGGCGCGCTCGCCGGCAACGATCTGATCCTGTCCGAGGTCATCCTGAGCAACATCCGCGTGCTCGCGATCGATCAGGCGCCGAAGGAAAAGGACGGTCAGAACGCCGTGGTCGGCAAGACCGTCACGCTCGAGCTCAAGCCCGAGCAGGTCGCCACGCTGTCGGCCGCGCGCCAGGGGGGCACGCTTCAGCTCGCGCTGCGGAGCATCGTCGATGCCAACGCAGTGGATGGTGCGATCGAGGACAAGGTGGCCAAGGGCTCCGAAGGCGTCAACGTCATTCGCTACGGCGTGCAGGCGCGGCAACTGACGTCACAGAAGTGATGGGGACATGATGAAGGACGGGGATGATCGGACCGGGCTGCGCATTCGGGGGAAGCGCGCAAGCTCGTTCCTGACGGGGACATTGCTGATGCTGGGGCTGCTTGCGGCTCCGGATTGCGTCGGCGCTGCGGATGCGCCGGTCGGCGACCAGGCGCCGATGCAGGGGTCGGATCTCGGTCTGTCGCCGGTCGCGACGATCGCATCGGCGAGGACGCGGTCTCTGTCGCTTGGCGTCGGCAAATCCGTCGTCATCGACCTGCCCCGCGAGGTCAAGGACGTGCTGGTGGCCGATCCCAAGATCGCCAATGCCGTCATCCGTTCGGCCCAGCGTGCCTATATCATCGGCGGCCAGGTCGGCCAGACCAACGTCGTATTCTTCACCGCCGACGGCCAGCAGGTCGCCGCCTATGACATCGCGGTCAAGCGCGACCTCAACGGCATGCGCACGGCCCTGCGCCAGTCGCTGCCGGGCGTGCAGATCGAAGGCGTCGGCGACAGCGTGATGCTGACCGGATCGGTGTCGAGCCCGATCGAGGCACAGCAGGCCGGCGACGTCGCCGCGAAGCTGGTCGGTGGCTCGGAAAAGGTCGTCAACAACATCGTCGTGCGCGGCCGCGATCAGGTGATGCTCAAGGTCGTGGTCGGCGAAGTGCGCCGCGACATCGTCAAGCAGCTCGGTGTCGATCTCAGCGCCAGCCTGAATGCCGGCACGGCCGTGGTGAATTTCAACAACTCCAACCCGTTCTCGGTCTCGGGCGGGCCGATCGTCGGCAGCAACGGGCTCGGCCTCGCCGGCCTTGCCAAGGGCGTCGCCACCGTCAGCGCCACCATGCGCGCGATGGAAAGTGCCGGCGTCATGCGCACGCTCGCCGAACCGAGCCTGACCGCCATTTCCGGTGAATCCGCCACCTTCATCGCGGGCGGCGAATTCCCGATTCCCGCGGGCTATTCCTGCGATCCGGTTACCCACGTCTGTACCACCCAGATCACCTACAAGAAGTTCGGCATCTCCCTGAACTTCACCCCGGTCGTGCTGAGCGAGGGCCGCATCAGCCTGCGCGTGATGACCGAGGTCTCGGAGCTGTCGAATACCAACGCGATCACGCTGACGCAGTCGGTATCCTCGACCTCGAGCAATTCGGTCACCATCCCCTCGATCCAGACCCGCCGCGCCGAGACCACGCTCGAAATTCCCTCCGGCGGCTCGATGGCGATGGCCGGCCTGATCCAGCAGAAGACCAAGCAGGCGATCAACGGCCTGCCCGGCATCGACCAGGTGCCGATCATCGGCGCGCTGTTCCGCAGCCAGGACTTCGTCAACAACGAGACCGAGCTGATGGTCATCGTGACGCCCTATGTGGTGCGCGCGGTCGCCCAGAAGGAACTGGCGCGTCCCGACGATGGCTTCGCGCCCGCCTCCGACGCGCAGACGGCGCTACTCGGCCGCATGAACCGCCTCTATGGCGTCACGCGCCGCGTCGATCCGCTCAACGGCGCGCCGGATGATTTCGGCTTCATCATCGACTGAGACGGACGGTTTGGGGACCGGACAGGGCAGGGCAAGAGGGGACCAGGCGATGAGGACAACATCAGCCGATCGACGTCGCAAGCTGCGAATCGCGCTGGCCATGACGGGCCTCGCAATCATGCTGGGCGCCTGCAACACGACCGGCGAGATCGTCACCCAGACGGTGCCGACCGACTATCGCCAGCGTCATCCGATCGCGGTGCAGGAAGGCAAGAAGTCGATCGTCATCTTCGTCGGCAAGGCGCGAGGCGGCCTCTCGGCCGCCCAGCATTCCGACATCGCCGGCATCGCGCGCGACTGGGTGCGTGAAGGCACCGGCTCCGTCGTCGTCGACGTTCCCGTCGACACCGCCAATTCGCGCGCGGCGGCCGCGACCTATCAGGAAATCCGCTCTGTGCTCGCCGCCGGCGGCGTGCCGTCGCGCGCCGTCGTCCAGCATCCCTATCGCCCCGAGGATCCCGGCCTGCTGCCCACCATCCGCCTGACCTATTCCAGGATCGCCGCAGTCGCCGGCCCCTGCGGGCTGTGGCCGGAAGACGTCGGGCCCAACATCCTCGATCCCGGCTACAGCGAGAACCGGCCCTACTTCAATCTGGGCTGTGCCAGCCAGCGCAATCTCGCGGCGATGATCGACAACCCCGCCGATCTCGAGCAGCCGCGCTCCGAGGCTCCCTCTTATACCGCGCGACGCGACATGGCCTTCGAACGCTACCGCAAGGGCACCGCGATCTCGACCCCCGCACCCGAGGCCGACAAGGCCAAACTCAGCGATATCGGCAAATGACAACGCCCCACGAAGACGACGCGGACGACCTAGGGCATCCCGAGGAACACATTGCGCCGGTTCCTCGCATCTCGGTGCAGGCCTTTTGCGAAACCGAGAAGACGCTCGCCGCGGTGACCGCGGCGGGACAGGACCGCCGTCTCGCCAAGGCCCACCTCACCGCCAAGGATGGTGGCCTCGCCGCGGCGATCGAAGTCTACGAAACGATGCCGACGCCGAACGTGATCGTGATCGAATCCGACGGCACGCGCGACATCCTCGAAGGGCTCGACGACCTCGCCGGCGTCTGCGACCCCGGCACCCGCGTGGTCGTGATCGGCAATCCCAACGACACCGCGCCCTATCGCGAGCTGGTGCGCCGCGGCGTCAACGACTATGTGGTCGGACCGGTCGAAACCCTCGATGTCGTCCGCTCGATCTGCAGCCTGTTCTCCGCGTCCGAAGCCATCATCACCGGCCGCGTCATCGCGGTGGTCGGCGCCAAGGGCGGCGTCGGTGCCTCCACCGTCGCGCACAATTTGGCCTGGACCATCGCACGCGACCTTTCGCTCGATTCGGTCGTGATCGATCTCGACCTCGCCTTCGGCACCGCCAGCCTCGACTATAACCAGGACCCGGTGCAGGGCATCGCCAACGCGGTGCTGTCGCAG
Source organism: Bradyrhizobium sp. U531 (assembly GCF_051710265.1). Lineage (NCBI taxonomy): Bacteria > Pseudomonadati > Pseudomonadota > Alphaproteobacteria > Hyphomicrobiales > Nitrobacteraceae > Bradyrhizobium > Bradyrhizobium sp. U531. Next base: position 444,441 of record NZ_JASVEN010000002.1, read on the forward strand.
GACCGGCCGGACACCGCGCTGATGGAGCGCCTGCTGGCCAAATGCACCGAGCGCCTCAGCCTGCTCGCGGCGCCTGCCAGCCTCGACCGTGTCTACGATTTCGGCGCCGAAGCTTTCGACGCGGTGTTCGACACGCTGCGCATGACCACGCCCTGCATCGTGCTCGACGTCCCCCATCAATGGTCGGGCTGGACGCGGCGCGCACTGGTCAACGCCGACGACATCGTGATCGTCGCGGAACCCGATCTCGCGAACTTGCGCAACACCAAGAACATGCTGAGCGTGCTGAAAGCGGCGCGACCGAACGACCGGCCGCCGCTGTACTGCATCAACCAGGTCGGCATGCACAAGCGCGCGGAGATCGAGGTCAAGGCGTTCACCAAGACCATGGAAAGCCAGCCGATCGCGGTGATCCCGTTCGATTCGAAGCTGTTCTCGACCGCGGCCAATAACGGCCAGATGATCGCGGAGGTCTCCAAGAACCACCGCACCACCGAGCTGTTTCAGAACATGGCGAACCGCCTCGCCGGCCGCGGCGAGGTGAAGAAGCCGAAGCGCTCGCTGCTCGAGCCGCTGCTGAGGAAGCTGAAGGGCCGGTCGGGGCGTGGATCCGCCCCGCATCGCAAAGCGTCGTAGACGTACACCAAACCGGGCGGATTACTTGTCCGCCCGCTGCTGCTTCTTGGCCAGCAGCTGCCGCAGCGCCGCGACCTTGGCCGCGGCCTGGTCCGGCGGCAAATCTGCCTTCACGAGGATCTCGGCCTCGGACTCGCGGCCCTGCAATCCCAGCACGAGCGCCAGATTGGCGCGAACCCGCACGTCGTTCTGATTGCGCTGATAGGCGCGGCCGAGCACCTGTTCGGCTTTCGGCAGATTGTTCTGCAGCATGTAGGACAGGCCGAGATTGGACAGCACGGTCGGCTCGTTCGGCACGATCTTCAGCGCCGCGGCGTAGTATTGCTGCGCTTCCTCGTTGCGGCCGAGCTGATCGAGCGCGGCGCCTTGCGCCGACAGGATGCGCCAATCGGGATCCTCAGGGCTATGCGCGCGGCCGAGGACATCGAAGGCCTGCTGGAAAGTACCGTTGTCGGCGAGCGCGCGGCCATAGCCGGCGAGCAGCGCCTTGTTGCTGGGATGGGCGAGCACGGCCTGCTCGAGCACCGCGACCGCCTGGGCGCGCTGGCCGCTGCCGCGCAGCGCCTTGCCGTATTCGAGGGCAATTGCGGGATCGCTGGGCCGGGCGCGGTACCGCTCGCGCAATGCGTCCATCTCCGGCCTGGCGTCCGATTTGGCGTCAGCTTTGGCGGCGGATTCCTGCTTGTCGCCGAGCGCTCCGGTGACGTCCTCGATGCCGGTGGTCTGACAGCCGCCGAGGGCAAGGATCAGAACGGCGGAACACAGATATCTCGCCGGGGGGAAGGCGAGGGGCAAACGCTTGGACATACTCTGATCACTCGGCAACTGATCAGAGATGCTTACCGATTAACGCTAAAGTCCCGTTAAGGACGCGGCCCGTGAGACCTCAGTCGGTGAATTCAGCACCGAATTCGCAGCCGATGCGCCAGCGCAGGCGGCACTGCCGGGAATAATCCGGCGCGAAGATGATGGTGAATTGCGGCGGCACTTCCAGGAATTCGGCCACGACCTTCACGCCACCAGCCGAAATATCGGTGATGGTGCAGTCCCGCGGCAGCGAGCCCGCGCCAAAATGGATCTTGGCGAGACGGCTGCACACCCGACGTTCGCTTCTCCGGCGATTTGCAAGCATTTGAACTGTTCACCCGTTAGACCACGGCCCATCCCGCAGGCTTAGAAGTAGCGGACATATGTTGGGATGTGCTGAGCACGGACGCCGGCATTCGAGACGTAGTGTCCCGGCCGTGTTTACGATTGGTTAGGACTTACCCGCCCCACAATAGTTGTTCCCGTATTGTTCTTGCGCCGCGGGCCGGGCTCTGCTACCCCTAATTGTGCGAGAGGGCAGGCTGGTTTGAGCATGGTTCAGCGGGTTTCCACCGTCGCCTTTGAGGGGATCGAGGCCCGCGCGGTCGACGTGCAGGTGCAGGTCGCACCGGGACTTCCGGCCTTCGCCATCGTCGGCCTGCCGGACAAGGCCGTGTCGGAAGCGCGCGAACGGGTCCGCTCGGCATTGATCGCCTCGGGGCTCGCGCTGCCGGCGCGGCGCATCATCGTCAATCTGGCACCCGCCGACTTGCCGAAGGAAGGCAGCCATTACGACCTGCCGATCGCGCTCGGCCTGATGGCGGCGATCGGAGCGATTCCGCCGGACGCGCTGACCGGTTTCACCGTGCTCGGCGAGCTCGGCCTCGACGGCTCGATCGCGCCCGTGGCCGGCGTTCTTCCCGCCGCCATCGGCGCCAATATGCGCGAGGAAGGACTGATCTGCCCGGCCGCCTGCGGCTCCGAAGCAGCGTGGGCGAGCCCGGACATCCAGATCATCGCCGCGCACTCGCTGATCCAGATCGCCAACCATTTCAAGGGCACGCAGGTGCTGTCGCGGCCCTCGCCCAGGGTGCACGAGGCCGCCGCCTCCACGCTCGACCTGCGCGACATCAAGGGCCAGGAAAGCGCCAAGCGCGCGCTGGAGATCGCGGCGGCCGGCGGACATCATCTGCTGATGATCGGCGCGCCGGGCGCCGGCAAGTCGATGCTGGCGGCGCGCCTGCCCTCGATCCTGCCGCCGCTGTCGCCGGGCGAGCTGCTGGAAGTCTCGATGATCGCCTCCGTCGCCGGCGAGATCGAAGGCGGCGCGCTGACGGCGCGGCGGCCGTTCCGCTCGCCACATCATTCCGCCAGCATGGCCGCGCTCACCGGCGGCGGCATGCGCGCCAAGCCCGGCGAGATCTCGCTGGCGCATCAGGGCGTGCTGTTCCTCGACGAGCTCCCCGAATTCGATCCGCGCGTGCTGGATTCGCTGCGCCAGCCGCTGGAGAACGGCGAGGTCGCGGTGTCGCGCGCCAATCACCGCGTCACCTACCCTGCCCGCTTCATGCTGGTCGCTGCGATGAATCCGTGCCGCTGCGGCAACGCGTTCGAGCCAGGCTATGCCTGCAAGCGCGGCCGCATCGATCGCTGCACGAGCGACTACCAGGCGCGCATCTCGGGCCCGCTGATGGACCGTATCGATCTGCGCATCGAGGTTCCCGCCGTGACCGCGGCCGACCTGATCCTGCCGCCGCCTGCGGAAGGATCGGCCGAGGTCGCTGCGCGCGTCGCCGCCGCACGCGATATCCAGCTCGCGCGTTACGCGGATGCCGGTCTGCCCAACATCCGCACCAATGCCGAAGCGCCCGCCTCCGTGCTGGAGGAGATCGCCAAGCCCGATGCGCAGGGCGCGAAGCTGCTGCGCGAGGCCGCCGAGACGATGCGGCTGTCGGCGCGTGGCTATCACCGCGTGCTTCGGGTGGCGCGCACGCTCGCCGACCTCGATTCCGCCGACAAGATCGGCCGGCTGCATCTCGCCGAAGCGCTGTCCTATCGCGCACTCGCGGAGGATGTACGGCAGCTCGCCTGATCATTCCGCGCATCAACCCGGCGGTAACGAGTTTCCTTTACGCTCTGCAAACCATAAGGCCCGCTCATCTTCGTTCAGAGTTCCCGGGGCCTGGCGAGTAGAGTGTCATGTTGCGTCTCAAGATCCTTGCCTCGGTTGTTCCCCTGTTGGCGGCTGCGGTGTTCGCCCGCGCGGAGATCGGATCGGTCTCGCATCCCTGCATCGCCCTGGGCGACACCTCGGTCGAGCTCACCTCGCTGTTCTGGACCGCCGGCGTGCATGTCGCCTTCACCGAAGATCCGGAGCGCGCCACGGTGCGGGTTCAGATCACCGACGATGCCGACGCGGCGGACTTCGCCGTGGTCGACGACGGCCTCGGTTCCGAGCCGGATTCCTGCCAGGCCAATCCCGCGACGCGCCTCGTCTCGATTGCCGCCCAGCCCGTCGACGGCGGCCAGGTGATCTATCTGACCACCGAAGGCCCGGCGGATTACCGCATCTATGTGCGCTCGAAATCGTTCTCGCAGCGCGAGGCCGCCGCATTGATCGTCGGCGCCAACGGCAACCGCCGCCAGCTCCAGTCCGCCTCGCTCTGAGGCGTTAACACCTCGTCAACCCTGTTTGGAGGCGGCACCAAGGCCTCAAACTGTTTGCAAGGTCGAGGCGACATCGTCGCTCGCGGCGAGCACGAAGTTTCGGACAAGAGTCGGGGTCGGTGGCGATGGGTCGGACGTTCCGGATCAAGGTGCGCATGCGCCGCTTCAGGCGAAAGCACCCCCGCATCGCCTTTGCGATCCGCTCTTTCGTGATCTTCTCGGCGACGTTCGGCGGCGCCTATGGCTTCGTCACGGGCAGCCGGTCCGAGACCTCCGGCTACAATCCCCACGCCTTTGCGATCGGCGCGAGCTTCCTGTTCGCGATCGCCTGCGTCGGCCTTGCGACGCTGAGCATGCGCCTGCGTTTCGTCAACAAGCGGATGCGCACGCTCGCCGCCCACAACGAGGCGCTGATCGACCGCAATTGGGAGCTGAAGGAAGCCGAGGAACGCGCCCGCAGCCTGTTCGAGCAGCAGGGCGACCTCATCGTGCTGCGCGCGACCGACGGCCGCATCACCTTTGCCAACGAGGCCTATTGCGCACTCGCGGCACAGGCGCGCAGCGCGCTGGTCGGCACGCGTTTCGATTTCGACGTGCTGGAGCAGGGCGACAGCGCCCGGGAAAGTAACGGCACGCGCATCCACGACCAGAAGATCGCAACCCCGCTCGGCGCGCGCTGGATCGCCTGGCGCGAAGGCTATGTCCGCCTCGATGCCGGCCAACCCGCCGAATTGCAGAGCGTCGGGCGCGACGTCACCGACCGCACCGAGACCGAGCGCGCGATCTCCGACGCGCGCGACCAGGCCGACGCCGCCAACCGCGCCAAATCGCGCTTCCTCGCGATGGCCTCACACGAGATTCGCACGCCGCTCAACGGCATCATCGGCATGGGCGGTCTTTTGCTCGACACCCATCTAACGCCGGAGCAGGCGACCTACGCCAAAGCAGTCAAGACCTCGGGCGAAGCCCTGATGGCGCTGATCGAGGAGTTGCTCGACTATTCCAAGATCGAAGCCGGGAAGCTCGACCTCGAGCAGCGCCCCTTCGCGCTCTCCACCCTGGTCGAGGAAATCACCGAGCTGCTCGCGCCCCGCGCGCAGGCGAAGACGCTCGAGATCGCCGCCTATGTCGACGAACGCCTGCCGCTCGAGGTGATCGGCGATTCCGCGCGGCTGCGCCAGGTGCTGCTCAATCTCGCCGGCAACGCCATCAAGTTCACGGCAAGCGGCGGCGTGGCGCTGATCGTCGAGCCCGGCATCTGGCCGAACGAGATCAGCTTCCTCGTCCGCGACACCGGCATCGGCATCGCAGCCGAAGCCCAGCAACGCATCTTCCGTGAATTCGAGCAGGCCGACGAGCGCGTCGCCCGCACCTATGGCGGCACCGGGCTCGGCCTCGCCATCAGCGAGCGCATCGTCAAGCGGATGGGCGGCCGGATCAACCTCACGAGCGAGCCGGGCAAAGGCTCGACCTTCGAGATATCAGTGCCGCTTCCGCCGTCGCAGGCGAGCGCGGGCCAGACCGCCTTTCCGAGCCCCGACCTCAGCGGCAAGTCGATCCTCCTCGTCGCCGACGGCATCGAGGCGTCGCTGATCGCGCGGCGCCTGGAGCGCTGGGGCGGCCAGACCTGCCTGGTCGCGGATGCCGCGGTTGCGCAGGCGCTGCTGCCGGAACGTTCCTGGCACGCGATACTGGTCGATCGCGCGATCGACCCCACCATGGCCGACCAGCTCGGCGAAAGCGCACGCGCGCATGCGCAGCAGCGCCTCGTGCTGCTGACCTCGAGCTCGCGGCATGAAAAGCTGTCGCCGGCCTTCACCGGCTTCCTGGTGAAGCCGCTGCGGGCGGCCTCGCTCGCGGCACGTCTTGCGCTGACGCCGGAGGTCGCCTCGCCCGATCTCGCGCCGGAGCCGACGGCTGAAGTTGCCGGCGCGGCCGCCGCAAAGGGCCTGTCGATCCTCGTCGCCGAGGACAACGAGATCAACGCGCTGCTGATGCGCTCGCTGCTGACGAAGCTCGGCCATCGCGTCGTCATCGCCGTCCACGGCGAGGCCGCGCTGGAATCCTGGCTCGCCGCCTCATCGGCCGGCACGCCCTATGATCTCGTGCTGATGGACATCCAGATGCCGCAGCTCGACGGCATCGAAGCGACGAAGCGCATTCGTGCGCATGAGGCCGCCACCGGCGGTCACCACACGCCGATCCTCGCGCTCACCGCCAATACGCTGGTGGAGGATCGCTATGCCTGCTTCGAAGCGGGCATGAACGGATTCCTGATCAAGCCGCTCGATCGCGACAAGCTCGACGAGGCGCTGGCAGGGCTCGCGGCGTCGCGGCGGCTGGCCGTGTGATCGAGAATCTCACGGGAACTCAGGTCCCGTCGGGCAATCGCTGATTGAATTCGACCGCGTGGCGCGTCACCATCCTCCCCGGGGGCACTCGCAGGAGGACTTTGCACATGAATGTGCTGTGCCGCCTCGTACTCATCATTCTCGCCATCGGATTCGCTCGACCCGCCGCCGCCGATACGCCGGAGCTCATCGCCTCGCTCAAGCAGGGCGGCTATGTGCTGGTCTTTCGGCACACCGCGACCGACGACAGCCAAAAGGACATCTACCCCTTCAAGTTCGACGACATGAGCGCCCAGCGTCAGCTCAGCGAGAAGGGCAGGGACATGGCGCGCCAGATCGGGGCGGCGATCAAACAGCTCGCGATCCCCATCGGCGATGTCTACACCAGCCGGCTCAACCGCGCGATCGAAGCCGGCAAGCTGATCTCCGGCCGCGAGGTCAAGCCGGTCGATGCCTTGACGGACAGCAGCAACGCCAGCGCATCGGGAATGGCGAACCCGGCCGGCGCCAACGCGAAGGCGGGGCAGGCCGTGCGACAGCTCGTCGATGCGCCGCCCAAGGCGGGCACCAATAATGTCCTGGTCACCCACAAGACCAACATCGCCGATGCCTTCGGCAAGGAGGCCGGCGACGTCCAGGAGGGCGAGGCCTTCGTCTACAAGGCCAGCAGCCCCGGTCCCGCCACCTTCGCGGGGCGTATCAAGATCGCCGATTGGAGTACGACGATCGGCAAGTGATCGACCGTATTCGATTCGGCCGCCGGCGCGACGGAGGCAGGGCGTGACTTGCCGCTCCGCCACAGTCCTGTGCTACCAACGTCCCCGCAAGGTGCGACTGGAGGCCGGCGACACGTGAGAACATCGGAAGACCGCTCATTTCTCGTCTGGCTCGGCGTGATTTCCCTCGCGTTCGGCTGGCTGCTCTGGCCGTTCTCGGGCGCCGTGTTGTGGGCCACCCTGCTGGCGATCATCTTCGCGCCCTTCTATCGACGCTGCCTGCAAACCTTTCCGGACTGGCGCAACGCTGCCGCACTTTTCACCGTCATCGTCGTGGTCGTCATGGTGCTGATCCCCGTCGGGGTCGTGATCGCGTCGCTCATAGACCAGGGTGGCGAGCTCTATCAGCGCGTCCAGACCGGCGAGATCAATCTGGCTCATCCCCTGCAACAGCTGAAAGACGCGTTGCCGGGTTGGGCCGCGTCCATGTCCGATCGCCTGGCCGGCATCGATCTGACCGCACTGAAGGAACGCCTGTCGAGCCTGGTGGTCCCGGCCGGCCAGCAACTGGCCGGGCACGCGATCAACATCGGTCAGCTGACGCTGGAATTCGTCGCGAGCCTGCTCGTGATGCTGTACTTGCTGTTCTTCTTCCTGCGCGACGGCGACGAGCTCAATTTGCGCATCCGCAATGCGCTGCCGCTGCGCGCGAGCCACACCGCCGAGATCCTCGATGCGTTCACGCTGGCGGTTCGCGGCACGATCAAGGGGATCATCCTGGTTGCCATGATCCAGGGCGCGCTCGGCGGGCTGATCTTCTGGCTGCTCGGCCTGACTGCGCCGCTGCTGGCGGGCGCCATCATGGCACTGCTCTCGCTTCTGCCGGTGCTCGGCTCCGCCCTGGTCTGGGTTCCCGCCGCGATCTATTTGCTGCTGTCGGGCGCCGTCACCAAGGGGCTCATCCTGCTCGCCTTCGGGACCTTCGTGATCGGCCTTGCCGATAATTTCCTGCGCCCGATTCTGGTCGGCCAGTCGATCCGGATGCCGAGCTATGTCGTGCTGCTCGCGACTCTGGGCGGCCTTGCGACCTTCGGGGCGAACGGCTTCGTCATCGGCCCGCTGGTCGCCGCCATGTTCCTGACAGCGTGGCACATCTTCGTCGGCGCGAAAGAGCGGCAGGTGGCTCGCAAGTGACAGGCGACGCGGCGTGAGCTGTAAAGCGCGGCGCGGATAACTCGTCCCGCTCCGATTACAGCCGCCTGAGCGCCACGCTTTCCACCGCGTGATCCGCACCCTTCTTCAGGATCAGCGTCGCACGGGGGCGAGTCGGCAGGATGTTGTCCTCGAGATTGGCGAGGTTGGTCCGCTCCCAGATCGCGGTGGCCGTGGCGGTCGCCTCCTCGTCCGAGAGCAGCGCATAGCGGTTGAAGTAGGATTTTGGATTGGTGAACGCGGTGTCGCGCAGCGCCAGGAAGCGCTTGATGTACCAGCGGCGCAATGCCTCCTCGTCGGCGTCGATATAGACCGAGAAGTCGAAGAAGTCGGAGACCACGGGCACGGCCTTGCCGTCGCGCGGCAGCTTGCCGGTCTGCAGCACGTTGACGCCCTCGACGATCAGGATGTCGGGCTGGTCGATCTCGGCCCATTCGTTCGGCACGATGTCGTAGGTCAGATGCGAATAGACCGGCGAGCGGACGTGGCGGCGTCCTGACTTGATGTCCGACAGGAAATTGAGCAGCAGCGGCAGGTCGTAGCTCTCCGGAAAGCCCTTCTTCTGCAAAATGCCCTGCTGCTCGAGCAAGGCCTTGGGGTAGAGAAATCCGTCCGTGGTGATTAGCTCGACCTTCGGGCGCGGCGACCATCGCGCCAGCAGTGCCTGGAGCACGCGAGCGGTGGTGGATTTTCCGACCGCGACCGAGCCGGCGACGCCGATGATGTAGGGCATCTTGCGGTCGCGGATATTGAGGAACTGGCGCTCCGCATAATACAGCCGCTGCATCGCATCGACATAGATCGAGAGCAGGCGCGACAACGGAAGATAGATGTCCTCGACTTCCTTGAGATCGAGGCGATCGTGCAGCGAGCGCAACCGGTCGAACTCGCCCGGCTCCAGCGTCATCGGCGTATCGTCGCGCAGACGCGCCCACTCCTTGCGCGAATAGATGCGGTACGGATTGTACTGCTGCTCGGGTGCGCGGATATCCATGACGCGACCTTCTCCGTTGAGAGCCCGGCTAGCTGCCGCTCTTGCGAGACGCTTTCTCTTCCAGCCCCGACATATTCGTCCGCTTGTCCAGGGCCGCTTCCACCTCTTCCAGCTTTACGCCGCGGGCCTTGAGCAAGACAAGGAAGTGATAGAGCAGGTCGGCGCTTTCGGCGATCAGATGCGCGCGATCGTTTTCGACTGCTGCGATTACGGTTTCGACTGCCTCCTCACCGAACTTCTTGGCGCAATGCTCGGCGCCCTTGTCGAGGAGCTTGCGGGTGTAGGAGGCTTCTCCGCCGGCCGCGGCGCGGGCGTCGATGGTGTCGGCCAGATCGTGGATCGTGAAACGCGGCATCGGACTTACTCGGAAACACATGAGGCCACGGAGGCCATTCCCCGCCGGCCTGTGTAGCATTTTTGCAGGCGGGAGTCGTCAGGCATCGAGGCGCATCGGCAATCCGCGCCGGGCCATGTGCTCCTTGGCCTCGCGGATGGTGAATTCGCCAAAATGAAAGATCGAGGCCGCCAGCACAGCCGTGGCGTGTCCGTCGCGGATGCCGTCGACGAGGTGGTCGAGATTGCCGACGCCACCCGAGGCGATGACAGGAACGGCAACGCTGTCGGCGATCGCGCGGGTCAGCGGGATGTCGAACCCCTGCCTGGTGCCGTCGCGGTCCATCGAGGTGAGCAGGATTTCGCCTGCGCCGAGCGAGACCACTTCCTGGGCATATTCGATCGCGTCGATGCCGGTCGAGTTGCGGCCGCCATGGGTGAAGATTTCCCAGCGCTCGCCGCCCGGGCGCTTGACCCGCTTGGCGTCGATCGCGACCACCACGCACTGCTCGCCGAACTTCTCGGCGGCTTCCTTGACGAATTCGCGCCGCGACACCGCAGCGCTGTTGATCGAGACCTTGTCCGCGCCGGCGCGCAGCAGCGTCTTGATGTCGTTGACCTCGCGCACGCCGCCGCCGACGGTCACCGGCATGAAGCAGGCCTCCGCCGTGCGCCGGACCACGTCCAGCATGATGCCGCGGTTCTCGTGGGTGGCGGTGATGTCGAGAAAGGTGAGCTCGTCGGCGCCGGCGGCGTCATAGGCGATCGCGGCTTCGACGGGATCGCCGGCATCGCGGAGATCGACGAAATTGACGCCCTTGACGACCCTTCCGTCCTTGACGTCGAGGCAGGGGATCACGCGCACCTTGAACATGTGTCAGCTCCTGCGCGCGTCGCGGATCAAGGTGAGCGCGGCGGCGGGATCGAGCCGGCCGTCATAGAGGGCGCGACCGGCGATCGCGCCGGCGAGCTTTTTGGCGCGCGGCGTCAGCATCGCCTTGACGTCCTCGATCGAGGCGAGGCCGCCCGAGGCGATCACCGGAATGGAGATCGCATCCGCCAGCGCGATGGTGGCGTCCAAATTCAGGCCCTTGAGCAGGCCGTCGCGCGCGATGTCGGTGAAGATGATGGCGGCAACGCCGGCATCCTCGAACCGCTTTGCGATCTCCAGCACGGTGACCTGCGAAGTCTCGGCCCAGCCTTCGACCGCGACCTTGCCGTCGCGGGCATCGAGCCCGACCGCGACGCGGCCGGGGAATTTCTTCGCGGCAGCCTTCACCAGCTCAGGGTCGCGCACCGCGGCAGTGCCGATGATGACGCGGGTGATGCCCTTGGCGAGCCAGGCTTCGACGGTCTTGAGGTCGCGAATGCCGCCGCCGAGCTGCACCGGAATCTTGATCGTCTTCAGCATCGCCTCGACGGCCTCGGCGTTCACCGGCTTGCCGGCGAACGCACCGTCGAGGTCGACGACGTGGAGATACTCAAAGCCCTGCTCGACAAAGCTCTGCGCCTGCGCCGCCGGATTGAGGTTGAACACCGTCGCGCGCGCCATGTCGCCTTGCTCGAGGCGCACGCACTGGCCGTTCTTGAGGTCGATCGCGGGAAAGAGAATCACGGCTTCCATCGCAAAAAGTTCGAGATCAGAGCGAGGCCGAAGCGCTGGCTCTTCTCGGGGTGAAACTGCGTGCCGATCGCGGTGTCCTTGCCGACGATCGCGGTCACGGGCCCGCCGTAGTCGGCGCGCGCCAGCACATCCGCCTCGTTGGCGGCGTTGAGGTGGTAGGAGTGCACGAAATAGGCGTGCTGGCCTTTCGGGCCGAGCGGCAGCTTGTTCAGCACCGGATGCTCTTGCAGCAGGTCGAGCGTGTTCCAGCCCATGTGCGGGATCTTCAGGCTTTCGTCGCGCGGCGTGATCTTCTCGACGTCGCCGCCGATCCAGTTCAGGCCTTCGGTGATGACATGCTCCTTGCCGCGGCTCGCCATCAGCTGCATGCCGACACAGATGCCGAAGAACGGCCGCGCCTTGACGCGCACCGCTTCCGTGATCGCATCGACCATGCCGTTGACGGCGTCCAGCCCGCGCCGGCAATCGGCAAACGCACCGACGCCCGGCAGCACCAGACGGTCGGCCTCGTAGGCCTGGTCGGGGTCGCTGGTAACGAAAACCTTCTGCGGATTCTCGAGGTTGCGCGCGGCACGCTCGAAGGCTTTCGCGGCGGAATGCAGGTTACCGGAACCGTAATCGATGATGGCGACGCTCATCTTGACCCTCCCGGTTCTGGAAACAAACCAATGATGCCGCCGGCCGGAATCGGCGGCGGGTTCGAGAATTGCTGACCCGGCGTTGAGCGGGTCGGCGGCGGGCCGCCGCGATCGACGGCCCATTGATCGTTGACGATGCCGTGCTGCTTCTGGCTCCAGCGCTCGAAAAAGCGGCGCTCGGCCGTATCCTCGTCGTCGGCAACCACCACGTCGAGCTGCCGCCATTTGCCGCGCGACAGCGTCCAGCGGCGCAGGCTTGCGGCCTCGAGACCCATCAGCAGCGCAACGATGAGATCGGCGAAGAAGATCGACGAGCGTCCGATACCGAGGCTCGACAGCCCGGAATTGAACGCCGCCACGAAGATCAGATAGCCGACCAGGGCCAGCCACAGCCGGTTCCAGAGCAGCCAGAACGGCCCGAAGATCATCGCCCAGAAATGAAAGCCGTCGCGCACGAACACGAACTTGTCGGTCGCACGCAGATCGGCTCCGGCCGGAGAGGGAGCATGAACTGTGTAGACAGGCATGGTGATGCCCCGTTCCCAAAAATTCAGTGATACCGCAAGCGGCGCGCGCCGCCGGCCGGAAGAGGTCAGCCGCCGAGCGAGCCCTTGGTGGACGGGATTTCGCCCGCCGCCTTCGGATCGATCGCAACGGCGGTGCGCAGCGCCCGCGCCAGACCCTTGAAGCAGGATTCGGCGATATGGTGGCTGTTATCGCCATATAGGGTCTCGACGTGGAGAGTCACGCCGGCGTTCATGGCAAAGGCCTGGAACCACTCGCGCACCAGCTCGGTGTCGAACTCACCGATCTTGTCGCGGGGGAAATCGGCCTTGAACACCAGGAACGGGCGGCCCGAGATGTCGATGACCACGCGCGACAGCGTCTCGTCCATGGGCATGTGCACGCCGGCATAGCGGGTGATGCCCGCCATGTTGCCGAGCGCCTGCTTGACCGCCTGGCCGAGCGCGATGCCGGTGTCTTCGGTGGTATGGTGATAATCAATGTGCAGATCGCCCACCGCCTTGACCGTGAGGTCGATGCGGGAATGGCGGGCGAGAAGATCGAGCATATGGTCGAAAAAGCCGATGCCGGTCGCGATATTGGACACGCCGGTGCCATCGAGGTTCACGGAGACCTCGATGTCGGTTTCCTTGGTCTTGCGCTTGATCGTCGCGGTGCGCATTGAAATGCGGTTTCCATTCTAGCTTGGGAGCCGAAAACGCCAGTCTCTTAACAGCCAAATGACGCCTTCGCTACTGCGGGAACGGCTGGCCGGGCCTCTACTTCTGCCTATGGTGAGCGAAATTCGGCCCGGAACGGCCCGTTGTGCGCCTGCGCCGGACCGCCTAAATCAGGCGGACAACGAGGTATTTCATGCAGGATTCCCAGAACAGCTCGCCGGGCTGGCACGGCACCACGATTTTGACGGTCCGCAAGGGCGGCAAGGTGGTGGTCGGCGGCGACGGCCAGGTCTCGATCGGCCAGACCGTGATCAAGTCCAACGCCAAGAAGGTCCGCAAGCTCGGCAAGGGCGACGTCATCGGCGGCTTCGCCGGGGCCACCGCCGACGCTTTCACCCTGTTTGAGCGGCTGGAAGCCAAGCTCGAGCAATATCCGGGGCAGCTGACCCGGGCCGCGGTGGAGCTGGCCAAGGACTGGCGCACCGACCGCTATTTGCGGCGGCTGGAGGCCATGATGATCGTGGCCGACAAGGATGTCTCCCTGGTGCTGACAGGCACCGGCGACGTGCTGGAGCCCGAGGCCGGGGTGATGGCGATCGGCTCCGGCGGCAATTACGCGCTGTCTGCCGCCCGCGCCCTGCTCGACACCGACAAGGACGCCGAGGCCATCGTCCGCCGGTCGCTGGATATCGCCGCGGATATTTGCGTCTATACCAACCGGAATTTGACAATCGAGAGCCTGGCGACCGGGTAGGGCCGGAGCTCCAAACAGCGGAGCTCAGAGCTGGCTGTAACCTCGCCCGCTTGCGGGAGAGGTCGGCGCGTAGCTCCGGGTGAGGGCTCTCTCCTCTGGGGGGCTGTCCCATTGCGGAAACACCCTCTCCCCGACCCTCTCCCGCAAGCGGGAGAGGGAGTGAAGCACCGCCGTCGGCGCCAGATGACGATAACCTACACCTTCCGCGCCATGACCTCCGACGACCTGCCGCTGATCCGGCGGTGGCTGGGGGAAGCGCATGTACGGGAGTGGTGGGGCGATCCGAACGAGCAGTTTTCGCTGGTCGGCGGCGACCTCACTGAGCCCGCCATGGACCAGTTCATCGTGTTGGCCGGCGAGCGGCCCTTCGGCTACATTCAATGCTACCGCCTGACCGCCTGGAATACGGGGCTCGGGCCGCAACCGGAGGGCACGCGTGGGATCGACCAGTTCATCGGCGAGAGCGACATGATCGCGCGCGGTCATGGCTCGGCCTTCATCCGCCAGTTTGTCGATGAGCAGTTTCGCTCCGGCCTGCCCCGCATGGTCACCGATCCCGATCCGCTCAACGCGCGTGCGTTACGGGCCTATGAGAAGGCCGGCTTCGTCCGCGAGCGCATGGTCGAGACGCCCGACGGCGCCGCGCTGTTGATGGTGCGCGAGCCGTGACGCTGACGAGCACGCACGAGAGCAAGCCCGCCTTGCCGGCGCTCGGCTGGGTCGGCATCGCGCTGTTGCTGCTGGCGCTGCAGGCCGCGATCCTGTTCGGCATGGGGCGGGTGCCGATCTGCACCTGCGGCTACGTCAAGCTGTGGCACGGCGTGGTAAACAGCTCGGAGAATTCGCAGCACATCGCCGATTGGTACACTTTCTCGCACATCCTGCACGGCTTCCTGTTCTACGGCCTGACCTGGCTGCTGTTCGTGCGCCTGCCGTTCCTTTCGCTCTCGTGGCCCGCCCGTCTGATCATTGCCATGCTGATCGAAGGCGCCTGGGAGATCGTCGAGAACTCGCCCTTCATCATCGAGCGCTACCGCGCCGGCACGATCTCGCTGGATTATTTCGGCGACAGCATCGTCAATTCGGTCTCCGACAATCTGGCCATGATGCTCGGGTTCCTGGTCGCGCGCGTCCTGCCGGTGCCGGTGACCGTCCTGATCGGCCTCGCCTTCGAGATCATGCTGGCGCTGCATATTCGCGACAATCTGACGCTCAACATCCTGATGCTGATCCATCCGATCGAAGCCGTGAAACAATGGCAATCGGGTCCGCCCATCATCTGACCGAAAATGCGGCTTGTCCTTGGCCGCCTCCCGCCCTAGCTAGACAGACATGACAGACTTCTCTCCTCGCGAAATCGTTTCCGAACTCGATCGTTTCATCGTCGGCCAGACCGATGCCAAGCGCGCCGTCTCGATCGCGCTGCGCAACCGCTGGCGGCGGCAGCAACTCACCGGCTCCCTGCGCGAAGAGGTGCTGCCCAAGAACATCCTGATGATCGGGCCCACCGGCGTCGGCAAGACCGAGATCGCGCGGCGGCTCGCCAAGCTGGCGAACGCGCCGTTCCTGAAGGTGGAAGCGACCAAGTTCACCGAGGTCGGTTATGTCGGCCGCGACGTCGAGCAGATCGTGCGCGATCTCGTCGAGGTCGCGATCGCCCAGGTCCGCGAGAAGAAGCGCAAGGACGTCCAGGCCCGCGCCCAGCTCGCCGCCGAGGAGCGCGTGCTCGATGCGCTGGTCGGCGCCAATGCCTCGTCCGCGACGCGGGAATCGTTTCGCAAGAAGCTGCGTGCCGGCGAGCTCAACGACAAGGAAATCGAGGTCGAGACGCAAAGCGGCGGCAGCGGCATGCCGATGTTCGAAATCCCGGGCATGCCGGGCGCGCAGATGGGCGCGATCTCGATCGGCGACATCTTCGGCAAGTTGGGGGGCCGCAGCAAGACGCGCCGGCTGACGGTCGAGGGCTCGCACGAGATCCTCATCAACGAAGAATCCGACAAGCTGCTGGACACCGACCAGCTGACGCTGGAGGCGATCAGCGCGGTCGAGAACAACGGCATCGTGTTCCTCGACGAGATCGACAAGATCTGTGCCCGCGAAGGCCGCGCCGCCGGCGACGTCTCGCGCGAGGGCGTGCAACGCGACCTGCTGCCGCTGATCGAGGGCACCACAGTCTCGACCAAGCACGGCGCGGTCAAGACCGACCATATCCTGTTCATCGCCTCCGGCGCCTTCCACGTCGCCAAGCCGTCCGACCTGCTGCCGGAACTGCAGGGCCGCCTGCCGATCCGCGTCGAGCTGCAGGCCCTGACCCGCGACGACATGCGCCGCATCCTGACCGAGCCCGAGGCCTCGCTGATCAAGCAATATGTCGCCCTGATGCAAACCGAGGGCGTGACGCTCGACATCACCGACAGCGCCATCGACGCGCTCGCCGACGTCGCGGTCGCCGTCAATTCGACCGTCGAGAACATCGGCGCGCGGCGGCTCCAAACCGTGATGGAGCGGGTGCTCGACGAGATTTCCTTCACCGCCCCCGACCGCAACGGCGAGACCGTCCAGGTCGACGCGGATTTCGTGCAGAAGCACGTCGGCGATCTCGCCAAGAACGCGGATCTGAGCCGGTTCATTTTGTAATTCTGGACGGTCACGCTATGGATGCAGCGTGACCGTACCCATCCTGCAAAACCCCTGGCGCCTGCTGCTCGCGATCAACGCGGCGGTCATAGTCGGCGTGTTCGTTCACAAGATCCAGCTGCCGCCTTACGTCCCCTACATCCACCTCCTGGTCGACTACCATTTCGGCTTCATCAAGCGCGCGCTGATCGGCGCGGCCGTCGCGCTGTTCACCGACAAGGTGCCGGTGTGGCTGGTGTTCGCGCTCGGCGGCGCAACCTGGCTGGTGACGCTGGGTCTTTATGCAAGACTGTTCCAGAAAACCTTCGGCTTCACCGCCAAGACGCTGCCGCTGTTCGTTTTCATCGCGGGCTCGCCGTTCTTCCTGAAGAACTTCATGCATACGCTCGGCCATTTCGACATCTATGGCTGCGCGCTGGCGCTCGTGCTGTTGCTGATGCCGGCAGGCTCGTTGCTGTTCGTCGCGATGGCCGCGCTGTTCTCGATCATTCTCGTGCTGATCCACCACATTCATCTCTTGATGTATGTGCCTGTTATCATCACCATCGTCGTGATCAGGCACTATCTCGCTTACGGCTGCACCCGCGGCAATGTCGCCTTCGGCATCGTCGCCCTCGGCCTCGTCTTCGCGCTGTTCTTCGCCGCGCAATTCCTGGGAACGATGCCGATCCCGGAAGCGGATTTCGTCGCATACCTGAAAACCCGGATGGCCGATCCCGCGCGCACCGATCTGCTGCAGTTCGCCTATATCTGGTACCAGCCGCTGGCAAAGGAGATTTCGGACACCTGGGGAAGACTGCCGCACAACATCCTCGGCGTGCCGGTCTTCGCGCTGCTGATCTGGCTGCACACGCCGCTGTGGCGCTTCTTCGCGAAGCTCATCGGCGCGCTCGCGAGCGAGACGCACCGCCGCCTCGTGATCGCGGCCCTCATCGGTGTCAGCCTCGCCTATCTCGTGATGTTCGCGATGGTGTTCGACTATTCGCGCTGGATCTCGAACTGGGCGGTCTGCATGTTCCTGATCCTGCATGCGGTGAAGATGCTGCCGGCCGCGCGGGAAGCGACGCTGATCCCGGCAGAGGATCGGAAGACAAATACTTTCGGCCTCATCCTTACGCTGATCCCGCGCGTCGGAATCATCCGGCCGTTCTAGAATCTCGCCCGTCTGATCCGCACATACAGCGCGCCCTCGCCGCCATGGCCGATATGCGCGGTCTCGAAGCCGACCACGAAGGCGCGGAATTCCGGCAGGCTCAGCCATTCCGGCACCTGGCGCCGCAGCACGCCGCTTTCGCCGCCGCTGCGGCCCTTGCCGGTGATCACGAGCACGAAGGTCAGACCGTCGTGATGGGCGCGGTGCAGGAAACCGGTGAGGGCGCGGTGCGCGCGCGTCTGGGTCATGCCGTGCAGGTCGAGCCGCGCCTCGATCTCGCTACGGCCGCGCGACAATTTCGTGCGCTCGCGCTTGCCGAGCGGCGCCAGCGGCGGGACCTGCGGTTTCGCAACGCGCGGCGCGGGCGCCGCAATCACCGGCCTTGCCGGAGCTGAAGGCCGGCTCGCCGGAGCCACGGGAGGGTGCCCTGCGGACGGCGCGGCATGCACCTTGACGGCCGCCTTGGCTACACGCTGCTTCCTGAGCGGCTTGACCTGCTTTGCGACCGTATCCCACAACGCGCGCTCTTCCTCGCTCAGCGCGCGGCGGCGCGGCGAGGGGCGTGGCTCCAACACGGGCGGACGGGACGATCGCTTCATTGCTGCCGATGAGGACGTTTCTTCGCCGGCCGCTGTGGTTCGGGAGCGGGCTCGATCACGGGGCGCGGCGCTGGCAGTGGGACAGGACCTGCGATCGCGACCGTGTCAGTCTTGGTTTCCGTAGCGGCAGTTGCGCCAGCCGGCTTGGCCGTCCCCTTGCCCGGATCGGCCTGCGGAAACAGCTTTGCGATCTTCTCCGAGGGCCTGGGGTCCGGCACCGGCAACTTCGCGGCACGCGCGCTGGGATCGAGACCCTTCGGCACCAGCATCACGAAGTGCATGGGATGGCGCAGCCGCCCGGAGACGCGGCCAGCTTCCTGCCCGGCGCCGAAGAACAGATCGGCGCGTGCAGGGCCGATGATGGCCGAGCCGGTATCCTGCGCGATCATCAGCCGATGGAACGGCGTCTTGGCGCGATCGGATTCAATCGGCAGCTCGCCCTCGATGAAGAACGGCGTTCCGTAGACATGCAGCGCTTTGTCGACCGCGATCGAACGTCCCGCCGTCAGCGGAATGCCTTGCGCACCGACTGCCTCGTCCTTGTCGGAGAGGTTGACCTCGCGGAAGAAGATGTAGGCGCGGTTCGCGCGGCGCAGCTCTTTGGCGCCGTCAGGGTTTTGCGTCATCCACTCCCTGATCTTCTGCATCGACATCTCCTCTTTCGGGATGATGCCGCGCTCGATCAGGATGCGCCCGACGGCGGTGTAGGGATAGCCGTTATAGGCGTCGTAGTTGAGCCGGACCGAGCTGCCGTCGTCGAACTTAATCCGTGCCGAACCCTGGATCTGCGCGAACAAGAGATCGGTTGGGTCTTTCAGCCAGGCGATCTCCAGGCCGCGGCCGGCGATCTTGCCATCCTCGATCTCACCGCGATCATAGTAGGGGACCAGCTTGCGCCGGCCGATCTTGCGATAGACCGGCCCCTTGTTCGGCAGGCTCACCGAATCCTGCTTGTAGCCGCGCACGAACAGGTTCGAGGGACGCCGATAGACCGGAACATTGTAGATGTCGGTCTGGGTGCGCGATCCCTCCAGCACCGGCTCGTAATAGCCGGTGACGAAACCGTCGGGTTCGCCGAGACGCGAGATCCGCAGCGGCGCGAAATTCTCCTCGAAGAAGGTTTTTGCTCTGGCGTCGTCGGCAAGCTCGAGCGTCTTGGCGACCCGGCAAGGTTCGCTCAGCGAGCCCGCCAGCGCCTTCGGCTCGCCTGCGCCGGTTTGCGCATTGATCGGCTTGCAGCTCGCGCGAAACGTCTTGTACGCGGCGAGATGATTGTCGTCGCCCCAGCCCTTCACGTCGGCCCAAGCCAGCGGCAGATATTGCGCGCCGGATATTTCGAACGGCAATGGGAGTTGCGGATAGGGCAAGGCCCGCGCCGGAGCCGCAGGCAGCGCCGGAGCATGATGGTGATGGCTGCGGTAGTGGCGTCGCGCAGCCTCGGCGCCGAGCGAAAACGACGACAGCACGACGACGCCTGCGCAAAGCGCCGTCGCGCTGTTCTTCAGGAAGACCTTAATTCGCGCTTCCGGTGCCAACCAGCTTCCAGTTCGGATCGCGAGAGGTGATGTCGCGGGCGAAAGTCCAGATGTCGGTGATGTCGGCGACCGTGTCGGCGCTGCCGTCGACGATGTTGCCGGCCTTGTCGCGGGTGGCGGAGATCATCTGCGAGACGAAGCGGATCGTGAGCTGGGCGGTGCGGTCGCGCAGCTCGGCGCCGACGAGCTCGGCCTTGTCGATCGAGACGAAGCGGGTCTCGGTCTTCTGCTCGTTCTTCTCGCGTTCCTTGATGGCGGCGTCGAAGCTGTCATAGACCTCCGACGACAGCAGGTCGCGCAATGCGCGGCGGTCGCCGTTGGCAAAGGCCAGCACGATCATCTCATAGGCGCCGCGGGCGCCCGAGATGAAATGGCGGGGGTCGAACGTGGAATCCTTGTCTACGATGGCGTCCAGGCCCTGCGCCAGCACCGTGCCGGGCTCGGTCAGGCCCTTCCAACGGTCGGACGGCGGGGTCGGCTCGGCCGTGGGCGCCAAGGGGGCTTGGTCGATCACCTTGCCCGGCATGGTCACGACGTTGTTGTCCTGGCCACTCCCTAGCGCATTGCGGGCGGCAGTCCGGTCGAACGGCGGCCGTTCATTGCCGGTCCGCTGGCCGAGCACGCTGCGCAGCCGCAGAAAGATGAAGACCGCCAGCGCCAGGAAGATGATGGTGTAGATGTCCACGTCGTATTCGCTTTCTGGTCTTTGCGCGGGGTCTTCGCTTTGGGGTCGTCGCCGGGAAAAATAGATCCGGCCAGTAGACCGTTCCATACGGGAACGGCAAGTCTACATCACCATTTTAGGTCCGCGTCAGGTCCGTGGGATGTAGGCACGAAATCTTGCCCGGCCAATGGCGCCTTTTGGCACAGCACCGAGTGTAGCGCGTTTTATCCTTAAGGGGAAACCCGATCCTGCCTGGAAATCGCGCATCTTCAATCGTTTAAGGTGCTATTTTCCGCGAAAGGCAGGGTTGTCGGCGCGGCCCGAATTCCGCCTCCGGGGCCGTTCGTCCTTGTCGAATGAGGCGGCCCTATGTTAGCCAACCGCCGCGAAATTCAGCCCCAATCGGGTAAGGAGAGACTCTCATGACCAACGGTAACGGCACCCCACCCGAGGCGGCCCAGGCGCCCCAGCTCAACGTGCTGGCGCAATATACCAAGGACCTTTCGTTCGAAAATCCGAACGCGCCGAGCTCGCTGCAGCAGCAGGGCCAGCCGCCCCAGATCAACATCCAGATCAATGTCAGCGCCAACAACCTCAGCGAGCAGGAGTTCGAGGTGACGCTGTCGGTCGAGGGCAAGGCCGAGACCGCCGGCAAGATCATGTTCTCGTTCGAGCTGGCCTATGCCGGCGTGTTCCGCATCGCCAACGTGCCGCAGGAGAATCTGCATCCGCTGGTCATGATCGAATGCCCGCGCCTGCTGTTCCCGTTCGCGCGCGAGATCATCGCGACCGCGGTGCGCGACGGCGGGTTCCCGCCCCTGATGCTGGATCCGGTCGATTTCGTCGGTCTCTATCGCCAGAACATGGAGCGGCAAATGGCCGCCCAGGGCGGCGGCCAGACCGGCCAAGCCTAAATCAAAGCCTAAGTCAGGCCTGACTAACCGGCCGGAGGGGCGACTGGGGCGGCGAGATACTCGTTCCAGATCGCCTTTTCGCCCATCGTCGCGATGAAGGCCCGATGGGCCTCGCGCTCGGCATCCGAAACCCGCGGCACGAGCGGCAGCAGGCGTTGCCGCCGCGGTGCATCGCCGGAGCCATTGGCGCGAATCTCCTGTGCTTCCGAAGCCAGGAGCAGTTGCGACTGCCGCGCCCCGACCAGATCGACATAGACTTCGGCCAGCAGCTCGGCGTCCAGCAGCGCGCCGTGCTTGGTGCGGCGTGAATTGTCGATCGAATACCGCGAGCAGAGATCGTCGAGCCGGTTCGACACGCCCGGGTGCTTGCGCCGCGCCAGCAGCAG
Source organism: Bradyrhizobium sp. U531 (assembly GCF_051710265.1). Taxonomy (NCBI): domain Bacteria; kingdom Pseudomonadati; phylum Pseudomonadota; class Alphaproteobacteria; order Hyphomicrobiales; family Nitrobacteraceae; genus Bradyrhizobium; species Bradyrhizobium sp. U531. The sequence continues at coordinate 466,245 of NZ_JASVEN010000002.1, forward strand.
CGTATCGACCAGCCGCTCGCGCGGGATCGCCGCGCGCTTGATCTTGTCGAGCTCGGCATTGATGAAGCCGATATCGAACGAGGCGTTATGGATCACCAGCGGCGCATCGCCGATGAACTCCAGAAACGCGTCGACGACCTCGTGGAACAGCGGTTTGGTCGACAGGAACTCGGCCGACAGCCCGTGTACCGCGAAGGCTTCCGCCGGCATGTCCCGCTCGGGGTTGATATAGACGTGGTACGTCTGTCCCGTCGGCATGCGGTTGAGCATCTCGACGCAGCCGATTTCGACCAGGCGATCACCGCGAAGCGGATCCAGGCCGGTGGTTTCGGTGTCGAGGACGATTTCGCGCATGTTGAGATGAGTGGCTTGAGATCGGTGTCGTGAGGGCCGTAAGGCGGCGAATCAGGCCCGCCGCTGCGGCATCTTAACGACCTCGGCCAGGATGTGCGTGATCTGGGCGCGCACCGGGTCAAGTCCGTGTGAGGTATCCACCACGAAATCCGCCCGCTTGCGCTTTTCGGCGTCCGGCGTCTGCTTGGCGATGATGGCATCGAGCTTGGCTTCGTCCATGGTGCCCCGTGCCAGCACCCGCTCGCGCTGCAGTTCCGGCGAGGTTGAAACCACGACCACGGCGTCCATCCGCTTCTCGCCGCCGGTCTCGAACAGCAGGGGGATGTCCAGCACCACGACCGGCGCCTTGGCCGCTTCGGCCTCGGCAAAGAATTTTTGCCGGGAGGCACCGAGCATCGGATGGACGATCTGCTCGAGCTGCTTGATGGCGGCGGGGTCGTGCACGACGCGCGCCGACAGCTTGGGCCGGTCGACCTTGCCGTTGACGGTGGTGCCGGGAAAGGCGGCCTCGATCGCGGGGGCGGCCTCACCCTCATAGAGCTGATGCACGGCGGCATCGGCGTCGTAGACGGGCACGCCAGCCTCCGCGAACAGTTTCGCGGTGGTGGATTTTCCCATCCCGATCGAGCCGGTCAGTCCCACGATCCGCATCAGTGCTCAGCCATCTCTCGTTTAAACCGCAACTAGCCGTTCGCGCCGCAGGAACGCAAGCAGCGGCAACAGCGGCAGGCCGAGGATGGTGAAATGATCGCCCTCGATGCGCTCGAACAAGTGAATGCCAAGGCCCTCGAGCTGATAGGCGCCGACGCTGGTGGTGACGGCATCGCCGGCGACGTCGAGATAGGCCGACAGCTGCGCCTCGGTCATCTCCCGCATCGTCATGCGGGCCACCGAGACGTCCTCGAAGACGATCTTGCCGTCATGCGCCACGGTGACGGCGGAGTTCAGCTCGTGGCTTTTGCCGGCGAGGTCGCGCAACTGCGCCATCGCCTGGTCGCGGCCGGCGGGCTTGTTGAAGAGACGGTTGCCCAGCGCCAGCGTCTGGTCGGCGCCGATCACATGGCTTCCGGAATGATGTGCGGAGACGGCTTTGGCCTTTTCGCGCGCAAGCAACAGACCGATCTCGCGCGGGCTCGACATTTTCGACGCAGCCTGAATGCCGCGCTCGTCGATATCGGCGGTCACAGTCTTGAATTGCAGCCCGGCATTGGCCAGCAGCATCTTTCGTGCGCTGCTTTGCGAGGCCAGGATCAACGGAGATTTGCCGAGCCACAGAGCCATCGCGAACGACTATCCCGTCGGCCGGTTGCGCTGGCGATCGCTGTAGAGCTTCATGATCGCCGCCGCGGTTTCCTCGATCGAGCGACGCGTGACGTCGAGCAGCGGCCAATCATGCTTGGCGCTGAGCTTGCGCGAGAACGCGACTTCCTCGGTGACAGATTGCTTGTCGGTGTAGGTGTCGCTGCCGGAATCGGCGCCCATGGAGAGCAGGCGATTCTGACGGATCTGGATCAGCCGTTCCGGCGTCGCATGCAGGCTGACGACCAGCGGCCGCGTCAGCTTCTCCAGTTGTTCGGGCACCGGAATGCCCGGCACCAGCGGCACGTTGGCGGTGCGGATGCCGCGATTGGCGAGATAAATCGATGTCGGCGTTTTCGAGGTTCGGGACACACCGACCAGGACCACGTCGGCGTCGTTGAGACCTTCGACGTGCTGGCCGTCGTCATGGATCATCGTGTAGTTCAGCGCGTCGATGCGCTTGAAATATTCCGCGTTGAGGACGTGCTGAGCGCCGACGCGGCCCGTGGTCGCAGCCCCGAGATAGGCTTCAAAGAGTTGCATCACCGGCCCGATGATCGACAGGCTGGGGACGTTGATCTCCTTGCACTTGTCCTCGAGCCTGGACACTAGATCCTTCTCGAGCAGCGTGAACAGCACGATCCCCGGCGCTTCCTCGATCTCGTCGAGGACCCGATCGAGCTGCTTCTGGCTGCGCACCAGCGGATAGACATGCTCCACCGGCGTCACATTGGCGTATTGGGCCGCGACCGCGCGTGCCACGGTGATCAGCGTCTCGCCGGTGGAGTCGGAGACGAGGTGCAGATGGAAATAATTGTTCGAGGTCGGCACAAAAACTCTTTGTATGAGGACGGTGTGGTTTGTGGATTTCTGTGGAGCTTAACCCCTCGGAAAGGGATGTGCGACACCAGGGGCGGGACAAGTGCCAATTTTCTTCACACCGCTGCCCGTCTGAACAAGTTCGCCTGCCTGCCGAGACGGAAACGGGATTGCGCGGACAACCCCCTTGATAAGCTGCCGACAAAAAGGCGCAAGCCTTTGAAGCTGGCCGACTTATCGCAAGGCGCGGGGAGCGCCGGGGATATGTTGATGGGTGTGAACAAGCGCGCGTGAACCCGCGGACGGAATTGCATGAGTCCAATCCACGGTCACATAGACTCAAACCTTAAGAATCTAAGATTCTAGATTTGAGGAAGGCGCTACCGAAGGATATGTGTGGAGGTGAGACCTTAACGAGTTCTTACTATCCCCAGTTCCTTTCGCTGGGCAGCAAGCGGACCCGCGAAAATGTTCGAGGACGTCTATCTCTGGATCAAGGCGCTGCATGTCATCGCCGTCATCGCCTGGATGGCTGGTATGCTCTATCTGCCTCGGCTGTTCGTCTATCATTCGGAAGCCGAGATCGGCTCGAAGCAGTCGGAAACGTTCAAGGTGATGGAACGCCGCCTGCTCAAGGCCATCATCAACCCCGCCATGATCGTCACCTGGCTCGCCGGGCTTTATCTCGCCTGGTCCGGCCACTGGTTCTCCTTCGGCTGGCTGCACGTAAAACTGGCACTGGTCCTGGCGATGTCGGCGGTCCACGGCTTTTTTTCCCGCTGGCTGAAGGATTTCGCTGCCGACCGGCGCCTGCGGACCCAGAAATTCTATCGAATTATCAATGAGGTGCCGACCGTTTTGATGATTTTCATCGTCATCATGGTGATCGTGAAGCCGTTCTAGGCAAGGCTTGCGACCATCCGCTCAGCGCTTCGGCTTGCGGAGTGGGAAGCGATTTTCTATATTGGCGATATCCCACCCAACGCAGGCGGATGTGGTTGTGTCTGAGCTTTCCAGAGGCCGGACACCGCATCAGGTTTGAAGCCTCACCGGCACTCTCCTTGCCAGACCTGCGGACCTTACCTTCTCACGTCCGCATTTCAGAGCCTCCTCGCACCCCCTCTCCCCAGGTACCCCACAGGACCACCCCAATGCGGGAAATTAAACTCGAAGACCTCAAGTCCAAAACGCCGGCCGAGCTCGTCTCGTTCGCGGAGGAGAATGGGGTCGAGAACGCCAGCACCATGCGCAAGCAGGAGCTGTTGTTCGCCATCCTCAAGCAGCTCGCGCTGGCCGAGACCGACATCGTCGGCCAGGGCGTCGTCGAGGTGCTCTCCGACGGTTTCGGCTTCCTCCGTTCGCCCGATGCGAATTATCTGCCGGGTCCGGACGATATCTACGTTTCGCCCTCGCAGATCCGCCGTTTCGGTCTGCGCACCGGCGACACCATCGAAGGCCACATTCGCAGCCCGAAAGAGGGCGAGCGCTATTTCGCGCTGCTGAAGGTCAACACGCTCAATTTCGAGGACCCGGAAAAGGCCAAGCACAAGGTCAATTTCGACAACCTCACGCCGCTGTTCCCGAATCAGCGTTTCCGCATGGAAATCGACGATCCGACGCGGAAAGACCTGTCTGCACGCGTGATCGACATCGTCGCGCCCATCGGCAAGGGCCAGCGCGCTCTGATCGTGGCGCCGCCGCGCACGGGTAAGACCGTGCTGATGCAGAACATCGCGCATTCGATCACCCACAATCATCCCGAATGCTATCTGATCGTACTCCTGATCGACGAGCGTCCGGAAGAAGTCACGGACATGCAACGCTCGGTGAAGGGCGAGGTCGTGTCCTCGACCTTCGACGAACCGGCCGTGCGCCACGTCCAGGTCGCCGAAATGGTGATCGAGAAGGCCAAGCGCCTGGTCGAGCATGGCCGCGACGTCGTCATCCTGCTCGATTCGATCACGCGCCTCGGCCGCGCCTACAACACCGTGGTGCCGTCATCCGGCAAGGTGTTGACCGGCGGTGTCGACGCAAACGCGCTGCAGCGCCCGAAGCGCTTCTTCGGCGCCGCCCGTAACATCGAGGAGGGCGGCTCGCTGACCATCATCGCGACCGCACTGGTCGATACTGGCAGCCGCATGGACGAAGTCATTTTCGAAGAGTTCAAGGGCACCGGTAACTCGGAACTGATCCTGGACCGCAAGGTCTCGGACAAGCGCACCTTCCCGGCGATCGATATCTCGCGCTCCGGCACCCGCAAGGAAGAGCTCATCACCGATCCGCAGGTGCTCAAGAAGATGTACGTGCTCCGCCGCATCCTCAATCCGATGGGCACCATGGACGCGATCGACTTCCTGCTCGACAAGCTGCGCTCGACCAAGAGCAATTCGGAGTTCTTTGACTCCATGAACACCTGAGTGCAGTGCAATATGAGATCCAAGGGCGCCTTCGGGCGCCCTTTTTCGTTGTGCAGCTTTGCTGCGGAGAGAGCGCAGCATGACGGGCGTCCGGAGCGGGGATCGGCTATATATATTTATATAATACTTGACTTCGATCGCTGTTGATTTGCCGCCGAGAGCAGATGTTGCAGCAAATATCGCGTACTATGTTGCGCTGCAATATTCGTTTTGCTGCGCGTGGGTCCGCAGCAAAACGAGGCGCTTGGGGTGATCTGAAAGGCGGCGTTTGCCTTTTCCCCACCAGCCGGACAAATAGGCCATGCATCCGCGAGACCAGACCATCTTTGCGCTGTCGTCCGGCCGTGCGCCGAGCGCAATCGCCGTGGTGCGCGTCTCGGGCCCGCAAGCAAACATGGTGCTGACGACGCTGGCGGGAAAACTTCCGGCGCCGCGGCAGGCGAGCCGCCGGCTGCTTCGTGACCGTGAGGGCCAGCCGATCGACGATGCGGTCGTGCTCTGGTTCCCCGGGCCGGCGAGTGCGACCGGCGAAGACATCGCCGAATTCCACGTCCACGGCGGCCGGGCCGTGCTGGCCGCGCTGCTCGCCGCTATTTCTCAAATTCCGAATTCACGTGCAGCCGAGCCCGGAGAGTTCACGCAGCGCGCGTTCGAAAATGGCAAGCTCGACCTCACGGAAGCCGAGGGCCTCGACGACCTCATCCACGCCGACACGGACCGTCAGCGCCGCCAGGCGCTGCGCCAGTTGCAAGGTCTGCTCGGCGACCGTGCGCGCGACTGGCGCGATCGCATCATCGAAGCGTCGGCCTTGATCGAGGCCGGCATCGATTTCTCCGACGAAGGCGATGTGCCCGCGGAATTGAGGGCGCCAGCCGTCAAGGCGATCAAGGCGCTGCACGATGAGATTGCAAAAGTCCTTGCGGCACGGGGACATTCTGAACGCCTGCGCGAAGGCCTCGTAGTGGCGATCGCCGGCGAGCCGAATGTCGGCAAGTCGACGCTGATCAACCAGCTTGCGCGCCGCGACGTCGCGATCGTCTCGCCTTACGCCGGGACGACTCGCGACGTGATCGAGGTGCAGCTCGATCTCGACGGCTATCCCGTCACCGTGATCGACACCGCCGGCATCCGGGAGACCGACGATCCCGTCGAACAGGAAGGCGTGCGCCGCGCACGGGCGCGGGCCGAGGACGCCGATCTGGTGTTGTGGCTGGTCGAGGCAGAGCAGGCCGTTGAGCCCGACGTGATGCGCTCCCTTCGGAAATCCGAAGGCGGCGATCGGTCGGACGGGGCGGTCTGGATCGTGCGCAACAAGGTTGATCTGAACGGCGCGGGCGGCGGGGGTTCGCCCGTCGAGTTCGGGATCTCGGCGAGCCGGGGCGACGGCATCCCCGAGCTAGTCGAGGCCCTCGTAAAATTCGCCGCCGAGTTTTTCGGAACCAGCGAGGGCGCTCTGGTGACCCGGGCCCGGCAGCGGGATTTGCTGAGCCGGGCATCGAACAGCTTGCGCCGAAGCTTGGACCTTGTAGAAGACGGCGAAGAACTCGCCGCCGAAGAGCTCCGGGCCGCCGCCTTTGCCCTGGGCCGGCTGCTCGGCCGGGTGGACGTCGAGGACGTCCTTGGAGCCATCTTCCAGAAATTCTGTATCGGCAAGTAGCGTTAGTTCTACATTGTAGAATTAGCGCTTGTTCCATTCTTTGTGTTTCACGTGAAACGGGCGTGGAACCGATTTTGTTTCGCGTGACACTGCTTAAGCGGATAGCTCCTCGTAGCCCGGATGGAGCGAAGCGAAATCCGGGAAGGTCCTCCGCAGACACACTGTTCCCGGATTGCGCTGCCCTCCATCCGGGCTACGGGGTCGTTTCACGTGAAACACTAGCGCCCAAATCATTCGTTCGCTGCGGGGGCCGTCGCCCAGTCTAGACCAGCAACAGCCGAGACTTGGAAACACAGCTCTCAATCCCGTCATTGCGAGGAGCCCTTGCGACGAAGCAATCCAGGCTGCCTCCGCGGTGACAGTCTGGATTGCTTCGCTGCGCTCGCAATGACGTTTGCGGTACCGACTTCGACTTCCATCGCTATGACCACCATCGAGATGCGACGGCTGCTCGGCCACGTCGTCAACCTGAACGTTGTTTCACGTGAAACACCAATCCCTTCAATGTCCGTTCTACTGTGCATGGGGTTGTTTTCGCGAAATCGCTTTTCCCGTCCGCCCCGTTTCACGTGAAACACGCGCCTCCCCAGTTTCCGCTTCCGGCTTTTCCGGCTCTGAGCTAGAAGTCCGCTCATGCGAACAGAGCGAGAGAGCTTCGACGTCATCGTGATTGGCGGCGGTCATGCCGGCTGTGAAGCCGCTGCCGCGTCTGCCAGGATGGGCGCGGCCACCGCGCTGGTCACCCACCGCTTCTCGACTGTCGGCGCGATGTCCTGCAATCCCGCCATCGGCGGTCTCGGTAAGGGCCATCTGGTTCGCGAAGTCGATGCCCTCGATGGCCTGATGGGTCGGGTCGGTGATGCCGGCGGCATCCAGTTTCGTGTCCTCAACCGCCGGAAGGGTCCTGCTGTGCGTGGCCCCCGGGCACAGGCGGACCGGAAGCTCTATGCAGCCGCCATGCAGGCCGCGATCACGGCCACTGAGGGTCTGTCCGTCATCGAAGGCGAGGCCGATGAGCTGATCGTGGTCGAGGGTCGGGTCACCGGACTGCGCCTGGCCGACGGCCGGGAGCTTCGGGCAGGGGCTGTCGTCGTCACCACCGGCACCTTTCTCCGCGGTCTGATTCATCTCGGTGAGAAGAACTGGCCCGCCGGCCGGGTCGGAGAGGCCCCCGCAATGGGTCTTTCGGCCTCTTTCGAGCGCGCCGGCTTCACCCTTGGACGCCTCAAGACCGGCACTCCGCCGCGTCTGGATGGCTCCACGATCGACTGGTCCGCGGTCGAGATGCAGCCCGGAGACGAGCCGCCGGAGCCGTTCTCGGTGATGACCGAGCGGATCACGACCCCGCAGATCCAGTGCGGCATCACCCGGACCACAGCCGCGACCCATGAGGTCATCCGGGCGAACGTGCATCGCTCTCCCATGTATTCCGGCCAGATCAAGAGCTCCGGTCCCCGCTATTGCCCCTCGATAGAGGACAAGATCGTCCGCTTCGGCGACCGCGACGGCCACCAGATCTTCCTGGAGCCGGAAGGTCTCGACGACTCCACGGTCTATCCCAACGGCATCTCGACCTCGCTGCCGGAGGAGGTCCAGCTCGCGATCCTCGCCACCATCCCCGGTCTCGAGCGGGTGAAGATGGTCCGCCCGGGCTATGCCATCGAGTACGACCACGTCGATCCCCGCGAGCTCGATCCGACCCTCCAGACCAAGCGTCTGCGCGGTCTGTTCCTGGCCGGACAGATCAATGGCACCACAGGGTACGAAGAGGCCGCCGGGCAGGGCATAGTGGCCGGTCTGAACGCCGCGCTCTCCGCCAGTGGCGCGGCTTTGACGGTGTTTGATCGTGCGGACGGCTATCTCGGCGTGATGATCGACGACCTCGTCACCCGCGGCATCAGCGAGCCCTATCGGATGTTCACCTCGCGCGCCGAATACCGGCTGACGCTGCGGGCGGACAATGCCGATCAACGGCTGACCGAGAAGGGGATCGCCTTGGGGTGCGTCGGCAGTGCCCGGACTCAGCATCACCGTGCCAAGATGGACGCCCTCAACGCTGCCAGGACGCTCTCGAAGTCGCTGACGATCACCCCGAACGAAGCGATCAAGCACGGTCTAACCCTGAACCGGGACGGCCAGCGCCGCTCGGCGTTCGAGCTGATGGCCTATCCGGATATCGGCTGGAGCCAGGTCCGCGCGATCTGGCCGGAGCTGTCCGCGATCGATCCCGTCATTGCTACCCATCTCGAGATCGACGCCAAGTACGATGTCTATCTGGAGCGCCAGAGCGCCGACGTCGAATCCTTCCGGCGCGACGAGGGGATGGTGCTGTCGGAGGTCGACTACAGCCTGGTCCCCGGTCTCTCCAACGAGGTCCGCGCCAAGCTGGAGAAGGCGCGGCCCTTCACGGTCGGCCAGGCCGGCCGGATCGACGGCATGACCCCTGCGGCACTCGGCATCCTGGCGGCCTATCTCCGCCGCGAGGCACGGAAGACTTCCAAGGCAATCGCATAAGCCAATCGCATAGGCGTTTCACGTGAAACAGCGCGGACGGGGCGGTGACAGACCGCTATCGCGACGACCGGGAGTGGGTGAGGGCGCAGGTCACCGACCTGACCCGGCGCCGAACAAACCGAAGATCAACAAGGCCAGCGCCAACGATCAGGCGCTCGATTCCGTCATCGCCGCCGACAAGCGCGAGGCCTTGAAGCTCGCGCCCGTTTCACATGAAACAGAGGCTCGGCTCGATCGCTACATCGCACTACTGAGGGAGTGGCAAGCCAAGACCAACCTGGTCGCGCCCTCGACGCTGCCGCAGCTCTGGACCCGGCACATCGCCGATTCGCTCCAGCTCGTCGATCTCGCGCCGGGTGCCAAACGTTGGGCCGATCTCGGCAGCGGCGGCGGCTTTCCCGGCGTCGTCCTGGCCTGTGCCATGGCCGGCACGCCGGAGGCCCGCGTCCATCTCGTCGAGCGAATCGCCAAGAAGGCCGCCTTTTTGCGCGAAGCGATCCGCGTCACCACATCTCCAGGAGTCGTACATCTCGCTGAGATCGGGGATAATGTGGATAGAATCACCGGCCCCGTCGATTGCGTCACCGCGCGTGCGCTGGCTCCGCTACATCAACTCATCGGCTTTGCGGAGCCGCTGATGCGCCAGGGCGCAAAGGCGTTATTTCTCAAGGGTCAAGATGTAGAGGCTGAATTGACCGAAGCCGCTAAATATTGGAATATTCAGCCGCAGCTCCACCAAAGCCGCACCGGCGACGGGTGGATCGTCGAGCTGACTTCAGTTGAACGGCGCGGGTGAGGCGTTCAGGGGTTGAGTGGGGAATTTCGATGACCGTGATTGACGAGCCGCAGCAAGACCAGACCCGAGATGAAGCCGGCGCAGTCCCGCACGGGCACCCACGCATCCTTGCGCTGGCGAATCAGAAGGGCGGCGTGGGAAAAACAACCACGGCGATCAACCTCGGCACCGCACTCGCTGCGATCGGCGAGCGGGTCCTGATCGTCGATCTCGATCCCCAGGGCAACGCCTCGACCGGTCTCGGCATCGATCGCCGCAACCGCTCCTGCTCGACCTACGACGTGCTGATCGGCGAAGCGCCGCTGCGTGAAGCCGTGGTCTCGACCGCCGTGCCGCGGCTGCACATCGCGCCTTCGACCATGGACCTCTCCGGCCTCGAGCTCGAGCTCGGCACCACGCCCGGCCGCGCCTTCAAGCTGCGCGACGCCATCGGCGCGCTCAACAACAACGTCTCGCCGGACGCCGACTACACCTATGTGCTGATCGACTGCCCGCCCTCGCTGAACCTGCTCACGGTCAACGCGATGGCGGCGTCGGACGCGATCCTGGTGCCGCTGCAGTGCGAGTTCTTCGCGCTCGAAGGTCTGTCGCAATTGCTGCAGACGGTGGAGCAGGTGCGCTCGACGCTCAATCCGAACCTGTCGATCCACGGCATCGTGCTGACCATGTTCGACTCGCGCAACAATTTGTCGAACCAGGTCGTCGCCGATGTGCGCCAGTTCATGGGCGAGAAGGTCTACAAGACCATGATCCCGCGCAACGTGCGCATCTCCGAGGCGCCGTCCTACGGCAAGCCGGTGCTGGTCTACGATCTCAAATGCGTCGGCAGCGAAGCGTATTTGCGGCTCGCCACCGAAGTGATCCAGCGCGAGCGCGAGCTGCGCGTTACGCATTAGCGCCGATCCGTAGGATGGGTAGAGCGCAGCGAAACCCATCATCACGGGCGTGAAGGGCGATGGGTTTCGCTTCGCTCTACCCATCCTACAAGTTTCGAAATTCAGTTCTGGAGTGCTGCACCGTGAATCCAAGGGAGCTGGCAATGGCCGACGAAGCGCGTTCGCGACTGGGCCGGGGTCTTGCAAGCCTGATCGGCGATGTCGGAGGCGAGGCCCAGCATGTCGATCGGCCGCGCGCGCAGCGCAAGGTGCCGATCGAGTTCATCAAGGCCAACCCGCGCAATCCGCGCCGCACCTTTCTGGACGCGGAGCTGAAGGAGCTCTCGGAGTCCATCAAGCAGCACGGCGTGATCCAGCCGATCGTGGTGCGCCCGGTGAAGGGCACGCAGGATCGCTTCGAGATCATCGCCGGCGAGCGGCGCTGGCGCGCCTCGCAGATGGCCGGCCTGCACGAGGTGCCGATCGTCCCCGTCGACATCAGCGACAGCGATGCGCTGGAATTCGCGATCGTCGAGAACGTGCAGCGCGAAGACCTCAACCCGATGGAAGAGGCGCAGGGCTATCACGCGCTCGCCAACGAGTTCAAACGCAGCCAGGACGATATCGCCAAGGTCGTCGGCAAGAGCCGCAGCCACGTCGCCAACATGATGCGGCTGACCAAGCTGCCGGCCGAGGTGCAGGCCTTCATCGCGACCGGGGAGTTGACGGCCGGTCACGCCCGCGCGCTGATCGGTGTGCCGGATCCGCTCGCCGCCGCCAAGCGCATCGTCGAGGAAGGTCTCAACGTCCGCCAGGCCGAGGCGCTCGCGCATGAAGAGGGCGTGCCGGAGCGCAAGCCGCAGAAGGCGCGCAGCACCGGCGGCAAGGAAAAAGACCCTGACACGGTCGATCTCGAAAAGCGCGTCAGCGATGCGCTCGGTCTCAAGGTCACCGTCAATCACCGCGACCCCGGCGGCTCTGTCCAGATCAATTACCGGAACCTCGATCAGCTCGACGAGGTGATGAAGCGGCTGGCCAAGGGCGCGCTGTAACTCTGCTGCCTCGTGCCGCGGGCACCTCAGGATGACGGAATTGGCGCTTGGTGCGCGCCTCCATCAGCGCCGTCATTGCGAGGAGCACTTGCGACGAAGCAATCCAGAATCTTTCCGTGGAGGGGTTCTGGATTGCTTCGCTGCGCTCGCAATGACGGGGAGAGAGCGGTGGCCTATCCCCGCCGCTTCGCATTCGCTGCGATCGCCATCAGCGTGCGCTGGGCGATGGCAGCGGCGAGCGTCGATTGCTTGCGGGTATCGAGGGCTGCGGTCGCAAGCTGCTCGATAATGGTGGCTAGCCGGGCCGGGCTGAAATTGCGCAGCGCGGTCTCGACCGCAGGCTTTCGCGAAAAATGCAGGCGCGGATAGCCGCCGTCGAGCACGGCGGAGGCCGGCTGGCCGTCGGCGATGGCGAGTGCGGATTTGTGCAGCCACGCCGCCTGGCGCTGCGCGGCGGAGATGATCACGCCGGGATAGGTGCCGGCGATCATGGCCTTTGCGAATTCGGTCTCGACGATGTCGGGCCTGCCGGCAAAGGCGCCGTCGACGATCGGATCGAGCTTCAGCTCGGAGGCGTCGGCAACCACCGCCATCACGTCGTCCAGCGTGACCTCGCCCTTGCCGTGGGCGTAGAGCGTCAGCTTGCGCAGCTCGTTGCGCGAGGCCTGGCGGTCACCGCCGAGGAACGACATCAGCGCCGCGCGGGCGTCCTGCGCGATCCGCAGATTCGCGATGCGCAATTCATCATCCATCAGCTTGGCGAGGTCGCGTTCGGTGTCGGGATAGCAGCCGATCGCCACCGCGGCCTTGGCCTTTTCGCAAGCCTTGCGCAGCGGCGATTCCGGGCGCAGCTCGCCGGCCTCGATCACGATGCGGCAATCCTTCACGCTCATCTCGGCGAGCGTATCGATCCCGCTGGCGAAGCTGCGCGAGCCTGCACGGATGCGGATGGCGCGGCGGCCGCCGAACAGCGGCACCGTCATGGCCTCGTCGACGAGGCGCGAGGGCTCGGCGGAGAGCTCGTCGCCGTCGAGCTTGACCAGCGAGAAGGGATCGTTGGGATCGTCGACGGCGGAGGCGATCAGCGCATCGGCGCGCTCGCGCACGAGGCCGGCATCGGGGCCGTAGAGCAGGATGATCGGACGGCCCGCATCGGGGCGGGCGAGGAAGGCGTCGATCTCTTTTCCGCGCAGCGCGACCATCGGACCCGATTGTCATTCCGGGACGCGCGCAGCGCGTGTCCGGAATCCAGAGGTTGGGGATCGAGATTCTCAGATGCGCAATTGCGCACCGTAGTTCTCGCTGCGCGAGCCCCGAATGACGGGGTTGCCTTAAGTGCCCGCGGTGAAGAACGAGGCGAGCCGGGTCGTGATGTTCTCGGCGATCTCGTTGGCGGCGCGATCCTCGGCATCGCGCACGGCGCGGTTGCGCGAGAAGCGCTGGTAGGAGCCCGGCATGTCGTAGGACACGCGTGAGAACGTCGAGCCGGTCATGACCGACTTGCCGGTCACGACCTCGATCAGATTGTATTGGGCGTCGATGCCGAGATTTTCGCTGGTCGGCAATCCCGTCGTGGCGCTGACGATCAGCGACGAGCGGCTGGTGGTGAAGCGAATGTCCAGCCGGTGGGTCGGCGGCATTCCGGTCGCGTTGCCGTAGAGCTTGAAGGCGAGGGCGTTGCGGACCTCGACGCCGACGCGGGCTTCGCGCGAGGCGTTGGGCTTGTTGATCGGGGGCAGCTCGACCCCCATCAGCTTCTCGCGCAAACCGGGGAGGCCGTCACCACGCTCGGCATACATCGGCTGGAAGCAACCAGCCGTCAGCGCCGCCAATGCGGCGACCGCCAGCAACCGGGCTGCGATGCGAATCCTAGCCGACAACATTTACGATCCTCTTGGGAACGATGATCACCTTGCGGACGGGCTTGCCATCCAGGGCCAGTTTTACCGCATCAAGGGCCAAAACGGCAGCCTCGATTTCCGGATTCTGGGCCGCTGTTGCAACTGTGACGTCGCCCCGCTTCTTGCCGTTGACCTGGACCACCAGGGTCACGCTGTCTTCAACCAGCAAATCGCGTTCGATTTGGGGCCAATTGGCCTCGGAAACCAGCCCGCTCTGGCCCAAAGCCTGCCAGCACTCCTCGGCGAGGTGCGGCATCATCGGGGAGAACAGCTGGACCAGGATCTGGCTGGAATCGCGGATCGCCCAAGCCAGATCCGGCGCGAGCCCGGCCGGCTGGCCGGCGCGCTGCAGGATCTCGGAGAAGGTGTTGGCGAATTCGCGGATATGGGCGAGGCAGACATTGAAGTGCAGCCGCTCGATCCCGGTGGTCACCTTGTCCAGCGCACCATGGGCGGCCTTGCGCAGGGCGGTGGCGTCCGGGCCGAAGCTGGCCGGCCGGGCCGCTGGCGCGCCCTTGCCGAGCTCCATGGCATCGTTCACCAGCCGCCACAGCCGCTGCACGAAGCGCGAGGCGCCCTGGACGCGCTCGTCGCTCCAGATCACGTCGCGGTCGGGCGGGGAGTCCGACAGCATGAACCAGCGGGCAACGTCGGCGCCGTAGGTCTCGATGATGTCGTCGGGGTCGACCGTGTTCTTCTTCGACTTCGACATCTTCTCGATCGGACCGATCTGGACGTCTTCGCCTGAATTCAGCAGCGTGGCGCGGCGCCCATTACCGCCGACCTCGATTTTCACCTCGGCCGGCTGCACATAGGTACCGTCGGCCTTCTGGTAGGTCTCGTGCACCACCATGCCCTGCGTGAACATGCCGGCGAACGGCTCGTCCAGCGCGATGTGCCCGGTGGCCTTCATCGCGCGGGTGAAGAAGCGGCTGTACAGCAGATGCAGGATCGCGTGCTCGACGCCGCCAATATACTGGTCGACCGGCAGCATCCGGTTGGCGACCGCGGGCGTCGTCGGCGCGGTCTCGTTCCAGGGATCGGTGAAGCGCGCGAAATACCAGGACGAATCCACGAAGGTGTCCATGGTGTCGGTTTCGCGGCTCGCCTTACCCCCGCATTTGGGGCAGGTGACGTGCTTCCAGGTCGGATGATGGTCGAGCGCGTTGCCCGGCTTGTCGAAGCTGACATCCTCCGGCAGCACCACCGGCAAATCGGCATCCGGCACCGGCACGACGTCGCACTTCGGACAGTGGATGACCGGTATCGGGCAGCCCCAATAGCGCTGGCGCGAAATGCCCCAATCGCGCAGGCGGAAGTTGACCTGGCGCTCGCCGACCGGCGCATTCCCCCGCAGCTCGGTTTCCAGCCGCTTTGCGACCTCGTCCTTGGCCTGATCGATGGTCATGCCGTCGAGGAAGCGCGAATTGATCATGCGGCCGTCACCGTCATAGGCGGTGTCGGTGATCACGAACGCCTTCGGGTCCTGGCCCTCGGGGCATACGACGGGTGTGTTGCCGAGACCGTATTTGTTGACGAAGTCGAGGTCGCGCTGGTCATGCGCAGGGCAGCCGAAAATAGCGCCCGTGCCGTATTCCATCAGCACGAAATTGGCGACATAGACCGGCAGCTTCCAGCTCGGATCGAACGGATGCACCGCGCGGATGCCGGTGTCGAAACCCTGCTTCTCCGCCGTGTCGATGATCGACTGCGCTGTGCCGATCTTCTTGATGTCGGAGATGAACTCCGCAAGCTCAGGGTTTTTCGCGGCGGCGGCCTGCGCCAGCGGATGATCCGCCGAGATTGCCATGAACTTTGCGCCGAACAGCGTGTCCGGGCGGGTCGTGAAGATCTTCAGCTCGTTTTCGCCGGCAGGCGTGGTTGAAGCGTCCAGCGCGAAGCGGACCAGGAGGCCCTCGGAGCGGCCGATCCAGTTGCGCTGCATCAGCCTGACCTTGTCGGGCCAGCGGTCGAGTCCGTCCAGCGCGGACAGCAATTCCTGCGAATACTTCGTGATCTTGAAGACCCACTGGCTCATCTCGCGCTGCTCGACGACGGCGCCCGAGCGCCAGCCGCGGCCGTCGATCACTTGCTCGTTGGCGAGCACGGTCATGTCGACCGGATCCCAGTTGAGCTTGCGCTTCTCGCGCTCGGCCAAACCTGCGGCAAGCATGTCCAGAAACATCTTCTGCTGATGCTTGTAGTAGCTGGGGTCGCACGTCGCGAATTCGCGGGACCAGTCCAGCGACAGCCCGATCGAACGGAGCTGCTTCTTCATCGCGGCGATGTTGTCGTAGGTCCAGGCCTTCGGGGCGACCTTGCGCTCGATCGCGGCATTCTCGGCCGGCAGGCCGAAGGCGTCCCAGCCCATCGGGTGCAGCACGTTGAACCCCTTGGCGCGCATGAAGCGGGCCAGCACGTCGCCGAGCGTGTAATTCCGGACATGGCCGATATGGATCCGCCCCGACGGGTAGGGAAACATCTCGAGCACATAGTACTTCGGCCGGGAATCGTCGTTCTTGGAGACGAAGATCGCCTGTTCGTCCCAGAGGCGTTGCCAGCGCGGTTCGGCGTCGCGGGCGTTATAGCGTTCGGAGGTCATGGAATCGTTGGGGTTTTTGTGGGTCCGGCCGTCTCAAGACGGCGGACTAGGCCATAGAAGTCCGCAAGGGGTCAATGGGTTGCCGTGGTTTGGAACTTTGCCGGCGCCTCCGCATAACTACGAGTGCCCGCGTTGGGGTGCGATTAAGGGGTCAATGCCAATTTGCGGCCCGACATGACCGCATGAGCGCGATGGATTCCAGCTTCGACGATCCCGATTACGACTATGCCGCCTCCATCGCCGGACGGGCGATGCGGAGCATGGCCGAGCAGCGGATTGCGCCGACGCCGGCCAATTTCGCGGTGTGGTACCAATATTTCGCGGGCAGCCACGACGATCTGCGCAACGCGATCGACCTCCTGATCGACCACAATCGCCCCTTCGACAGCAGGACCAATCAGGAGCTGTTCGAGACCTATGTCGCCCCCCAGGTGAGTGCCCTCGTGGTCGACACGTCCGAGCGGCTGCAGGGCCTGATGGGGACGGCCAGGGATTTCCTCACGACCGCGATCGCCGACAACCATTCGCAGATTCAGGCCATCAGCGAGGTCGCGGACCAGGGTAAGGCCGGGGTCGATCCGAAGGCGCTGGTCGCCCAGCTCATGAACGAGCTGGCGCGGGCCGCCACCAGGGCGACGCGGCTGGAGGCGGGCTTTGCGGAAAAGACCCGCGAGCTCGACGTGATCCGCGATTCGCTGTCGCGGTCCGAGGAGCGCGCCCGGACCGACACGCTGACGGGCCTCGCCAACCGGCGGGCGCTCGACGAATTCCTGCGCAAAGCCCTCGCGACCGCGGAATGGGGCGAGCCGCTCAGCGTGCTCCTGCTCGACATCGACCACTTCAAGGCCTTCAACGACAATTTCGGCCACGGCGTCGGCGACCAGGTGCTGCGCCTGATGGCAAAGGTGCTGCGCGAAAAGGTCCGCGAGCAGGACCTGCCGGCGCGCTATGGCGGCGAGGAGCTGATCGCCGTGCTGCCGGACGCCGATCTTGCAGCTTGCACCGAGATCGCCGAGCGCATCAGGCGTGCGCTCGCCGAATGCACGATCACCCGCCGCTCGACCGGCGAGACCCTTCCCAGCATCAGCGTGTCGATCGGCGTGGCGCAGTACCGGGTGGGCGAAGCGATCACCGATCTCATCGAGCGTTGCGATCGCGCGCTCTATCTGGCCAAGGGCAGCGGTCGCAACCGCGTGGTGACGGAGACGGAGCTCGATCCCGGCGGGGCTGCAGGCTAGCGATCAGCGCATTACGCGCTGGCGGCCATCATCATGTCGGCCGCACCGCTCTCGATCGCCTGGACGCCGTGCTCGACGACGTTGTTGCGGCCGCGGTGCTTGGCGGCGTAGAGCGCGGCGTCGGCGGCTTCGATCAGGTCGCCGGGACGCAACGCCTCGTTGGGCTTCGCTGCGGCGACGCCAATCGATACCGTGACGATCATATGGGCCGAGGTGATGTGCGGCAGGCACAGCTTCAGTACGGCCGCACGTACCAGTTCGCCGATCTCCACGGCGCGATTCACATCGGTGTTCGGCAGCAGCAGACAGAATTCCTCGCCGCCATAGCGCGCCGCAAAGCCCATCGTGTCGGCGGCAATTCCGGATAGCGATTCGCCCAGCCGGGTCAGGCAGGAATCGCCTTCGAGATGGCCGTAGGTGTCGTTGAACAGCTTGAAATGATCGACGTCGATCATCAGCAGCGCGAGTTCGCTGCCATATTGCTGTGCGCGCATCCATTCGAAGTCGAGCCGGCTCTGGAAGCCGCGTCGATTGGCGAGGCCCGACAGCATGTCGATCGACGCCATCACGGTCAGGCGGTCGTTGCTCGCGATCAGCTCGCGCTCGCGCTGGCTCAATTGTGCGGCCATCGCGTTGAAGGCGCGCGCCAGCGGCACGAACTCGGCCGGCAGGCGATTGCGCGCCGCGCGGGCCGACAGGTCGCCCTCGCCGAGTCGCTTGGCCATGTCGGCGAGCATCTCGATCGGCTTGATGACGAGCTTTTCAGCGGCAATCAGCGCGCCGAGCAGGACGAACACGACGACGAACGCGAGCTGGAGATAGGCGGTGCGGATGTCGCGGCTCACCGCCGCCGACACCTTGTCCTCGTCGATGCTGGCGATCAGGCGGGCATTGGTGCCGGCGATGCGGATGTAGCTGACCGCGCGGCGCGAGCCGTCGGCGGCGAGAAAGGACAACGAGCCTTCGTCCTGGTCCGAGCGCAGCGCCCGGTCGGCGATCGCCGACATCAGCGGCATGTTGTCGAGCGGACGTCCGACCGCGCTGTGCTGATCGGCCGGAGCTGCCAGGACGGTGCCCGCGCTGTCGACCAGCACCGCGGTAATGCCGGCGCGGCCGCCGAGATTGTTCATCACCTTCGACATCCAGTCGAGGTTGACGGTGGCGAGTACGACGGCGTCGGCGACGCCGCTGAAGGCGGACACCGGATAGACCGCCATCACCGTCGGCGCCAGCACGGGGCGCGACAGGATGAAGTCGCTCAGCACGAAACGCCCGGTTTCCTGGGCCTGCTGAAAATAGGGCCGGTCGCTGAGGTCGAGGCCGACATACATGTTGTTGGTGGCGCACTGGATGCGCCCGTCCTGGCCCGCGATCAGAAGCGTCCGGATCCAGGGCAGGTTCGACGGCAGGCTCGCGCGCAGCACGTCGCAGCTCTTGCTGACGCCGCCGGCGGAGGCGCGGATGAAGGCTTCCGATTTCAGGATGGTCTCGACCGACGAAATCACCTCGCGCTGCGCATCGGCGCTGTGCCTCGCAACGGTGGTGAATTCGATCGTGGCTTGCGCGATCTGGCGGGTGCGGGTGTCTTCGAGCGAACGGATGCGCTCGAGCATCAAGGGCGCCACCAGAATCACCGCGAGCAACGCAAGCCGTGCCCGGATTCCGAGAACCTGCTTGAGTTTCGCTCGCTTGCGGTTGAGACTAATGCTTGCCATCTTCGCTACCCACCCCGATGGGGCAAGGTAAAGCGAAGGGTTCAAAAACTCTTTCTTGAACTCGGTAAAATTGGACTTACCTCGGTTACGACCTTAATCAATCGACATCATGACAGACGAAAACGCCGCGCCGGTAACCGGCCATTCACCAAACGCGCTCGCCGCGGTCGAAGCCGAAATCGCCCGCGCCTGCAAGGATGCGCGGCGCGATCGCGCCGCCGTAACGCTGATCGCGGTGTCCAAGACTTTCGCCGCGGATGCAATTACCCCGGTCATCGAAGCCGGACAGCGTGTATTCGGCGAGAATCGGGTGCAGGAGGCCAAAGGCAAGTGGCCGGCGTTAACCTCCGTTTACCCCGGCATCGCGCTGCATCTGATCGGACCGCTGCAATCCAACAAGGCGAAAGAAGCGGTTGCGCTGTTCGATGCCATCCATTCGGTCGACCGTCCGAGCATTTGCCAAGCGTTAGCCAAGGAAATCGAATCCCAGAACAAGCACCCGCAGCTGTTCGTCCAGATCAACACCGGTGAGGAGCCGCAGAAGGCCGGCATCGCGCCCGCCGAGGCCGACGCCTTCCTCGCCAGCTGCCGGGAGACCTATGGGCTGACGATCTCCGGTCTGATGTGCATCCCGCCGGTCGACGAGCCGCCGGCGGCGCATTTCGCGCTGACCGCCAAGATCGCCGCGCGCAATGGCCTGGCGAACCTCTCGATGGGCATGAGCGCGGACTTCGCGACGGCGATCATGCTCGGCGCCACCCATGTGCGGGTGGGCAGCGCGATCTTCGGGCACAGGTAGGAGCCGTTAGCGAGGATCGTGCCCCGCAACCGCTATTGATGTCGTCATTGCGAGCGTAGCGAAGCAATCCAGAGTGTCTCCGCGGTGGGACTCTGGATTGCTTCGTCGCAAGGGCTCCTCGCAATGACGTAGAGAGAGAATTGCGTTCGCAGGGACGACAGGAGAGTGTGAGGTCGCCTACGCGAACCCCACCGACACTTTCCCCAGCACGCCAAAGTCCACCGCCATGTGATCGCCCGCCGCGATCGGCAGCGGCGGATGGCATGTGCCTGTTGTCACCACCTGCCCTGCCCGCAAGGTGATGTCGAGCCCGGAGAGCTCGTTGGCGAGCCAGGCCAGTGCAGCACGGGGATCGCCGAGCACGTTCTTGCCGTGGCCGATATAGCGCTCGCCGCGCAGGGTGATCTGCGGCCGCTCCTCGACGAGATCCATCGCACGCCAGTTCGCGCCTGTCGCCGCTCCCAGCACGAACAGATGCGCACAGGCATTGTCGGCGATCAGTTGCGCCTCGCCGGCGCGGACGAAATCGGCAAAGCGCGAATCGGGAATCTCGATCGCGGGATGGAAGCTCTCGACGGCGGCCAGAACCTCGTCGACCGAGTACGGCACGGCGCGCGGCGGCAGGTCGCGTCCGAACCGGAAGGCGAATTCCGGCTCGCCAACGCGCATCTCGTTGCCCTTCATCGCGGCGGTGCCGCCATCGGCGATCACGGTGTTGCTCATGATGCGACCGGCCAGCGGCCCCGTGACATTGATGTGCTGCTGTCCTGACACGCTCGTGGCAGCGATCTTCCAGCCGAACAAATTTCCGAGCGACTGGGTTTCGAGCGCAGCCTGGATGGCGTAGCCGTCGGTGCGGCTCTGCGGACGCAACCGCGGCTCCAGCGCATCAAGCTTGGAGCCTTCGCGCCAATGTTGAACGAGCACGCGCGATGCGGCCGCGATCTGATCCCTGTCGAGCATGCGTCCTCACCCGATGATGATTTTTGTTCGCGGACCAAGGCGCCGCAACAATTGCAGCATCGCAGATTTCGTCATCGAGACGCAGCCCGCGGTCGGGCCAAAATTGTCGCGGGCCAGGTGCAGAAATACCGCGCTGCCCCGGCCGGCGATCCGCGGCCGCGTGTTGTGGTCGATTTCGATGATGAAGTCATAGAGGTTGTCGACGCGCTTGAGCCGGTCACCACCCTGCCCCTCGGCGAGACGAATTCCCTGATTGTAATGGCGGTCGCCGGGATCCTCGCACCAGGCGTCCTCGCCGGTGATGGCTCGGGCCGGCAGGAAACTCCGCGGGCGGCTGTGCCGGTCGCCCCGCCACCACAGCTGCCGGGGCCGGAAGCTGCCTTTGGGGGTACCGCCGTCGCCCTCGCGCTTGTTGGCGAGGATGCCCCCCCGTCCCAGCGCGACCGGGATGGTCAGCGAGCCCGCCGTCAGCCAGCCTCGACGCGGATTCCCGGCGGCAGGCTTAACGCGGATCGCGGAAAGCGGTCCGGCACTTCGATTCATGGGATAACCGACTGAAGCAGCTCTGGTTTTCATGTGACCGTGCAATGTCGAATTCATTACAGGACATTCATCAAAACGCCCTGCTATTCTGCGTTAGAGTGGTTCTGGCTTGTGAATCGGTGACAGCCCACTACTTCAACACGAACAACAATAACAAAAGCGACCCCTAAACTTCCCCTCACGGTCAGGTGCAGCATGGATGCGCGCCGAGCCGGACCCCAAAAGGATGATCCCCTATGGCCAATGCCCGCAAGATCCTGATCGTGGATGACGATACCGATCTGCGCGACACGTTGGTGGAGCAATTATCGCTACACGAAGAATTTGAAGCCTCCGCCGTCGATACCGGCGCCAAGGGTGCAAGCGCCGCCAAGGCCAATGCCCCCGATCTCGTCCTGATGGATGTCGGCCTGCCCGACACCGACGGCCGCGAAGTAGTCCGCTCGCTCCGCAAGGGCGGCTTCAAGGCCCCCATCATCATGCTGACCGGGCACGACACCGATTCCGACACGATTTTGGGGCTGGAATCCGGCGCCAACGACTATGTGGCCAAGCCCTTCCGTTTTGCCGTCCTGCTGGCCCGCATCCGCGCCCAGCTCCGCCAGCACGAGGCCAGCGAGGACGCGGTGTTCTCGGTCGGCCCCTACTCCTTCCGTCCCGGCTCGAAAATGCTCACCGCGGCCAATGCGCGCAAGGTGCGGCTGACGGAGAAGGAGACGGCCATCCTCCGCTTCCTCTACCGCGCCGGCCAGATGCCGGTGTCGCGCGAGACCCTGCTCCAGGAGGTCTGGGGTTACAATTCCGGTGTCACCACCCACACGCTGGAAACCCATATCTACCGCCTGCGCCAGAAGATCGAGAAGGATGCCGCCAACCCGGAAATCCTGGTCACCGAAGCCGGTGGCTACAAGCTGGTGCCGTGATACGCTTGAAGGGCGTGCGAATCGTTTTAGATCGCATGCCCTTTGAGTCCCGGATCTGAATGTCAATCGACGACGACGTAGCGCTTCTCGAGCGAGTCCCGACACTGCGCCTGTTGGGCGACGCCTCGTTGCGCATGCTGGCGATCGGCTCCGAGCAGCGCGACTTCGTCCGCGGCGACACCCTGTTCAACCTCGGCGACGACGCCGATGCCGGCTTCGTGGTCCAGCGCGGCGCCTTCCGGGTCGAAGACGGTGCCGGCGCCGAGATGATCGCCGGTCCCGGCGCGCTGATCGGCGAGCTCGCGCTGGTGGTGCCGATGAAGCGGCCCTCGAGCGCGATCGCGCTCGAGCATTCCTCCGTGATCCGGGTCGCGCGCAGCCTGTTCCAGCGCGTCCTCGAGAGCGACCCCGCCGCCGCCGTCCGCCTGCGCGACGAATTCGCGGTGCGCTCCAGCCAGATCGCGAGCGATATATTGATGGCCGGTGCGAAGCTGACATCGTAGGTCTCTCCGCCCGTCATTCCGGGGTGCGCAACGCGCGAGCCCGGAATCCATCCATCCACCAACTCTGCCGCCCGATGGATTCCGGGCTCGCGACTTTGTCGCGCCCCGGAATGACGAAAGATCAAACCTCCAGCGTCACCGTGACAGGGACATGGTCCGACGGCCGCTCCCAGCTCCGCGCATCGCGCAGAATCTTGAAATCGCTGACCGCATCCTTCAGCGCGCGCGACACCCAGATGTGGTCGAGCCGGCGGCCGCGGTCGCCGACGGTCCAGTCGGCGGAGCGATAGCTCCACCAGGTGTAGACCTTCTCCGACATCGGAATGCGGTCGCGCGCGACGTCGACCCATTCGCCGGCTTCGAGCGCCGCTTTCAGCTTCTCGGTTTCAACCGGCGTATGCGAGACCACTTTCAGAAGCTGCTTGTGCGACCACACGTCGTTCTCGTGCGGCGCGACATTGAGATCGCCGACCAGGATGTGGCGATCCTCACCGCGCGGATGCAGCGGCTCGCACGCCTTCATCTCGTCGAGGAAGCGAAGCTTGTGGTCGAACTTCTCGTTCAGCGCGGGATCGGGAATGTCGCCGCCGGCGGGGACATAGAAATTATGCACCACCAGCGGCTTTGCGATGTTGGCCTTCTCGCCGAACGACACGGAGATGTGGCGCGAATCCACCTTGTCGCAGAAGGTGCGGATGTCTTTCGATTCAAACGGAATCTTCGAGACGATGGCGACGCCGTGATAGCCCTTCTGTCCGTTCAGCGCGACGTGCTCATAGCCGAGCCGTTTGAAGCGCTTCAGCGGAAAGGCGTCGTCGATGCACTTGGTCTCCTGCAGGCACAGCACGTCCGGCCGCGCGCTCTTGAGGAATTTCGCGACCAGGTCGATGCGCAGCCGCACCGAGTTGATGTTCCAGGTTGTGAGGGAAAAACGCATGAGGGACGCGTCTTAGCATGGATTGGCGCGACGAAAGCACTCATGCCCGATAGGCCAACGTTGGCCATCCACGACAATCTCTCGTGCCCCGGGCGCAGCGCAGCGCGACAGCGGTGCGCTGCTGAACCGGGGCCCATGTGAGCCGCGTTCTGGGTCCCGGCTCTGCGCCGCACCGCTACGCGCTGCGTCGCGTCCGGGACACGAGACCGGGCTATCCCGGCGCGGGGCCGTAATTGGTGAAATCGATCTTGAACATGCTGGGATCGAGCTTCTTGCCCGAATCCAGATTGTACACCGCGATCGTGGTGTCGTAGCCCTGCGGATCGGTGACGGTCCATTGCTTGAGCTGGCCGTCCTTGGCGCCGAACATCAGGAGAAGGCGGCTGGTGCCGACCAGGGCCTGCTTCTCCTCGATGGTGACGCTGACGAAGACGTCGTCGGCCGAGACGCCGACGACATTGGTGTCCTTCATCAGGTCGATGCGGTCGGACAGCAGGAAGCGCAGCGGCGTCTGCGAGAGCGGATAGACGTCCTGTGTCGCGAGCTTGCGGTCACGCACCACCAGCGACGAACCATCGGCGACGATGTCGATCGGGCTCGGCGCGTCATATTCGAAGCGCACCTTGCCGGGCTTCTGGATGTAGAAATCGCCCTGCGTCTTGCTGCCGTCGGGACCGACCTGGACGAAATTTCCGACCAGCGTCGACAGCGACGACAGATAGGCGCTGACCTTGGCCGCTTGCGCCTTCTGGTTGGCATCGAAGGTCTGGAAGATGCTGCTCGGCACGTTGCGGCGCGGATCCGGGATCACCGGATTCGGCGGCGCCTGCGTCGCGCCGGTGACAGCGGGTCCGCCGCCTCCGCTTTGAGCACCATCGCGGCCCTTCGGTGCGGGCTTCGGCACGGGAACGTTCTGCGCGAATGACGACGCGGTCACCATCGCGGCGGTGACGAGCAGCACGCTGGCCACGCGCGCGCCTCGCGCAGCGATGGTGGCAGCGAATCGAATGTCCGGATGTCTGATCAACGCGTCGTCCTGATGTGGCTGGCGCCTTTTTAGCGTGATTTCGGGCAAAAGCAGATAACGATTTCGCGTGAAATTCTGTTTTGAGGCTCCTCGCCTCACATATGGCTGTCTTCTTCCTCGACCAGAATCTCGCGCTTTCCGGCGTGGTTGGCCGGTCCGACGATGCCTTCCAGTTCCATCCGCTCCATCAGCGAGGCCGCGCGGTTGTAACCGATTTGCAGGCGGCGCTGGATGTAGCTGGTCGAGGCCTTGCGATCGCGTTTGACGATAGCAACGGCCTGCTGGAACAGATCGCCGCCGCCGTCGGCGCCCATGCCGCTGGCGTCGAACACGGCGCCGCCGTCCTCGTCCTCGGACGGCTCTTCCGCCGTGACCGCTTCGAGGTATTCCGGCTGGCCCTGGGTCTTGAGGTGGCGCACCACCTTCTCGACTTCCTCGTCGGAGGCAAAAGGTCCGTGCACGCGGCTGATGCGGCCGCCGCCGGCCATATAGAGCATGTCGCCCTGGCCGAGCAGCTGCTCGGCACCCATCTCGCCGAGGATGGTGCGGCTGTCGATCTTGGACGTGACCTGGAAGGCGATGCGGGTCGGGAAGTTCGCCTTGATGGTGCCGGTGATGACGTCCACCGACGGACGCTGCGTGGCGAGGATCACGTGCAGGCCGGCGGCGCGCGCCATCTGCGCGAGGCGCTGCACCGCGCCTTCGATGTCCTTGCCGGCGACCATCATCAGGTCGGCCATTTCGTCGACGATGATGACGATGTAGGGCAGCGGATCGAGCGAGAGTTTCTCTTCCTCGTAGATCGCCTTGCCGGTCTCCTTGTCGAAGCCGGTGTGAACCGTCCGCGTCGGCTCCTCGCCCTTGGCCTTCAGTTCGAGCAGACGCGTGTTGTAGCCGTCGATGTTGCGCACACCGAGCTTGGCCATGTTCTTGTAGCGCTCTTCCATCTCGCGCACGGCCCATTTCAGCGCGACCACCGCCTTCTTCGGGTCGGTCACGACGGGCGTGAGCAGATGCGGAATGCCGTCATAGACGGAGAGTTCGAGCATCTTCGGATCGACCATGATCAGGCGGCACTGGTCCGGGCGCAGCCGATAGACCAGGCTGAGGATCATGGTGTTGATGGCGACCGACTTGCCCGAGCCGGTGGTGCCGGCGATCAGCATGTGCGGCGTGCGCGCGAGGTCGATGATGACCGGATCGCCGCCGATGGTCTTGCCGAGGCAGAGCGGCAGCTTCGCCACCGTGTCGGTCGCTTCCTTCGCGATCAGCAGCTCGCGCAGATAGACCTTTTCGCGATGCGCGTTCGGCAGCTCGATGCCGATGGCGTTGCGGCCGGGTACGACCGCGACGCGCGCCGACAGCGCGCTCATCGAGCGCGCGATGTCGTCGGAAAGACCGATCACGCGCGATGACTTGATGCCGGGCGCCGGCTCGAGCTCGTACAGCGTGACCACGGGGCCGGGATTGGCCTTCACGATCTCGCCGCGCACGCCGAAATCCTGCAGCACACCTTCGAGCGAACGCGAATTGGCTTCCAGCTCGGCCTTGCTGAGCGGCTGGCGATCGCCTGCCTTGGGCGCGGCCAGCACGGAGACGGAGGGAAGCTCGAACTTGTCGGAGGACTTCTTGGCAGGGGCCTTCGGCGAAGCCTTCTTGCGCGGCGCGCGCGCGACGGGCTCCTCCTCTTCCTCCTCCTCGTCTTCCTCTTCCTCGTGCTGATCCTCGTCGTCCTCGTCTTCGTCCTCGGCGTGCGGCGAGATCGAGGGCGCGGCACGGCCGCCACCGAGATTCGGCTCCTGGCGGCTGAACGCGACGGCCTTGGTCTTCGGTCCGCTCGAGACCAGCGAGCGGTAGGCAGCGCCACACAGCCAGATCAGACGCGCCTTCGTGCTCATCAGCGCGTGGAACAACCAGCCCAGCGACACCGAGCCGCGATCGCTCTCCTCATCCTCGTCGAGCGGCTTGTCGTCGTCCTCGATCTCCGCAAGCTCGTCGTCATGCGCACGGGCGCCAAGCCCGCAGGCGATCAGGAAGGTTGCGGCCATCGCGGCAAACAGGATCGTGCCGAGCACGATGCGATAGATCGTGCCGGGCGGCCCGAAGATCACCGCGGGCGCGCGCACCAAGGCATCGCCGACCACGCCGCCAAGCCCGGTCGGCAGCGGCCATGCGCCGCCATGCGGCCAGCAGCTGACGAAACCCGCCGCGATCACCGTGCAGAGAACCCAGGAGCCGAGCCGCAGCGCTTCGCGGTCGAACGGCCGGTGCGTCATCATCCGCCAGCCCCAGACCGCGACGGTCAGCACCAGCATGATGGCGCCGAGCCCGAGGATCTGCATCGCAAGATCGGCGCCGATTGCGCCGGCATAGCCGAGGATATTTCGGATCGGCCGCGAGGTGGCGTGGCTGAGGCTGGGATCCTGCACCGACCAGGTGATCAGCGCGGCCGAGGCGATCCCCGCCAGCGCGATCAGGCCAAGGCCCGTGAGCTCGCGCATGCGCCGCGCCAGACCCTCACGGATCGATGGCGGCAGATGGCCAACCAGTGGAATGACACGTTCGATTGCCGACATGCTCATGGGCCCCGCCTAACCCAGAGTCTCGACCAGGCGATGCAGCGCCTGCGCCGTGGTCTCACCATCCTGAACTAGCGCGAGGCGAATATAGCCTGCGCCGGGATTGAATCCGTCAGGCTGCTGCCGCGCCAGGAAGCTGCCGGGCACCACCCGCACGCCTGCCTCCTTGAAAAGCCGGAGCGTCACGGAGACGTCGTCGCCGATGTCGGACGTATTGAGCCAGACGCAGAAGCCGGCATCGGGCCGACGATAGCTATAGCGATTGCCGATGATCTGGTCGGCGAGATCGAACTTGATCCGGTAGAGCCTGCGGTTCTCCTCGACATGCGCTTCATCGCCATAGGCGAAGGTCGCGACATGCTGGAGAGGCACCGGCACCTGGGGCGCTGCGATGTTGCGTAGCTCCAGGAACATGCCGATGAATTTCTTGTCGCCGGCAGCAAAGCCGACGCGCAGGCCCGGCAGGTTCGAGCGCTTCGACAGCGACTGGAACGCGGCCACGCGGGTAAAATCAGGGCCAGCACATTCGAGCGCGCTGCC
This sequence comes from Bradyrhizobium sp. U531, assembly GCF_051710265.1. Lineage (NCBI taxonomy): Bacteria > Pseudomonadati > Pseudomonadota > Alphaproteobacteria > Hyphomicrobiales > Nitrobacteraceae > Bradyrhizobium > Bradyrhizobium sp. U531. The sequence goes on from NZ_JASVEN010000002.1 coordinate 494,298, forward strand.
CGGTGCCTCGCGCGTGTAGATCTCCGAATAGCACTCGTCGCTGAGGATCATGAAGCCGTAGCGATCGGCGAGGCTCTTCAGCCGCGTGAAGTAATCGCGTGAGGCGACTGAGCCCTGCGGATTGGCCGGAGAGGCCAGATAGAACGCCACGGTGCGCGCCAGCGTCGCCTCGTCGATGGCGTCGAGATCCGGCAGAAAACCGTTCTCGACGGTGGTCGGCAGATAGACCGGCTCGCAGGCGGCAGCCAGGGCGCCGGCGCCATACACCGGATAGAACGGGTTCGGCATCAGAATGGCGGGCTTGCCGGGGCGCGGGCCGACATAGCGCGCAGCCGCGATCGCGGCGAGGAACAGCCCCTCGCGGCTGCCATTGAGGACGAGAATCTCGCTCTTGGGGTCGAGCTGTCGCGGCAGCTTGAAGCGCGACGACATCCACTTGCTCGCAGCCTCGCGGAACGGGTCGGTGCCCTGATTCATCGGGTAGCGGCCGAAATCGGCGATGTGCTTGGCCAGCACCGGGCCGACAAAATCAGGCACGGGATGCTGCGGCTCACCGACGGCGAGCGAAATCAAAGGCTTGCCGGGCTGATGCGGCGCCAGCAACTCGTTCAGCCGGACGAATGGCGAGCGTCCGCCATCGGAGCTTCCACCGGCCTGCGGCGCGCGGGATGAAGCGGTCATGACCATTCTGGGCGCCAGTACTCTTGGAACGGCCGGTCGCAGCACGGCGCCGGCGGGAAACGGTTCAGTTCACCATAGATAGGGCGAGGTTAAGACGCGATTAACCATCGGCCGGCGGGTGCGTCCAGAGTGGGAAAAATGGGGCCGGATAACAACGGGATGCATGGGGGGCTGCGACCCGGGCCGTCGCTTCCGATCGGAAGCGAGGTCGCTCGTGCGATTGGGGCGAGGATATTTCGGCAGCGTCATGGCCGGGCCTGTCCCGGCCATCCACGACCTTCTTCCGGCCCCGCTTGAGAACGTGGATGCCCGGGACAAGCCCGGGCATGACGAACTTCGCGCGATCACGCTCTCAATGCCCCGGCAGCTTCTCGAACGTCTTCATGCCGGCCGGGATCGCGTGGAACTCCTGGCTGTCGCAGGTGTAGATCGCCATCTGCGGATGGAACTGGGCCGGATCGTCCAGCGTGCCGACCTTGAGGATCGCCGCTGGCAGGCCCGGGACCTTGGTCACCAGATGGGTGCCGCATTCGGCGCAGAACTCGCGCGTGACGGCGCGTTCGAGGTCCTTGCGGGTGAATTGCTTGGGCTGACCCTTGGTGTAGCCGAAGCCGGCCACCGGCATCGCGATGAAAGTGTTGGGCGCGCCGCCCGAGATGTACTGGCACTCGCGGCAATGACACTGGGCCTGCATCATCGGATCGCCCTCGGCCTTGTAGCGCACCGCGCCGCAATAGCATCCACCTTCCAAATGCATGACGTCCTCCCGATTGTCGTTCGTTGTGGTCGATATTTCTGCGCCGCGGGCGCGGAATGGCAATCTTTTTCTTCCCTCGCATCCGGCAAAAAGAAAGGGGCTCCAGCTTGCGCTGGAGCCCCTCAACGGTCAGGGCATTGCCGGGTATGTGCCCGGACCGTAGTTCTGGGCGCGATCCCCTGGGAGACCGCGCCCGGGAGGAGTTACATGTTGTAGGCGCGCTCGGTGTGCTCGGTGATGTCGAGACCTTCACGCTCGCTCTCGACATTGGTGCGCAGACCGACGATCACGTCGACGACCTTGTAGAGGATCGCCGAGCCGATGCCCGACCACACCAGCGTGGTGCCGACGCCCCAGATCTGGGACATCATCTGCGCTGCGAAGTCGTAATCGGCGACCTTTGGCGGGATCGCCGTGTAGTCGATGATGCCGGCGCCGCCGAGGGCGGGGTTGACGAGAATGCCGGTGCCGAGGGCGCCGACGATGCCGCCGACGCAGTGCACGCCGAACACATCGAGGCTGTCGTCATAGCCGAGCGCGTTCTTCACGACGGTGCAGAAGAACAGGCAGACCACGCCGACGATGAGACCGAGGACGATCGCACCCATCACGCCGGAGAAGCCGGCGGCAGGGGTGACAGCCACGAGACCCGCGACAGCGCCGGAGATGACGCCGAGCACGGAGGGGTGACCCTTGATGATCCACTCCGCGAACATCCACGACAGCGCGGCGGCTGCGGTGGCGACGAAGGAGTTGGTCATGGCAAGCGCAGCGCCGCCATTGGCTTCGAGGTTGGAGCCGGCGTTGAAGCCGAACCAGCCGACCCAGAGCAGCGAGGCGCCGATCATCGACATGGTCAGCGAGTGCGGAGCCATCAGCTCCTTGCCGTAACCGACGCGCTTGCCGATCAGCAGAGCGCCGACGAGGCCTGCGATGCCGGCGTTGATGTGCACCACGGTGCCGCCAGCGAAGTCGATCGCGCCCTTCTTGAAGATCCAGCCGGCGTCGGCGTTGATCTCGTCGAGCTTGGCCTGCGCCGCGGTCTTCGCCGCCGCGTCAGTGGCCGCGGCAAGAGCCTTGGCAGCGTCCTGGATCATGTCCGGGCCCGGCCAGTACCAGACCATGTGCGCGATCGGGAAGTAGATCAGCGTGACCCAGAGCGGGATGAACAGCGCGATCGCCGCGAACTTCATGCGCTCGGCGAATGCGCCGACGATGAGGGCGGGCGTGATCGCCGCGAAGGTCATCTGGAAGCACATATAGATGAGCTCCGAGATGTTGGCGTCGACCGAGAAGGTCGCGGCCTTCGAGTCGGTGGTGACGCCCATCATGAAGGCCTTGGAGAAGCCGCCGATGAAGTCGGAGCCGCCGGTGAAGGCGAGGCTGTAGCCGTACACGGCCCAGATCACGGTGACGACGCAGACGGTATAGAACACCTGCATCAGGACCGAGAGCATGTTCTTGGAGCGGACGAGACCGCCGTAGAACAGCGCGAGGCCGGGGATCGTCATCAACAGCACCAGCACTGTCGATGTCAGCATCCAGGCGTTGTCTCCCTTGTTGACCGTTGGCTCGGCGTAGGCTGCGGTCGCAGCGAACAGGCCGGCTGCGAGAGCCGCCAATCCCGCGCCATAGGGACGCTTGAACGTCATATTATTCACTCCTGATTGGATAAGGTTGAGCGCGAAATCAAAGGGCCGCGGCATCGGCCTCGCCGGTGCGGATACGCACTGCGTGGTCGAGGTTGATGACGAAGATCTTGCCGTCGCCGATCTGTCCGGTTTTCGCGGCGGACGTGATGGCGTCGATGGTCTTGTCGACCTGGTCGGAGGCGACAGCGACTTCGATCTTGATCTTGGGCAGGAAGCTCACGGCATATTCGGCGCCGCGATAGATTTCCGTATGGCCCTTCTGGCGGCCATATCCCTTGACTTCCGTGACCGTGAGACCGTGAACGCCGATGGCGGTCAGGGCGTCACGGACTTCTTCCAGCTTGAATGGCTTGATAATCGCCATAACAATTTTCATGGGTCCTATCCCCGCTTGGGCCCGGTCCGGACATGGCCGGGCGTTCTCGACTGGTTCGCCACGAGGGAGAAGTTCACTACGCGGGCACAGCCAGGACCCCTAGAATCAAATGCCGTGCCAGATCGGGCGCGTTGCCTAACGGACTATGAAAGCGGGGGTTTTCGCGTTCGGCTTGCATTGCGCTGCGGTGCGCCATTCCGTCGCGCTCAAAACCTGGTCAGCTCTGCTCAAAATGCGAGCACGACAGCCTGCCGACACAATGTTGCTCATGGGTCAGGCAGATTGGCGGTATATAATTACAGGCGAGCGAGGGCCGGGGTGGCCGCTGCTCACGGGATACGCGTCGGGCGGGCGGACAAATCTCCAAAGCGCTCCCGGCAGGACTTGGTGGCTTCGCGGCCGTCAAGCGGCGTCGCGCTCGGCAAAAACCCGATCGACCAGGCCCCATTCGACCCCCTGCTGGGCAGTCATGAAGTGGTCGCGGTCCAGGGTCCGCTCGACCTCCTCTTCCGAGCGCCCGCAATGCTGCGCATAGAGCCGGATGATGCGCCGCTTGGTCTCCTGCATCTCATTGGCATGGATCAGGATGTCAGAGGCCTGGCCCTGGAAGCCGCCGAGCGGCTGATGCACGTGAAGGCTGGCATTGGGCAAGGCTGCACGGTGGCCCGGCTCTCCGGCCATCAGCAGGAAGGAGCCCATCGAACGCGCCGTTCCCATGCACAGCGTATGAACCGGCGCCTTGATGAATTGCATGGTGTCGTACATCGCAAGGCCGGAGGTGACCACGCCGCCATAGGAATTGATGTAGAGATTGATGGGCCTGTTGGGATTCTCCGCCTCGAGAAACAGGAGTTGCGCGCAGACGAGGCCCGACATCGCATCATTGACCTCGCCATTGAGGAAGATGATGCGCTCGCGCAGCAGCCGCGAGTAGATGTCGAAGGATCGCTCGCCACGCGCTGATTGTTCGACGACCATAGGGACGAGCTGAAGCATGTCGCGCATCGGCGACCTCCATATCTGCAGGTGATGAGGTTTCTTTGGGCTAGGCCGCCGCGCGCATCAGGCGGCAATTGGTGTTGGCCGGCTGCGGCAGCGTCATTGCGACATCGCAGGCTTGCTGGATGATGTGCAGGCGGGTGCCGCCGTCCTCATGCGGCTCGATCCGGAAGATGACGTGGCTTTCGCGAAACGGCGGTTCGGAATCGCGAAGCCGGTAGCGCACCTCCTTGCCGGCGATCGATGATTCCGGCTCCGCCTGCGCCAGGTCGCGATCCGGCAGCCAGCGCTCGCGCAAGGCCGGAATGGTGACGGCGCGCCAGACCTTTGCCGGCGGCGCGTCGAAATCAAATTCGAGCACCAGGCTCGTCTCGGAGTGATCGGGCTTCACGAGGTCGCTCATTGATCCAGATCCTTATTGATCCATGTCCTTGAGGAGATCGGCGAGTGCTTCCATGCGCTTCGGCCAATAGGCGCGGTAGCGCGCAAGCCATGCCCCGATGGCGACGATTCCGTTCGGGTCGACTTCGTAATTCACAAAGCGGCCTTGCCGCTGCTCGCGCACGAGGCCGGCATTGCGCAGCACGGCGAGGTGCTGCGACATCGCGGGTTGGCTGATCTCAAGGCCGTCGCGCAAAGCGCTCGCATTCAGGCTTCCGCAAGCGAGCTTCTCAAAGACCTTGCGGCGCGTTGGGTCGGCCAGTGCCTTGAAGATGTCGGCTTCGATCATGACGATACATAAGCAGATGCTTATGTATCGCGCAAGCCCTTACTGCAAGCCTTACTGCAAGGCTTCGCCGTGCTGCGAAATATCCAGCCCCTCGAGCTCGTGCTCGCGGGACACGCGCAAGGGCACGAACAGGCCGACCAGCTTGAGCAGGATGAAGCTCACGCCCGCCGACCAGACGAAGGTGACGGCGACGCCGTAGAACTGGATCAGCAATTGCTGCGGGTGGCCCTCGATCAGGCCGGCGGTGCCGCCGATGGCGCTGGTCGCGAACACGCCGGCAAGCAGCGTTCCGGTCAGGCCGCCGATGCCGTGGACGCCGAAGACGTCGAGCGAATCGTCATAGTTGAAACGGTGCTTCAGCCAGGTGCAAGCCCAGTAGCAAACCGCACCGGCGATGATGCCGATGACGATGCCGTGCCACGGCGCCACGAAGCCGGAGGCCGGCGTGATGGTGCCGAGGCCTGCGACCGCACCGGAGATCATGCCGAGCACGGAGGGCTTGCGCCGCGTCGACCATTCGATCGCGCCCCAGGTCAGCGCGCCCGAGCAGGCGGCAAGATGCGTGGCGATGATCGCCATCACCGCGCGTGAATTGGCCGCGCCCGCCGAACCGCCGTTGAAGCCGAACCAGCCGACCCACAACAGGCCGGTGCCCATCACCGCGAGCGATAGGTCGAACGGCGAGAGATTTTCGGTGCCGTAGCCGTGGCGCCGCCCCATCACCTTCGCCGCAACGAGACCGCCGGTGCCGGCCGACAGATGCACCACGAGACCGCCGGCGAAATCCAGCACGCCCATGCTGTTGAGGAAGCCGCCGCCCCACACCCAATGTGCCAGCGGAATGTAGACGAAGATGAACCAGGCGACGGAGAACAGGAGATAGGCGGAGAACCGCATGCGGTCGGCGACCGAGCCCGCGACCAGCGCCACCGTGATGATGGCAAACGTCATCTGGTACAGCATGAACAGCGCTTCCGGGATGGTCTTCGCGGCCGGATTGACGCTGTCCATGGTCATGCCCGCGAGAAACCAGCGGTCGAGCGTGCCGATCCACGGGCCGTCGCCGACGAAGCACAGCGAATAGCCGAACGCGACCCAGAGGATGGAGATCATGGTCACGGCGGCAAGGCTTTGCGCCATGGTGGCGAGCACGTTCTTCTTGCGCACCATGCCGGAGTAGAACAGCGCGAGCCCCGGGATCGTCATCATCAGCACCAGCGCGGTGGCGACGATCATCCAGGCGGTGTCGGCCGTGTTGATCTCCCCTTCCGCGGCATGCGCCGGCGCGGCCATGACCAACGCAAATCCGATCGGCGCAGCCATCGCGGCTGCGCGGCGCAACAATCCCGCCATATCGTTCCCCCCGGCATCAATTGGCGTCGCACGATCCGGCATCGTTGCCCGGTGCGATCGAAGAAGATCAAGGCGTTTTCAAGCGAGGCGGATACTGCTTCGCGTGAAGAAAACGCGTCAAAGCAAAACTCTAGAGCGCGTCGCTGTCGGTTTCGCCGGTGCGGATGCGCAGCGCGTGGTCGATCGGCGTGACGAAGATCTTGCCGTCGCCGATCTGTCCGGTGCGCGCGGTCGCGGTGATCACGGCGACCGCCTTGTCGGCGACGTCGGAGGCGACCGCGATCTCGATGCGCAGCTTCGGCAGGAAGTTCACGACATATTCGGCGCCGCGATAGATCTCGGTGTGGCCTTTCTGGCGGCCATAGCCCTTCACCTCGGTCACGGTCATGCCGTGGACGCCGATCGACGTCAGGGCCTGGCGGACCTCATCGAGCTTGAATGGTTTGATGATCGCGACGACGAGCTTCATGGTCAGGCCTATTCCCCGGGATGCGCCGCGCCGTATGTCCCCGGCGCTGCGTCAATCTGGCATCTTTCCGGGCAAATGGCACAAAAAAGTTGCAGATTGAAGCGGAAAAACGTTTGGCCGAGGGCGGTCATGTGAATGGCCGCCTCTGTACAGGGCAACCGTTCATCCTTCACAATGCATTTTTGGTATGGATGCGGTGAACCCGCGCCTGCCATGCGGTACATAAGTATTTTGAGGGGACGCTTCATGGCGAGTTGGTTCTACGCATCCGAGGGCAAGCAGCAGGGGCCCTATCCGGAAGGGCAATTCCGCGACCTCATCTCCCAAGGCGTTGTCCGCCCGGATACACTGGTGTGGACCGAGGGCATGGCCGGCTGGCAGAAGGCCGTCGAAATTCCCGGCCTGGTCGGTGGTGGCGGCGCGCCGCCGATGATTCCGGCGGGCGGCCCGCCGATGATGGGCTCCGGCGGCTATGCCGGCGGGGGCGGCGGCGCAGGATCGCTGGCGGTCGATTTCGGCGTTCTCGACTTCACCTGGCGCACGCTCGTGCTCGTGATCGGCTCGTGCTTCGTCATCCCGGTGCCGTGGCTGTTCGTCTGGTACCTCAATTGGCTCGTGCCCTGCATCAAGGTGCCCGGGCGGCCCAATCTCAGCTTCACCGGCAGCGCGATGACGCTGGTGCCCTGGTTCTTCGGCTTCATCGTTCTCGCCATCGCGCTCGGCTTTGTCGGCAGCCAGATTCTGAGCAATTTGCTGTTCATCGTCCAGATCGTGCTCTACTGGCTGCTGATCAAATGGATGATCGCGAACCTCGCCTCCAACGGACAACCGCTCGGCTTGAGCTTCACCGGTACGGTGTGGGCGTATGTCGGCTGGAATCTGCTGTTCGCGATTTCCATCATCACCATCATCGGCTGGGCCTGGGTCGCTGCAGCCCAGATGCGCTGGTTCTGCCGCAGCATCGAGGGCACGCGGCGCGAGATCGTGTTCAAGGGCTCGGGTCTCGACATCCTCTGGCGCGGCATCGTCGCTGCGATCCTGTGCAGCCTGATCATCCCGATCCCGTGGGTGTATCGCTGGATCATGAACTGGTTCGCGTCGCAAACCGTCCTCGCGCCGCGCGGATCGCAGGCGGCCATGTGATGGCTGCCGGCTTTCGGTAGCGAGCAGACGAGATGTCGAATCGAATCTGGTTTCACGCATCCGAGGGCCAGCAGAAGGGGCCGTTTCCGGAGGCCCAGTTCCGTGATCTGATCGCGCGGGGAATCGTGCGATCAGACACGCTGGTCTGGACCGAGGGGATGGCGGGCTGGCAAAAGGCCGGCGCGGTCCCCGGTCTGGTGTCCGGCGCATCGCCGGCAGCGGCTTCGAGCGGCGGCGGGCAAGGCCGGTTGTCGGTGGACCTGCCACTGTGGTCGTTCCTGGGATGGTGCATCCTGCTGTTGATCGGCAACGCACTCGTGGTGCCGTCGCCCTGGACCGCGACCGGCTACTACCGCTGGCTGTTCCCGCGCATCCACGTTCCGCAGCGGCCTGACATCAGCTTCACCGGTCAGGTCGGCGATATCTGGTACGTCTTCATCGCGCTGGCGCTGGCCGGCTATGCGGGACTTATCGGCGACCTGTTCCAGATCGTGTCGATCCCGATCCAGGCCTTCCTGTCCTGGATGGTCATGCGCTGGGTTATCGCCAATGTCAGCTCGAACGGTCAGCCGATTCCGATGACGTTCAACGGCAGCCCCTGGGTCTTCGTCGGCTGGCAGGTGCTGATGTTTCTCTCCATGTTCACGATCGTCGGCTGGGCCTGGGTCATGGCTGCATGGATGCGCTGGATCTGCCGCAACATCGCGGGAACGCGGCGTGAGATAATCTTCGTCGGCACCGGCCTGCAACTGCTCTGGCGTACACTGGCATTCGCCTTCGGCTGTCTTCTGATCATCCCGATTCCGTGGCTGCTGCGCTGGTATTTCGCCTGGACCATGACGCAATTCGAGCTCGTCGAGCGTCCGGCGCTTCAGGCGTGAAGGGCCAGCTGCGGCGCGATCGCCTCCGCAACCCCGCGCATGTCGCGTGCAAGTGAGAGCGCGGTTGGGCGGTCGAGCTGGCTGCCGAGACCGACGGCCGCGATCGTATGCGAGATCGTTCCCTTCGCGTTGAGGACCGGGACGGCGACGATGGTCACGCCGGCGATGTAATTGCCGCGGTCGATGCTGAACCCCTGCTTGCGGACCTGATCGACTTCCTTGCGCCAGGCATCATAGGTCGGCGCATTGTGCCAGCGCAGCACGCGAAAGCGCTTCTCGATCTCCTTTTCCGGCTGGCCGCTGAAGGCGGCGACGCAGCGGCCCGTGGCGCTGATCAGTGCCGGAAATCGGCTGCCGATATCGACATGAAGCCGCACCGGCGCCTGGCTTCGCGCCAGCGCGACCACGATCATGTCGTCGAGATCGGGCACCTCGACGCCGATCGCCGTGACTCCGTAGCGGCTTGAAAGCTCATCGAGCTTCGGCCGCAGCAGGCTGGGAAAATCGGCATGCTCGAGCACGGCGCGCGCGAGCGGCAGCATACCGACGCCGAGACTGTAGCGCTTGGTTTGCGGATCGACCTGCAACAAATCTTCCGCCAGCAGCGCGCGCACGATGTGCAGCGCCGTGCTCGGCACGAGATCGAGAGTCTCCGCAATCGCCTTGAGAGTCTGCGGCGTGGCGCTGCGGCTGAGCAGGCGGAGGATGGCGACGGCACGCGTGACCGCAGGGACGGCGCGCACACGGGGTGATTTGGCATTCGGCATGATCGTATCGGTACAACAGCGGCCCGGGTGCAACAACACCATCCCGTCGAAACAGCGTCTGCGCAACCGTGCCGCTCGCTGACGAGCCGGGAAGAGAGGGCCAGTTTGCGGCAATTCTAATAATTGTACATATACAATTCGAAGTGCTATTTGACAATTATCGCGTCGTCGGTATCTTGCCGGTCCATGAGCAAGCTGACCGAGTTCACGAGCTACGCCGCCGCGCAGACGATCTTCTCTCCGGAGAAGCTCTGGGAGTTGTTCGACGGCGATCGCGCGCAGTTGAACATTGCGCATGAATGCATCGACCGGCATGCCGGTCGCTCCAATCCGGCCGTGATCGTGGTTCGCGCGGACGGACCGGACGAAGTGCTCACCTTCGCCGAGCTTTCCGAAGCGTCATCGCGCTTCGCGCATTATCTGGTGAGCCGCGGCATCAAGGCCGGCGATCGCGTCGCGATCATGCTCGAGCCGTCGCGCGCATTCTACGTCACGGTGTTCGGTGCCATGAAGGCCGGCGCCATCGCCGTTCCACTGTTCACGCTGTTCGGGCCCGACGGCGTCAAGCTGCGTGTCGACGATTGCAAGCCGCGGCTGATCGTGACCAACGTCGAGAAGGCGCCGGCGCTGGCCGGCATCGGCCCGGAAGTCGTCGTCGCCGATGACGCATTCCTGGACGGCTTGCAGCGCTTCGCGCCGCAGTTCACCGCCGACACGGCGGCCGAAGCGATGGCGCTGTATCAATATACATCGGGCACGACGCGTGAATTGCCTGAAGCCGTCAAGCACACCCATCGCTCGATCGTCACGCTGATGGTCGCCGCGCTGTACGGCACCGGCCTGCGTCCGGGCGATCGCTTCATCTGTCCGTCGTCGCCGGCCTGGGGGCATGGGCTCTGGCACGGCACGCTTGCGCCGCTCGCGCTCGGCATCACTGTCGGCGCCTATGCCGGCAAGTTCAATCCGGAACGGCTGCTGGCCGCACTGGAGCAGCATCGGTTCACCAACATCTCGGCCGCCGCGACGCATTATCGCATGATGCGCAATTCCGGCGCCGCGCCGCGCTACCGCTACGCGCTCGAGAAGATGTCGTTCACAGGCGAGCCCATCGACAGCGAGACGGCAACCTTCATCAGCGACACCTTCGGCCATCAGGTGTGCAGCATGTACGGCACCACCGAGATCGGCGTGATCCTGGTGAGCTATCCCGGTGCGCGCGATTTCGTCGTCAAGCCGGGATCCCTGGGCAAGCCGATCCCCGGCGGGCGCGTCGAAGTGCAGGACGCCGAAGGCAAGCCCTGCGCGACCAACGTCACCGGCGAGCTGAAGGTCTGGCGCCGCGGCGAGTGGATCGCGACCAAGGACCTCGGCCGCATCGACGAGGACGGCTATTTCTATCACGGCGGCCGCGCCGACGACGTCATCATCTCCGCCGGCTGGACCATGAGCGCGGTCGAGATCGAGGATGCGATCCTGAAGCATCCGCAAGTGCGCGAGGCCGCGGCCATCGGCGTTCCCGATGCCCTGCGTGGACAGGTGGTGAAGGCGTTCGTGGTCACGGAGCGGCCGGGCGACACCTCCTTCGAGCACGAGATCCAGGACGTCGTGCGCCAGCGCCTCAGCCATCACGAATATCCGCGTCTGGTCAGCTTCGTCACGGAGCTCCCCAAGACGCCGGCCGGCAAGGTCAACCGCAAGGTGCTGCGAGACCGCGAACAGGCCGCCAGACAATCAGAAGCAGCGAATTAGAGGAAAGGAACGTCAATGCTGGACAAGATCGAAACCAGGTTTCCGAAGATCACCGAAGAGGGCCTCGATGATCTGCGCAAGCGCATCGGCGTCGCCATCGGCGTGACCGCCGAGCCCTGGTGCTACGAGGCGACGCGCGACAACATCCGCCACTACGCGCACGGCATCGGCGACGACAATCCGCTCTGGTGCGATCCCGACTATGCCGCCAAGACCAATCATGGCGGCATCATTGCGCTGCCGAGCTTCCTGTTCTCGACCAGCCGCATCGTGTCGGGCTATGTCGGCGGCATGCCCGGCGTTCATGCGATGTGGTCGGGCGCGGACTGGACCTGGCACAAGGCCGTCCGCCGCAACGACGTGATTTCGACCGAAGCCAAGCTGAAGGACCTGGTCGAGCACCAGACGCGCTTTGCCGGACGGGCCATCCAGCAGACCTATCACGTCGATTTCTTCAACCAGCAGGGCGATCTCGTCGCCGAGGCGGACAGCTGGTGCTTCCGCACCGAGCGCGACCATGCGCGCGACCAGGGCACCAAATATCGCGAGGTCAAGGCCCGCGCGCCGCGCCGCTACAGCCAGGAGGAACTGGCCGCCGCCTACAAGCTCTACGCCGAGGAGCGCATTCAGGGCTCGCGCCCGCGCTATTGGCAGGACGTCACCGAAGGCGAGGCGCTGCCGACGATGCTGAAGGGCCCGATGACGGTCACCGGCTTCATCGCCTATGCGCAGGGCTGGGGCGGTCTCTACATCCGCGCCAACAAGCTCGCCTGGAAGCTGCAGGACGCCCATCGCGGTCTCGGCATTCCGAACCGCTTCGGCATCCCCGACTGTCCCGAGCGCGTGCATTGGGAAGAAGAGTTTGCGCTCGAGGTCGGCGCGCCCGGCGCCTATGATTACGGTCCGGAGCGTTGCTCCTGGCTCACCCATCACCTCACCAATTGGATGGGCGATGACGGCTTCCTGCGCCGCGCCAGCTGCAAGATCCGCCGGCACAATCCCGAGGGCGACATCCTGTTCATCAAAGGCAAGGTGAAGCGCAAATTCATCGAGAACGGGCGTCACCTGGTCGAGATCGAGCAGGAAGCTCACAACCAGGACAACGAAGTCTCGGTGCTCGGAACCGGCATCGTGCAACTGCCAAGCCGCGGCTGACGGCAACCAACAGGGCGAATGAGCATGCCCGCACCTGACCTCACGCGCGGAGCGGTGACCGGCCTCAAGGTCGTCGATCTCTCGCGCGTGCTGGCGGGGCCGCTCTGCACGCAGATGCTGGCCGATCATGGCGCCGACATCGTCAAGATCGAGCCGCCGTCAGGCGACGAGACCCGCGGGCTCGGGCCTCCCTTCGACGCCGCGGGACAGGCGGCGTATTTCGGCGCCGTCAATCGCGGCAAGCGCGGCATGGCGCTCGATCTGTCGCGGGCCGAGGGGCGCGCGGTTCTCGAAGCCCTGCTTGGAGATGCCGACGTGCTGGTGGAAAACTTTCTGCCCGGCACGATGGAACGCTGGGGGCTCGGCTACGAGGCCCATCTGTCCGAGCGATTTCCGCGCCTGATCTATTGCGCCATCTCCGGCTTCGGCGCCGACGGGCCGCTCGGCGGACTGCCGGGCTACGATGCCGTCCTGCAGGCCATGTGCGGACTGATGAGCATCAACGGCTCGCAGGATTCCGGCGCGACGCGCGTCGGCGTTCCCATCGTCGATTATGTCACCGGCTACAACGCGCTCGTTGGTGTCCTCCTCGCACTTGCGGCGCGCGAACGAAGCGGGCGCGGGCAGCGCGTTGAAGCGACTCTGTTCGACACTGCGCTCGGCCTTCTGGTCCCGCACGCCGCGAACTGGATCTGCTCGGGCAACGTGCCCGGCCGTCTCGGCAGTGCCCATCCCAACATCGCCCCCTATGACAAATTTGCGGCGGCCGACGGCGAGATCTTTCTCGGCATCCTCAATGACGGCCAGTTCCGCCGCTTCTGCCAGAAGGTGAGACGCGGCGATCTGCTCGACGACCCACGTTTCCGCACCAATGCCGATCGGCTCCGTCACGTGGCGGCGCTTCGCACGGAGCTGGAGCGTACGTTGGCCGGATTCAAGTCCGATGATCTCTGCCGCGAGCTGATGCAGGCCGGCGTTCCCGCCGGCGCCGTCAACACCGTGCCGCAGGCATTCGCGCAGGCCCATGTCACCCATCGCGATATGCTGGTGGACCGCGAAGGCCATCGCGCCCCCGGCATTCCCGTGAAGCTGGCAGAGACGCCCGGCGGCGTGGGGCGACGGCCGCCCCGCTTCGGCGAGCATAGCCGCGAAGTTCTGGCGGAGGTCGGTCTTGACGACGCGATGATCGACCGTCTGATCGAAGCGGGCATCGTCACGCTGCAACGGAAGGACACTGCACGACGATAAGACGACGGCCAACAACAAGAAGACCATCAAAACAATCATAAAGGGAGGAAACGAGCATGCTGAAATCCGCGAAATGGGCCGTGGGATGGCTGGCCCTGCTATGGAGCTGCGCAAGCCTGGCGCAGACCTATCCGACGAGGCCCGTCAGGATCATCGTTCCCTATCAGGCTGGGCAAGGCACCGACGTCGTCGCACGCTACCTCGCCGACCATCTGTCGCGAACGCTCGGGCAACGCTTCTATGTCGAGAACAAGCCCGGAGCCGGCGGCAATATCGGCGCCGAGCAGGCGGCGCATTCGGAGCCCGACGGCTACACGCTGCTGATGGGCACCAACGCCACCCAGACCATGAATGAGTTCATGTACCCCGCGATGGGTTTCGTGCCGGACAAGGATTTTGCGCCGATCATCCTGGTCGGCAAGCTGCCGCTGGTGATCACAGCCAGCCCGTCCTTTGCCGGCAACAGCGTGGCTGACCTGATCAGTGCCGCGAAAGCAAAGCCCGACAGGATCGACATCGCCCTGCCCAGCACGACGGCGCGCGTCATCTTCGAGTTTCTCAAGGAGGTGACGGGCGCGCCGATGTTCGGCGTTCCCTACAAAGGATCCGCGACGGCGATGACCGACGTGCTCGGCGGGCAGGTGCCGCTGATCATCGATACGGTCACGGCGGTGCGCACCCAGATCGACGACGGCAAGCTCAAGGCGCTCGGCATCACCGTGCTGAAGCCGAGCGAGCTGCTGCCGGGTGTGAAACCCGTCGCCGAGCAGGGCGTGCCGGATTTCGAGATGGCCGGATGGAACGCGTTCTACGCCCCGCGCGATACGCCCCGCGCCATCATCGAGCTTCTGAACGGCGAGTTCGCCAAGGCGCTGGCCCTGCCCGAGACCAGGAAGCGGCTGCACGAGCTCGGGCTTGATGCGGCCGGCGGAACGCCGGCGGACCTTGCCCGTTTCGAAACGCGGGAAAGGCTGAAATGGGGCCCGGTGATCAAGGCGACGGGCCTTCAGGGCGGCTGATGGAGTTAGGCCTTGTGGGGGCTAGGCCTTGCGCTCGCGCACCGAGCCCTCCTGTGCGACCGAGGCCACCAGTGTGCCGTCGGGCTTGAAGATGAGGCCGCGCGACAGGCCGCGGCCGCCGCGCGCGTTCGGCGAATCCTGGGCGTAGAGCAGCCATTCGTCGGCGCGGAACGGGCGGTGAAACCACATCGCGTGATCGAGGCTCGCGGGCATCATGCGCTTGTCGAACAGCGTGCGGCCATAGCGCGCCATGATGGCGTCGAGCAGCGAGAAGTCCGAGGCGTAGGCGAGCGCGCACAAATGCAGCGCGGGATCGTCAGGAAGCTTTGCCGCCGTGCGGATCCAGATATGGATGCGGCCGTCGTCGACCTTCTGGCCGAAATAGCGGCCGATCTCGACGGGACGCAATTCGATCGGCCGGTCCATCTCGTAATAGCGGCGGATGAACTCCGGCATCTCCTTGAACAGCGGCTGCTTTGAAACCTCCTCCGCGGTCAGCTTCTCCGGCGGCGGTACGTCAGGCATCTTGTCCTGGTGATCGAACGCGCTCTCTTCCTCGGCATGGAACGACACCATGATCGAGAAGATCGCGTTGCCGTGCTGGATCGCGGTGACGCGGCGGGTCGAATAGCTCTTGCCGTCGCGCAGGCGCTCGACCTGGTAGATGATCGGGACCTTGGGGTCACCCGGCAGGATGAAATAGCAATGCAGCGAATGCGGCAGGCGCCCTTCGACGCCTTCGACGGTGCGGCAGGCTGCGACCATCGCCTGCCCGATCACCTGGCCGCCGAACACCCGCTGCCAGTCCGTGTTCGGGCTGGTGCCGCGGAACAGGTTCACCTCGAGCTGTTCGAGGTCGAGGATCGAAATGAGGTCGAACAGGCTTTTGGACATCGTGCGAACTTTCTTGCCGTCCCACCGGGCCGGATGCTCCGGAATGGCACATTTGGGCCGCTCCGCCCTTGTTTCACCGCACTGTTTCGCCCAGCTCAAGTCTGCTAGCAAGACCGAGAATTGGCCGGGAATTTGGGTATGTCGGTACAGGGTAGCATTGTCATTGGCGGCGGCGCGTTTGCCGGCCTCGCACTGGCCTTGGCGTTACGCCAGGGGCTCGGGCCCGAGATCCCCGTCATCGTCGCCGATCCCGCGCTCAGCACGCGGCCGAGCCGCGACCCCCGCGCCACCGCGATCGTGGCCGCCTGCCGCCGGCTGTTCGAAGCGATCGGCGCCTGGGACGACGTCAGGGCCGAGGCGCAGCCGATCCTCGACATGGTCGTCACCGACTCCAAGCTGGAAGACGCCACCCGTCCGGTGTTCCTCAATTTCGCCGGCGACGTCGCGCCGGGCGAGCCGTTTGCGCATATGGTCGAGAACCGCCGCCTGATCGATGCGCTGACGGCGCGGGCCGAGGCGGAAGGCATCGATCTGCGCGCCACCACCGTTGCCTCCTATGACGCGCGCCCCGAAGGCATCGATGTGACGCTCGGCGACGGCAGCGTGGTCGCCGCCAGTCTCCTGGTCGCCGCGGACGGCGCGCGGTCGAAACTGCGCGAGCGCGCCGGCATCGCGACCCATGGCTGGGAGTATGACCAGTCCGGCATCGTCGTCACCGTCGGTCACGAGCGCGATCACGAAGGCCGCGCCGAGGAGCACTTCCTGCCGGCAGGCCCCTTCGCGATCCTGCCGCTCTCGGGCAAGCGCTCGTCGCTGGTGTGGACCGAGCGCCGGACTGAGGCCGCGCGCATCATTGCGCTCAGCGATGAGGAATTCCACGCCGAGCTCGAGCAGCGCTTTGGCCTGCATCTCGGCGAGGTGAAGGCGCTCGACAAGCCGCGCGCCTTTCCGCTGTCCTATTTCGTCGCGCGCTCCTTCATCGCCACCCGCCTCGCGCTGGTCGGCGATTCCGCCCATGTCATTCATCCCATCGCGGGCCAGGGCCTCAACATGGGTCTGAAGGATGTCGCTGCGCTGGCCGAGGTCGTCGTCGATGCCGCGCGGCTCGGCATGGACATCGGCGGGGCCGACGTGCTCGAGCGCTACCAGCGCTGGCGTCGCTTCGACACCATGGCGATGGGCGTTGCCACCAACTCGCTGAACTTCCTGTTCTCGAACCAGTCGACGCTGCTGCGCACCGTCCGCGACATCGGCCTCGGCCTCGTCGACCGCGCCCCGCCGCTGAAGAATCTCTTCATCCGCCAGGCCGCCGGATTGACGGGCGAGGTGCCGCGGCTGTTGAAGGGCGAGGCGCTGTAAGCGGCGCGTTTAGTGAGCGCTCGTGCCTCACACTCCGCCGTCGTCCCGGACAAGCGAAGCGCAGATCCGGGACCCATACGCCGCAGCAGGAATTTGGCGAAGACTCGGAGTGATCAGTTAGCCACATAACCACTCCCTGTGGTTATGGGTCCCTGCGTTCGCAGGGACGACGCCGACCTCAATCGATCTTTCGTGCCTCTTCCGGCAGCATGATCGGAATCCCGTCGCGGATCGGATAAGCGAGCTTGGCGCTGCGCGAGATCAGCTCCTGCTTCGCGGAGTCGAACTCCAGCGGCCCCTTCGTCAGCGGGCAGACGAGAATCTCCAGCAATTTGGGATCGACGCTGGCTTCGGGACGTTCGGTGGGCGCGTTCATTGGGGTCTCCGGCAATCGATTGCCTCTAGCACAAAAACCGCGGTCTAGGCGGAAACCATCCGCATAATTTCGTCGAGCGGGCCTTCGAGCCTGGCAGCCGGGACCGGTGCTCCCGACAGGGCGAAGCCGAGAAACGTCCAATAGAGGATCTGGGCGCGGGCCTGCGCCGTCGCCGGAGCGAGGCCGCGCTTTGCCAGCAACTGCTCGATATAGTCGATGCGGCGGCGGTCGATTGCGCGCACCGCTCCTTGCGCCGCCGCGTCGAACGCGGCCCAGTTGCGCACCGCGCGCTCGAGGTCGAGCCGCGCGCCGAACGATCTGCGCAGCAGCGCCTTCAGCGGCTCGTCGTCGGCGGCCTCGACGTCGGCGATGATCTGCTCCGCCGCGATCTCGCGCCAGCGCTTCAGGACGGCGGCGTGGAACGCCGCGAGATCGGCGAAATGCCAATAAAAGCTGCCGCGTGAGACGCCCATGGCCCTTGCCAGCGGGTCTGCCTTCAGCGCCGTGAAGCCGCTCTTGCCGAGCGCCTTCAGCCCTTCCTTGATCCAGTCGTCCGCGGAAAGCTGTTCGGTCATATCGGCTCCAAATCCAACCATACATTAGTGTATTGACAGGCCGCGCGCCAACACCTATGTCACCATACATATATGTATGGTGACAATGATGCGTGATCTCTTGCTCCAGTGCGCCGGCGTGCTGACCATCGTCGTGGCGCTCATTCACGGCTACCTTGGCGAAGCCAAGGTGTTCGCCCGCGCCCGCATCGAGCCGGAACGGCTTCGCACCCTGATCCGCCTGGTTTGGCAGGCCTCGACCATTGCCTGGATCGGCGGCGGCGTGCTCCTGATCGCGGTGCCCTGGATGGGATCGGAGCCGGCCCGTCATTGGATCGTCGCCACCATGGCCTGCGTGTTCGGCTTCTCTGCGCTCGCCAACGCCTGGGCCACGCGCGGCCGGCACTTCGGCTGGATGGCGCTCAGCGCCGTCGTCGCGATGGCGGTGGCCGGCTATTAGCAACACCTACCGTCCGTGAGACGTAAGGCCGCAGCATTCGTCGCACGGAGAGCACACGGCTTTTGGCTGCCGTTAGAACTTATCTAAATGCGCCAAGCCCGTACCGGATTGACTTCATCATCCCCTTTGCTTCCTTCGGTCTCGCTTCGCGGCTCGCGTAGCTCGCACGACAGAGGAGGAGATGTTCGTGAAGGTCATTCGTGTTGTTGCCATTGCACTGACGGTCGGGATCGGCATGGGGTCGGCGGCCATGGCCGACGGTTTCAAGGACTGCACCAAGCTCGACAAGGCGTCGTGGAAGCCGGCCAGCGAAGCCGAAGCCAAGGCGAAGGCGCTGGGTTACGAGGTGCGGCGCTCCAAGATCGAAGGTTCGTGCTACGAGGTCTACGGCGTCAAGGAAGGCAAGCTCTACGAGCTGTTCTACAGCCCCGAAGATCTCAGCCTGAAGCACACGATCGCCAAGTAAGTTGCGAAGCAAGGCGTGACATAGACGGCGCGACGCGATCTGCGCGAAGCAGGGCTTTGAGGATTGTCTTTGCTTGACTGAAGACGCAATGCCAGAAGCGCGCGGGGTGTCCGACAGGACCCCCGCGGATCGAACGGCTTCGCGGACGGTCGCAGTCTGGGACCTCCCGCTGCGCCTCTGGCACTGGCTTCTCGCGGCGTGCGTTCTGGCGGCGTGGTTCACGCCGACGGTCTATGACCGCCTTCATCGCATCGTCGGCTATGCGGTGCTCGGGCTTCTCGCCTTTCGCCTCGTCTGGGGCTTCTGGGGAAGCCGCTATTCGCGCTTCCGCATGATGAGGATCAGGCTCCGGGCGGCGCCGGGCTATCTCTGGAATCTGCGCCGCGGCATCACCGGCCGCTATATCGGGCTCAACCCCGCCGGCACGCTGATGCTGGTGGCGCTGCTGGCCTCGCTCATCGTCTCGGCGATCACGGGGGCGATGTCGGTCACCGTCACCTTCTTCGGCGTCTGGTGGGTCGAAGACACCCACCACTACTCGTCGGACGCCGTCATCGTCCTGGTCGTGCTGCATGTGCTGGGCGTGGTGACGATGGCGCTTCTCCAGCGCGAGAACCTGATCCGCGCGATGATCACCGGCCGCAAGCGCATCCGCGGTCATTCCTAGAGGTTATGGACGGCTCTCTGTCGTCGTCATGGCCGGGCTTGACCCGGCCATCCACGTTTTGTTGTCGCCAAAGAACGTGGATGCCCGGGACAAGCCCGGGCATGACGGAAGTTGTGCCGCTATGTCGGCTACTGCAGCGGCGGATCGCCGCTGGTGCGCTTCTTGGCGAGGTCCATCTCGGTGACCGCGATCAGGATCTCGGCGCGGGTCTTCAGGTCGAGCGCTTCCAGCATCGCCTGCTTCTCTGCGGGGCCGTAAGGCGACATCATCGCCAGCGCGTTGACCAGCGCCTCGTTCGGCGCGCTCTCGACGCCTTCCCAGTCGACCTTGAGATTGTTGGCCTTGAGGAAGTCCGCCAGCACCGACAGCAGCGCCTCGCGGTCGACCTCGTCCTCGCCCATGCGCGCGGTGAAGTCATCGGCGAAGGCGAAGAAATCCACCTTGCATTGCCGGTAGGCGGTCAGCACCTCGAGCTCCTCGAGCACCCTGAAGCGCGAGACGCCGGTGAGCTCGAGGATGTAGCGGCCGTCGCCGGATTCGGCGAGCTGGGTGATGCGGCCGACGCAGCCGACACGGAACAGCGTCGGCTTGTCGGAATCCTTCGCGGAGTGCGTGACGTCGGGCTGGATCATGCCGATCAGGCGATGGCCGTCGCGAAAGCTGTCGTCGACCATCGACAGATAGCGCGGCTCGAAGATGTTGAGCGGCATCTGGCCGCGCGGCAGCAGCAGCGCGCCCGGCAGCGGAAACACCGGAATGATTTCCGGAAGGTCGGCGGGCCCGCGATATTCGATGTTGATCGGCATCTGGTCCCCGCTGACTCAGCCAGCTTGCGTCTTACGAAAACAGGATCGTCGACAAGCGCTTGCGTCCCTCGACCGTTGCATCATCCGTGCCGCCCCAGGCCTCGAAGAACTGCACGAGCTGCTTGCGGGCGCCGTCGTCGTTCCATTTGCGGTCGCGCTTGACGATCTCGAGCAGCTGCGCGGTGGCCGCAGCGCGGTCGCCTTGCGCGTTGAGCGCGGTCGCCAGGTCGAATCGGGCCTGATGATCGAGCGGGTTTGCGGCGACTTTCTGTTCCAGTTCCGCGACCGGCCCGAGCGACTGCGCCTGCTCGGCGAGATCGATCGCAGTCTGCACGGCCTTCACCGCGGGGTCGTTGCGCTTGGATTCCGGCACCATGGCCAGCGTCTGCTTGGCCTGCTCCATCGCGCCGGAGACGGCGTAGCACTTCGCAAGGCCGGCGAGCGCGGCGATGTTGGTCGAATCATGCTGCAGCGCCTCGGCATAGATCTGCGCGGCCGCAGCGGCGTCGCCCTCGGCGAGCACGGCGTCGGCTTCCTGCACGATCTCGGCGACGTTGACCTCGCCCGGAGCGGTGACGCCCTTGGTCAGCTTTTCGATGAAGGCGTTGAGCTGGCTCTCGGGCACCGCGCCCATGAAGCCGTCGGCCGGCTGGCCGTTGACGAAGGCGATCACCGCCGGGATCGACTGGATGCCCATCTGGCCGGGGATGGCCGGATGCTGGTCGATGTTCATCTTGACCAGCTTGACCTTGCCCTTGGCGGCCCTGACGGCCTTTTCCAAGACGGGGGTGAGCTGCTTGCAGGGTCCGCACCACTCCGCCCAGAAATCGATCAGCACCGGCTGGCGCTTCGATTCCTCGATGACGTCCTTCATGAAGGTCTGGGTGGTGGTGTCCTTGATCAGATCGGCCGCAGCCGGGCCAGCCGCTCCGTTACCCTGGTCGATGATCGTCACGGCGTCCCCTCGTCTGATATCTGGATTGGCGGGTCTTTAGCACGTCGCCGCTCCCTATGCTTCGCTGTCGGCTCCTAAATTGGGCCGAATGGGCCGAATTTCAATCCACGGAGGCCGATTCGGCGGTTCCGGGCCCTTTTCGGCCGATTTGGCCGCCTTTGGCTCCATATCGGGTCAGAAGATGCGCATCTATGCCACCGGTAGCTGTTGCATTCCCTTCCCGCTTTTGGCATACGACAGCCGTTGCCGGCGCGTCACGCGACCGACACAGGATGCGGGTGTAGCTCAGTGGTAGAGCACGACCTTGCCAAGGTCGGGGTCGAGGGTTCGAGCCCCTTCGCCCGCTCCAATTTTCTCCCAAGCATCCAGCCAGACCGGACGGAAACGTGGTTCGCCACGCCGCTGGCGGCTGGTTCGGGCCTGTCATGACAATTCTGGTCACGGGTAGCGCGGGTCACCTCGGCGAGGCCATCCTGCGGACGCTCCGCGGGCGCGGTTCCATTGCGCGCGGCGTCGACCTGAAGCCATCGCCCTTCACCGACGCCGTCGGCTCGATCGTCGATGCCGACTTCGTACGGCGCCAGATGGCCGGCGTGACGGCCGTGATCCACACCGCGACGCTGCACAAGCCGCATGTGGCGACCCATTCCAGGCAGGACTTCGTCGACACCAACGTGTCAGGCACGCTCAATCTGCTCGAGGCGGCGGTCGCTTCCGGCGTCAGGAGCTTCGTCTTCACCAGCACGACCAGCGCGTTCGGCTCGCAGCTCCGCCCCGAAGCGGTTCAGGCCGCGGTCTGGGTCACCGAGGACCTGCCGCCGGTCCCGAAGAACATCTACGGCACGACAAAGCTGATGGCGGAGACGCTGTGCGAGTTGTTCTTCCGCGAGCGCGGCCTGCCGGTTCTGGTGTTGCGGACCTCACGCTTCTTTCCGGAAGACGACGATGATCCCGCGATGCGGTCGGCCTATCCGCTCGAGAACGCGCAGGCGAACGAGCTGCTCTATCGCCGGCTGGATATAGCGGATGCCGTGAGCGCCCATCTGCTCGCCGCCAGCCGTGCGCCGGACATCGGCTTTGCCCGTTACATCGTCTCGGCCACCAGCCCGTTCGAGCCGCGCCATCTCGCCGCGCTGGCGCGCGATGCGGCCGCGGTCGTGCGTGAGCTCTATCCGGAGTGCGCGCAGCTTTATGCGGCGCGCGGTTGGCAGCTGTTCGCGGAGATCGACCGCGTCTATGTCAACGAGCGCGCGCGGCGTGAGCTCGGCTGGCGGCCTGAATTCGACTTCGCGCATGTGCTGAAAGCCTTGCGCGATGGCTGCGATTTTCGCAGTGCGCTGGCGTGCGAGATCGGCGCGAAGGGCTATCATGACACGGTGTTCGAAGACGGACCCTACCCGGTCGCCAGTTGAGCGCCGCGATTGGTGTTTTGCCCGACGAGTCAAGTGCCTGTCGGGTCAACCCCGAGCAGCGTAACCCGCGTCCCTTCTACTGTGCATGGGGTTGTTTTCGCATTTTTTGTTTGACGCCCTTTGGCCCGCTTGATTCCGCGTTGCAGCGAGAACGTCGTCGTCGCCGCGTTTGCCTTCGCCGACAATCCGCCTCAATTTTTATTGAGCGTAACCGCAGCACACGCGATGCCTTCTCAGCGCTCCCAGATGTGCTAGCTTTTTAAATCTGCCTCTCGGCAGATCCCAAACTTCGCCTCTCGACTAGCAAAACAAAATAAATCGCAGCCCTGACGGCTGCCTTAGGGGAGTGACGCGATGACATCGATGTTCCATCGGTCCGTGTTGGCGCTTGCAGCCGTGGCCCTTCTTGCGGGGACCAGCGTTGGCAATGCGCAGGACAAAAGCAAACCGCTGAAGAAATACGAATCCGGCACCAAGGAGTTCTGGACCCATCCGCCGGATGACTGGTTCCTCGGCGATGAGACCGAGGCGCAGAAGGGCCTCGCGCCGCCCTCGGGTCCGGCGACCGGCGCCTCCGACGCCGAGCTCGCCAACATCATCAAGAAGGTCAAGTTGCCGCCGGGCTTCAAGATGGAGGTCTATGCCTCCGGCGTGCTGGCCGCGCGGCAGATGGCCTGGGGTGACAAAGGCACGCTGTTCGTCGGCTCGTTCGGCCTCGGCAACGTCTACGCCATCAAGGACAATGGCGGGAAGAAAGAGGTCAAGACCATCCTCAAGGGGCTGAACATGCCCACAGGTCTCGCCTTCAGGGACGGCGCGCTCTACGTCATCGCCGTCGACAAGCTGATCCGCTACGACAACGCCGAGGCCAACCTCGACAAGCTCGGCGACGGCAAGGTCGTGTATGACGACATGCCGTCCTACGCCGCGCATGGCTGGAAGTACATCGCGGTCGACAAGGAAGGCTGGTTCTACATTCCGTTCGGACCGCCCTTCAACATCGGCGTCCCCCCGACCAGCGTCTCGCAGATCCGCCGCGTCGATCCCAAGACCGGCAACGCGGAGATCTATGCGCTCGGCGTTCGCAACTCGGTCGGCGGCGACGTCGATCCGCGCACCGGCAAGTACTGGTTCACCGAGAATGCCCGCGACTGGATCAGCGATGATCTGCCCAGCGACAAGCTGAACATGATCAACAAGATCGGCGAGCACTTCGGTTATCCCTACTGCCACCAGGGCAATCTGCCTGACGACAAGTTCGCGATGGGCCACAAATGCTCCGAGTTCACGCCGCCCGTGCTGAACCTCGGTGCTCACGTCGCTCCGCTCGGCATGAAGTTCTATACCGGCGACCAGTTTCCCGCCGAGTACAAGAACAACATCCTGATCGCCGAGCACGGCTCCTGGAATCGTCACAAGTACCAGGGCGGCCGCATCATGCGCGTGATCGTCGGGCCTGACGGCAAGAACGCCAAGCAGGAGGTGTTTGCCTCCGGCTGGATCGAGGGCGACCAGGGCTATCTCGGCCGCCCCGACGACATCATCCTCGCCAAGGATGGTTCGATCCTCGTCGCCGACGACTGGGCCGGCGCGATCTATCGCATCAGCTACAGCAAGAAGTAGCGCGTACGCGACACGAGGCTGCGGTGGCCTGAAGCTGCCGCAGCCTCTTTCGTTTCAACGGCTGTCGTTCCGGATTGCGCGCCAGCGCAAGTCCGGAACCCATAACCCCGATTCGTGGTTATGGATTCCGGGCTCGTGCTCCGCACGCCCCGGAATGACGAGCCAGACAGATCGGAATCCTCATCATGGGCCGTCGTTTTTCTTGGTACGTAAGCGGCGCGCTATTGCTCGCATTGCCAGCCTTCGTCCCGGCACAGGCCGCCGATAATGCCGCAATCAAGGAGAAGGCTTCGGTCTGCTCCGGTTGCCACGGCGAGAACGGCATTTCCCAAACCGAGAACATTCCCTCGCTGGCCGGGCAGCCCGATCAGTTCATCCAGTGGCAGCTCGTGTTCTTCCGCGCCGGCTCGCGCAAGAACGACCAGATGAAGCCGATTGCCGAAGAGATCACCAACGAGGACATCCGCAGTTTCGGCGCCTATTTCTCGCAAATGACCCCGCCGAAGGGACCGGACGATACGGATCCGGACCTTTCGAAAAAGGGCGCGCAAGTTGCCGCCGGCCGCCGCTGCGCCTCATGCCACACGGACAGTTTCGCCGGCACCAAGGGCGTCGCGCGGCTCGCGGGGCAGCGTGAGGAATATCTGGTCAAGGCGCTGCACGATTACAAAGCGGGCCAGCGCGTCGGCGGCGGCGTCGCCGCGATGGCCGATGTCGCCTATCACATGAGCGACGAGGAGATCACGGCGGTCTCGCACTATCTGGCGTATCTCAAATAGCGCGGGGTCGAGCGGTCAACACAGCTCGTCGTCCCGGGGCGCGCAAAGCGCGAACCCGGGACCCATAGCCACAGGATCGCGTTTGGCGACGACTCGTGGTGACCAGCTCGCGCCATAACCACTGCCTGTGGTCGCGACGAGCGCAAGCGCTCGCGCGGGGGTCCCGGATCTGCGCTTCGCTTGTCCGGGACGCCAGCGGAGTGTGTAGCTGCTGCCTACCCTGCTCGCTGCTTCTCATACGCCTTCAAATGCGTGTAGGCGATGCGCAGCTTCGGTACAGGCACCTTGGCGGCATCGGCGCGCGCGATGAGGTCGCCGATGACATGATCGGCCTCGACCGGCAGGCCGGCCTTGACGTCGCGGAACATCGAGGCCGTCATCGGCGATCCCTCGGTGGTGAGGTTGCCCTTCACGCGCTCGAAGAACGGGCCGCCCGGCGGATAGCCGGACGCTGCCGCAATCGCGCTGGTCTCGTCCAGCATGCCGAGCAGGAAATCCCGGCCGCCGGGCGCCGCCAGGATGTTGCCGACGGAGGTGCGCATCAGGCTGGTGGACGCGGCGAGCGAGGAGAGGAACACCCACTTCTCCCACATGTCCTGCATGATGTTCTGGCTGGCGGCAGCGCCCGTGATGCCGCTCTTGAAGGCTTCGTCGATCGCCTTGACGCGGTCTGACAGCGTTCCGTCGCGCTCGCCGTAATTGATCGCCTGCATCGGCTGCAGCTGCACCACCTCGCGCTTTTCGTTCAAGGTTGCGGCGATGGCGCAGAGGCCTCCGAGCACGCGCTCCTTGCCGAACCTGGCGTCGAGGATGTCGAGATGGCGCATGCCGTTGAGCATGGGGATGATGGCGGTGTTCGGTCCGACCGCCGCGGCAAACGATTTGATGGCGTCGTCGAGGTCGAACGCCTTGCAGCTCAGCAGCACGACATCGAACTTGTCCTTGAGCGCATCGGCCTGCACGGTCGGCGGATTCTTCAGGGTCACATCGCCATTCGGGCTCTTGATCACGAGCCCGGCCTCCGCCAGTTCGCCGGCGCGGCGCGACCGGACCAGGAAGGTGACGTCGCGGCCGGCCTGCAACAGCCTGCCACCAAAATAGCCGCCGATGGCGCCGGCGCCGACCACGAGAATGCGCATGGGATGCTCCCTTGTTGCTCTTGGCGGCTACTTATAGTCGGCATTGCGCGCGAAGCGAAGCAATCCGGAATGTCGCCACGATCACATTCTGTCGCCGGAGAACGAGCGGCTATGTCGCGAGCACCATCTCCTCGACCTCGCGGAGCTGCTCCTTGCCGAAGAACATCTCGTTCCCGACGAAGAAGGTCGGCGAGCCGAACGCACCGCGGACGACGGCGTTCTCGGTATTCTTGATCAGCATCGCCTTTACCTCGGGCTCCTGGCTGCGGGCGAACAGCTTCTGCGCATCGAGGCCGGAGGACGTCAGCGCCTTCGCCGCAACTTCAGGATCGTCCATCTTCTTCGGCTCGCGCCACATGTGGTGGAAGGCGGCCTCGACATATTTCTCGAACACGCCGTCCATTTGCGCCGCAATGGCCATGCGCATCAGATTGAGCGTGTTGACGGGAAAGTGCGGATTCCAGGCATAGGGCTGGACCTTGAAGCGCTTGAGGAAGCGCTCGGTTTCCACCTGCTGGAATTCGCGCTTGTTCTTGACGCCGGCGAGCGTCTCGGCCGGTGATTTGTTGTTGGTCGATTTGAAGATGCCGCCGAGCAGGATCGGAACGTATTCGAACTTGACGCCGATGCGCTGCTCGATCGCGGGAATCGCGAGATGGCTGAGATAGGCGTTCGGGCTGCCGAAATCGAACAGGAACTGCGGGGCGGTGCGGGTCAAACTCGTTCTCCCTTGAGGACGCTTTTCACCCATTGTGGCGCAGCGTGCCCCGCAGGTCCACCGTTTAATGATGATCGTAATACTTTGAGGGTCACACCAGACGCTGGATCGCCCGCTTGCGCCACACCAGCAGGTAATAGCCCATCTGCAAAACAAACATGGCGCAGAAGACGATGGGATAGGCGGCCCACACGCCCTGAAGGCCGATGGTGTGGCTCAGGATCACAGCGGCCGGCAGCTCGATCGCGAGAATCGCGAAGATCGCGAGCAGCATCGGCGTCAACGCCACGCCGGCTGCGCGCATCGCCCCCGAGAACACCGTGGCAAGGCCGAACGGCACGGAGCTCCAGAGGGCGATGTCGAGCAGGCCTTTCGCCAGATCGAGCACGGCGCTGTCGGTGATGAAGATGCCGAGCACGGCGCGCGGGACGAGATAGATCAGCGCGACGAGCCCGCCGGTCAGCACGAGGTTGAAGGTGAGTCCAATCCGCACGATGCCGTCGAGCCGGGTTCGGTCACCGCCGCCGACAGCCTGCGCGCCGAGGATCGAGACCGCGATCGAAATCGACATTGCCGTGAACTGCGTGTAGCCCATCACCTGGTTGACGGCGCCATAGGCGGCGGTGGCCTCCGATCCGAAGCCGTTGACGAGACCGAGCAGCACCAGCTCCGCGATCGCCATCACGACCATACCGATGGCGCTTGGCAGGCCGATGCCGAGGATCTTGCCGAGCATGGCGCCGTTCGGCCGCAGCTGGCGCAACAGCGCCGCGTCCGGTGCGAGCGCGTGCTTCTTTCGCCGCAGATGGAGCGCGAGCGCGATCAGGGTGAGCGTGTTCGAGATCGCCGCCGCCCATGCCGGACTGGTGATGCCGGCCGCCGGCAGCCCGAACGATCCGCGGATCAAGACCGGTGTCAGGATGAGGCCAATCGCCGTCGACAACGCCAGCGCCAGCAACGGCGTGAGCGCGTCGCCGACGCCGCGGATCATCGCGGTCATCAGCAGGAAGACGAAGCCGAGCGGCATGGTGAGCAGCATGATCCGCGCATAGGCGCTGGCGGGGGCGAGGATATCGGCCGGTGTGGCGAGCGCCATCATCAATTGCCGACTGAAGAGGCCGCCGATCAGCGCAACCGAGATGGACAGCACGAGGCCGATCGCAAGCGTCGTGCCGACGACGGTCTTGATCTTGTCGAATTCGCGCGCGCCGAAAGCCTGACCGATCAAGACGGTCGCGCCGGTGCTGAGGCCCATCACGAAGGCGAACAGGAAGAACATCACGGGGAAGAACACCGAGACGGCCGCCAGCGCATCGACGCCGATCATCTGGCCGAGATAGACGTTGCTGACGGTGCCGAACAGCGATTGCAGCGCATTGCTCAGCATCAAGGGCGCGAGGAAGCGCAGGAATGTGGTCCAGAGCGGCTTGGCGGCGGACATGGATGGGCCTTTCATTGGGACGTGCGAGACCGTTGCCGCGCAAGGCGCGCGGCTTGGGCCGTCGATGGAGGTTGAAGGAGCGCCGCGCGGTTTACGCGCGGTCGCTGTAGGCGAGCTTGACGATGTGGTCGCGGATGTCGGTCGGCCAATCCGCGATCAGGCCGGTGAAGCGTCGCCGGTCGTCCGCAAACAAGGCGCGCGAAGCTTCCTCGAACTGCGGCAGGTTGCCTGCCATGGTCGACATGAAGTGATAGGCCGCATCGCGCGCCTGCCGCTCGCGGTCCTTGTCGCCGCTCGCGCGCCTCGCCTCGTCGACGAGCTTGCGCAACGCGACGGAGGCGCCGCCCGGCTGCGCGCCCAGCCACTCCCAATGTCGCGGCAGCAACGTCACCTCGCGCGCGACCACGCCGAGCTTCGGCCGGCCGCGCCCGCGCGGCTCGCTCGGTGGCGTGCTCTCCTCAGCCGGCGGCGGGACGAGCTTCGCCAGCCGCGCCAGCACCTCGCGGTCTCCGCCGCGCAGGTCGAAGTCGATCGATCGGCCCGTGGCGTCCTCGAAGATGATGATGGGCGCGTCCGGCTGCAGCGCCACCCGCTTGACGACCAGCGCGACCTCGCCGGCCGGCCCGGATACCAGGCGGTGCCGCCCCTGGAAGGCGGTGAAAGTCTTCTGCATTGGAATCATTGCCATATTGACGACGTTGGGGTCATTTAATACCCGGGTAAATTATCGAGGTCAATATACCCGGGTGAAAATATCGCAAGCCTGGCTCGACATTGCGTTTCCGGGCTGGCACGAACGCGCGGCCGACTGACCACGCCTAGCCACCACGCTGCCTTGGGGACCTCACCGATGCTGACCGTTCACCACCTCAATAATTCCCGCTCGCAGCGCGTGCTGTGGCTGCTCGAAGAGTTGGGCGTGCCCTACGAGATCGTGCGCTATCAGCGTCAGCCGGACATGCGCGCGCCGAAGGAGCTGCGCGCGATCCATCCGCTCGGCAAGTCGCCTGTCATCACCGACAACGGCAACACCATCGCCGAGTCCGGCGCGATCATCGAATATCTCGTTGCAACCTACGGCAACGGCCGGCTGATCCCGCCGCCGAACACGCCGGAGCGGCTGCGCTTCACCTATTGGCTGCATTACGCCGAAGGGTCCGCGATGCAGCCACTGCTGCTGAAACTCCTGTTCACGCTGATGCCGAAGCGCGCGCCGGCTCTGCTTCGTCCGCTGGTGCGCAAGGTCTCGAACCAGGCGTTGACCACGCTGGTCAATCCGCAGCTCAAGCAGCACATGGATTATTGGGAAGGCGAGCTTGCGAAGAGCGAGTGGTTCGCCGGCAACGAGTTCACCGCCGCCGACATCCAGATGAGCTTTCCGCTGGAAGCCGCACAGGCGCGCGGCGGGCTCGAGCAGGGCCACCCCAAGGCGATGGCATTCCTCGAGCGCATCCACGCCCGGCCGGCCTATGCGCGCGCGCTGGAAAAGGGTGGACCGTACCAGGTGGGGCGGTAGTTCGTTTCACCGTCATTCCGGGATGGTCCGAAGGACCAGACCCGGAATCTCGAGATCCCGGGTTCGGTGCTACGCACCGCCCCGGGATGACGATTGTGGCTAGTGCGCGTGCAGCACGCGTCCGCGCGTCTCCGGCAGCGCGAAGGCGGCGATGAAGAACAGCGTGTAAGCCACCACTGCGAAGATCGCGATTGCATTTGCAAGCGACGTCGACGCCGACAGTGAGCCGACGAGGAACGGAAACAGCGCACCGATGCCGCGGCCGAAATTGTAGCAAAAGCCCTGGCCGGAGCCGCGCAGTCGCGTCGGATAGAGCTCGGTCAGGAACGCGCCGATGCCGGAGAAATAGCCGGAGGCGAAGAAGCCGAGCGGGAAACCGAGCAGCCACAGGATCTCGTTGGTGAGCGGCAGCTGCGTATAAAGCAGCACCACCGCGATGGCGCCGATCGAGAAGATCAGGAACAGATTGCGCCGCCCGATCCGGTCGGCTAGCCAGGCGCCGGTGAGATAGCCGATGAAGGAGCCGATGATCAGCGTCGACAGATAGCCGGTCGAGCCGACCACCGACAGATGCCGCTCCTTGGTCAGGAATTGCGGCACCCAGAACGTGATGGCGTAATAGCCGCCCTGGCAGCCCGTTGCCATGAGCGAGGCCAGGATCGTGGTCTTCAGGATCGGACCGGAGAAGATCTCCCAGA
Source organism: Bradyrhizobium sp. U531 (assembly GCF_051710265.1). Lineage (NCBI taxonomy): Bacteria > Pseudomonadati > Pseudomonadota > Alphaproteobacteria > Hyphomicrobiales > Nitrobacteraceae > Bradyrhizobium > Bradyrhizobium sp. U531. The sequence goes on from NZ_JASVEN010000002.1 coordinate 525,140, forward strand.
GCGCCGGGCGATTGCCGCTCGCGGCGTGCCTGGCGCGGGCCTCGGCGGCGATCTCCGGCTCGGTGACGGAGCGGCGGATGTAGAACACCAGCAGCGCCGGCAGCGCGCCGATCACGAACATCCAGCGCCAAGCCGTCTCCGGCGGCAAGGCCGAGAACAGGATCGCCTGCGACAGCACCGCAAGACCCCAGCCGACGGCCCAGCCCGACTGCACCGAGCCGACGGCGCGACCGCGATATTGCGGCCGGATCGCCTCACCCATGAGCACCGCGCCCGCCGCCCATTCGCCACCGAAGCCTAGGCCGAGCACGGCGCGCGCGATCAGGAGCTGCTCGAAATTCTGCACGACGGCGCAGACCAGCGAGAAGAACGAGAACCAGATGATGGTGATTTGCAGCGTCCGCACCCGTCCGATATGGTCGGAGAGATAGCCGCCGAGCCAGCCGCCGATCGCGGAGGCGAGCAGCGTCACCGTGCCGGCGAGGCCAGCGGACGCCGCATCGACCCTCCACAGCGCGATGATGGTGCCGATCACCAGCGGATAGATCATGAAGTCCATGCCGTCGAGCGCCCAGCCCGCCGCGCAGGCCCAGAACGTCCGCCGCTCCGGAACGTTCATGTCGCGATAGAAAGCAAGGAGGCTGGTGTCTTCGATCTCGGTGCGTTCGATGCGCTGGTTCGGATCGGTCGTGGTCATCGGCATTTCCCCGCGTTTCTTTGGTCGCGGTGGTAGCACGCGCCGTGGTGCGCGCAAGCCTTCGGGCTATGCAGGGATGCAGCTACTGCCCCGCTGCTTCCGCGCCCCGTGTGCGGGGGTCGGGCGCACCCAGCGGCCCGTTCGGCGACACGAGAATCGAGTTCGCCGACGTCTGGCCCATCGGCTCGACGATCGTGTGACCCATCGCCTTCAGCCCGAGCAGCACGTCGTCGGGAAAGCCCCGCTCGATGCGCACTTCGTCGGGCAGCCATTGGTGATGCAGCCGTGGCGCCGCGACGGCGGCCGCCACGTCCATCTTGTAATCGAGTACGTTGACGACGACCTGCAGCACGCTGGAAATGATCCGGCTGCCGCCGGGTGAGCCCGTCACCAGCACCGGCTTGCCGTCCCTGAGCACGATGGTCGGCGACATCGAGGACAGCGGACGCTTGCCCGGTCCGGGAAGATTGGGCTCGAAGCCGACGAGACCGTAGGCATTGGAGGCGCCGACGGCGGCGGTGAAATCGTCGAGCTCGTTGTTGAGCAGCACGCCGGTGCCTTCGGCAACCAGGCCGACGCCGTAACTGAAGTTCAGCGTGTAGGTGTTGCTGACGGCATTGCCGCGGGAATCCACGACGGAGAAATGCGTGGTGTTGCTGCCCTCGCGTGGCGAAGGGGCCGCGGATGCGAGCTCCTTCGACGGGGTGGCGCGTTCGGCGGAGATGCCGGTGCGCAGCTTGGCCGCGTAGTCCTTTGCAATCAGCGTATCGATCGGTGCTTTGACGAAAGCGGGGTCGCCGAGATAGCGGGCGCGGTCCGCATAAGCGCGCTTCATCGCCTCGATCAAAAGATGCAGCGACGCCGGCGAACCCTGCTTCAAATCGGCGAGTTGGAAGCCCTCGAGGATGTTGAGCGTCTCCACCAGAACGACGCCGCCGGACGAGGGCAGCGGCATCGAGACGATGTCATAGCCGCGATAGGTGCCGCGCACCGGCGTCCGGATCACGGCCTGATAGGCCTTCAAATCGGCGGGCGTCATGATGCCGCCGGCGTCGCTTACGGCCTTGGCGAGCTCGTCAGCGACCGGCCCCTCGTAGAAGCCGCGCGGCCCCTGTGCCGCGATGGCCGCAAGGGTTTCGGCGAGATCGCCCTGCATCAGCCTGTCGCCCTCGCCAAGTGGCGCGCCGTCAGGCCGCGAGAAGATCTTGGCCGAGGACGGCCAGCGTGCGAGCCGCCGGTGCCAGGCCGGCAGCGTATCGGCGATGTCCTCGCCCACAACGAAGCCGTCGCGGGCAAGCGCAATGGCGGGCTCGAGCAATTGCGCCAGCGTGAACTGGCCGGAGCCGTATTTCTCCAGCGCCAGGGAAAGACCGGCAACGGTGCCGGGTACGCCGACGCCGAGCGCGGAATCGCGTGACTTCGCCGTATCGGGCTTGCCGTCGGCGCCGAGGAAGATGTCCGGCGTGGTCGCGGCCGGCGCCGTCTCGCGATAATCGATCGTGATGTCTTCATTGCGGTCGGCGGAATGGATCACCATGAAGCCGCCGCCGCCGATATTGCCGGCGCGGGGATAAGTCACGGCCATCGCAAAGCCGGTCGCGACGGCAGCATCGACTGCATTGCCGCCGCGTCGCAGGATGTCGGCGCCGATTTGCGCCGAGATCTTCTCCTGCGCGACCACCATGCCGTGTTCGGCGGCAACGGCGCGCACGGTGTCGGGCGTCGCAGGAATATAGGCCCGCCGCGCATCTTGAGCGGTCGCGGGCGGAAGACCAAATGCCAGAGCGGTTATGAAGGCGAAAAATGTCCGCCGAGTCAGATATGACGACATTATCAAACTTCCGCCACGGCGTCGGACCAGTTCACACGCCTCGCTGCAATGCTATACGGTCTGCCCCAAGAGAGGCAAAACTGTTCGTGATGAGGACTGCTTGATGACGACGATCGCTCCCGACGCGCGCATGGCCGGTGCGCCGCGGACTTATCCGCCGCGCGCCGCCGTCGTCAGCTGGATCTTCTTCGATTGGGCGGCTCAACCCTATTTCACGCTGATCACGACCTTCGTGTTCGCGCCCTATTTCGCCACCAGCATCGCGCCCAATCCCGCCGCCGGCCAATCGCTCTGGGGATTTGCGATGGCGGCCGCAGGCCTTGCGATCGCGCTGATGTCGCCGGTGCTCGGCGCCATCGCGGATGCGTCGGGCCGAAGGAAGCCGTGGATCGCGGGTTTCGGCGTGCTGCTTGTGCTGGCGTCCAGCACCTTGTGGATCGGAAAGCCCGGCGATCAGGCCATCATTCCGCCCCTGCTCACCGCGGTCGCGCTCGCGAGCGTGGGAGCGGAATTCGCCACCGTCTTCAACAACGCGATGATGCCGACGCTGGTGCCGCCCGAGCGGATCGGACGGCTTTCCGGCACCGGCTGGGCCACCGGCTACATCGGCGGCATCGTCAGCCTGATCATCGTGCTCGGCTTCCTCGCCGCCAATCCCGAGACGGGCCGCACCTTGCTGGGTTTCACGCCGTTGTTCGGGCTCGATCCGGTCAGCCACCAGGGCGACCGCATCGTCGGACCGCTGACCGCAGTGTGGTTCGTGATCTTCGTGACGCCGCTGTTCCTGTTCACGCCCGACTACCCGGCCAAGCGCCCGCTGCGCGAAGCGCTGCAGGAAGGGCTCTCGGAGCTGAAGCAATCGATCAAAAGCTTGCCGCAGCAGAAATCGCTCGCGGCGTTCCTGCTCGCCAACATGATCTACACCGACGGGCTGGTGTCGCTGTTCGCCTTTGGCGGCATCTATGCCGCGGGCACCTTCGGCTGGCACACCATCCAGATCGGCACATTCGGCATCATGCTTGCGTTCACCGGCACGTTCGGCGCCTGGCTCGGCGGCAAGCTCGACGATCATCTCGGACCGAAGCGCGTCATCGCCGGCAGCATGCTGCTGTTGTTGCTGTCCGTGGCGGCGATCCTCCTGGTCGACAAGGATCATGTGCTGTTCGTCGAGGTCGCGCCGCCGCTGCCGGGCGCTCCCATGTTCTCGAGCGCGGCCGAGCGCGCCTATCTCGTGCTGGGCTGCCTTATCGGCGCGGCCGGCGGCCCGCTGCAGGCCGCCTCACGCACGCTGCTGATCCGCCTCGCGCCGAAAGACCGCATCGCGCAGTATTTCGGCCTGTTCGCGCTGACCGGGAAGGTGACGTCCTTCATCGGACCGCTCCTGATCGGCGTGATCACCGCGGCAACGGCGAGCCAGAAGGCCGGCATGGCCGTGCTGGTGGTGTTCTTCGTCGCCGGGCTCGGGCTGTTGATGCGGGTGCGGGAGTAGCCGCAACACGCAACTCTATCCTCGTCATTGCGAGGAGCACTTGCGACGAAGCAATCCAGACCTTTCCTTGCGGAGACAGACTGGATTGCTTCGCTTCGCTCGCAATGACGGCGGTGGCAATTAGTGCCTGAAGTGCCGCGTGCCCGTGAACACCATGGCGATGCCGTGCTCGTCGGCGGCCTTGATCACCTCGTCGTCGCGCATCGAACCGCCGGGCTGCACCACGGCGGTGGCGCCGGCTTCGATACAGGCAAGCATGCCGTCGGCGAACGGGAAGAACGCATCGGAGGCCACCACCGAGCCCTTGGTGAGCGGCTCGGCGAGCTTCAGCTCGGCTGCCGCATCCTGAGCCTTGCGTGCCGCGATCCACGCTGAATCCACGCGGCTCATCTGGCCCGCGCCGATGCCGACGGTGGCAAGGTCCTTGGCGTAGATGATGGTGTTCGACTTGACGTGCTTGGCGACGCGGAAGGCGAACTTCAGGTCGCGCATTTCGGCATCGGTCGGCGCGCGCTTGGTCACGACCTTGAACGTCATGTCGTCGACCACGGCGTTGTCGCGGCTCTGCACGAGCAGGCCACCGGCGACCGTCTTGGCGGTGAGGCCGGCCGCGCGAGGATCGGGCAGGCTGCCGGCCAGCAGCAGGCGCAAATTCTTGCGCGCACCGATGATCGAGATCGCCTCTTCGCTGGCATCGGGCGCGATGATCACCTCGGTGAAGATCTTGGTGATCTCGCGCGCGGTGTCGGCGTCGAGCGCGCGGTTCATCGCGATGATGCCGCCGAACGCCGACGTGGAATCGCAGGCCAGCGCCCTGCGATAGGCCTCGACGAGGTTGGCGCCTTCCGCGACCCCGCAGGGGTTGGCGTGCTTGACGATGACGCAGGCCGCGGTGCGCTTGGTGTCGAACTCGCCGATGCACTCATAGGCCGCATCGGTGTCGTTGATGTTGTTGTAGGAGAGCTCCTTGCCCTGCAGCTGCCGCGCGGTCGAGACGCCCGGGCGCTTGTCGGGCGTCGCGTAGAACGCCGCGGTCTGGTGCGGGTTCTCGCCGTAGCGCAGCGACTGGATCAGCTTGCCGCCGAAGGCGCGGAAGTCCGGCGCGTCGATCTCGAGCTGCCGGTTGAACCAGTTCGAGATCGCGGCATCGTAAGCCGCGGTGCGGGCATAGGCCTTCGCTGCAAGCCGCCGGCGCAGCTTCAACGTGGTCGCGCCCTTGTTGGCGGCGAGCTCGTCGAGTACGGCCTTGTAGTCGTCGGCCTCGACCACGACGGCGACATCGTCATGGTTCTTCGCGGCGGCGCGGATCATCGCGGGGCCGCCGATGTCGATATTCTCGATGCAATCCTCGAAGCCGGCGCCCTTCTCGACGGTGGCTTCGAACGGATAGAGATTGACGACGAGCAGGTCGATCGGCGCGATGCCGTGCGCCTTCATCGCCTCCGCATGCTCCTTGTTGTCGCGGATCGCGAGCAGGCCGCCATGGACTTTCGGATGCAGCGTCTTGACGCGACCGTCCATCATCTCGGGGAAGCCGGTGAGGTCGGAAACGTCCTTTACCTTGAGGCCGGCCGCGGCGATTGCCTTGGCGGTGCCTCCGGTCGAGACCAGCTCGACATCATGCGCGGCAAGTGCCTTGGCGAACTCGATCAGGCCGGTCTTGTCGGAAACGGAGAGAAGGGCGCGGGTGACGCGGCGGGGATGGTCAGTCATGAGCAAGATCCTCTGTCTTAAGGAGTGTCTATGCCCAGGCGCGCGGCGGATATGTGTCGCGCTTCCCGATGGTGCTCCATCCAAGGTCGCCAGTCGCGCGAACGAGCGCTCGATAGCAGCTTTTGGGCCTCGTCTCAACGGGTAGATGGGGCCGAATTGCGCTTGTTTACAGCGGAAGTTCCGGCTCGCGCCGGGCGTTGCGGCGGGCATTGGTGACCGCCGGAGATGCGGTCGAGCGGACAAAACTCCAGCGGATCGAGGGCGCCTGGCGGGCGTCCTGCCGGATCACGATCTGGGCGGTGCGGCGCGGGCCGTCATTGCCGGCCAGGAACACGCTGTCCTCGAGGTCGACCTTGTCGTCGAGCGCCTCGAAGGTCCAGACATCGCGGTTCGGCAGCACCAGCATGACGCCGCGCGCGTCCGACAGCCGGCTCGCCTTCACTGCGGGATGCAGATGAAAGCGCAGCGCGAAATCGGCATCCGCGCCCTTAAAACGCCCGCCCTGCGGCGGCGACAGCGTGTCCTCGCCGTCGAGACGTGCGCCGTCATTGGCCATCATCAGCACGCGGCGATGGATCGCGCCGAACTTGGCGAGATAGCCGTCATGCGAGGTCGTGAGCAGCGTGCCGTTCTGCACGATCTCGCGATAGCTCTCGACCTCGACCGGCCCGCTGGTGACGGGCGAGCCGTGCAACAGGCGCTTCATCGCCGACATTTCCACGAACTGGCATGAGGATGTCTCGTGATAAGTCAGCGTCGAATGCGCCGCGGTGCCGCGTGCGAACGGCCGCCAATTGTCGCGGCCCGTGGTCGGCATGCCGCAATTGGTGACGATGCGGCTGATGCCCGACGACAGCTCGAACGACAGGCAGCCGGCATGGGCATCGTGGCTGACGCCGGCGGGCGGCGGCGGGCCGGTGTCGATAATCACAGTGGTCGGGCCGGCGTCGAGGCGTTGGAAACCGGTATGCGGCATGTTCGCCATCGGCGCGCCGTGGGTGTCGTCATAGGCGAGCAGCGTGGCGAGCAGATCCGACGATGTCGCGCTCATGCCGTTGAACAGCGCGAAATTTCCGTCGCCATGCCGGAAGAAGCGCAGCATCGGCATCATGCGGTCGATCGCGTTGAGCAGCGCCGGCGGCGGCGCGATGTTGCGTGCGGCAAAAGTCTGCCGCAGCGGCAGCAGGTCGATCAAGAGTTCGATCAGCGCACCCGGATTGCGGGAGATGTGCCCGCCGTCGGGCAGGATCTGCCGCTGCAATTCGTCCGACAGCTTCTTCGAGGCGCTGCGGATGTGACGCGCCTGGTTGGCGAGGCACAAGGCCGCATAGCACAGCGCGATCAGTACCTGCAGTTTCGGCACCCCGTCCGGGATGTCGACCATGGTGTAGCGCAGGAAGCGGATCTCGCGTGCGAGCGCGCGCAGGTAACGGCGGTAGAACTTGTTGTCGGTCTCGTTGAGCACCAAAGGTGCCTGGGACAGCAGCGAGATCACGCGCCGGGCCAGCACGTCGGCGCGGCGTGCAACCGGGCGACGCTTGTTGGCGGGATTGGCGATCCAGTCCTCGATCAGCGCGCGCGCATTCGCCCGCGTCAGCGCGGTGTCGGCGGCGCGCAGATGGCGCAGCCAGCCGAAGCCGAGCAGCGCAACCTCCCAGTCCTCCGACGGCGGCTCGAGATCGAAGATCGAGCGGCCGTGGCAATTGACGATCTTGCCGGCGAAGACGAAGCGCCCGGCATAGATCTCGGCGGCGCGGGTCGCATCCGCGGTGCGCAAATCGTGCGGCGCGATGATGAGCCGATCGGTACGGCCGGGCCAGACCCGCGACAGCGCAACGGAGCCGCCGCTCGCGCGCGCAAGCATGTTCCGCGCGAAGCGGTTCATGACCAGCGTCGAGATACGTCTGCGTTGAGCGACCGACACGCCTTGCCTTGATTGGGGGAGAGGATTCCGACGAATCCTTATTAATCCCAAAATCGCCGGCCTGACACCACCCTGAACGGGACGAATCAGTGTCGGAGTTGCAAAAACCGGTGCAAAATCAGGATTTAACGAGCCGGCTTGCGAAGAATCCGTCGAGCCCGCCGAGCTTGGGATCGGCGTTCGGCAGATGGCAGGGCAAGGTGCGCAGATCACCATCGGCGGTGATGATTTCGTCGAGGCCGGAGACCTCCGAGGCGGTGATCGGCACGCGGCGAAGGGCGGGCTCCGAAGCCAGCAGCGCCGCCACGGCTTGCTCGCCTTCTTCAGGTTCCAGCGAGCAGGTGCAGTAGATCAGCGTCCCGCCGGGCTTGAGCAGCGACACCGACTTTCGCAGCAGCTTTTGCTGAAGAGCGGACAGGGCGGTGATGTCGGACTCCTGCCGTAGCCACGCGACATCGGGATGACGACGGATCGTGCCGGTCGAGGTGCAGGGCGCGTCGATCAAGATGCCGTCGAAGCCCTCGGCGGGACCAGCCCATTCCACGGCGTCAGCGACGACGGTCTCAGCCTGGAGCGACAAGCGCGCCAGGTTTTCGCGCAGGCGCGCCACCCGGGCGGGGGAGCGATCGATCGCGGTGACATGTGCGCCGGCTTGCGCCAGCTGCGCGGTCTTGCCGCCGGGAGCGGCGCAGAGGTCGGCAATGGACTTGCCCTTGACGTCGCCGAACAGCCGGGCCGGCAGCGCGGCGGCGGCGTCCTGCACCCACCATTGTCCTTCGGCAAAGCCGGGAAGCATCGTCACCGCGCCGTGCAGCAGCATGCGCACCGTTCCGGTCGGCAGCGTCTCGCCATGCAGGCGGCTCGCCCATTGCGCGGCGTCCGACTTCACGGTGAGATCGAGCGAAGGCTCGTGGCCGAGCGCCAGCGCCATCTCCCGCGCGGTCGCCTCGCCATAATGCGCGCTCCAGCGCGCGAGCAGCCATGGCGGCAGGTCCAGCGATTGCGTCGCGACCTCCTCGACCAGCGCCTTGCCCTCGCGCGCGCAGCGGCGCAGCACGGCATTGACGAGACCGGCATAGCGCGCGGCGCGCCGGTCGGACTGCACGAGACGAACGGAGAGATCGACGGCCGCATGATCCGGCACGTCCATCCAGAGGATTTGCGCCGCGCCGATCAGGAGCGCGCTCTGCGCGCGTGGCGCCTCGGAGGGGATACCCTTGTCCAGCAGGCGGGACATCACATGGCCGAGGGTACCGAGCCGGCGCAGCACGGTGGCGACCAGGCGGCGCATCAGCGCGCGGTCACGGTCGGCCAGCGTTTTCAGTCCGGGGTGGGCGCCGCCGCCGTCGAGCTGGTCGTCGAGCGTGCGGTGCTTGTGCAGCACACCGTCGACGATGTCGGCGGCAATCCGTCGTGCCGCAAGGCCTGGCACTTCGGACGGAGGGGCGAAACGTTGAGATGGCATGCGGCTTAAGGTTCTGAGCGAGCGGCAGTTCCGCCGCAATGGGCGCATGCCTTGAGAAACCGATCTCTGGCACGCGAATATGCCAAATGTAAGAATCGCTTCCGGCTTTTTCAGCCCTTTCGGGCCCGATTTCAGGAATGCGTAATTGGACGTCGCGCCGCAAGCCGTCCTGCGCTAGAAGGCCGGGCCATGAGTGACCAGCCGCCCGTCCCCGATCGCAAGCCGCTCTCGCCGGCTGCCCAGCGCGCGCTGGCCGAAGCCGAGGCGCGCCGGCAGGCCGCAGCCGCCCAATCCGAGGGCGAAGCCAGGGCGAAGGAGCTGCAGGGGCCGAAGGGACCCGAGCCCACCCGCTACGGCGACTGGGAGCGCAAGGGCATCGCCTCAGACTTCTGATTGATTCTCGGCCGGTTCGGCGACGCCTGTCCTGGACGCTAGAGGTAATTGTTGTCCCTGAGATAGCGGATGATGCGCTCGCAGGCCGCCTCGGTCGACAATTCCGTCGTGTCGATGGTGATCTCCGGCGATTGCGGCGCTTCGTAGGGCTTGTCGATGCCGGTGAATCCCGGGAGTTCGCCGGCCCTTGCCTTGCGATAGAGCCCCTTGGGATCGCGGCTTTCGCATTCGGCGAGCGGGGTCGCGACATGGATCTCGATGAACTCGCCGCTTTCGACCCGCTGACGTGCCAGCTCGCGCTCGCCGCGGAACGGCGAGATCAGCGCGACCAGCGCGATCATGCCGGCGTTGACGAACAGCGCGGCGATCTCAGCAGTGCGCCGGACATTCTCCGCCCTGTCCGCGCTGGAGAAGCCGAGGTCGCGGTTGATGCCGTGGCGGAGATTGTCGCCGTCGAGCAGCGCGGCATGGCGTCCGAGCTCGGCCAGCCTGCGGTCCACGAGATCGGCGATGGTCGATTTGCCGGCGCCGCTCAGCCCCGTGAACCACAGCACGCAAGGTCGCTGCTGCTTCAACCGCGCCCGCACGGATTTGTCGACGGCCAGCCGCTGCCAATGAACGTTGGTGGCGCGGCGGAGCGAAAGATCGATCATCCCCGCCGCGGCCGTGCGGTGGCTGATCGGATCGACGAGAATGAAGCTGCCCATGTCGCGGTTGTCGCGATAGGTCTCGAACACCAGGGCCCGGTCGAGGCTGAGATGGGCGTAGCCGATCTGGTTGGCATCGAGTGTTGCGGCGCTTTCCTGCGCCATGGTGTCGATGGCGATGCGGTGCTTGAGCGTCGTGATGACGGCTCCCGTCGAGGCCGTGCCGCATTTGAGCACATAGCGCCGGCCTGCAACCATGGCCTCGTCGTCGAACCAGACGAGATGCGCTGCCAGTTGATCCGACACCTGCGGTGCGGCCCCCGAGGTCAGCACGTCGCCGCGGCTGACGTCGATCTCATCGGTCAGTGTGAGCGTAACGGATTCGCCGGCCGCGGCGCGATCGCGCTCGCCCGCGGGCGTGAGGATGCGCGCGACGCGGGTCGGACGGCCCGAGGGCTGCACCGTGATGGTCTCGCCGGTCGCAATCGTTCCGCTGGCGATCCGGCCACAGAAGCCGCGGAATTCCGCGTTCGGCCGGTTGACCCATTGCACCGGCAGGCGGAACGGCCGCTGCGAGACGTCTCCGGCGACGTCGACCGATTCCAGATAGGAGGTAACGGTCGGTCCGGTGTACCAGGGCATCCGCGCGCTCGGAGCGACGATGTTGTCGCCGTCGGGCGCTACGACCGGAATGCACTGGACCTGCGAGATGCCGAGCTGCCCCGCCATGGTGAGGTATTCGGCCGTGATGGCCGCAAAGCGATCGCCGTCGAAGCCGATCAGATCCATCTTGTTGACGGCGAGCACGACGTGGCGAATGCCCAGCAGCGACAGGATGTGGCTGTGGCGCCGCGTCTGCGTGATCACGCCCTTGCGGGCATCGACCAGCACCACGGCGAGCTCGGCGTTGGACGCGCCCGTCGCCATATTGCGGGTATATTGCGCATGTCCCGGCGTGTCGGCGACGATGAAACGGCGCAGTCTGGTGGCGAAGAAGCGATAGGCGACGTCGATCGTGATGCCCTGCTCGCGTTCCGCCTGCAAGCCGTCGACCAGCAGGGCGAAATCGAGATCGCCGCCGGTGGTGCCGACCGTCTTGCTCTCGGAGGCGAGTGCGTCGAGCTGGTCGTCGAGCAGCGTCTTGGAATCGTAGAGCAGCCGGCCGACCAGCGTGCTCTTGCCGTCGTCGACGCTGCCGCAGGTGACGAAACGCAGCGTCGGACGGTCGTCCTGATCGAGCTGCGGCGCGTCGGAGGCGGCGATCGTGGGGGCCTCGTGATAGGACATCAGAAGTAGCCTTCCGCTTTCTTGCGCTCCATCGAGGCCGGACTGTCCCGGTCGATCATGCGTCCCTGCCGCTCGGAGGTGCGCGAGGCCATCATCTCCTGCACGATCTCGGGCAGCGTTGCCGCCGTCGACACCGTGGCGCCGCTGAGCGGGTAGCAGCCCAGGGTGCGAAACCTGACCGAGCGCCAGCTTGGCTCTTCGCCGGCAAGCAGCGGCATCCGTTCGTCGTCGACCATGATCAACGCGCCGTCGCGCTCGACCACCGGGCGCGGAGCCGCGAGATAAAGCGGAACGATCGGGATGTCCTCGAGCAGGATGTAGTCCCAGACGTCGAGCTCGGTCCAGTTCGACAGCGGAAACACCCGCATGCTCTCGCCGGGCGCGAGCATCGTGTTGTAGAGGCTCCACAGTTCGGGGCGCTGGTTCTTTGGGTCCCAGCGATGCGCCGCGCTTCGGTGCGAGAACACGCGCTCCTTGGCGCGCGACTTTTCCTCGTCGCGCCGCGCGCCGCCGATCGCGGCATCGAAGCCGTGGAGGTCGAGCGCCTGCCGCAAGGCCTGCGTCTTCATGACGTCGGTGTAACGCGCCGAGCCGTGGGTGAAGGGATCGATGCCCTGGCGCAATCCGTCATCGTTGGTATGGACGATCAGGTCGATGCCGAGCTCGCGCGCGCGGCGGTCGCGAAACGCGATCATCTCCCGGAATTTCCAGGTGGTGTCGACGTGCAGCAGCGGGAACGGCGGCTTGCCGGGATGAAACGCCTTCATCGCCAGATGCAGCAGCACCGATGAGTCCTTGCCGATCGAATACAGCATGACCGGCTTGCGGAATTCGGCCGCCGTCTCCCGCAGGATATGGATGCTCTCCGCCTCGAGGCGGCGAAGATGGCTGGCGGCGTGAGGCTGCTCGCCGCGGGCTCGCTGGGAGTTGGCGGAGTCGGTCGTCGTCGGGATATCCAGCATGCTGATCACGCCGCCTCTGCGAACCAGTCGCCGAACAGATGCGCCGAAACTGCCGCATTCAAGCCGAGATCGCGGACGCATGCCGAGACCGAGGCTCGATAGGCGTCATTGACCCCGCAGCGCTCCAGGATTTGCAGCTGGGCTTCGCTCACCGATGCCGTCGCGCGGCGCTGGTAGCGATAGGCGCTGTCGGACGTATGCAGATTGGGCACCTTGTAGATCGTTGCCTCGCTCGGGAAGATGACCCGCGCGTTGTTTGCCTGCACGTCGCCGGGCTCTCGCCACGACGTCACGGCATTCTCGGTGAAGCTGCCGGAAAGGCCGAGGCGGTCGAACAGGACACGCACCGACGACAGCGCTTCCTTGCTCACCTCGTAGACATAGTGTGTGACGGGAACGCCTTGCTGCCGGGCGTAGCTTGCCACGCGGGCCGCGCTGAGTGCGGCGAGGACATAGTGCTGCAGCAATGTTTCGGCGGGCGCGCGCGAGATCAGCTTCTCGAGCCACGATGCCAGCGAGCTCGCCGGCTCGCGATCGAGCATGATGAGATGCAGGCGATCGCGCGGGTAGCCGGCTTCGATCAGGAGCTGCAGCGGATTGAACAGGCTCTCGGCGAGCACGTAGGGTCCGATCGTCTCCTTGCTGAAGATGTGCGGCTCGTCGCTCGCCGGGGGGATGACCCAGGGTGTCAGCGTGCGGCCGACGAGCGCGTCACGCAGCATCGCCTTCAGCGGCTGATAGTACGAAGGCATGCCGGTCATGCCGAACAGATTGCTGAGAGCGGTCGACCCGACCCGGGCTTTGCCGCATGCGAAATAGAGCGTCGGAAAGTCGTCCGCCGGGCGACGCTGGAAATCCTCGGCGAGGCAATTCGTCACTTCGCGCATCAACGTCGCGAGGGTGACGGTTCTGGTCTGGAATTCGCCGACTGGCGAGAGCAGCATGGTGTCGAGGGAACTATGTTGCTGCCGAACGAGATCGGCCAACCGTTCGAGCGAATCGGCTGAGGTAGTGTCGATGTTCATGTCGGGGGACCCACTGCAGGGAGTTCCACGAGCAATTGCCCATGGGATGAAAGACAATCTATAGTTGATGAAGGTGCCGGACAATTCCGGGTAATCCCGGAGGTTCGACGGAGGCGCAGGTGGCGACGGAGCTTCGTCCGTCGCCACCATGCAGCTTCACGCTGCGCGGACGGTGTTGAGGAACTTCTCGACTTCCGTCTTCAAGAGATTGCTTTCGCTCGACAGTGAGCGCGCAGACGCCAGCACCTGTCCCGACGCCGCGCCGGTCGCGCTCGCACCATGACTGACCTGCGCGATCTTGTCGGCGACCTCGACGGTTCCCTTGGCGGCTTCGCTGACGTTTCGTGCGATCTCGGCCGTGGCCGCACCCTGCTCCTCGATCGTCGCGGCGATGGTCGTCGAAATGTCGGAGATGCGGGCAATGGTCGCGCTGATTTCCTTGATCGCCCCGACGGAGTCCTCGGTGGCCGATTGCATGCCCGCGATCTGCGCGCTGATTTCCTCGGTCGCCCGCGCGGTTTGCGCCGCGAGCGCCTTGACCTCGCTCGCCACGACGGCGAAGCCGCGGCCGGACTCGCCGGCACGTGCCGCTTCGATCGTTGCGTTCAGCGCCAGCAGGTTGGTCTGTTCGGCAATGGCAGTGATCAATTTGACGACGTCGCCAATTCGGCCCGCCGCCTTCAGCAGCTCATTGATCCGGACGTCGGTGCGCTCGGCCTGCCTGACCGCTTCGCCGGCGATGCGGCTGGAATCGTGGACCTGGCGGCCGATCTCGACGACGGAGGTGCTCATCTCTTCGGCGGCAGACGCCACGGCGCCGACATTGGTGGAGGCCTCCTCCGAGGCGGCTGCGACCATTCCGGAAAGCTGCTGAGTCTCTTCCGCGGTTCCCGACAGCGTACCGGCGGCGGCTTCGAGCTGTTGAGAGGCGGCCGACACGGAGTTGATGATGCCGCCGACCGCGGCTTCGAACACGCCGGCAAGCTGCGCCATCTCTTCCTTGCGCTGAGCGGCCGCGGCGGCTTCCAGGTTCCTCTGCTCGGCCTCCATCTGCTCGATACGGATCAGATTCTCCTTGAAGGTCTGAGCGGCGCGAGCGTTGTCGCCGACCTCGTCGCCACGACGCGTGTAGGGGATCTCGACAGCCTTGTTGCCGCCGGCAAGCTGGAGGAGCACGTCGCCGATGCGCCGGATCGGCCGGGCAATGCTCAGCACGGAGAACATGGCGGAGCCGACCAGCATCAGAACGACGAACACACCGATGACCAACGCGAAGCTGGCGACGCGATCCAGCTCGGTGAGCATCTCGCCCTTGCGGCGCGCGGCGAATTCGTTGGCAACGCCGACCAGATCGTCGATGCGTTTGCCGACCTCCTGGGCTGCCGGACGCATGCGTTCTGCAAGGATGCTGACCTTGGTCGATTCGGCTGCAGCCTTGGCGCTGCCGGGAGCGGCGGCGATGAGGGTCTTTTGAGCCCCGGCCAATTCGATGCCGCTGGCTAGATACGCATCGACAAATTTTCTGGTCTCGCGATAGGCATCCTGGGTGACCTTCCGGGTGGCCCGGTCCGCCGCGGCATCGATTTCCATGCCGGCTTCGCCGGCTCGCGTGCGAAGACTCTCGAGGAGCTTGTCGACTTCGCCGGCTGACGAAGCGGAACCGATCTCGGCCGCTGCGAATTGCGCGCGCGCCATTGCGGTCTGCGCTGCCTGCGCATTGCCCTTGTTGAGATAGTTGATCGAGACCAGACGATTGGATTCGGCAATCGACCGGTTGCCGAGCATCTGATTGGTCAGCATGCCGCAGACCAGCACAATGCTCACACCCGTGACGACGCCGAGCTTTGTTCCAATGCGAAACGTGAACGACCCCACCGCAACCTCCCCTTGCATTTCCGTATAACAGGATTCGCAACCAATGATTGAGAATTGGGAAAGATTCGCGGGCCTCCAGTAGAACTACGGCGATCTATTCGACTAAGGAATTTTCTTGCATGCGCGCACATCGATCTGGTTCCGTTATGTCTGCACGCGTGCTTTTAGTTCCTCCGACTGTGTCCTAGCGTGAGCTGATGCGTTTGCAGGATCGACCCAACTCCTATCGGCCGCAATTTGGAGGTTCGCCGTTCGGTCGGCGCTTCTCCGGACTGTTGCCGTGGATGTTCGTGGTGGGCATCGCGGTCGCGATCGTGCTCACCTTTCGCCATGGAACAGACTGGCTTGCTCCACGCGCCGATGACGATCGCGCTGGTGATGCCGAGGTCGTGCTCAAGCAGTCCGGCCGGTCCGATGCGCGCGAGCCGGTTGACGTCATACGCACCATCGACGGCGATACGTTTGTCGCGCGCGTTCGTCAGCGCGATGGCCACGATCTCGTCGTGCGCGTTCGGCTGCGTGGCATCGATGCGCCTGAACTGAAAGCGTCCTGCCAGGAGGAGCTGGACAAGGCGGAAGCCGCGGCCCGCGCATTGCGCGATCTGCTCGGCCAGGGCGGCGTCACCATCAGCAATCTCGGCCCTGACAAATACGGCCGCGTGCTCGCCGATGTGGCGACACGTCGGACGGCGAACGTTTCAGCGGCATTGCTCGCCGGCGGTTTTGCGCGGAGCTACAATGGCGGCCATCGCGACGGCTGGTGCGCGCGCGGCTGGCGCTTCTGGTAACAAAAAAGCCGCGTCCGAAGACGCGGCCTTTTTCTGTGTTGCCTGATCGCGGCGATCAGCGCGTCACGACCACCGTCGTGCC
This sequence comes from Bradyrhizobium sp. U531, assembly GCF_051710265.1. Taxonomy (NCBI): domain Bacteria; kingdom Pseudomonadati; phylum Pseudomonadota; class Alphaproteobacteria; order Hyphomicrobiales; family Nitrobacteraceae; genus Bradyrhizobium; species Bradyrhizobium sp. U531. The sequence goes on from NZ_JASVEN010000002.1 coordinate 541,318, forward strand.
GACGGAGACGCGGCCGTAGAGGTCCGTGATGTCGTCGTTGAGCATGCGGATGCAGCCATAGGAGACGAAGCCGCCGATCGAGCCCGGCACGTTGGTGCCGTGGATGGCATATTCGCCGCCGGCCAGCGTCATCGCCGCAACGCCCATCGGGTTGCGCGGCGAGCCGCCCGGAATCATGTCGGGGATGCTCGGCTTGTCACGCTTGACCTCGGCCGGCGGGGCCCAGGCCGGGTTGCGATATTTCCCGTCGATGCGCGTCGTGCCGGCCCATTGCTTGCCGGACTTGCCGACGCCAACCGGATAGCGCACGGCCTGGCCGTTACCGATGATGAGATAGAGACGCCGTTCGCTGGTCTTGACCACGATGGTGCCCGGCGAATAGTCGGCCAGGTGGGTTCCCACCATTTCCGGTCGCGCCTGCGCTGCCGTCGTCGTCACGATTCCCGCCCCGATGGTGGCGGCCAGCGCCACCGCAATCCTCATCGACATCGATTTCCCCCTTGCCCCAAAACGGATCGTCCAAAATCACGCAGAACCCGGCAATCGCCGCCGCGCCCAGTCCTTGTTAGGGGACATTCTTAACCGCGCCCGTTAACCGGATGGTTTCCACGCGCGGCCAACGAGGGCCGGCCAGCAGGGGGAACAAAGGAAATGTTCGAAATAAAGTAAATGACCTGAAAACAACACTCGGCGGGAAAGATGCGGCCGCGCCCCCGCGCCCGCTGACAAGCGCGTGAGGGATGTGAACGGCTGTTGTTGTCGGGGAGCCCAACACCCGCTCTCGTGTCCCGGACAAGCGCAGCGAAGCGAAGCGCCGATCCGGGACCAAGTTCTTCCTGTTTGGCAAGATTGGCCCCGGCTCAGCAGCGCAGCGCTGAAGGAGCGCTGCGCTGCTGAGCCGGGGCACGAGATCGGAGCCTTACGCCGGCTTCCGGTTCTGCCGGTTCTGGACGAGATCGTCGACCACGGCGGGATCGGCCAGGGTCGAGGTATCGCCGAGGCTGCCCGGCTCGTCCTCCGCGATCTTGCGCAGGATGCGGCGCATGATCTTGCCCGAGCGGGTCTTCGGCAGGCCCGGCGCGAACTGGATCTGGTCCGGGGAAGCGATCGGACCGATCTCCTTGCGCACCCAGGTGACGAGCTCCTTGCGCAGATCCTCGGTCGGCTGCACGCCCGCCATCAGGGTGACATAGGCATAGATGCCCTGCCCCTTGATGTCGTGCGGGAAGCCGACGACGGCCGCTTCCGACACCTTCTCATGCGCGACCAGCGCGCTCTCGACTTCCGCGGTGCCCATGCGGTGGCCGGAGACGTTGATGACGTCGTCGACGCGGCCAGTGATCCAGTAATAGCCGTCGGCGTCGCGCCGGCAGCCGTCGCCGGTGAAGTACTTGCCCTTGTAGGTCGAGAAATAGGTCTGCTCGAAGCGGGCATGGTCGCCATAGACGGTGCGCATCTGGCCGGGCCACGAGCGCGTCAGGCAGAGATTTCCCGATGTCTCACCCTCCAGCACCTTGCCGTCGGCATCGACGATTTCAGGCAGGACGCCGAAGAACGGCTGCGTCGCCGAGCCCGGCTTCAGCTTGGTTGCGCCCGGCAGCGGCGTGATCAGGATGCCGCCGGTCTCGGTCTGCCACCATGTGTCGACGATCGGGCAGCGATCGTCGCCGACGACGCGGTGATACCACTCCCAGGCTTCGGGGTTGATCGGCTCGCCGACCGAGCCGAGCAGGCGGAGCGAGGCGCGCGAGGTCTTCTTCACCGGCGCGTCGCCGCCCTGCATGAGCGCGCGGATCGCGGTCGGCGCGGTGTAGAAGATATTGACCTTGTGCTTGTCGATGACAGTCCAGAAGCGCGAATTATCCGGGTAATTCGGCACGCCCTCGAACATCAGCGTGGTCGCGCCGTTCGCCAGCGGCCCGTAGAGAATGTAGCTGTGGCCGGTGACCCAGCCGACGTCGGCGGTGCACCAATAGATATCGCCTTCGTGATAGTCGAAGACGTATTGATGCGTCATCGAGGCGAACACGAGATAGCCGCCCGAGGTGTGCAGCACGCCCTTGGGCTGACCGGTCGAGCCCGAAGTGTAGAGGATGAACAGCGGATCCTCGGCGTGCATGTGCTCGACGGGGCATTCCGTCGTCACCATCGCCGCCGCCTCGTGATACCAGAGGTCGCGGGTCGGGTTCATGTCGATCTTGCCGCCGGTGCGCTTGACCACCACGACCCAGTCGACGCCATCGGCCTTGGCGAGCGCCGCGTCGACATTGGCCTTCAGCGGCACCCTCTTGCCACCGCGCAGGCCTTCGTCCGCGGTGATGATGACCTTGGACTGGCAGTCGTTGATGCGCTGGGCGAGTGAGTCCGGCGAGAAGCCCGCGAACACCACCGAGTGGATCGCGCCGATGCGCGCGCAGGCGAGCATCGCATAGGCCGCTTCCGGAATCATCGGCAGGTAGATGGTGACGCGGTCGCCTTTCTTGACGTTACGGGTGCGCAGGATGTTGGCCATCCGGCAGACCTCGTCGTGCAGCTCCTGGTAGGTGATGTGCTTGGACTGCGAGGGATCGTCGCCTTCCCAGATGATCGCGGTCTGGTTGGCGCGCTTGGCGAGATGCCGGTCGATGCAGTTGTAGGCGACGTTGAGGATGCCGTCCTCGAACCATTTGATCGAGATGTTGCCGGGTGCAAAGGAGACGTTCTCGATTTTCGTCGGCGCGTGCATCCAGTCGACGCGCTTGGCCTGCTCCGCCCAGAATGCGTTCGGGTCCGAGATCGAGCGAGCGTACATCTCCTGGTACTTGGCCTGGTCGACCCAGGCGCGCTTCGCCCATTCCGCGGGGACGTCGTAGATCTTCTCGGACATGCTTTCCCTCCACATACGGCAGGCCGAACGCTAGCGACTGGCGAGCCGACTTGATCATTGACTGATTATGCGTCGGGCTAACCGGACCCGACAAGGAGCACAAGCTGGACCTTCGGCGGGCCGCCGGCCATGCGGAAGATCAAGCTCCGCAACTGCGACTGTCGCAGTTGTGAAACAAGCGGGCGGATGGTTTTGGCGGTCCCACGGTTCTGCGGAATGGGCCGGTGCAGGGGCCTCATGCGCCGTAGGAGGTATTTAGAAACCGCCTCTCACTGATTCGGGACTCGCAATACGGTTCGGAACACCCTAAATGGCCAACCCGGGTCCGGAGAGACCCTTCGGAACAAAAATCAGAACCGCGGCATTGACCGGTAACAGACAGGGCTAAGGCATAAGGCTATGATGGATCAGCAGAATATCGGGACGATGCGGCCCGCTTCCGCCGATCCTGCGGGCATTGCGCTGGCCAAGGCCCTCGGACAATGGCCGAAACCGGCCCCTTTCCGGCGTCCGAGCCCGAAAAAGACCTACGATACGGCCCCGGCGGCGACGGTTGAGGCGCTCGCCAAGGAGCTCGGCCTGAGGCTTGGTGACCAGAACGAGCTGACCATTCGTCGCATCAAGCGCGGCAAGGGTTATTCCTTCGTCCGCCCCAACGGCGCCCATATCCGTGACGCCCGCACCATCCGCCGGCTGCACGCCATGGCGGTGCCGCCGGCCTATCGCGAGGTACGCTACTCCGCCGATCCGAGCTTGCATCTCCAGGCCGTGGGCCGGGATGCGGCCGGCCGGCTGCAATATCGCTATCACGCCGATTGGGAGAAGGTCCGCGAGCACCGCAAGGCGCATCGTCTGGAAAAGCTCGTCGGCGCGCTGCCAAAAATCCGGCGCAAGGTCTCGGCGTTCCTGTCGGGCGACGAGCCGACACGTGAGTTCGCGCTCTCGGCCGTGATCGAGCTGATCGCGCGCACCGCGATCCGCCCCGGCAACGAATCCTATGCCCGCCTCAACGGCACCCGCGGCGCCACCACGCTGCTCAAGTCCAACGTCACGCTGGAAGACGATTGCTTCGTGCTGACCTTCAAAGCGAAGGGCGGCAAGGCGGTGCGCAAGGAATGCGATGCCGCCAAGCTGGTGCGCGCCATCGGCATTTTGCAGAGCGTTCCGGGCAAGCGCATGTTCCAGTATCGCGATGCCTACGGCATCGTGCGCGCGGTCAGCACCACGCAGGTGAATGCGTTCCTGCGCGAGATCGCCGGCATCAAGATCTCGCTGAAGGATTTTCGCACGCTGATGGCGTCCGCCGTCGTCGTGGAATCGCTGTCGCGGATCACGCCGGCGACCAGCCAGCGCGGCCGCAAGAAGCAGGTGCTGGATGCGATCCGCGCCGCCGCGGACAAGCTCTCGAACACGCCGGCGATCTGCCGCAAGAGCTACGTCCACGACACCATCGTCACTGCTTTCGAGGACGGCATCCTCGAGCGCTTCGCCGCGACCATGAAGGGCCAGCGCTCCCAGGCGCGGCGCGAGCAGCTTCTGCAGCAAGTGGTTGCGACCGCCGCGGTGTAGCCGCACGGCGCCGTTGAGCAGATATAGAGCCCGCCGATATCGTAGCCCGGATGGAGCGCAGCGTAATCCGGGGTCTTTCCAAGCGGCGACTTTCCCGGATTGCGCTGCGCTCCATCCGGGCTACGGCAGCGGTGATTCAAATCCCGCCCATCTTGCAGACGAGCTTCCACTCCTCCGCCGTCACCTTCTGCACCGACAGGCGCGAATATTTTACCAGGTCCATCTCGGCGAGCTTCTTCTCTTCCTTGACCGCTGCCATCGTCACAGGATTCTTCAGGGGCTTGTCGGCCTTGAGGTCGACGCAGACGAATTTTTCGGTCTTGTCGGTCGGATCGGGGTAGGCCTCCTTGATGATCTCGACGATGCCGACGATCTCCTTGCCCTCGTTGGAATGATAGTAGAACGCCTTGTCGCCCTTCTTCATGGCGACGAGGTTCTGGCGCGCGGTGTAATTGCGCACGCCGGTCCACGCTTCGCCCTTGGCGCCCTTCGCCACCTGCTGGTCCCACGACCAAACCGATGGTTCGGATTTCACCAGCCAGTACGCCATGCTCATTCCTCAGACTTGAAGGGACGCGTCAGCAGCCCCGAGATCGCCGCGTCGATCGTGCTTCGGCCGCTCAGGATCGAGGCGACCGCTTCTGATACCGGCATCTCGATGCTTTGCGAAGCCGCGAGTTCGATCAGCACGGGCGCAGTGAACTCGCCCTCGGCAAGCTTGCCGGCGGGCGGCTGCTCGCCGCGGCCGAGTGCAAGGCCAAGCGCGAAGTTGCGTGATTGCGGGCTCGCGCAGGTCAGAATGAGATCGCCGAGACCGGAGAGGCCGGCGAGCGTTTCGCTGCGCGCGCCGAGCGCGCGACCGAGACGCGTGAGTTCGGCAAAGCCGCGGGTCGTGAGCGCAGCCTGGGCGGAGGCGCCGAGCTTGCGGCCGACCGCGATGCCGACGGCGATCGCCAGCACGTTCTTGGCGGCGCCGCCGATCTCGACACCGCGGATGTCGGTGGAGTGATAGGGACGGAATGTCGGCGAGCCCAGCGCCTGCACCAGGCTGCTCGCGAGCGCTTCGTCCTTCGCCGCCAGCGTCACCGCGGTCGGCAGGCCGCGCGCGACGTCGTCGGCAAAGCTCGGGCCCGACAGGATTGCCGGCTGCGCGCCCGGTGCCGCCTCGGCAATCACGTCGGTCATGAATTTGTGGGTGCCGTGTTCGATACCCTTGGCAGAGGCAATGATCGGAACCGGTCGTGTCAGATGCGAGGCCAGCATGTTGACCGCGCCGCGCAGATGCTGCGCCGGTGTGGCGATCAACAGCATCTCCGCGCGCGATGCCGCGGCGAGATCGCTGGTGACGATGATTTCAGGGGCGATCCGCACGCCGGGCAGCCGCGGATTGTCGCGCGTCGATGCGATCCGCGCGGCATGCTCGGCATTGCGCGCCCATAGCGTCACGGTGCGCCCCGCCCGCGCCGCCACGGTCGCCAGCGCCGTGCCCCAGGCACCCGCCCCGATCACCGCGACGGATTGGAACGTCGACATTGCTAGTATCCCGCTCGCGTCTTGCCGTAGCCGGCCGGCGCCGTTGCGTTGGCGTCGAGCAGCCAGCGTGCGCGCGGCTGCGCGTCCATCGTGTCGGTCAGGCCGAGCGCGAGGCGTTCTGCGCCGGCCCAGGCGATCATCGCGCCGTTGTCGGTGCAGAGCTCCGGCGGCGGCATGATCAATTGCGTCCCGGCTTGTCGTGCGACGTCATCGAGGGCGCCGCGGATCGCCTGATTGGCGGCGACGCCGCCGGCTGCGACCAGGGCGCGCGGCGCGCCGAACTTTTCGCGGAACAGCCGCAAGCCCACGCTGAGCCGGTCGGCCGTCGAATCCAGCACCGCGGCCTGGAAGCTCGCGCAGAGATCGCTGATGTCCTGCGGCGTGATCTCGGTCAGCCGGCTCGCTTCGGTGCGGACCGCCGTCTTCAATCCCGACAGCGAGAAGTTGGCATCGGGGCGCCCCTGCATCGGTCGCGGAAGCGCGAAGCGCGTGGCATCGCCGCTTATAGCTTCGCGCTCGACCTGCGGTCCGCCGGGATAAGGCAGCCCCAGCATCTTCGCGACCTTGTCGAAGGCCTCGCCGATCGCGTCATCGACGGTGGTGCCGAGCCGCACATACTCACCGACGCCGGTGACGGCGACGATCTGGGTATGGCCGCCGGAGGCGAGAAACAGGCAATAGGGAAATTCGAGCCCGTCGGTGAGGCGCGGCGTCAGCGCATGCGCCTCCAGATGGTTCACTGCGATCAGCGGGGTGTCGTGCACCATCCCGATCGCTTTCGCCGTGGTGAGTCCGACGATGACGCCGCCGATCAGGCCGGGCCCCGCGGCGGCTGCGACGCCGTTCAGCTGCGCGAAGCCGATGCCGGCCTCACGCATTGCGCGATCGACGATGCCGTCGAGCAGGTCGACATGGGCGCGGGCGGCAATCTCTGGCACCACGCCGCCGAAGCGGGCGTGTTCCTCGATCTGCGACCGCACGATGTTGGACAGAATCTTCCCGCTGCCGTCGCCCGCGCGCTCGATCACCGCCGCGGCGGTCTCGTCGCAGGTTGTTTCGATGCCCAGTACCAGCATTGGCGAATTGTTATCCAATTTGCGCCCTTCTCATCCCCCTTGCGCTCATCCGCAAAGCAGAGTTCTGGTACGTCCGGTAGCATTCCGGGGCCGGATTGCGCAATCGTCACGCGCAATCATCCCGGTGATACGTCGCCGCTAATTGGTTCGGGAACACCCGCGATGTCCATCCTTGTCACACGGCCGCATCCCGACAATGAGGCGACGGCGGAAAATCTGCGCGCGCGGGGGCATGCGGTCCTGCTTGCGCCGGCGCTCAAATTCGAGCCGGTCGCCTTCCATGACAAGAGCGAAGCTCCCTATGCCGCCGTCATCGTCACGTCGGCCAACGCAATCCGCGCCGTCGCGCCACAATTACGCGACCTTGGCCTGCTGGAGCTGCCGCTGTTTGCGGTCGGCGAGCATACGGCCGCAGCGGCGCGCGATGCCGGCTTTGCCGAGGTGATCGTCGCCGGCGGTGATGCCGCGTCGTTGCGCGGCAAGGTGGTTCAGTGCGCGCGCGACAAGGTGCTGAAGAAAAAAAGCACGCTGCTGTATCTGGCGGGCGCGGACATGTCGCGCGACCTCGGCGGTGAACTCGGCGCGGAGGGCTTCTCCGTGGTCACGCAGACCACCTATCGCATGGTCCCGGTCAAGCACCTGCCGCGCGAGGTCTGCGAGGGCTTTGCCGCCCACGGGGTCGAGGCGGTGCTGCACTACTCCCGTCGCAGCGCCCGGGCATTCCTGGATGCGGCCCGGGACGAAGGCGTCGAAATCTCGGCGCTGGCCATACCGCAATGCTGCCTGTCGGAAACGGTTGCGACGGCGCTGCGAGAGGCTGGCGCGTCGCAGGTTCTGGTCGCCGCGACACCGGACGAAAATGCCCTGTTTACCACCTTGGAGCGTGCGTTGCGCACCCGTTTGGCGTAAGAGGTCGAGCCGAATCCGACGTAATCGGGTCCGCTTAAGGACCTGTGCCAGGTATGCAAGTGTGAGGAACCGTCACGATGGCCGACGACAAGCCGGAAGACGCAGGATTGGCACCCGACAACGGTCGTGCCAAGCGCACTCCGCCCACGATCGACCTCGAAGCCACCGAAGTCTCGACCCAGCCGCAGGAGGTCGCGGTCGAACCCGAGGCCTCGCCGGCGCCGGACCATGCCGAGCCAGAGCAGGCCAAATCCGACCAGATTGACGCAGAGCCGGAGCGTATCGATGCGCGGGCTCCCGCGGCGCCGATATCGCCCTGGGTCGTCGCACCGCTCTCCGGCGTTGCCGCCGCGGCAGTCGTGATCGCAGTCGGCTGGATGCTGGGCTGGCCCGCCGTGCAGGCTCCGCCCGCGGCGCCGCAAGTCACGAGCACGACGGTCGATGCGCTGAGCGGCCGCGTCGCCGCAGTCGAAGCCAAGGCCGGCAAGCCCGTCGCCGATCCGGCCATGGCGGCGCGGATCGACGCGCTGGAGAAGTCCGCAAACAGCCTGCGTAGCGACATCGCCAATCTTCGCGCGCAGTCCGACAAGGCAGCGAGCGCGCTGAGCGATACGAAAGCCGCGCCGGCCGCCGCAGCGCCGGATATCGCCGCGCTCACCGACCGCCTCGCGCAGCTCGAGCGCGCCAGCAAGACGGAGCGGGCTCAGCTTGCGCAGCAAAGCGAGAAGATCGCCGACGCAAAAGCGAAGGACGACAAGCCGCTGCGCTTCGTCGTGGCGGCCGCCTTGCTCGACGTCGCCGTTCGCCATGGCGACCCCTATCAGTCGCAGCTGTCCGCGGCGCGTTCGCTCGCTGCCAAGCCTGACATGCTCAAGCCCCTCGATGCCTTTGCATCGTCGGGTATTCCGACCCCGGTCGCGCTGAGCCGCGAGCTACTCGCCATCGTGCCGAAATTGTCGCCGCCGGCGGAAGCTACGGCCGCGAACGCCGGCATCGTCGAGCGTCTCCAGGCCGGCGCGTCGAAACTCGTCCGGATCGAGCGCACCGACGGGGTCGGCAACGATCGCGGCGCCATCGTCTCACGCGTGACGGCTGCGGTCGTCCGCAACGATTTCGTGGAAGCCCGGCGCGAGCTCAAGACGCTGCCCGAGGCGGAGCGCGCACCGGCGCAGGCTTGGCTCGACAAGGCCGATGCGCGCGACGCCGCGCTCGCCGCCTCGCGCAAATTTGCCGACGATGCCATGGCGGATCTCGCCAAATCCGATGCGGCCAGACCTGCTCAATAAGATTCGCGCAACAATCGGCGCGTAATAGGGATTGTCATGCTTCGCATCGTCCTCTTCCTCGTCCTGATCGCGCTGGCGGCGGCCGGCGCCGCCTGGGTTGCCGACCAGCCGGGTGATCTCGTCCTCACCGCGGGCGGTTTGCGCCTCTCGACGACGTTTCCGAGATTCGTGTTCCTGCTCGGCTTGTTTGCCGCGGCGGTCGTGCTGGTCTGGAGCGTCCTGACGATGGTCTGGCGCACGCCCGGGCGCCTGCGCCGCCGCCGCCACGACAAGCGCCACGCCAAGGGACGCCACGCCATCACCCACGGCCTGCTTGCGATCGGTCATGGCGACACCGCGCTCGCCCGCCGTCACGCCGAGGCGGCGCGGCGACACGCGCCGAACGATCCGCTCGCGCTGCTGCTGCACGCGCAGTCGGCGCAGCTCGAAGGCAATCGCGACGAGGCGCAGCGCGTCTTCCGCGCCATGGCCGAACGCGAGGACACGAGGCTGCTCGGCCTGCGCGGCCTGTTCATCGAGGCGCAGCGCGCCGACGATGCGGTCGGAGCCGTGATGATCGCGGAGGAGGCGATCAAGCTGTCGCCGTCCTCGACCTGGGCCTCGCATGCGGTTCTCGGCTTCCGCTGCGCGCGCGGCGACTGGAGCGGTGCGCTCGCGATCCTCGATTCGAATCTGTCCGCGGGCCTGATCGACAAGCCGGCCTATCGCCGTCAGCGCGGCGTGCTGCTCACGGCGCGTGCGCTCGAATTGGAAACCATGGACCGCGACGTCGCGCGCGAGAGCGTGATGGAGGCAATCAAGCTGGCGCCGACGCTGGTGCCGGCCGCGGTGCTCGCCGCGAAGTTCGAGAGCGAGGCGCATCAGGTGCGCCGCGCCATGAAGCTGGTCGAGGCCGCCTGGCTCGCCAACCCGCATCCCGATCTCGCGGAAGCCTATGCTCACGTGAAGCTCGGCGATTCCGCGCGGCAGCGCCTGCAGCGGGTCGAAACGCTCGCGGCCAAGACATCGGCCGACAGACCGGGCCATGTCGAGGGCCAGCTCGCGATCTCGCGCGCCGCGATCGATGCTGCCGAGTTCGCCCGCGCGCGCGAGGTGCTGGCGCCCTACATCAATGATCCGACTCAGGGCGTCGCGTTGCTGATGGCCGAGATCGAGCGCGCCGAGCATGGCGATAGCGGCCGTGCCCGCGCCTGGACCTTGCGCGCGGTGCGCGCCCGCCACGATCCGGCCTGGACCGCTGATGGTTATGTCAGCGATCGCTGGCGCCCGGTCTCGCCGGTCACCGGTCGCCTCGATGCCTTCCAGTGGCAGACGCCGGTCGCCAGCCTGCCCTCCGACAGGGGCACCACGATCGAATCCTCCGCCTTCGAGGAAGCCATGCTGGCGGCCCCGCCGCCGAAGCGCGTCACGGTGGTCCCCAGCGACAGCCCGGCGGAACCGGTCGTAACGGCCCCAGCCCCGGAGCCGGCCGCTCAGGACAATTCGCCGCCGATTACCAAAGAAGAGCCCGTTGTTGCGACCGCTGAGCCGGTCCAACCGACCCCCGAGCCCGCCGAATCAACACCTCCGGCGGCAACGCCGGTTTTCCGGACCCGCGCCGACCTCGGCAAACCCGCGCCGGCGCCGATTCCCGCGGTCATCCCGATCGTCCGGGCCCCCGACGATCCCGGGATCGACGACGAGGGTCCGAGCGATGAATTTACGGAACAAATCGGCACGCCCAAGGCCCAGGCCGGCGGCTGGCGCGGATTCTGGTCCCGCTGGGGCGCGTGAGCCGCATTTCGAAGCCGGCTTGTCCTTGCCAATTCGGGCCATGCCCGATATCAGGAGCGCGTATCGGGGCCGGCATCGCCTTGGCCCCGGCAGGTTCGCCGCAATAGCTCAGTTGGTAGAGCACGTCATTCGTAATGACGGGGTCGGGGGTTCGAATCCCTCTTGCGGCACCATCGCCTCGTTCCATCCGGTCCTAGCAAGCCTGCGCTCTGCTCGCTGAAGTTGGCTCGCGCGCGTTGCGCTCCGCCCTTGTGTCACTACGATGCGCTGTCGATGAACGCGCGTAACGGGACAAGTGGTGGGTACGGAGACGAGAGCCAGAACGGATTGGGACGCATGGCTGCGGATTTCCGGCCTCGTCATTCTCGCCTCAGGCATCACCGCCATCGTCGCGTCGAGATCGCTCGAAGCCTCACGGCTGCACGGGCGGTTGTCGGTTCCTCCGCTTTATGACGACGTCTCCTATTTTCTGGACGCCATCAGATGGATGAATGCTGTCGGAGACCAGGGCATCGCCGCCAGTGTGTGGAATCTGCTTCACCACCACGCGCCGTTCTCGACGATGGTGGCGATCACAGGGTTTGCGCTGTTTCCCGGCGGCTTCATCGGGCCTTATCTCGTCCACGCCGTGGCGGTCTTTGCGTTTCTGCTCGGGATCGTCTGGCTGACGTGGCGGAGGTCTGTGTTCGAGATCGCGGCGTGCCTAGTTGCGGTCTCTTGCGTACCGGTGCTGTGGCACACGGTGACCGAGGCGCGACCGGATCTGCCCTCGGGTCTTGCCATTGGCCTTGCCGCCGGGGCGATCGTTCGCCGCGGCGTGCTCGATCGCAGCGCACGTGCTCTGGCCGGCCTCGGCGTTGCCTGCGGACTGGCCGTCAGCATCAAGCCGACTGCGTTCTTTGCCGCGCTCGCCCTGCTGGGCAGTTCATTTGCGATTCGGCTGTTCGCGGATTGCTTGACGGCGGGCGGATTGCGCATCTCGATCCGCAAGGCACTCGCTGCGCTGCTGTGGTTCGTGCTGCCGCTGCTTGCGACAACGGCCCTCTTGATCGGGCCCGCTCTGGTCGAGACCGTCACCTATATCCTTCACGTCTTCGTCGGTCAGCGAGACCTCTGGACGACAGGCGAAAGTTTCTCGGCCGGTTTGCTGCGCTTCTCGATCGGCGGAGAAGGTCAGTTCGGCCTGCATTATTGGTTCGCCATCGGGACGGGTCTGATGCTGCTGCGCCTCGTGCTCGCGGCTATCTGCGGAAACGCCGCGCTGCGCGACGCCGTCGTTCTGCTCGCTTCCGTGCTGATCGCCTATGCCATTCCCTCCGTCGCGGCGATCAAGACTTATTATTTCGGCGCGATGTTCTATGGTGTGTTCATTGTCGCGATGGCTCTGAATGGCTGCGCCAGCCTGGCGCTGATCGAAGAGCTGCTCGCCCGCTTCGGCCTCCGCAACGACATCCGCATCTACCTTCTCACGGCCGGCCGGGTGCTGGCGCTCGCATTCGTTCTCCAGCTCTTCCTCAGGCATGTCGTCATCGGCCAGATCAGCACTGCGACCCCGCTGAGCGCGCAGCAGCAGGATAGCATCCGCCTTGCGACCGGACGGCTCTGGTCGGTGCTGCGCGAACTCAGGCCGGAAACGCCCGGTCCGCTCTATGTCGGCTTCTCCAGCCCTTATCCGGTGACGTCGGCGACCATCCAGCTCTACGCGGCGCAGGCGAAGATGAATCTCGTCGTGCGCGACGAGCTGTATTTTCGCAGCGCGAAGGAAACGGGCGACGCGTTGCTGCGCTCGGAGATTCTCGTGCTCTCGAGCTCCATCCCGCACACGCTGGTGGGGCCGCGCGTCGGCGATGAGCTCATCAAGCGCATGGACGAGGAAAAGGGAATCTGTCTGCTCGACAGCATGAGCTTTCCGGATGTGACCTTGCGGGTCTATCGGCGCGGGTGTTGACGGCCGCCGGCCGGTTCGAAAATGCGCCGTGCCAATGTGAGGCCAATCACTTAACCCCTGACGTCTTGCCCGTAATATCCCGGTCACGCAAACACGGGGAGATTTCACATGCGCAAGATCATTCTGGTTGCCGCCATGGTCCTGGCTTCCGCCTCGGCCCAGGCAGACGGCTCCCGCAGCTTGTCACTGTCCGCGGCGGGCGCCCAGGCTCCCGCTCCACTGACCACGCAGACCTCTGCGACCACCCCCGCGCCGCAGGCGAGCGAAGCTGCGCCGGTCACCGAGGCGCCGAAATATTCCGATCGTCCGCCGGCCGTGTCGCTCTCCGCGCCAGCCACTCCGGCCGCTCCGGTGGTGAGCGCGCCCGTGACCACCCCGGCACCGGTCGCGACAACCAGGCCCGCTCCGAAAAAGACGGTAAGGGCCGACAAGCCGAAGTCCAAGCACTGGACCGAGCGCCGTATCATCGGTGAGCTGCACCGCCACGGCATCTATTGGTAAGCCGTTCGCCACAAGCAAATGGCCGGGCGAAAGCCCGGCCATTTCACAAGAGTCCTGGATTGGATCGAAGGTGTTTACTGCGACACCGTCTGCACGACGCTCGAGATCGGACGCGTATTCGTGCTTGCGGTCGGCACCTTCATGTCCTTCATCAGCGCTTCGTCGTATTCCGGGAGCGACTGCAGCGTCGTCTTGGCCTTCATCTGCACGACCTTGTAGCCGCCGGCCTTGAGGCGCGCGAGCAGCGCCGGCAGGGCGATGCCGGTGTTCTTCTGGAAGTCGTGCATCAGGATGATGCCCTTGCCGAGCTTGTCGAGCCGCGTCATCACCGTCTCGATGATCTTCTCCGGCGTCGCGCCCTTGCGGAAGTCGAAGGAGTCGACATCGGTCGAGAACATCGCGACGTTGCGGGTGCCGAAATAGCTCACGATCCCCGGATTGTGCTGGAGCTGCGGGAAGCGGAAGAACGGTGCGGGGTTGGCACCGAGCGCGAACTTCACGGCGCTGATGCCCTTCTCGACCTCGTCCTTGGCCATCTGCTCGGTCATTTTCTTGCCGTTCAGATTGACATGCGACCAGGTGTGCGTGCCCACCGTGTGGCCCTGGGCCAGCACCTGGCGCAGGATTTCCGGGTGATAGGTGGCGTGCTTGCCGACCGAGAAGAACAGGCCCTTGGTGCATTCATCCGCGAGTGCCTTCAGCACGTTCGGAGTGTTCACGGGCCAGGGACCGTCGTCGAAGGTCAGCACGACCTCCTTCTCGGTGAGGAAGTCGAATTGCTTGAAATGATCGAAGCCGAAACCGGGGCCGCCGGTGGTGTCGATCTCGACCACGCGGGAGACGCCGAGTGCATTCGGATTGGCGCAAGCCTGCTTCGGCTGCACCGGCATGACGGGAGCGGGCGTCGGCGCGGGGGCCTGGGCAAGCGCCGCAGGCTTGTCCGCGATCGCCGCGGTGGTCTGGACGTCATCCCTGGCGGAGAGCTTCGCCTGTGCCGGCAATTGATCGGCAGCACGTGCGGCAACAGTCTTGGGGGCGCCCTGATCGGCGCGCGAGGAATAATAAAACCAACCGCCGGCGGCGATCACGACCGCCGCAACTACACTGGCCAGCATCAGGCCCAACGCATTACGCATCGCTACTCTTTCCAATTACGCAACCAAACCTGCGGAATTTCCCGCGCGACGCGCCATTAATGCGAAGTAACAGTTAACGTGACACCAACACGACGGCGGTTGCGGAGGAATTTCAGGTAGCTGCACGAACGTGACCGAGGTCACAGTCGGGGTGCGGCACGTGATGGTGGTCACAGTGGAAACTGTTTTCCTGGAGCATCGTAGTTCCCATCAACAACGGGCGCCGTTACGGCGGCGCCAATGGGAGCTTCAAATGACCAAGTCCACTGAGACCAAGTCCTTCTCTGCCAGTATCCGCGACACCAGCTTGGCGCTGGGCTTTGCCGCCATCGTCTCGATCGTTTCGACGACCTCCAGCTTCGCCTTCTCGGCCGAGGCGCAGCAGATGTGCACCGGCGATGCCTTCCGCCTGTGCTCGTCGGAAATCCCCAACATCCCGAAGATCACGGCGTGCATGATGAAGCATCGCTCCGACCTGAGCGCCGGCTGCCGCGCGGTGATGGACAAGGATCTCGCCAAGGGCGCCTCGCGCAAGGTCGCTGACGCCCAGGACAGCCAGTAACGGCGCGCAACGACATCGTTGCGTCGGTTTAGCTCCCCTCGCGATGTGCCCCGGCCTTGTGCCAGGGCCACGCGGCGGCAGGCCTGCGGCTCGCAATAAAGCCGTTGCAGCCCCGGGATCGTCGCACTAGCTTCCCCGCACATCTTTCCGGGTATGAGGCATTACGCGATGACCAGATTTCTTTTCGTTGTTTCTTTGCTCCTGTGCGCGTCCGCAGCGTCAGCGCAACAGCAGCCTGGCCATGATGCCTGCGCACGCGACGTCACGCGCTTCTGCCGCGCCGTGATGAACAATGGTGATGGCGCCGTGCTCGCCTGTCTGAAAGAGAACCGCACGCGGATCAGCAAGGGCTGCGACAAGGTGCTCAAGGATCACGGGCAGTAGTGATTCTCGTAGCCCGGATGGAGCGAAGCGAAATCCGGGAAAGTGCTTCATGCAGAAAAGCCGCCCCAGATTGCGCTTCGCTCCATCCGGGCTACGCAGCGACCTACGTGCTGCTTCCCGCCGCGGTCGCGACCACCGGCAACACCTCGGCACTCGCACGATCCGGCGTATCGTCCTTCCAGCGCACCGAGCCGAACGGGCGCTCCAGCATGCGGCGGATCCGCACCGGCTCGGGGCCGATGTGGAAAGCGATCGCCTGCTGATGCAGCGCGCGCTCCGACTGGGTCGAGCGATTGCGCTGACGCAAATAGTCGAACCAGGTCGGGCAGTGATAGCGCTCGGTCCACAATTCCGGATCGGCGATGTCGCGGGCGATCGACCAGCCATAGGCGCCGTTGCGCTGCCGGGAGAGCTGCACGTCCTGCATGACGTTGTGGAAGGCGCGCGCGTTCTCCTGCGCGACGCGGTATTCGATCTCGACCACCAGCGGGCCGCTGCGGCCCGTCAGCGACAGCCTCACCTCGGGATCGGCCAGCACGTCGGCATCTTCGTTGCGGGCGCCGACGCGCGGCATGGTGAGCCAGAATCCGAGCAGCGGCGAGATCAGCATCAGGCCAGACGCAGTGAGCAGCGCGACCTCGACGCCGGCATAGTCGGTGAGATGGCCCCAGCCCCAGGCGCCGATGGCGATGCCGCCTGATATCGAAGCCTGGAACGCCGCGAGCGAACGGCCGGCGACCCAGCGCGGCGCCGAGAGCTGCACGCCGATATTGAACAGCGCCACCGCGGCCATCCAGACCGCACCGGCCAGCACCAGCGCCGCTGCCGTCAGGACCGGCTCCGTGCTGAGGGCGAGAGCGGCCATCGCGAACGCCATCGAGAGGGTGCAGGCGCGGATCGCGGCCTCGCCGCTCATGCGCTTGCGCAGTTCGTGGATGTTGAGCGCGCCGACGACGGCGCCCATGCCGAACGCACCGAGCATGATGCCGTAAGTCTGCGCGCCGCCATGCAGCAAGTCGCGCGCGACCAGCGGCATCAGTGCCATGATGGCGCCGCCGATCAGGCCCATCACCAGCGTGCGCAACAGCACGATCTTGATCGGCGGCGAATTGGTGATGTAGCGGAAGCCCGAGACCATGGCGCGGTTGAGCTTTTCCCGCGGCAGGCGGGAAGGCTCGGTATTGCGCCGCCACAACAGCAGCACGACCAGCAACGGCAGATAAAGGATCGCATTGCAGGCAAAGGCGGCCACCGCGCCGAGTGCCGCGACGATGACGCCGCCGACCGCGGGACCGAAGCTGCGCGCGATGTTGTAGCTGATGCCGTTGAGTGCGACGGCCGACGGCAGCGAATCGGGCGGCACCTGCTCGCTGACCGAGGCCTGCCACGCCGGACCGAACAGCGCGTTGCCGCTGCCGACCACGAAGCAGAAGGCCAGCAGCAATTCCGGGGTGATGAGATCGAGCCCGGCCAGCACGGTCAGCGCCGTTGCGCCGGTCAGCGCGATCATCAGGGAGACCAGCGTGACGATACGGCGGTCATACATGTCGGCGATGGCGCCGGCCGGCATCGAGATCAGCATGATCGGCAGCATCAAGGCGGTCTGCACCAGCGCCACCTTGTCGGCCGAGGCCGCCATCTGCGTCATTGCCCAGGCCGCGCCCACGCCCTGGATCAGCAGGCCGAGATTGGAGAGCAGGCTGGCGAGCCAGATGCGCCGGAACACGGTGTACCGCAGCGGCGCGGTGATGCCGTCGCCGGCGAATTTCTGACGGTTCGGCTGCTCGGTCATATCCCCTTCCATTTGGGCTGGCAGAAGTGGGCTTGAGGTGGGCTTCGGGCGATTCCGGCAAGTTCAGTGATGCCTGCGAAAGTCCTTCGCTGTCCAGTGGTTAGGCCGCTATAAGCGGTGCAAAGAGGCGGTTTGCCGGGGAGGAACAGATGAAGTTGTCGCGACGGATGATCTTGCTGGGGGCTGGCAGCTTACCCTTCGCAACTGCGAGCTTGCGGACGGCGGCATTCGCCCAGACTGCTTCTGCCGCGCCGGGCAATGAGGTGCCGCCGGTTCTTTTCGTTCACGGCAATGGCGACTACGACGCGCTCTGGATGACGACGCTGTGGCGGATGGAATCCAACGGCATCGCCCGCGATCGCATGATGGCGATCAATTTCACAGACCCCAATGCGCGCAGCGATGACAAGGTCGAGCAGGCGAACCGCTCCTCGACCGAGGACCAGCGCCGCGAGCTCACGGCTGCCATCGCCGAATTGAAGCGCCGCACCGGTGCGGCACGCGTGGCTTTGGTCGGCAGTTCGCGCGGCGGCTATGCGATCCGCAACGTCATCAAGAATGGTGGCGCCGGCGACGTCAGCCACGCCGTGCTGTGCGGCACGCCCAATCACGGCGTGTTCGCGACCGACGACCAGCCCAACAACGAGTTCAACGGCCGCGGCACGTTCCTGCGTGGTCTCAACGAAGGCGAGAGCGAGGTGACGCCGGGCGTTGCCTTCCTCACCCTGCGCAGCGACGGCATGGACAAATACGCCCAGGCTGACGGCCGCTTCATCGGCAAGCCCGGCACGCCGACCGGCGTCACCAATGAGGGGCCGGAGCTGAAGGGCGCCACCAACCTCGTGCTCGGCGCGCTCGACCATCGCGAGGTGGCGTTCCACCCGCGCGCCTTCCGCGAAATCTACAAGTTCATCGCCGGACGCGAGCCCGCGCGCATCGCCATTGTGCCGGAGGCAAGCATCAAGCTGAGCGGCCTGGTCACAGGCACGCCCGGCGGCGTCTCCACCAATCGCCCGGTGGCGGGTGCAACCGTCGATATCTTCCGCGTCGATCCTGATACCGGTGAGCGCAAGGACGGAGCAGTCTACAGTGCACAGACCGGCGCCGACGGCCGCTGGGGACCGGCGCAGGTCGAGCCGTCCTGGGCGCTCGAATTCGTCCTGACGTCGCCGGATGCGCCGACGACGCATATCTATCGCTCGCCCTTCCCGCGCTCCTCCGACGTCGTGCATCTGCGCGCCGCGCGCCCGCTCGCGGCCGCCGACAAGGACGCCGGCGCGGTCGTGATCATGTCGCGTCCGCGCGGCTATTTTGGCCTGCCGCGGGATGTCGTTCTGTTCGATGGCAAGGAGCCGGCCGACGTCAAGCCGGGCGTGCCTACGGATTCGGCAGCGACCTTGCGGCTTCCAATCAGCGAGGTTGGGCGTAACATCGTGGCCCAGTTCGGTGAAGAACGGATTGTGGCACGGGCCTGGCCTGCCGCCGAGAACAGGATTGCGATCGCCGAGCTGACTTACTAGCTGTTTGCCTGCGTCACATCTTGCGGGAGAGAGCCATGAACATCGCCAGCGTGCGTCGGCCCATCGTCCCTCCGGCTCCCCCGCGTGCGCCCGACGACATGTCGTTCTTCGGCCGGCTCGCCGTGATCCGGCACAACATGATCGCGACCTGGGGGCAGCGCGCCTATGAGGAAGACGTCATCAAGGGCCGCTTCTTCCTCCACGACAGCTTCATCCTGAACCAGCCGGACGCAATCAGGCACGTCCTGCTGACCAATTACGAG
Source organism: Bradyrhizobium sp. U531 (assembly GCF_051710265.1). Classification (NCBI taxonomy): domain Bacteria; kingdom Pseudomonadati; phylum Pseudomonadota; class Alphaproteobacteria; order Hyphomicrobiales; family Nitrobacteraceae; genus Bradyrhizobium; species Bradyrhizobium sp. U531. Next base: position 560,436 of record NZ_JASVEN010000002.1, read on the forward strand.
AACTACACGCGCACGCCGGCAGGGATCCGCATGCTGCGCCCCGTGCTGGGCGACGGCCTTCTGATCGCGGAAGGTCATTCCTGGACGTTCCAGCGCCGCACGCTCGCGCCGGCATTCACGCCGCGCGCCACCGCAAACCTCGTCCCGCACATGACGGCGGTGCTCGACGAGACCATCGCAAAGCTGGATGCGCGCTCGGGCGAGGAGGTCGACCTGCGCGAGATCATGCAGCGCATGACGCTGGAGATCGCCGGGCGCACGATGTTCTCGTTCGGCATGGACCGCCACGGCGCGACCTTGCGCAACTTCATCATGGAATATGCCGCACGGCTGGGGCGGCCGTATTTCCTCGACATGCTGCTGCCGGTGTCGTGGCCGAGCCCGATGGATTTCGCCCGCGCCCGTTTCCGCAAGCGCTGGACCGAATTCGTCGCGATGCTGATCGCCGAGCGGCGCGCCGCCGGCAAGAAGGACGGTGCGCCGCCGCGCGACCTGTTCGATCTCATGGACGCGGCGCGCGATCCCGAAACCGGCAAGGGCTTTTCCGACGAGCAGCTCGTCGACGAGGTCGCGACCATGATCCTCGCCGGTCACGAGACCACGGCGACGGCGTTGTTCTGGGCGCTCTATCTGCTCGCGCTCGATCCGGAGACGCAGGAGGAGGTCGCCTCCGAAGCGCGCGGCGAGCATCTCGACAGCATCGCCGACATCGACCGGCAGAAGTTCACCCGCGCGGTCATCGAGGAGACGATGCGGCTCTATCCGCCGGCATTCCTGGTCGCGCGCGCCGCACGCGAGAAGGACAACGCGGCCGGCGTCGCGATCGGCAAGGGCGACATCATCATGATCGCGCCCTGGCTGCTGCATCGGCACGAGAAGCTGTGGGATCAGCCGAACGCGTTCATTCCAAAGCGCTTCATGTCCAAGGAAGCGCCCGATCGCTTCGCCTATTTGCCGTTCGGCGCAGGTCCGCGCGTCTGCATCGGCGCGCCGTTCGCGCAGGCCGAATCCGTGCTGGCCTTGGCGCGGCTGATCGGCGCGTTCCGCGTCGAGCTCGCCGATCAGGCTACTCCCGTGATCCCGCTCGGCGTCGTCACGACCCAGCCGGACCACTCACCCATGTTCCGCATCACGCGCCGGTGACAGGCCATTGCCTGGCCGGCGGCGTGATGCATCCGAGATAGAGTCCCGCCATGAGCGACATCCAGGCCCAGTTCTCCGTTCTGAAGCAGACCGCCGATCCCGACGTCGTGGAGGCCATCGCGCAGCTGATCGCCAACGGTCACGATCGCGACCTCAACCGCATCAACGCGCTGGATTTTGCTGGTCGCACCGGGCTCGACCAGGAGAAGGTCATTTCCGGATTCCTGCACGCCTCGCGGCTCGGCCTGTTCGACATGAGCTGGAACGTGCTGTGTCCCGGCTGCGGCGGCGTGCTGGGTGCGCACGCCACGCTGAAGTCGTTGAAGCATGAAGACTACAATTGCGCGCTCTGCGCCGCCGGATATGAAGCGTCCGTCGACGAGATGGTCGAGGTGGCCTTCACCGTCAGTCCGCGGGTCCGCCGGATCGGTGCGCACGATCCGGACAGCTTGCCGATCTGGGAATATGTTCGGCAGATGTTCTGGAGCTCCGGCGTCGACATCAACGAGGAGTCGTTTTCACGCCTGATCAACGAAGTGACACTCGAAGCGCTCGAATTGCCTGCCGGCGAAAAGGCGATCCTCTCGCTGAACCTGCCGAGCCAGTTCATCATCATCTTCGAGCCAGTCACCCATTCCGCCCATTTCGTCGATGTCCAGGGCGAGCCCACCAGCGAGCGCCAGCAGCTTTCGATCATGTTCAACAGGCTGGAGGCGCCGACGGGCACGACCGTCATGCGCCCCGGACCGCTGCGTCTCACGCTCGAGAACCAGTCGGGCAACCGCGTGTTGCCCTCGGTTTGGATTGCCGCGGGTGCGCTGCACGAGATGATCGGCAAGCGCAAGCCGATCCTGACCGCCAAACGGATGTTGTCCAACCAGACGTTCCGCGACGTCTTCAAGGCCGACAATCTCAATGTCGACCAGCGATTGAAGATCACGTCCCTGACGTTCCTGTTCACCGACCTGAAGGGCTCGACCGCGCTGTATGAGCGGGTCGGCGATCTCAGCGCCTTCGATCTCGTGCGGGCGCATTTTCGTGCGCTGCTGGAAATCATCGCCGCCGAGAAGGGCGCCGTCGTAAAGACCATCGGCGATGCCGTGATGGCGACCTTCGTCAGGCCCGAGCACGCCATCGCCGCGGGACTGCGCATGCGGGCGGCGATGGACGAATTGAACCAACAGCGCGGCGCCAACGATCTCATTCTCAAGATCGGCATTCACGAGGGCCCGTGCCTGGCGGTGATGCTCAACGAGCGACAGGATTATTTCGGCCAGACCGTCAACATTGCCGCCCGCGTGCAGAGCCTGTCGACCGCGCAGGAAATTCACATCACCGGCCCGGTGCTGGAAGCGCCGGCGGTCGCGGAAATACTCCAGCAGCGCGAGATCAAGCCGATCCAGAAGCAGGCCGCCCTGCGCGGCATCGCCGACAAGATCGTGGTGTACGAGATCCCGTGAGTCGATGTCGTCCCTGCGAAAGCAGGGACCCATGCCGCGTGATTTCTGGAATGGGCAGGATGCTGGTTGCTCAAGTCGTCGCCACACTTCGGCCTGTGGTTATGGGTCCCTGCTTTCGCAGGGACGACATCTGAGGGCTTGGCATCGCTCCCGGCCCGATTCCCAGCACCCATATTGCCGAAACGTAATCCGGCGCGCGGAACTGACGCACGTTGCGCCGGTTGGGTTTCCTGCTCATATAATGCTGGTAACGGCCGCGTCCTCGCGGCTGCATCGATTTCGGTAGGACAATATGCTCGACGGCCTGCGCCAATTCATCGCCGATATCGTCTCCCCCCACGACCAGGAGCGCACGTTCGGTGACAGCGACTACCGGCTGGCGGCCACGGCTCTGCTGGTCCACGTAGTCTCTCTGGACGGTCAGCCGACGGCGGCCGAGCAGCGCAAGCTGCACAGCCTGATCGAGAGCCATTTCGGGCTCGATCACGGCACGGCGGATCGTCTGATCGCGGACGCCACCCAGGTCGAGGGCGAGGCGGTGGACCTCTATCACTTCACCAGCGTCATCATGCGCTCGCTCGACGAAGAGGGGCGCAAGCGTATCGTGCGGATGATGTGGGAGCTGGTCTATGCCGACGGCCAGGTCACCGAATTCGAGGACAATGTCGTCTGGCGCGCCTCCGACCTGCTCGGGATTTCCCAGCGCGACCGGATCGAGCTGAAGCACGCGGTGGCCGAGCGCGTCGGCGGTCAGGTGAAGGACGGCGCCGTCGGCGGCTGATCTGTCCCGCCGGCGGATCGCCTGTCAGGCCAGCCACATGACGAAATTTTAATGTAACCCGGCCCACCCGCGCTTTTGCGGATTCGCCTGCAAATACCTGCCCTTCCTGCGTCCCCTGTCGCCCGCACAAGTGGCCATGCCGCCAGCGCCGCTTGCCTGCCGCGCACGGCTTATGCTCTCGTCCGGCCATTGCCGGGCGAAAAACTTCAATTCAAGAGACTTCCATCGTGACTGAGCGGGTAACGTTGATCACCGGTGCTTCGGCGGGCATAGGTGTGGAGCTGGCGCGCGTGTTTGCCGCCAACGGACATCGCCTCGCATTGACGGCGCGGCGCGCGGATCGATTGGAGGCGCTCGCGAGCGAACTCGCCGCCAGGGGCGGCAAGACGCCGATCGTGATCGCCTGTGATCTCGAGGACCCCGCAGCCGGCGAGACGATCGCAGCAGCGCTCGCCGCCGAAGGCGTCGAGCTCGATCATCTCGTCAACAATGCCGGCTTCGGCGTCTTCGGCGATGCCATCGAGCGCGATCGCGGCGAGCAGGTCGGGATCGTCGACGTCAACGTGCGGGCTCTGACGGACCTGTCGCTGCGGTTTGCCGATCAGTTGATCAGGAACAAGGGCGGTCTTCTCAACGTGGGTTCGGTTGCGGGCTTCCTGCCCGGTCCCGGCATGGCCGTTTACTACGCCTCCAAGGCCTATGTGATCTCCTTCACCGAGGCGCTGCGGGCGGAGCTTGCGCCGCGCGGTGTTCGCGTCACGGTGCTTTGCCCGGGCCCCGTTCCCACCGAATTCCAGGCGCGCGCCGGCGTCGGGGCGCAACACGATACGTCGCTTCTCAATGTGTCGGCCGCCGATGTCGCGCAGGAGGCCTATCGCGGCCTGATGGCCAACAAACGGGCAGTGCTGCCCGGTCTCGGCATCAAGATCGTGCCGTTTGCGCTGCGCTTTTTCCCGCGCGGCTTCATCCTGGCCGCCACCAGCCGGTTCCAGAGGCGCAGGCATTAGAAATCCCCGAGCTCCCGTAATGGCCCGGAGCTTGCTTTGGTTTTGATGTGTGCGCGAACTCACATGATGTTAACCACCGCTTAGCTATGCTGGCGGCCTGAACCGATAGCACTCGCAGAGGCCATGTCGTTCCGGACGGACAGGTTTGGTGGCGCAGAATTGGTACCCTTCCGAAAGAGGGCGCCGCGCACTGCCGCCTCCGAAACCCGGTTGCCGGTCCTGATCGTGCTGCATCAGGAATCCTCGACCCCCGGCCGTGTCGGCAACGCGCTGCGCGCACTCGGCCATCGCCTCGACATACGCCGTCCCCGCTTCGGCGATCCGCTGCCCGAGACGCTCGACGAGCATGCCGGCGCCGTGGTGTTCGGCGGCCCGATGAGCGCCAACGATCCCGACGACTACGTCCGCCGTGAGATCGACTGGCTCGAAATTCCGCTCCGCGAACAGCGCCCGTTCCTCGGCATCTGCCTGGGGGCGCAAATGCTTGCGATGCAGCTCGGCGCCCGTGTCGCGCCGCATGCGGAGGCGCTGACCCAGATCGGCTACTATCCAATCCGCCCGACCGCCGCGGGTCACGCGCTCTGCCCGGCCTGGCCGGCGCAGGTCTATCATTGGCATCGCGAAGGCTTCGAGTTGCCTGTCGGCACCCAGTTGCTGGCGGAGGGCGATGATTTTCCGGTGCAGGCGTTCCGCGCCGGCAATGCCTTCGGCGTGCAGTTTCATCCTGACGTGACCTACGCGATGATGCATCGCTGGACCACGCGCGGCTATGACGGCTTCAGCGCGCCCGGCGCGCGGCAGCGGCACCATCACTTTGCGGATCGGGCCGTGTACGATGTCGCGGAGCGCGCCTGGCTCGATCATTTCATCGACGGCTGGCTGGCGCGCCGGCCGGTGCTGGCGCAAGCCGCCGAGTAAGCCGCGCCTTCACGCAGCTCCTTTCACATAGCTCTTGCCCATAGGTCCTTTCACATCGGTCCTTGGCGCAAGACCTTGCCTCATCCCCGGATATGCTAGGCTCGCAGCCAACGAGCGCGCGCGAACGCGCCGGCAGACAAAGGGAGAGCGCCATGACCTATGACCACATTCTCTACGAGGTGAGCGACAAGGTCGCGACCATCACGCTCAACCGGCCCGATCGCATGAACGCGTGGACGCCGATCATGGAGCGCGACGTGCGCCACGCCATGGAGGCATCGAGCGCCGACGACAATGTCCGCGTCATCGTGCTCACCGGCGCCGGCCGCGCCTTCTGCGCCGGTGCCGACATGGATGCGCTGAAGGGGCTCGATCCCGACGACGTCAGGCGCGCAACCAGCCTGCCGCCGTTCGACATGAACCGGCGACCGGACTGGCAGACGCGCTACGGCTTCTATCCGTCGATCAAGAAGCCGGTCATCGCCATGCTCAACGGCGCGACCGCCGGCATCGGCCTCGTCCACGCGCTGTATTGCGACCTGCGCTTTGCCGCCGACAACACGGTGTTCACGACGGCTTTCGCGCGCCGCGGGCTGATCGCCGAGCACGGTATTTCCTGGATGCTGCCGCGCATCGTCGGCCACGCCAATGCGATGGATCTGCTGCTCTCGGCCCGCCGCGTTTCGAGCGAGGAGGCGTTGCGAATCGGGCTCGTCAACCGGCTCTGCTCGCCGGAGAAGCTGCGTGAGGAGACCTATGCCTACGCCCGCGATCTCGCCGAGTTCGTCTCGCCGAGCGCGATGGCCGTGATCAAGCGCCAGCTCTACGAAGTGCCGTTCCAGACCCTCGCTGAAGCGACGATCGAGGCGAATCAGGAGATGATGGTGGCGCTGGCCGGCAGCGATTTCCGGGAGGGCGTGGCGAGCTTCATGGAGAAGCGGCCGCCAAGGTTTACGGGGAAGTAGGGGGGATACGGAGTGAGCCCGGCTTCGCCCTGCGGGCTACGCCGCGGCAGCCTTCGCTACGAACCGGCTTGCCGAGCCGAAGCAGGCGCAGCCTGCGAAGGCTGGTGGAGCCAGGCGGGATCGAACCGCCGACCTCGTCATTGCGAACGACGCGCTCTCCCAGCTGAGCTATGGCCCCTTTGCTGGCCGCTCTGGTAAACGCGGCCGACAACCGGGCGCCATTTAAGTCCCCGGCAAGGTCAAGTCAAGGACGGGTGTAACGGGGTTTTAGCCATTCCGGCACCGACTTCCCTTGTTTGGGCGGGGGGGAACCGATATCTAGCAAAAGGGGTCACTTCCGACCGCAGCCGGCGTTTTCAAAGGCCCGAGTCTTCAAAAGCCAGAGTCCTGAAAAATCATGCGTGCCGTTCTCGACATCGTCATCATCGTGCTCGACCTCTACGTCTGGCTGCTGATCGCCTCGGCGATCCTGTCCTGGCTGATCGCCTTCAACGTCGTGAACACCCGCAACCAGTTCGTGTCGGCGGTGGCGGAGTTCCTGTACCGGATCACAGAGCCGGTGCTGGCACCGATTCGCAATTTCCTGCCCAGTCTCGGCGGCCTCGACATCTCACCGATCATCCTGATCCTGCTCATCATGTTCATCGAGCGGGTGATCCTGTACTACATCTACCCGAACGTGATCTGAGCAGGCTGGAGCGCCTTGGTTGCCAAAGACGCCTCGAGGGAACCCTGGCGCTATTCGGCCGCAGGAATCAGCATCGCGCTGCGGGTGACGCCGCGCGGCGGCCGTGACGACATCGACGGGATCGAGCAACTGGCCGATGGCCGCAGCGTGCTCAAGGTCCGGGTGCGCGCGATCGCCGATGGCGGCGAGGCCAACAAGGCCGTTCTGGTCCTGCTGGCGAAATCGCTCGGCGTCCCCAAGGCCAGCGTGAGGCTCCTGTCCGGAGCCACCTCGCGGCTGAAGCAGATCGCGGTCGATGGCGATCCGGCGCGGCTTGGCGAGGCCCTGCGCCAGCTCGTCCAAGCCAAATCGGCAGGCGCCAAATCGACTGGCGCCAAATCGACAGACTGAGGAACTGACATGACCGCCAAAATCATCGATGGGAAAGTCATCGCCACAGAGCTGCGCGCGCGCGTCGCCGATGAGGTCGCCCGGGTCAAGCGCGAGCACAATCTGGTGCCGGGTCTCGCTGTCGTGCTGGTCGGCAACGACCCCGCCAGCGAGGTCTATGTCCGCTCCAAGCACACCCAGACCCAGGCCGCCGGCATGGCGTCGTTCGAGCACAGGCTGCCGGCCGACGTCTCGCAAGCCGACCTGCTGGCGCTCGTCGCCAAGCTCAACGGCGATCCGGCGGTGCATGGCATTTTGGTGCAGCTGCCGCTGCCCAAGGGCCTGAACACGGAAGCCGTCATCAACGCCATCGACCCCGCGAAAGACGTTGACGGCCTGCATCCGAACAATGCCGGCCGGCTCGCCGGTGGATTCCAGGCACTGTCACCCTGCACGCCGCTCGGCTCGATCATTTTGACCAAGAGCGTGCACGCCTCGCTCGAAGGCATGAACGCCATCGTCATCGGCCGCTCCAACCTCGTTGGTCGTCCTCTGGTGCAATTGCTGTTGAACGAGAACGCCACCGTGACGATTGCGCATTCGCGCTCGCGCGACCTGCCCGGTCTCGTGAAGCAGGCCGATCTTGTCTATGCCGCGGTCGGCAAGGCGGAGATGGTGCGGGGCGATTGGCTGAAGCCGGGCGCGACCGTGATCGATATCGGGATCAACCGGATTCCGAAGGAAGACGGCAAGACGCGCCTCGTCGGAGATGTCGCCTATCAGGAAGCGCTTGGCGTGGCCGGGGCCATCACGCCGGTGCCCGGCGGCGTCGGCCAGATGACGGTGGCGTGCCTGCTGGTGAATACACTGCGCGCAGCGTGCGCGATCGCGGGACTGCCGAAGCCGGCGGTGTAGTTGAACTCTCGTGTCCCGGACGCGGCGCGGCATGAAATGACGCGACGCTGAGCCGGGACCCATGGCGCCACCGTACTGGGCCCCGGCTCAGCAGCGCATCGTTTCACGCTGCGCTGCGTCCGGGGCACAGGATTCTAGCCCTTCTTGTTTTTCTTCTCGCGATCCATGCCTTCGAGGATCAGCTTGTGCGCGTCCTCCGGGCCGCCCCAGCGCAGGATCTTCACCCATTTACCCTTCTCGAGATCCTTGTAGTGCTCGAAGAAGTGCTGGATCTGCTGCAGCGTGATGTCGGGCAGGTCGGAATACGATTTCACCTTGTCGTAGCGCTGCGTCAGCTTCGACGAGGGCACCGCCAAAATCTTCTCGTCGCCGCCGGCCTCGTCTTCCATGAACAGCACGCCGACCGGGCGCACGCTCATGACGGCGCCGGGAATGATGGCGCGGGTGTTGACGATCAGGACGTCGCAGGGATCGCCGTCATCCGACAGGGTGTGCGGGATGAAGCCGTAGTTACCGGGGTAACGCATCGGCGTGTAGAGGAAGCGGTCGACCACCAGCGTGCCGGCTTCCTTGTCCATCTCGTACTTGATCGGTTCACCGCCCACGGGGACTTCGATGAGGACGTTGACTTCCTGAGGGACGTTCTTCCCGATCGAGATCGCATCGATACGCATTCAAGGCTCCGTTGTTGCCGAGGTAAAATCGCGCCCGGCAGCGATTTTGGCGCTGTCATACGCGGGCTTGGCCCGCCGATCCATCGCGTTTTTGTGAAATAATGAATCCCGAAGTCACCGGCTCAAAGGCAGCGGTATCGACGGAAGGTAAAGGCTGCCGATCTGGCTTTCAGCAGCTCAATTGGTCCAGGCGAAGGCAACCTTGTCGAGCGACTTCGGCCCGAACCGTTCCGACGAGCGCGCCACCATGCGGCCACCCAGTGCCCGGTAAAACTCCGTCGCCGGGTCGTTGTCCGAGAGCGCCCACACCACCATGCTCTTCAGCCCGCTCTGCATCAGGTCGCGGCGGGCGGAGGCGAACAGGCGGCGGCCGAAGCCGAGGCCCTGGAATTCGGGGCGCAGGTAAAGTTCGTAGATCTCGCCGTCGAAATGCAGGCTGCGGGCGCGGTTGCGACCGTAATTGGCATAGCCCGCGATCTTGTCGCCGAACACGAGCACGCTGACGCGGCTGCCCTTGCGGATCGCGCTGTCCCACCATTGCGGACCGCGGCGGTTGATGAGCTTTTCCAGCTCGGCGCCGGGAATGATGCCCTGATAGGCGGAGCGCCAGGCTTCGTCATGAGTTGACGCCACCGCAGTTGCATCTGCAGCTTTGGCCGGCCGGACCTCGATCAGGGTTGTGCTCATGGGCGTGATCAAACCAAGTCGCCGCGCCGGCGGCAAGACCTATCGTTAATTATCGGTTAACGTGTGGACTTTGTGCATCAGTCTCTTAACCATGTTGTACCGAAAGAAGACAATACGCCAATTCGAAGGGCACCGGCGTGCCATGCGCCGGTGCAAAACTCCGTTGCGGCAGCGACTGGATGGCGATGACGACGCAGAAAGCCTGCCGATACTGATTCGTTCCGAGTAGTCTCATTGGCGCTGTTCTCGCCTCCGGCAATTCATGCGGCTTCTCAAAACCCTCGCGCTCCTGTCTCTGCTGGCCCTGCTGACCGCACCGCCTCTGTGCGCTCAGGTCACGTTCGGTGCATCGGGCGAGGAAGGCGAACCGTTTCGCCGGCAGGCGTGGCGCGTGCCGTCGCCGGATACCGGCATCGCAGCGCATGCCCTGCTGTTTCGCCCCGCCGGCGCCGGTCCGTTCCGGCTTGCTGTCATCGCGCACGCCTCGACGCAGAACGTGCTGCGTCGTGCGCAAATGCCGCAGCCGGAATACCGCCCGCTCGCCGCCTATCTCGTCGCGCGCGGATTTGCCGTGCTGGTGCCGGAGCGGCTCGGCCATGGTGCGACCGGTGGTCGCTATGTCGAGGACCAGGGTGGATGCGACGAGGCCGACTATGCGCGCTCGGGCCGTGCGACCGCCGAGGAAATCCGGCTCGCGCTCGATCATTTGCGAAAGCAGGATTTCATTCGCAAGGAGGACGCCGTCGTGATCGGCCATTCTGCCGGCGGTTGGGGCGCGCTGGCGCTTGCCGATGCCGATCCGAAAGCGATCGCCGCGATTGCGGTGTTCGCGCCCGGGCGCGGCGGCCATGCCAATGACGAGCCGAACCGGATCTGCGCGCCGCATACGCTTCGTGGCGCTGCGGCGGAATTCGGCAAGGCGGCCCGCATTCCCGTCACCTGGCTCGTCGCAACCAATGACAGCTACTTCGCGCCGGCATTTTCCAAGAGCCTGGCTGATGCGTTTCGCGGCGGTGGCGGCAAGGTGGACTTCCGCATCCTGCCCGCCGTCGGCAGCGAAGGGCATTGGATGATCGAGACCGAGGCCGGCGTCAAAGCCGCAGGCAGCGATCTTGCGCGAGCGCTGAACCAGGCACGGCCAATGGCGACCAAGAAGCCATGACGCCGTATTTCCTGGTCAAATTCCTGCATGTGCTCGGCGCCGTCGTCATTCTCGGCACCGGGACGGGTATTGCGTTCTTCATGCTGATGGCGCATCGCACGAACGACGTGGCGTTCATCGCACGTACTGCATCGGTCGTGGTGATCGCGGACGCGATCTTCACGCTCTCCGCCGTGCTGCTCCAGCCATTGACGGGCGGCTTGTTGATGATGCTGTCGGCAACGCCGATCACGGAGCGCTGGCTGCTCGCCTCGCTCGGGCTCTACGCCGTCGCCGGGCTGTTCTGGATTCCCGTGGTGTTCATGCAGATCGAGATGCGCGATCTCGCGCGCAAGGCCGCCGATCAGCACGCGGCTTTGCCGGAGCGATACTTCATCCTCTTTCGCCGTTGGTTCGCGTTCGGCTTCCCCGGCTTCGGTGCGACGATGTTGATCCTGTGGCTGATGATCGCAAAACCGTTTTGAGAGACGTGATGGCTGAACGAACCATCTTGGTGCTCGGCGCTTCCGGCCTGATCGGCCGCTTCGTCACCGACGATCTCCGCGCACGCGGCTTTCGCGTGGTCGGTGTGGCGCGCAGCCTGTCGCCGGCGCAGAGGACGAACGCGCTGGATATCGAGCTGCCGATCCTCTCTCTCGATGGGGCCGCGCTGACGCGATTGCTCCAGGAGCGCGCCGTCGATGTCGTCGTGAACTGCCTTGGCGTGCTTCAGGACGGTCCCGGCAGCGACACCAACGCCGTGCATCGTGATTTCGTCGCGCGCCTGCTGAAAGCAATCGGCGACACTGGTCGTGCCTCACGCCTGGTGCACATCTCGATCCCCGGAGCCGCGGAGGCCGACCGCACCGCCTTTGCGACGACCAAGCGCGAAGCCGAGCGGCTGATCACGGCCTCCGGCATTCCCTACGCCATTCTGCGGCCCGGCTTCGTCGTCGCGCCGTCCGCCTATGGCGGCAGCGCGATGCTGCGCGCACTCGCGGCCTTTCCGGTCGATCTGCCGGACAAGGAGATGGCGACGCCGTTCCAGCCCGTCGCGGTCGAGGACATCGCCGCGACCATCGCCTGGCTCGCCGCGCGCGATATCGAGGATGACTCGGTGGGGGCGGTGAGCTGGGATCTGATGCAAGCCGAGCCTGTCACCATGAGCGGCCTCATCGAGCATTTCCGGGCCGCGCTCGGCACGGCCGGCTGGCGGCGCATCGCGATGCCGAGCTTCATGCTCGATCTCGGCGCGAAGACCGGTGATCTCGCCAACATGCTCGGCTGGATGCCGCCGATGCGCTCCACGGCCATCGCCGAGCTCCGCCGCGGCGTGACGGGCGATCCGTCGGCGTGGGCTGCCGCCACTGGCATTACCCCGAAGACACTGACTGATGCGATCGGGCGTCATCCCGCGACCATCCAGGACAAATGGTTCGCGCGCCTGTTCCTGATCAAGGCGCTGATCTTCGCGAGCCTGGTCGCATTCTGGCTCGTCTCCGGCTTCATCGCGCTGTTCGTGTCCTACCGCGCCGCCGCCGGCATTTTGACGGCTCACAACTTTCCGCCGGCGCTGGTCGATCCCGTCACGATCGGCACCAGCCTGATGGATATGAGCATCGGCGTCCTCATCGCCTTCCGCCGCACCGCGGCGATCGGGCTCGTTGCAGGGATGGTGGCCTCCCTCGGCTACATGTTCGGGGCGGCGATTCTGACGCCGGACCTCTGGATCGAGCCGCTCGGCGCGCTGGTGAAGACTGGGCCCGCGATCGTGCTGATGCTGGTCGCACTTCTGATGTTGGATAATCGCTGATGCCCAAATGGCCCGATGACGACGTAATCCTGTTCGACGGCGTCTGCATCTTCTGCTCGCGCTGGGTCCGCTTCGTGGCCAAGCGCGATACGGCGAAGCGGTTTCGGTTCACGCCGATCCAGTCGGATTATGGCGCAAAGCTCGCGCGCACCTTCGGGATCGATCCCGATGATCCCGACACCAACGCGGTGGTCCACGGCGGCGAAGTATTCATGAAGTCTGACGCTGCGCTGACCGTGCTGTCGCTGCTTCCCGGCTGGGGCTGGGTGCGTGCGCTATTCGCGGTGCCGAAGCCCCTACGCAATGCCGTCTACAGCCTCGTCGCGCGCAATCGCTATCGCATCTTCGGCAAGTATGACGCGTGCTTTGTGCCGGATGCGGATTTACGGGCCCGGGTGATCGAATAGCGAACCGTCATTGCGAGGAGCAAAGCGACGAAGCAATCCAGAGTGTCTCCGCGGAGGGATTTTGGATTGCTTCGTCGCAAGGGCTCCTCGCAATGACGGAGTTTGCGGTTACAGCTTTCCCAAAGCCCCCAGCACTTCCTTCGCCGCCCGCTCGCCGCTGTCCCTTGCCCCATGCGCCGTCGTGAAGAACTCCGGCGACGTCGCCTCTCCCGCGAAGAACAGCCGCGCATCCACCTGCGCCGCCAGCACGGCGCGATCGCCGGCGTGGCCGGGCAGCGCATGCGAATAGGATCCTCGCGCGAACGGATCGTGCGCCCATCGGGATTCATAAAGCGGCTTCAGCTTGCGGCGGATGTCGTTGCCGAGAAAGCTCGCGATCTCGCTGATGGCGTGCGCGGCAATCGCGCCGTCGCCGGTCTCCTCCAATTCGCGCGCAAAGCTGCCTCCGAAAAAGCCTTCGATGCAGGGCTGGCCGAACGGGCGGATGTGATAGGTGCCCATCTCCGTGCGCATGGTGGCGCCGCGCAGATTACCTTCCTTCGGGTAGGCTTCGGCATCGGCGAGCGCCAGCGTCACCTTGTCGTCGGCGCCGAGCGGCAGGCCGGCTGCCGCGTCGACCTTGGACGGCAGGGGTGGTGAGAAGCGGATTGTCTCGTCAGCGATCAGGTTGGTCGGCACGGTGACGATCACCTTGCCGGCGGTCAGCGTGCCCTGCGATGTCTCGATGCGGATGCGCTTGCCCGAATGGTCGATCAGCGTGACCTCGCAGTTCAGCGCGACCGGGCAGGGCGCGCCATAGGCCGCAACGAGCGCGCCGTAGCCGCGTCGGACGCGCCAGTTGAGCTCGCTGTCCTCATAGGCGTCCCAGTCGAGCGTGGACATGTCCTTGAGTTCGCAGCCGTTGATGTAGGTCGAGACCGCGTCGATCATAAGATTCCAGCGATTGCCCGGCTCGAGACTCAGGCTCGCGGGCTCGTCCTTGCCCGTCTGCGCGGCCTGCCAGAGGCGCTCGTAGAACGCGTCCATCGCGCGCGTGAAATCGTCGCGCTCGCTTTGCGGAAATGCATTGCCATAAGCGCGCTCGCGCCATGGCGGCAGGTCCGTGTTGAGCTCGAAACCGAGCTGTCTTGCGATCGTAACGAAGGAGTTCTTGTCGGCCGAATGCAGCCAGCCGCAGCCGACGTCGAAGGTCACCTCAGGCGAGGCCTGCACGGTCCAGGCGCGGCCGCCGAGCCGATTGCGCGCCTCCAGCACGATCACCGAGAGACCGGAGCCAGCCAGCGCATGCGCTGCGCCAAGGCCGGCTGCACCGGCGCCGATGATCGCGACATCGACGGAGGAGGGCAGGGAAGTCATGGGCGGGCTCTAGCACGTCTGTGAAACGCGCTAAAGGTATCACCAGGGGAAGTGTCATCGCCCGCGCAGGCGGGCGATCCAGTACCCCGAGACGGCAATGATTAAACCGAGAAGCCGCGGCGTACTGGACTCCCCGCCTTCGCGGGGAATGACAGTCGATTGGTGGGCACGCTTGCGCTTTGCCCACCCTACGGCACCGGGGTGCGCGGTGGCCTTACGCCACCGCTTCCTTGGCCTTTTCCGCGCGCTTGCGCTCGTTCGGATCGAGGTGCTTCTTGCGCAGGCGGATCGACTTCGGGGTGATCTCGACGAGCTCGTCGTCCTCGATATAGGCCAGCGCCTTTTCCAGCGTCATGCGGATCGGCGGGGTCAGGCGCACAGCCTCGTCCTTCGAGGTCGTGCGGATGTTGGTGAGCTGCTTGCCCTTGAGAACGTTGATCTCGAGATCGTTGTCGCGGGTGTGCTCGCCGACGATCATGCCGCGATAGACCTTCCAGCCCGGCTCGATCATCATCGGGCCGCGGTCTTCCAGCTTGAACATGGCATAGGCCACCGACTCGCCCTGGTCGTTCGAGATCAGCACGCCGTTGCGGCGGCCCTGGATCGCGCCCTTGTACGGCAGATAGTTGTGGAACAGGCGGTTCATGATCGCCGTGCCCTTGGTATCGGTCATCAGCTCGCCCTGATAGCCGATCAGGCCGCGGGTCGGCGCGTAGAACACCAGGCGCAGGCGGTTGCCGCCGGACGGCTTCATCTCGATCAGCTCGGACTTGCGCTCGCTCATCTTCTGCACGACGACGCCGGAATGCTCCTCGTCGACGTCGATCACGACCTCCTCGATCGGCTCGAGGGTCTGGCCGGTGGCTTCGTCCTTCTGGAACACGACGCGCGGACGCGACACCGAGAGCTCGAAGCCCTCGCGGCGCATCGTCTCGATCAAAATCGCGAGCTGCAATTCGCCGCGGCCGGATACTTCCATCGCGTCCTTGTCCTGGGACTCGACGACGCGCAGCGCGACGTTGCCTTCGGCCTCGCGCAGCAGGCGGTCGCGGATCAGGCGGCTGGTGACCTTGTCGCCCTCGGTGCCGGCGAGCGGCGAGTTGTTGACGATGAACGACATCGACACGGTCGGCGGATCGATCGGCTGAGCCTGGATCGGGGTCTCGACTGTGGGGTCGCAGAAGGTGTCGGCCACGGTGCCCTTGGGCAGTCCGGCGATGGCGACGATGTCGCCGGCCTCGGCGATCTCGACCGGCTGACGCTCAAGGCCACGGAACGCCAGGATCTTGCTGATGCGGCCGGTTTCCACCAGCTTGCCGTCGCGCGACAGCACCTTGACGGATTGGTTCGGCTTCACGGTGCCCGACGAAATGCGGCCGGTGATGATGCGGCCGAGATAGGGGTTGGCCTCGAGAATCGTGCCGAGCAGGCGGAACGGGCCTTCCTCGACCACCGGCGGCGCCACATGCTTGAGCACGAGCTCGAACAGCGGCTTCATGCCGACATCGTGGGAGGCGTCGGGCGAGTTCGCCATCCAGCCGTTCTTGCCCGAGCCGTAGAGAATCGGGAAGTCGAGCTGCTCGTCGGTGGCGTCGAGCGCCGCGAACAGGTCGAACACCTCGTTGACGACTTCGGAGATCCGCGCGTCAGGACGATCGACCTTGTTGATGGCGACGATCGGCTTCAGGCCGAGCTTGAGCGCCTTGCCGACCACGAATTTGGTCTGCGGCATCGGGCCTTCAGCGGCGTCGACCAGCACGATCACGCCGTCGACCATCGACAGGATGCGCTCGACCTCGCCGCCGAAATCGGCGTGGCCGGGGGTGTCGACGATGTTGATCTGGGTGCCTTCCCAGGTCACCGAGGTGCACTTGGCCAGAATGGTGATGCCGCGCTCACGCTCCAGATCGTTGGAGTCCATGGCGCGCTCGGCGACCTTCTGGTTGTCGCGATAGGTGCCGGATTGCTGCAGCAGCTTGTCGACGAGGGTCGTCTTGCCGTGGTCGACGTGGGCGATGATGGCGATGTTGCGAAGGTTCATGAGTGAGCTTCTTTGCGGTCGAACAATGGGTTAAGCGCGATCTCGCCGGTCAGACCGGGACCTCTTCTCGAAACAACGCTGGAAGACTGGAAACGGGGCGCTTTCCGCCCAAAAAGGAAACCCGGCCATATCGACCGGGCACCCTATGCGTTGCGGCGCAATATATGCAAAAACAGCCAAAAAACAATGTGTTCTTTGCCGGTTGGTTGACCGAATTTTGTCCGGGAATCCCCGGGGCTTAGCTGTCGTTCCGAATTGGCGGGGCCTTTCGCCCCCTGATGGCCGCCCAGATCAGGGCGCCGCCGCCTATCCCGACGACCAGACCCAGAAAGACCAGCGGCGCGATGTCGGCATCGACCCGGCCGGTGTCGGATATCGAGATTCCCCCGAACAGGACCGCGCACAGGCCGGGCAGCAGCAGGATGATGCCCGAGATCACCATGAACGCGGTGAGGCACCCGCTGCGTGGCACGGGCGGCGGAGGCGGCGGCAGGGCCGAAGGCGGCTGCTGGTTGTCAGGATTGCTCATGATGGCGGTGGCCCCAATCCCCATTTTCTGATCGCGGCGGAAAGTAACAAGGCAGCGGCGGCGCAGAGCAGGACCAATCCGATCAGCGCTAAACCGGAAGAGTTGCCTCCCACGGCCAGGAAGCACATGCCCGGTAATAGCAGCAACAGTCCGCCGACCACCATGAAAGCCGTTGCGCAACCGCTACGTAGTGGCGGCGCTGTCGGAAAAGCATCCGCATCTGGAAGCGGCGGCTTCGGTGCGGGCGGCGTTGTGCCGTCGTCGCTCACCGCGGCACCTCCTCGCCCGCCTCCACGTCCTGATAGGTCTGCCCGGCCAGCGCGGCGCGGATGCCGTCGATCTTTCCGTTGCGGTAGAACAGATTGTAGGTGTCGAACGGAATGATCGCGCCTGCTTCCGTCACGAAATGGATGCAGCTGCGCTTGACGTTGCCGACGCAGAAATTGAAGCGGTCGAGAAACTGCACGATGGTGACGCGGAAGACGTTCTCGTAAGACAGCCCGTCCGGCACCTGGAAGCTCGGCAGGCAGCACAGCAATTCGCAGACGCGCTCGGAGGTGTTGAGTGGCCCCGACGACAGCGAGAACAGATCGACGAACTTTTCCCGTAGCACCGGATATTTCTCTGGGCTGATGGTGTTGGGCATCACCGCGATCAGTTGCTCCTGCGGGATCAGCGAGGTCAGCGGCAGCACCTTCTCGCCGTTGCGCAGGCCGTAGCCGATCGAGATGCTTTCGGGATTGCAGGGCAGCGGGATCATGTCCTTGTCGCCGAACACGCCGGTCTCGATCACGTGCTTGCGGATCTCCGACAGCATGATGCGGTCGGTCTTCTCGTCGAAATCGTCGTTGCGGCCGGCATCCTGCACCGGCTGCAGCGTGACGCCGCGCACGCACTTCCAGGTGAGGGCATGGCGAACGATGTCGCCGATCTCGGCATCGTTGACGCCGCGCTTGATGGTGGCGACCAGCGTGGTCGACACGCCGAATTGCTCGAGATTCTCCAGCGCCTGCTGGCGAATCCTGCGCAGATCTGCGCCGCGGAGATTGACCAGCGCGTCGCGCTGCAGCGAATCGAACTGGAGATAGACCTCGAGGCCGCGCTTGTTCTCGGCGAGCCGCGCCACGAAATCCTTCTCGCGCGCGATGCGCAGGCCGTTGGTGTTGATCATGACGTGGCGGATCGGGCGGGCGCGCACGGCATCCAGGATCGCGAAGAAATCCGGGTGCAGGGTCGGCTCGCCCCCGGAAATCTGCACCAGATCAGGCTCGCCCTCGCTGGCGACCAGCGCGTCCAACATCTTCTCGATGGTGGCGAGCGGGGTGAATTTTGTTCGCGCCGGCGAGGATTCGGCGAAGCAGACCGGGCAAGTGAGATTGCAGTGTTCGGTGATCTCGATCAGCGCCAGGCAGGAATGCTGCTCGTGATCAGGGCAGAGGCCGCAATCATAGGGGCAGCCGAACTCGGTGCGGTGCTGGAATTGCAGCGGCCGGTCGCCGGGTTTGATGAAATCCTTGCACAGGCGCCAGTAGGCGGCATCCGTCGACACCAGCGTCGACTGGACGCCGTGCTCTTTGCAGCGCTTTTCGTACCAGACCTCGTTGTCCTGGATCTGGATCTTGGTCGGCACGAGCTTCAGGCAGATCTCGCACAGGGATTGGGTCTGGCCCCAGAAGATATAGGGACGCGATCTACGCAACGGCGCATTCATGCAAGTAACTCGCTTTGCAGGCGTCTCGCTTTGGGGGCTGTCGCCAGCATGACGCCGGCGTAGAGCAGAATAGACAGCGACAGCACATGAAACAGGGTGAGCGGGCCGAGCAGTGCGCCGTAGGGCTTGAGGAATTCCCACAGGAAGCGCTGCGCTCCATAATAGGCGAGCGCGAGGTAGAAACCATTGGTGATCGTGAACGCGTTCCGGTTCACGACCGCCAGCACATAGGCAAGCGCGAATACGGCCATCGCCGCGCTCTCATAGAGCTGGACGGGATGGCGCAGAACGCCGTCGCCGAAATCGTGGCCGAAAGGCAGCGTCGTCGGCGTGCCGTAGGTGAAGTCGTCGAGGCCCGCGAAATAGCAGCCGAGCCGGCCGATCGCGATGCCGACGGCCAGCGGCAGCGCGAACCGCGCGCCGGTGCGCAAGGTGATGCCGGCCGTCCATTTGTAGAGCTCGATCGCCACGATGCCGCCGGCCAGCGCGCCCTCGACCGAGCGCGCGATGCCGCTCTGCCCCGACAGCCACAGATTGGCGGAGCCGAACAGATAGGCGCCGAGGCCGGCGCCGAACACCAGCGCGGCGATATAGGGCATCTGGAAGGATTGCGCCGGAAACTGCAGCCGCTGTCGCGACAGCCACCAGACGGCGCCGGCCGCGGCCAGCCATGCCAGGATGTCGAAGACGGTGTGAAGAAAAGCCCCGCTCATGCGGGGCAGAATATAGCACGACCATGTTCAGAAAAGCGCGCTGCGCATTGCCGTGCCCTCTCCCCTTGTGGGAGAGGGCCTCACCGCTCGCAGACAAGGGCTCATTGGGGTGAGGGGTCTCTCTCGGCAGACGAACTCTTGGATAGAACCCCTCATCCGGCGCTTCGCGCCACCTTCTCCCACAGGGGGAGAAGGAAGCAAGAGCCGCTACCCGGCCTCTCGCTCTTCGGTCGGATAGACGCCGCGTAATACTTCCTCGAAGTGCATCTTCACGGCATCGTTGCACAGGCAGGCGCGAAGCTTCAGGCCGTCGCGGTTGAGAACGAGGATCGATCCGCGCCTCGTATCGAGAATCCGTTCGGCCTTGAACGACTGCAGCACGCGGCTCGCATAGCTGCGGCCAACGCCGAGCAGCGTCGCAAGCTGTTCGTGGGTGAGCGGCACGCTGCTCTCGTCGCCGGTTCGCTCCATCGCCGCCAGGATCCATTTGGCGGTTCGCTGCTCGATCGAGTGGATCGCGTTGCAGGCGGTCGACTGGAAGATCTGCGCCAGCATGCAGTCGGCATAGCGGGCGAAGATGTTGCGTAGCGACGCCGAGCGCAGCTTGGCGGCCTCCAGCTTGGCGACGTGAATGCGCGCAAACGGCCCGCCGAACTTGACGCAGATCCGGGTATAGGCCGGCAGGAAACCCTCGCTGACGATGCCGCCCACCGCGCCTTCGCGGCCGACCAGGATGGTTTCGACGTCGCGGCCGTCCTCGTTGGGGACCAGAAATGTCGCGAGCGCCGGTCCGCAGGGGAAATGGACCACCTGGACGTCGTCGCCGGGGCTGTAAAGCAACTGGTTGGCGGCGGCACTTTCGACGGTCACGTGCGGTGCGAGCATGGCGTAATCCGCCTGGCTCAAGCGCCGCAACAAATTGTTGGCCGGCCGGCTTTCGACCTCGTTTGCCTTGCCGATACGCGCATCCATCGTGAACTCCCCCATCCTCCCTCCGACCTTAGCGGGTTCCGTCCTGCTGTTGTGTGTACAAGTGGACAGACTGAGGAACGGCGATGTGGTGGGTTTCGTTCCGGGAACCCTCCGGTGCGCTGCACGCAGGCATCGTGTCGCGGCAGTCCTGATCCGCAAACCCCCACATTGAAGATGTGATCATGGCATCCGCACCACCCGATGGCTCCGGCCGGCCGGCCAACGTCCTGATCGTCGAGGACGACCCGATCATCGCGATCGATTTCGAGGACCGGCTGATCGGCTTCGGGGTGACCAGCGTGCGGTCCGTCGGGTCGGTGGCGCAGGCGCTGGATGCCATCGCGCAACATGCGCCCGACTTCGCCCTGCTCGATGTCGAGCTGATCCGCGAAACGAGCTTTGCGGTGGCCGAGCGGCTGGTGGCGCTGAAGATCCCGTTCGTCTTCGTCACCGGCTATGGGGCCGAGGCGCGCATCCCAGCCGAATTCTCCGGTCAGCCGCGTTTGCAGAAGCCCTGCTCGAGCGACGCGCTGGAGGCGGCGTTGCGTACGGGCGGTGCCTGACGTCTCACTTGCCGGTGCGGATGCAGAGCGCGGCGAGGTCGTTTTCGACGCCGCGGAAATAGGTATGCGGAAGCGGCGGCGGCGATGAGACCTTGCTGGTCGCGGCGCGCCGCGCGAGTGCCGCTTGCTCCGACAATTGCAGGAAGCGCTTCAGCGCGGACGATCTTGATTTCGCGGCGAATTGCTCCAGCGCGTCTTCGGTCGCCTCGATCGGATTGCGATCGAGCAATTCCTTGTTGCCGGTCGCAACCGGCGAGACCGCGCCGAGCTTGATCCCGCTGATCAGGACGTAGCGATCGAAATGCTCGAAGACGAGATCGAGGACCTTGGCCTGTCGCATCGGCTGTTCGATCGCGAGAAACCGTTTGACGTCTGCGTTTCGTTCGAGGCGTTCCCGCTCGGCAGCACCGGGAAACGGATTGGCGGCATTTTGCTGGTCGATGAGAGCGCCCGTGCTTTCGAGCATGCGCGTGCCCCATGAAAGGATGATGTCGCGGCCGCGCGGCTCGAGCTGCTCGGCCGCGAGCCCCTTTTCAGTCAGGCATGCGGGATCGGCGCTCGCGCGCAACGCCTTGCCGAGCTCGGCGGTCAGCGCCTTGCCATAAGGCGATGCAAAGGCCTCGCGCACCAATGTCGCCCTGTCCTGGCTCTGCGCCCATGTGGGGGACGCTGCACTCAGCAGGAGTGCGACGACGATGGTTCGACGGCTGAACAGCACGGATCAACTCGAAAACGGCTCGGACGATATCGGGCCAGCGAAAATGCGCGGCCCTGCAATGGTCGTTCGGGCCGGCCGGATGGTTCATCGCCATCCGCCTCCGTTTGCCTTAGGTACGTTTCGGATCGAGCGTGGTTGACCACAATGCGACGTCGGCGCGGTCGCGCAGGGTCACGGTCATCTGGCCGGAGGCGCCGTCGATCTTGACGTGACCGAAGAACTGCATGCCGGCGGAGGGCGGCAGGTTCTGGTTGTCCTTGCCCGGCGCCTTGACGAAGCGCACTTCTGGACCAAACGTGTTGTCGAGCGCGGCTGGACCGAACGTGCCCGCATGCAGCGGACCCGCGACGAATTCCCAGAACGGCTCGAACTCCTGGAATTGTGCCTTGTTCGGATCGTAATAATGCGCGGCGGCGTAGTGCACGTCCGCCGTCAGCCACACCGTGTTGCTGATCGGTGCCGTCTTGATGAAGCGCAGGATGTCGGCGATCTCGAACTCGCGGCCGCGCGCCGGACCATCGCCTTGCGCGAAGGCTTCCGAACCGCCGGCATCCGCCACGACGAGGCTGAGCGGCATGTCGGAAGCGATCACCTTCCACGTCGCGCGCGAGTTGAGCAGGCCGCGCTTGAGCCAGGCGATCTGGTCCGGGCCGAGGAAATGACTGGCGGGACCATAGGCGGTCTCGAGATTGGGTCCGTTCGGACCGCGATAGCTGCGCTCGTCGAGCATGAACACGTCGAGATGCGGGCCGTAGGGAATCCGGCGATAGACCCGGCCCGGCTCGTCGATGCTTTCGCGCATCGGATACATTTCGTGGAAGGCGCGCGCGCCGCGCGCGGCGAGCAGCGCGATGTCGCGCTCCCGATAGGTCGCCGGCAGCTCCTTGGACGCCGACCAGTTGTTGGTCACCTCGTGGTCGTCCCACTGCACGAAGATCGGCACCTCGGCATTGAAGGCGCGGACATTGTCGTCGGTCAGATTGTATTTGTGCGCGGCGCGAAACTCGTCCAGCGTTTCGGCGACCTTGGCCTTCTCGGGGATGGTGACGTTCTTCCAGATGCTGCCGTCGGCGAGCTTCACCTCAGATGCAATGGGGACGTCCGCGTAGATGGTGTCGCCCGAATGCAGGAAGAAATCCGGCCGGTGCTTGCGCATGGTGGAAAAGCTGA
The DNA here is from genome assembly GCF_051710265.1 of Bradyrhizobium sp. U531. NCBI lineage: Bacteria > Pseudomonadati > Pseudomonadota > Alphaproteobacteria > Hyphomicrobiales > Nitrobacteraceae > Bradyrhizobium > Bradyrhizobium sp. U531. Next base: position 583,177 of record NZ_JASVEN010000002.1, read on the forward strand.
CCATGCCGCCGTCGTCGGGGTTGATGCCCCAGCCCTGGCCGGCAACGTCCCCGCCCCAGACGAAGCTGACATCGCGGCGGTCGGCCGGCGCGGTGCGGAAGCGGCCGACGACCGGCTCGCCCTCGATCGCGTTGTGCGAGAGGTCGCGGAAGCGGACCCGGTAGAAGATGTCCTGGCTGCCCGGCAGGTTCTCCAGCAGCATTTTCGCGGTGAAATCGCTTTCGGGGAGCGCTGCAATCGGCGGCAGCGCACGGACATCCCTGAACGTGTCCGTCGTCGCCACCTCGACCAGCATCTGCGCGGGCCGGTCGGTGCGCGCCCACACCATGCCGCCGTCAGCCGTGACGTCGCCCGACTGGACGCCATGCGTGACCGCCGGCCGATCGGCCGCGCGCGACAGATAAGGCATTGCCATCGTGCCAAGCGCGCCGGCGCCGGTGGCGAGGAAGCGGCGGCGGGAGAAGGTGAAGGTCATGGCTGGCTCCGAATCTCGGCTCGCAGAAGGGCCCGTCATTCCGGGGCGCGCGTAGCGCGAGCCCGGAATCCATGTCTCCTCGCGAACGCCGCTCGATGGATTCCGGGTTCGCGCCAAGGGCGCGCCCCGGAATGACGGCGGAAGCTATATTGAGGCAATGTGACGCAGCGATTACGCGCGCCGGTGCTCAGGCGCTGCCCGCGGCCCGGAATTGCGCGCTCGCGCGTTGCAGGTTCTGCGGCAGGCTGAACAGCACCGCCTTGCGGTCGGCGACGGCTGCGTGGAATTGATCCAAGGCGATGTTGAAGGCGGTGAGCGAACCTTCCTCGATCGCGCCGTGATCGAAGCAGCGCAGTGTATCGCGCAGGATCTCGTCGGCCTCGGCCTGCATCTGGTCGAGCTCTTCGGTCGTCTCGCTCTTGCGCGCGGTAGCGATCATGTCCAGCAGCCGCTCGCGCAGATGGCTGTTGTTGTCGCGCTCGTCCTTTTTCAGGTAGCCGGCGAACCAGGCGCCGATCGAGCCCATGGCGGAGAGCGCCATCAGGCTCCACCAGATGTAATCGCTGTACTTGTCGAGGAAGGTCTTTTCTTCGCCGTCGACGAAGGCGGCGGCGCCGGGATGCACCGGGATCACCGCGTCCTTGTCGGTGTCAGGCGTTTCGATCTTCGCCGCGAGCGGGAACTCCGTCACCAATTGCTGGCGCACGGCGAACAGCTGGCGCGTGAACGCCGCGATGGTGGTCTCGGACACGCCTTTGCGTGCCACGATGTGGTGCGAGAAGCTGACAGTCTTGACCTCGTCCTCCGGGCGGGCCGGCGAGCCACCATAGGTGCCGGCGGGAATCTCGGATGCTTCGTAGACCGGATGGTTCTGCGCGATCGCGTCCGCCGAATCGATCGCAATGAAGCTGGGCGCGCCGAAATCCTTGGTGGTGGCGGCGATCGCATCCGCCGTGATCTTGCTGTTGACGGGGCCGGCCGCGAGATAGACGTCGGCCTTCTGGCCCTTGATCGCCTCGGCAACTTCGTTGGCCGGGAACTGCACGATCTCGACCTTGGCGGGATCGACGCCGTATTGCTGCAGGATCACCTTGAGCAGATTGACGTTGGCCTGAGTGCGACCGACCACGCCGACGCGGTGGCCGGCGAGCTGCGAGATCTTGGTGATCTTGGAGCCGCGCTTCTTGCCTTTGCCCGGGACGGACCACAGCACCACGACGTTCTTGCGCAGGGTGGCGACCGCTTGCGCGTTCTTGGGCACGTCGAGGTCGCCGCGCACGATGGCGAGATCGACCTTGCCTTCCGCAAGGGCATCGGCGCTGGCCGTAGCGCCGTCGGTCTGGATTGGCCGCAGCCGGATCTGGCTCTTGTGCTGCGTAAAAGCTTGCGTCAGCGCCTGCACGACCTTGACGTCATCGCTGTTGGCGGGTCCGACCGCGATCTTCAGCGTCACCGGCCGCATCGCGAAGTAATAGCCACCGGCGAGTGCGCCGATGATGGCGAGCACGAATGCAAGCGACACCAATGCCGTCTTCCGCGCCGCGGATCGCGGCGAAGGCGGAGGGGGCGCTTCGGCCAGGTCCAATCCCCCGGTCATCGATCTCCCAAACAGGCGTTTCAGGTTCGGTTTCATCTTGGCCGGCGATTTACGCCCGCAAGTGTAGCAAATTTCTTGTCTGGCGGGGTTACATCTCCGTCATGGTTAGCGGATGACCGAAATCCCGTATGAACCCGGACTGTATGCCGGGTGTTAGGGTAAAGTTCCCCTGAAGGACGGAGAGGACCATGGCAGAACGGCTTTCGGCGGAGGCGCGCGCGCAGGCGCTGGGCGGACTATCGGGCTGGAGTGTCGTTCCGGGCCGGGACGCCATCGCCAAAACCTTTATCTTCAAGGATTTCAACGAGGCGTTCGGTTTCATGAGCCGCGTCGCGCTGGTCGCCGAGAAGATGGATCACCATCCCGAATGGCGCAACGTCTACAAGACGGTGGAGGTGGTGCTGTCGACCCACGACGCCGGCGGCGTCACGGCGCTCGACGTGACGCTGGCCAAGGCGATGAACGCGATCGCTGGCTGAGGCCGGCTGGCGTCTTGCAGGGACCGGTCACATCCCCATCTTGTGATCAGCCGGGATGCGGCGATCCGCCGCCTCGGGGCTGAACGAGGAGTTTATCGAACATGGCTGCCGAACACAGCGTCGGTTTCGAGCCGGCCGATCGGCTCGCGGAAGATCGCGAGAGCGTGCGCCGCCGCTTCTGGCGCAAGCTGAAGCGCGTGGTCGGGCATCTGCCGTTCGCCGAAGACCTGCTGGCTGCCTATTACTGCGCATTCGACCGGCAGACGCCGCGCCACGTCCAGGCCGCGCTGTTAGGGGCGATCGCCTATTTCATCCTGCCGTTCGACTTCGTCGCCGACGTGATGCCGGTGCTCGGCTTCGCCGATGACGCCGCGGTGCTCGCCACCGCCATCCGCATGGTCTCCGGCCACATCACGACAGAGCACCGCGAAGCCGCCCGCGCCGCGCTGAAGCGCGGAGTGGGTGAGGCGGACGTGGAAGCTGAAGCGGCGTAGCCGACGCGACCTCAGCGACGCCCTCCGCCGTCATTCCCCGCGAAGGCGGGGAATCCAGTACGCCGCAGCCCGTCGGCTCATCACAACCGTCTCGGCGTACTGGATCGCCCGGTCAAAGCCGGGCGATGACAGTCGTTGTCGTGCATGCCGCTCCATCCGGGCTACGGATCTCGCAATGACGTCTTCTATTTCTGCGCCCGCGCCTTCTCCGCGTCCCACGCCTGGAATTGCTTGAACAGCGTCTCCTTGTCGGTGTCGGACACTTTCGCAGCCGTGGGGTTCTGCTTGAGAAAGGCTTCGAAGCGCTGGCGCGTCACCGGCTCCACGCCGTGCTTGTCGAGCCATTGCTGCGCCACCGGCAACCTGTTCCAGCCGGACAGGGGCGCCGCGAGCGAGACCTCCTTCCATTTGGGATGGAAGGGCGGGTTCTGCAGCGTCGGGAATTTGGTGAAGAAGGCGTCCACGAACAGCGCGAGCTTGCGATAGCGTTCCGTGTTCGGTGCCCAATTATAGGCCGCGAGGACTGCGGGCACCGCAATCGTGTCCACGCTCTCGCCCTCCTTGATCAGGTTCGGATAGTCCTTCGCGGTCAGCGTCGCCGGCAGATAGTCGCTCTGCAGCGGCTTGGCGTAGTCGACCCGTGCGAGATGGAAGCGGCCGTCATTGCCGAAGGTCGAGACCGATTTGTACGGCTTGCCGCCGACCACGATGACGGCGTCGATCTCCCCGGCCTTCAGCTTCTCCATCGCGATACGCTGCTCGACATAGACGAACTTCGCCTTGATTCCGAGCCGCTCGAACACGGTGAGCGCGGTGACGAAGGTGCCGCCGTTCGGCAGATCCACGCTGACCGTCTTGCCTTCGAGATCCCTCAGCGTTGCGACCGATTTCGGCGCAATCACCTGCATCTCCTCGTTGTACAGCTTCGTCACATAGGTGAACTGCCGCTTGATGTCCTTGGCAAAGCCCTTGCGCTCGAGATAATCGAGCGTGTCGGCGCGCACGATGCCGAGATCGACGCCCTGCAGAAACAGGATGTCGGCGACGCTCTGCACCGAGCCGCGGCCGACGATCGGAAGCACGCGGATCTTGTTGCCGTCGTCGAGCACGGAGGCGAGGTCGGCGCCGAACTGCACATAGGTGCCGCCGATCGTGCCTGTGATCAGCGTGACGGTATTGGCGTTCAGCGCCTGCTTGGTCGAGCTCGAGCCGAACTGGAAGACGGCCTTCAGACTGTCCGAGACTTTTGCCGGATCATATTCGGTCTGCTCGGCGCGTGCGGTGAAGGCGCAGATGGTCATGATGGCGGCAAGCGCCATGCTCAAAGCGTTACGCATGATGTCCCCTGAAATGGTCTAGTTCGAGAGCTGGGCGAGGCGCCGTCGCGCCTCCGCCGATCCGAGACTGGCGGCGCGCTGGTACCAGTCACGAGCGGCCGGCCCGTCGGCAATGACGCTGCGTGCGTCGCTGGTGCCGAGCACGGCGGGATCGTAGGTCTGCGCCAGCAGCAGCGCTGCCGTCGCATCATTCGCGTTGGCCGCCCGTTCCAGCAGCAGGCGCGCCGCGGCGATGTCGCCGACGCCGATCAGATTTCTGGCGCGCGTCATCAGCCCGGCGAGCGTGTCGGCGTCGAGCGTCCTGACGGGCTCGGGCGGTGCCGCCTGTGCTGCGATGGGCGCCTGGACCTGCGCCTGCATCTGCGCTTGCGCCGGAGTTTGCACTTGAGCTTGGGACTGGGCTTGCAGGGCAACCTGATAGGCGGTCGCGATTGCTTCGCGGCTTGGCGCCGAAGGTGCCGGAAGCTCCTGCCTGTCGGCGCTCGCCAGCATCGTGTTGGTCACGCGGGCCGGATCCTTGAGCGGGACCTGCCGTGCCACCGGCGTGTTGCTCGGCGTCATGGCTTGCCCGGGCGTGCCGCCGCCGACGAGGTTGCGCAGGTCGGACTGAAACAGCGCGGCGAGAATCGCAGCGCCCGAGATCGCGAGCCCCGTTGCAAGAAGGCGCGGGACGATCCTGCTTCTGGCGCGCAGTCCGTGCGGCTCATATTCCCTGGGATCCGGCGCCCCGAGCGGATCGGACAGGAATAGAGGCATGGGATCGTCTGAGAGTTCGGCCCGAGCGGCGCGCGCACGGACGTAGGACGCGGTGGACGAATGTGATGCTGATCGATCGGAGTCGAACGCCCGCGACTCCCCGGACGGACGGAATGCCGTCGTCTCCATGGTGATGCTCCCCATTACTGACTACGCAGGGGCATTCCCGGGTTTAGTCTTTTTGTTGTTGTCCAGAAGCGCCCCGCAAACTGGAACCGGTAAATCGCCGTCCGATTCAGCCCAAAAAGCGACGGCGGTTTGCGCGAATCTGGAGATATTTGGGTTTGATTGGGGCGACGACGCGGAATGCACCGCAATTTCGGCAGCGATGGTTGAGGGAGTTTCTACCGGGCGCGACGTCGCGTAAAGAACTGCGAGTCATTGCGCCGCCCACAAAGCTCCGCCGTCATGCCCCGGCTTGACCGGGGCATCCAGTACGCTGCGGCGTCTCGGCTAAATCACTGGCGTCTCTGGAATACTGGATCGCCCGGTCGAGCCGGGCGATGACAGTCGTGCATGTTGAGCGCTGTGCGGCAATCGCCGCGATGACCTCACATCCTCACGGATGCAGGATCACCTTGCCCATGGCCTGGCGTCCGGCCAGCACCTTCAATGCGTCCGCGGTCTGGGCCAGCGGGAAGGTGCGATCGACATGCGATGAAATCTTTCCTTCCGCGGTCCACTTCACGAGCTTCTCGAGATTGGCGCGGTTCTTCTCCGGATTCTGCCGGGTCCATGCGCCCCAGAACACGCCGCGGATGTCGCAGCCCTTCAGCAGCGCAAGGTTCAGTGGCATCTTCGGAATGTCGCCGGCGGCAAAGCCGATCACGAGGAAGCGGCCTTCCCAGGCGATCGAGCGCAGCGCCTGTTCGGCATAAGCACCGCCCACGGGATCGAAGATGATGTCGACGCCCTTGCCGCCGGTGAGTTTTCGCAAGCCTTCCTTCAGGTCTTCCTTGGCGTAGTTCAGCGTCAGCTCGGCGCCATGCGCCTTGGCGAATTCGAGCTTCTCGTCCGACGAGGCGCAAGCGATCACCTTCAGTCCCATCAGCTTGCCGAGCTCGCACGCGGCAAGGCCGGTGCCGCCGGCCGCGCCCAGCACCGCGAGCGTCTCGCCCGGCTTCGGGCTGGCGCGATCCTCCAGCGCATGCAGCGCGGTGCCGTAGATGATGATGATGCCCGCGGCGCGGTCGTAGTCGAGATTGTCGGGAATCTTCACGATGGAGGCCGCGGGCAGCGCGATCTTCTCGCGCGCGCCGTTGTGGCCGCAGGACGCGACGACGCGATCGCCGACCTTCACGTCGGTCACGCCGGGGCCGATGCTCTCGATCACGCCGGCGACTTCCGCGGCGGGCGAGAACGGGAACGGCGGCTTGATCTGGTATTTGCCCTGGATCATCAGGATGTCGAAGAAGTTCAGCGCCGCCGCCTTGATCGCGATCACGGCCTCGCCGGGACCCGCCACGGGATCCGGCACCTCGGCGAGAACGAGATCGTCGGGCTGGCAATATTGCGAGCAGAGGATGGCTTTCATGGCGGCACCTGAAGCGTTTCGAGTGGAATTATAGTTGGCCCGTTTCTGCCGGATTTAGCGCGGCCGGACAATCCGGATTCTTTGTCTGAAGCCGAGCACCGGCTTATCCTCGTCATTGCAAGCGCAGCGAAGCAATCCAGACTATTTCCGCCGGACGGACTCTGGATTGCTTCGCTGCGCTCGCAATGACGTAATCCGCAGAGATAAGGATTCAAACGATGTTTGAAACGGGCCTGCTCAAGCAAAAGCGCATCCTCGTTACCGGTGGCGGCTCGGGCCTTGGCGCCGCGATGGGGCGCCGTTTCCTCGCGCTCGGCGCCGAGCTCGTGATCTGTGGCCGCAAGCTCGACCGGCTGGAGGTGACGGCCGCGGAGATGCGCGCGCAGAGCGGCGGCAAGGTCACGACGATCGCCTGCGATGTCCGCGATGGCGCTGCAGTCGAGACCATGATGGATGCGATCTGGCGCGAGGCGCCGCTCGATATCCTCGTCAACAACGCAGCCGCGACGTTCATCGCACAGAGCGAGCATCTGTCGTTCCGCGCGGCCGACGCGATCCTTGCGCCGACGCTGCATGGCGCGATGTATTGCACGCTCGCCGCCGGCAGGCGCTGGATCGACGGCAGGCATGGCGGCGTCGTGCTCTCGATCCTCTCGACCTCGACCATCACCGGCCGCGCCTTCACGGTGCCGTCGGCGATGGCGAAATCGGCGCTGCTGGCGATGACGAAGAGCCTCGCGGTGGAGTGGGGCCCGAAGGGCATTCGCACCGTCGCCATTGCGCCCGGTCCGTTCCCGACCGCGGGCGCGACGGGACAGCTCCGCCCGGAAGGCCGCGATGAAGGCTGGACCGCGCGCAACCCGCTGGGCCGGACCGGAGAGCATGGGGAGCTTGCCGACCTCGCCAGCTTCCTGGTCTCGGACCGTGCCGCGTATATCAACGGCGAGATGGTGGTGATCGACGGCGGTGCGCACCTGCGCAGTTCCGGCGCCGAGGACCTCCTGGGCTGGACCGAGGCGCAATGGTCCGAGCAACGCGCCGCACGATCCAAGGGCTGATCGTAATCGCGCTAACTGCCTTCCCAAATTGGGCTTTCCCGGCTATCCCTGCCACGGGGACAAAGCACGGCCGGGCCATCTTCCAGTCACAATATTGAGGGAACCACTCCAGCATGTGGCGGGTGCTGATTTTAGCTTTGATGACTGGCGTGGCGGCCGGGGGAATCGCCGTTTCTGCGCAGGCGCAGACGGCACAACCGGCGCCGAAGGCGGCGCCAAAACCGGCGGCGAGCACGACTGCGAAATCGGCTGCAAAGCCGGAGAGCAAACCCGTGGCCCCGCCCGCGGCAGTTGCGGGCGGCGCGGAGCCGACCCTGATCGGTCAGTTCGGCACCTGGGGCGCCTATTCGGCGACGCCCAACGGCAAGAAGGTCTGCTTTGCGCTGGCCAAGCCGTCGTCGTCGAAGACCAACCCACCGAACAGGCCGCGCGATCCCGCCTATGCCTTCGTCTCGACCCGGCCGGCCGAGAAGGTGAACAACGAGGTCTCGGTGATGATCGGCTATGCGCTGAAGCCGGGCTCGGAATCCTCGGTCGAGGTCGGCGGCGCTGCCTTTGCGATGTACACCCAGGGCGACGGCCTCTGGATCAAGAACGCGGCCGAGGAGGAGCGGATGGTCGAAGCCATGCGCAAATCCGCCGATCTCGTCGTCAAGGGCGTCTCGGCCAAGGGCACGGAAACGACCGATACCTTCTCTCTGAAGGGGCTGGCCCAGGCGCTCGACCGGATCTCGCAGGATTGCCGAAGATAAGCTTGCCGGCGTTAAGCCTGCGGGCGAGAAGGTCGCAATCGGCGGCCCCGGTTGCTATATAGGGCCGGTTCCAAGTTTTTCCGTCATTCCGGGGCGATGCGCAGCATCGAACCCGGAATCTCGAGGTTCCGGGTTCAGCGCTTCGCGCCGCCCCGGAACGACCCACGTAGTCAGGCCCATTCCATGCAACCGACGACCGAGCCGCGCGACGCAATCCTGGTGGAGAAAACTCCACTCGAAACCTATGTGCCGCCGGCCAAGCCATCGCTGATCGGCCTGTCGCGCACCGAGCTTGCCGACCGGCTCGGCGAGATCGGCGTCGCGCCCGCACAGCGCAAGATGCGCGTGCAGCAGCTCTGGCACTGGCTCTACTTCCGTGGCGCGCAGAGCTTCGACGACATGACCTCGATCTCGAAGGGCATTCGCGCCGAGCTTGCACAGCATTTCACGGTCGACCGCCCCGAAGTCGTGGTGGAGCAGATTTCCAGCGACGGCACCCGCAAATGGCTGCTGCGCCTGCCGAGCGGCGACAATGTTCAGAAGGCGCATGAAGTCGAGTGCGTCTACATCCCCGAGACCGATCGCGGCACGCTCTGCGTTTCTTCGCAGGTCGGCTGCACGCTGAACTGTTCGTTCTGCCACACCGGCACGCAGCGCCTGGTGCGCAACCTCACCGCCGGCGAGATCGTCGGCCAGATCATGGTCGCGCGCGATCGCCTGAACGACTGGGCGGATCGCGAGGACGGCACGCGCCGCGTCACCAACATCGTGATGATGGGCATGGGCGAGCCGCTCTACAATTTCGACGCGGTGCGCGATGCGCTTCTGATCGTCGGCGACAATGAAGGCATCGGCATCTCCCGCCGCCGCATCACGCTGTCAACCTCCGGCGTGGTGCCGAACATCGTGCGCGCCGGCGAGGAGATCGGCGTCATGCTCGCGATCTCGCTGCATGCGGTGCGCGACGAATTGCGCAACGAGCTCGTGCCGCTCAACCGCAAATATCCGATCAAGGAATTGCTGCAAGCCTGCCGCGATTATCCCGGCGCCTCCAACGCGCGCCGCATCACCTTCGAATATGTGATGCTCAAGGGCGTCAACGATTCGCTCGACGATGCAAAACTGCTGGTGAAGCTTCTCAAGGGCATTCACGCCAAGATCAATTTGATCCCGTTCAATCCCTGGCCCGGCACCGCCTATGAATGCTCGGACTGGGACCAGATCGAAAAATTCTCCGAATACATCTTCAACGCCGGCTATTCCTCGCCGGTGCGCACCCCGCGCGGCCGCGACATCCTCGCCGCATGTGGCCAGCTCAAGTCGGAGACCGAAAAGCTCTCGGTCCGCGAACGCCAGGCGCTGCGCGCCATGGCGATGACGGATTAGCGGATATGTTCGCGCTCTTTCGTCATTGCGAGGAGCGCAGCGACGAAGCAATCCAGACTGCTTCCGCGGATGCATTTCTGGATTGCTTCGCTGCGCTCGCAATGACGGCGATGGTATCGTTCTCCGCATGTCCCTGATCGGCCGCCTCATCGTCGTCTTCATCGGCTTTCTCGCCGCCTGCTTCGTCGGCGGCATGATCGTGGTCGTCGCGCTGCTGTTTCCGGAATTCGCGGATCTCGGCGCCGGTCCCGTCGATCAGGGCGCGATCGACATCCTGCTGGGCTTCGGCTTCATCTTCGTCTCGGGCTTTGCGCTGGTGCCGGCGGCCGTGATCGTTGCGATCACCGAGGCGCTCTATATCCGCAGCGCGCTCGCTTACGCGGTCGGCGGCGGCGTCGTCGGGCTCGCCTGCTATCTCGGTCTCGTTCCCTTCCACTCCGACACGCTGCAGTTCGAAGGCGTCGTGCGGCGTCACCTCGAGATCATGACCGGTGCCGGCATCGTCGCCGGAATCGTCTACTGGCTGATCGCCGGCCGCAACGCCGGCGCCTGGCGCGGCCCGCCGCCCCCGCCACGCAAGCCGCCCCCGCCACTGCCCGCGAATTCGCGGCCGGATGCGAGCTAGTTTTGCGCCGTCATTCCGGGTTCGGCTCTTCGAGCCGCCACGGATGACGGTCACAAGGGTTTTCATCCCCGCCCCACTCCGCTAAACCGCGCGCCATGAACCGGACTGGACTCTTCATCGCCCTGGCGCTGTGGCTCGTGATCGGCGTCGTTTTCGGGCTCTATCCCGAGCTCGATCTCAAGCTCGCCTCGCTGTTCTTCGACCCCGACACGAAGACCTTTCCGCTCAAGCTGAACGACTGGGCCGGCTTCGCGCGCGATGCCGCGATGTGGGTCGCCTGGGCCTTCGTGCTGCCGTCGCTCGTGGCGCTCGTGGTCAAGATGATCAGGCCCGATCGCCCGCTGATGGTGTCGGGTCGCGCGATCGTGTTCCTGCTCGTCACGATCATCCTGTCGGCCGGCATCCTGACCAACCTCACCTTCAAGACCTATTGGGGCCGCCCGCGCCCGGTGGTGGTGACGCAGTTTGCCGGCGACCAGCAGTTCGTGCCGTGGTGGGATCCGCGCGGCGGCTGCGCGCGCAACTGTTCGTTCTTCTCCGGCGAGGGCGCGACCGCGTTCTGGACCCTGGCGCCGGCCGCGCTGGCGCCGCCGGCCTGGCGGCCGCTCGCCTATACCGCCGCATTGGTGTTCGGCGCCGTCACGAGCGGGCTGCGCATGGCCTTCGGCGGCCATTTCTTCACCGACGTGTCGATCGCCGGCCTCGTCACCTTCCTGGTGATCTGGTTCGGTTACGCGCTGATTTACCGCTGGCCGCGGACGCGGTTTTCGGACGAGGCGGTCGATGCCGCCCTGACCCGGCTGAACATGCCCGCCTACCGGCTCCGCCAGCGCCTGTTCGGCCGCAAGACCGGTCCCGAGCCCTCGGTTTGATCCATTAAATGCGTGCCGAGGCGTGCGAAATTTGATATTCGCCGCCCCGAGCCACGAAAAACATCAGCTATTTGAGACCGATTGGACGCGCCATGACCACGATCCTGAAGAGCCTGCCCAAGGGTGAGAAAGTCGGCATCGCTTTTTCGGGCGGCCTCGACACATCAGCGGCGCTGCTCTGGATGAAGCAGAAGGGCGCGCGCTGCTACGCCTACACCGCCAATCTCGGCCAGCCCGACGAGGCCGACTACAACGAGATCCCGCGCAAGGCGATGGAGTTCGGCGCCGAGAAGGCGCGCCTCGTCGATTGCCGCACCCAGCTCGTCCATGAAGGTATCGCCGCGATCCAGTCCGGCGCCTTCCACATCTCGACCGGCGGCATCACCTATTTCAACACCACGCCCCTGGGCCGCGCGGTGACGGGCACGATGCTGGTCGCTGCGATGAAGGAGGACGGCGTCAACATCTGGGGCGACGGCTCGACCTTCAAGGGCAACGACATCGAGCGCTTCTACCGTTACGGCCTGCTCACCAATCCCGGCCTGAAGATCTACAAGCCCTGGCTCGACCAGCAGTTCATCGACGAGCTCGGCGGCCGCGCCGAGATGTCGGCGTTCATGACCGCGCAGGGTTTCGCCTACAAGATGAGCGCCGAGAAGGCGTATTCGACCGACAGCAATCTGCTCGGCGCCACGCATGAAGCAAAGGATCTCGAAAGCCTCGACAGCGGCATCAAGATCGTCAACCCGATCATGGGCGTGCCGTTCTGGCGCGACGATTGCGCCGTGAAGGCCGAGAAGGTCGTCGTGCGTTTCGAGGAAGGGCAACCGACCGCGCTGAACGGCCAGACCTTCTCCGATCCCGTCGCGCTGTTCCTCGAAGCCAATGCCATCGGCGGCCGTCACGGCCTCGGCATGAGCGACCAGATCGAGAACCGCATCATCGAGGCCAAGAGCCGCGGCATCTACGAGGCGCCCGGCATGGCGCTCTTGCACATTGCCTATGAGCGCCTCGTCACCGGCATCCACAACGAGGATACCATCGAGCAGTACCGCATCAGCGGCATGCGTCTCGGCCGCCTGCTCTATCAGGGCCGCTGGTTCGACTCGCAGGCATTGATGCTGCGCGAGACCGCGCAGCGCTGGGTCGCGCGCGCCGTCACCGGCGAGGTCACGCTCGAGCTGCGCCGCGGCAACGACTATTCGATCCTCAACACCGAGAGCCCCAACCTCACCTATGCGCCGGAGCGGCTCAGCATGGAGAAGGTCGAGGATGCCCCGTTCACGCCGGCCGACCGCATCGGCCAACTCACCATGCGCAACCTCGACATCGCCGACACCCGCACCAAGCTCGGTCTTTATTCCAAGACCGGCCTGCTCTCGGGCAGCGAAGGCTCGCAGATCTTCCGGCTCGAAAACGACAAGGGGTGAGCTAGTAGGGCGGGTTAGCCGAAGGCGTAACCCGCCGTGCTTCCGCGTTCGCCGAACGAAGTTGGCGGGTTACGCTTCGCTAACCCGCCCTACAAAAGAAAAAAATGGCCGGGATCGCTCCCGGCCATTTGCATTTGTGTGTGCCGTTTACCGCGGCGGCGCGGTGCCGGGCGGGGGCGGCGGCAGCGAGGCCTGGCCACCGTTGAGCAGCGGCGTGATGTTGCGGATGGTGACGCGCCGGTTGATCAGGCTCGGCCCTTGCGTCTGCTCCTTCAGGTACTGCTCGCCATAACCCTGCGACGTCAGGTTCTCGGCGGGCACGCCGAACTGCTGAGTCAGCAACTCGGCCGCGGACTGCGCACGACGGTCCGACAATGAGAGATTGTCGACCTCGTTGCCGACCGCGTCGGTGTGGCCTTCGATCAGGTACACCGCGCGCGGATTGGCCTGGATCGCACGGTTGAGACCGTCGGCGATCGCCTGCAGCCGGGCCGCCTGGTCCGGCGGGATGGTCCACGATCCCGTCTCGAAGTTGATCGTGTTGACGTCGATGCTCGGCATCTGCATGCGAACATTGGGGCTGTAGCGGATCTCGTCGAGCGAGTAACGCCGGTCGATCCGCTGCACCGGCGGCGCGACCATCGTCTGGTAGATCACGTCCGGCGACGCTTCCTGGGCGTCGACGATGTAGCGATCATAGGGAATGTTCACGACCGGCGGTGGCGCGTCGACATAGAAGCCGCCGACTGCCCGCGGATCGCGGTAGGTGTTGTCGATGATGATGATCTCGCGTCCGCCGCTGTCCCTGCGGATTCGCCGCCGCAGCGAACCGTCCGGTCCGACCACGGTGATGATCTCGCTGCCGTCGGGACGGACCACCACGGTGCGCGTGTCGCCGCCTTCGTTGAAGGTACGGATGTCGCGTGCGCCGTAGCGGAAGCGATAGAGATCGTTGCCGCGGACGTAAGCCTGCCCGCCGGGATCGCGGATGATGATGCGGTCCGGCTCGGTGTAGACGGTGCGGCCGCCTTCGACGACCTCGCGTCGCTGGCTATGCATGTCGGCAATGGTGGCGCCGATCACGGCACCGGCCACGACGCCTGCACCGATCGCGAGCGGCGTCAGGTCACGCTGCTGCGGACGCGGCGGCGGCGGCAACGGTGCTTGAACGGTCGGTGCGGCCCGGAACGCCGGTGCAACCGTCGGCGGCCTGAATTGGGCCCTGTCTGGCGGCGGCGCTGCGGCCGGCGTGCCTGGGACGACCGTTGGAGCTGCGGCGCCGGCGGGAGGTGCCGGCGGCCGGGGCAGAGTCCCGGCCTGCGGTGCCGCAGCCGGGGTGCCGGCCGCGGGTGCTCCGGCGGGCGGCGTTCCACCCTGCTGACCTGGGGCCGGCGTCGCGCCGGGAGCCGGTGGCGGCGAACCCGGACGTCCAGGCGGCGTCGTCGGCGTGCCACCCGGCGCGGGCGTCGCGGTCGGAGCGGGAGCGGCGCCAGGAGCCGGCGATGCTGCCGGGGGCGGCGCACCGGGACGGCCGGGCGGCGGCATACCGGGGCGGCCAGCCGGCGCTGCGCCGGGCGTGCTGCCTGGCGCGGGAGTCGCGGTCGGTGCAGGCGTTGTCGTCGGAGCCGGAGTCGTCGCCGGCGCGGGAGAGCCAGGACGGGCCCCAGGCGCTGCGGTCGGAGCCGGCGGGGGCGCCGTCGGTGCCGGCGCGGGCCGCGCGGAGGGAGCCGCTGCCGGAGGAGGCGGCGGCGGAGGTGGTGTCGGAGTCGGACGCGCCGCAGCAGGCGGCGGCGGGGTTGGCGTGTGCTGCGGAGCCGCCGCGGGCGGCGGAGCCGGCGGGGTGGGAGCCGGCCGGGCCGCAGGCGGTGCGGGTGGCGGCGGTGTCGGGGCATGCTGCTGCGGAGCCGCGGCCGGAGGCGGCGACGGCTGCTTCGGTGCGGCAGGCGGCGGGGGTGGCGGCGGCGGGGCCGGACGAGCCGCAGGAGGCGGCGGAGGCGGAGGCGGCGCGGCCGGGCGCGGCGGTGCGGCTGCAGGCGGGGGCGCAGCAGGCGGATGGGGAGGTGCTGCCGCGGGCGGCGGTGCAGCAGGGCGCGCGGGTGCCGCAGGCGGCGCGGCCGCAGGCGGTCCCTTCGGCGGCTGCTTCGGTTTTCCGTCGGGCCCGGTGTCTTGCGGCTGGGCCTGCGCGACGACGAGCGGCGCAGCGCCTTGCGCATGCGATGCGGTGTTTGCCAATTGCATCGCGGTGAGAGCCGTCGTCGCAAGCAGCACGAAACGAAGGTTGGTCATGGTGGTGAACTTCCCCGGAAGGTTCTTTGACGAAGTGTCGTGATGAACGGCTACGCGTTAGGCCGCATTGTGGCAGGCGAAGCGGCCGCTGCCCGATTTATTTCTGCACGCAAATCGACTCACTATGATGACGTTCATTGCGCATTCAGGCGTGGGTTGCAATCGCCTCACATGTGATGCTTCGCCTCATATGTGATTGCGCGACGGCATCGCGTCCGTCGCGGGATTGGGCGTGAGCGGGCCGCTCGGTCCACGCGATGGAATCTCTTCAGGCACGCGGCCCGGCAATTCGTCGGGCCGCGGGGACTCGCCGGGCTCGCGCACCGGCGGCGCGATTTCGGGCTGCGGACTGCCGGGCGGAATTCCCGGCGGCGGCTCGGTCGGCGTGCCGGGCGTCGACGGCGGAATCTCGGGCGGCTCGATCGGCATCACATCGAGACCTTGCGGTTCTCGCCGATGTCGGGCCGCGTGTTCGTCACTGCCGCAGCCGCCATCTTCACATAGGAGATCACCGTGCCCGGCGAATCCCAGAACTCGGCATCGTCGGGCGTGACCTTGAGCACGCGGATGTTGGGATCTTCGGCGCTGTCCCACCACGCCTTCGCCGGCGTCGAGAACAGCTCCTTGATCTTGGCTCGGTCGTTGGAGACGACGGCCGTGCCCGTCAGCGAGACGTATTTCTGGCTGCCGGCATCCGCGAACGACAGGTTGATGGAGGGATTGCGCGCGATCTCCTCGTCCTTGTGACGCCGCGCGTCGGTCAGGAAGTAGATCGTGTTCGCATCGCGATCGAGCTGGGCGCTCATCGGCCGCGCGCGCAGCTTGTCGCCATCGCGCGTCACCAGCATTGCGAACCCGATCTTCTTCATGAGCTCCCAGACGCGGTCCACATCGCGGGCATTGTCGTTGGCCATGTCGTACCCCTCTTGCAAGGGACGATAACGGCCTGCCGGTTGCGATGTTCCCGTGGGAATCCCGGCCTATTCCGGCATGTGGCAGACGGCCTCGATGTTGTGCCCATCGGGATCGAGCACGAAGGCGCCATAGTAGTTGGGGTGGTAGTGCGGGCGGATGCCGGGCGGGCCGTTGTCGCGGCCGCCTGCCGCAAGGGCCGCCTTGTAGAAGGCGTCGACGGTGGCGCGGTCCCTGGCCGCGATCGCGACATGCACCGGCTTGTTCATGGCGCCTTCGCCGCCGATCCAGAAGTCCGGCTTGCCGTCGGCGCCGAAGCCCGCGGCCGCGGCGTGGCCGGTCTGCTCCGCCGTCACTTCCATGATCAGGCCGTAGCCGAGCGGAGCCAGCGCCCTGGTGTAGAAGGCCTTGGCGCGCTCGTAGTCGGAGACCGAGAATCCCAGATGATCAATCATCGTCATGCCCCTCGTTCGTCGTCATCCGCGCGACAGGAACGTATTGCTTCGCGTCCTGCGCGCGATGGCGAAACCGCGTGCGACCATGTCGGCAATACAATCCTGCTGCCATTCGTCTTGTGACAGATGCTCGATCACCACCGCGCGCGGCCACAGCGACGGCGGCGCGTCGCGGAAGAATCCGATCAGGACGCGGTCCTCGAAACCCTCGACGTCGATCTTGAGCGAATCGACCTGGGAAACGCCGGCCTCGTCGAGGATGCGCGTTAACCGCAGCGACGGCACCCTGATCGCGTCCGCGCTGGCCGTGCCGGTGACGACATGCGTGGCGCCGAGATTGCCGCCGCCGCTCTCGATCATCAGCTCGCCGTCGCTGTCGCCGGCCGCGGCCTGCACCAGGCGCACTTGAGCAGCTTTCGATGCGGCATGGTTGAAGGACAGTCGTCCGAATGTCAGCGGATGCGGCTCGATCGCGACCACCTTGCCGGCGGTGCCGACCTGTCGCGCCATCACCAGCGCAAAGGTGCCGACATTGGCGCCGACGTCGACGAAGGTGCCGCCCGACGGGGTGTGCTGGCGCAGGAAGTCGAGCTCGTCGAGATTGTAGTCGGGATTGAACAGCGCGCCGCGCTCGGTCGCGCTGCCCTGGTGATAGAGCCGGAACGAGGCACCCTGATACTGCACGTCGACAGGGCCGCTCCGCAGCAGGTTCACCAGCCGCGACATCCACGGCCGGAACGCACCGCGCTTCAGCCCCGATTGTTGCGTGAGGCCGATGATCGCAGCCTGCGCCGCGTTCGGCGCAAACGCGCCGAACGGCGCGGACGAAGGGATGTTGTCGGTCGTCAAGCAGGCGATCCTCGTTGCAGGCGGCGCATGCATAGCCGGTTTTGTGGAGGACTCCAACGTCGAGGGAAAAGAATGTAGCCCGGATGGAGCGCAGCGAAATCCGGGGCTTTAGCCTCACGGAGAGACTTACCCGGATTGCGCTGCGCTCCATCCGGGCTACGGCCTCACGCCGCCTTCTTCGGTGCCTTGCGCTGCCGCAGGAATCGCCCGAGCAGCTTGCGCTTGCCCTTGCGCGGGATGAGGTCGATGTCGCTGACGAGCTTGGCGCCGCCCTTGCGCCGCTCCAGCACGATCTTGCGGCTGTGGAAGGCTTCAAGCTCGACGCGATGCGCGACACTGACGATGGTCGCCTTCGGCAGCTCGTCGGTGACCATCTGCATCATCTTGTCCTGGCTCTTCTCGTCGAGCGCCGAGGTCGCCTCGTCCAGCACGACGATATCGGGGTTGTGCAAGAGCAGCCGCGCGAAGGCGAGGCGCTGCTTCTCGCCGCCGGAGAGCGTCTGGTCCCAGGGGCCTTCTTCCTCGATCTTCTCCTTGAGATGATCGAGGCCGACCTTGTGCAGGGCCTCGCCGATCTCCTCGACGGTCCAGTCCTCCTCGGCGCCGGGATAGGCGACCGCGCGGCGCAGGGATCCGGATGGCACGTAGGGCCGCTGCGGCAGCATGAACAGCCGACGGTCGGCGTGGAAATTGACGCTGCCGCCGCCCCACGGCCACAGCCCTGCGATGGCGCGCACCAGCGTGCTCTTGCCGGTGCCGGATTCGCCGGCGACCAAGAGCCGCTCGCCGGGCTCGATCGCGACCTCGGTCTCGCCGACCACGGCGGTGCCGTCGTCGAGCGTGACCGAAAGGTCCTTGAGCTCCAGCATCGTCTCGTTGCTGGTCTCGCCGCGCTTGATGCGGCCGAGGCCGTCGCCCTGCTCGGCGCGCTCGAGGCCGTCGAGCGACATCATCAGCGAGGCGATGCGGCGCGCGCAGGCGTTCCAGTCGGCGAGCCGCGGATAATTGTCGACCAGCCAGCCGAACGCGCTCTGCACGATGGTGAAGGCGGAAGCCGCCTGCATCACTTGTCCAAGCGTCATGCTGCCGTCGAGAAATTTTGGCGCGCAGAGCAGCAGCGGCACGACCGGTGCGACGAGGCTCGATCCTTGCGACACCAGCGTAGTTCGCATGTGCTGGCCGGCCAATCGCGCCCACTGCCTGAGCACGCCAGTGAAGTTGCGATCGATGCCCTCGCGCTCTTCCTCCTCGCCGCCGAGCAGCGCGATGCTCTCGCCGTTCTCGCGCACGCGCGTCAGCGTGTAGCGGAAATCGGCCTCGGCCTGGTTCTTGTCCTCGGACACCTGCACGAATTGCCGGCCGATCACCAGGATCGAGCCCGAGGCGATCGCGGCGTAGAGCATCGCGGCGATTACGAGGAAGCCGGGAATGGTGATGGTCGAGCCACCGAGCGTGACGGTCAGCGCGCCGCCGATGGTCCAGAGCACGACGATGAATGTCGCCGCCGACAGCATCGCCGAGGTGACGCCGGCGAGGAAGTCGACCGGCGAATCGGTGGCGACGCGCAGATCCTCGGCGATCCGGTATTCCGGGTTCTTGTGGTCGCCGCCGACGAGGTTGAGCTGGTAGTAGCGGCCGTTCTTGAGCCAGCGCGTCAGCACGCTGTTGGTCAGCCAGGCGCGCCAGCGCCGCTGGATGCCCATCCGCACAAACACTTGCGCGACGCCGAGCACGATGCTGCCGATCGCGAGCGGAAAGAACATCGCGGAGAGATGGAAGACGGCTCCCGCATCGCGCTTCTCGATCGCGTCGAAGATCGCCCTGTTCCAGACATTGATGCCGTACTGGAAGCCGACGGTGAGGACGATCAGTGCGACGAGGCCGAGCGAGAACGGCCAGGCCAGGCGATCGCCGCTGCGGCCCCAGAAGCCGCGCGCGCTGATCCAGAACCGCGTCAGCAGATAATCCTTGCGGGCCTGCTCGGCCTCCTCGGGCGAGAGTTCGGAGTCGGGCTCGAGCAGCTCCGGGGGCGGCGGCTCGACCTCGTCGCCATTCTCGCCCTTGATCCTGACGATCGGCGGCTTGTCCTGGTCGCGCTTCGCGGTGGGCTTGTGCATGGGCCGACAACGCGAGGGAACTCAACGGGTTCCCCAGGGTTCCGCAACGCCTATTCTGCGGCGCCGTCCCGGACCTGCCGGATCCGGGCTGCCCGATGCAGAACGCGCGACAATTCCTCGATGGAATAGGGCTTTTGAACCAGATCGAAGCCCGCCGCGCCGTCCTGTGACAGGGCCTGGCTGTAGCCCGTGGTCAGCACGACCGGCACGTCGATGCCGCGCTCGCGGATGGCCTGCGCCAGATCGAGCCCGGTCATCCCGGGCATCACCACGTCCGAGAACACGACGTCGAAGCGGTCGTCGTCCACGACGAGCTCGGCGAGCGCATCGGTCGCATTGTCGACCAGCGTGATGCTGTAGCCGAGCTCGGTGAGACCATCGGCGGCGAAATTGGCGAGCTCGATATTGTCCTCGACCAACAGCACGGACATGCCGCTGCCGGCCACCGCCGGCGCGGTGTTGGGCGCCTGCCGCTGCGGCAGCAGCTCCGCCGGCACGCGCGGCAGATAGAGCGAGAAGGTGCTGCCGTGCCCCAGCTCGCTCGTGACCGTCACCTCGCCGCCGGACTGCCGGGCGAAGCCGAACACCTGGGACAGGCCGAGGCCGGTGCCGTGGCCGACCTGCTTGGTGGTGAAGAACGGCTCGAAGATGCGTCCGAGCCGGGCGGCGGGAATGCCGATACCGGTGTCGCTGACGGTCACGCTGACGAAGCCATGGTTTGCCGGGATATGGCTGCCCGAAGCGGCGGCCAGCGTGTCCGGAACGGTCGTCGCGACCTCGACCTTGAAGGTGATGCGGCCCTTGCCCTGCATGGCATCGCGGGCATTGGTCGCCATGTTGATCAGCGCCGTCTCGAACTGGCCGGCATCGGCCCGGACGAGGCAGGGCTCGGCGGGCAGGCGCATCGCGATCTCGATGGCCGACCCGAGCAGGGGCGCGAGCATGTCGTGCAGCGACTGCATCCGTTCGCCGACGTCGAACACCTCCGGCTTCAGGGTCTGGCGCCGCGCAAAGGCGAGCAGCTGCGAGGTGAGCTTGGCGGCGCGGGCGACCGCGTCGGCGATCGCGGTGATGTAGCGCTGGCGCCGCTCCTCCGTCAGTTGCGGCCGGTTCAACAGGTCGACCGAGGCGCGGATCACCGTCAGCAGATTGTTGAAATCATGCGCGACGCCGCCGGTGAGCTGGCCGAGCGCCTCCAGGCGCTGGCTGTGCTTGAGCGCCTCCTCGGCCTCGCGCCGCTTGGCCGCTTCGGCCTGGAGGTTTTGCGTGCGCCGGAATGCCAGCGCCAGCAGCAGAAACAGCAGCGCGGTGGCGGGAAGGCCGAACACCAGATGCTGGCCCATGGTGGCCAGCCAGCGTGCGCGGATCGCCGAGGTCGCGAGCCCGGCGCTGACATAGATCGGATACTCCGCGACGCGCCGATAGCCGATGCGGCGCTCGATCCCGTCCGACGGCCAGGCGATGGTGATGAGGCCATGGTCGGGGCGCGCCGCGATTTCCTGGCCGACCGGCCCGGTCGGGTCGAGCCTGAGGTCGTGGTCGAGCCGCGGGAAATGCGTGAGCATCGCGCCGTCGGTGCGGCCCATCGCAAAGAAGCTGCCGGGATCCGAGCCGATGCGGGCGTAGAAGCTCTCGAAATATTCGGGGAGGACCGAGGCCTGGATCACGCCGGTGAAGCGGCCGTCGTCGGACTCGCGGCGGCGGCTCACTCCGAAGAATCGCGCGCCCTGATAGGGCGGACGGGGCGTCAGGGCCATGCCGATGAAGGTGCCGATGCTCTGGTCGACATGGGCGTAGAAATAGTCGCGGTCCGCAAAGCTCACCTCCGGCGGCGGCGAGGCGAGGCTGTTGACCAGCGCCTTGCCGTCGGCGTCGAAGATCCAGGCCGATTTGAGCTGCGGCAGCGAATCGGTCAGCCGCTTCAGGCGGCGGTGCAGGGTCGGCTCGCGCGCGCGGATGGTGTCGTCGGACAGGCCGCGGACCACCTCGTTGAGCTCGGCGAGGCTGCGGTCGATGGTCTCGAACACCTTGAGCGCGTGCTCATGCGCGACGTCGAGCGTGCGCTCGATCTCGCGGTCGGCGATGTCCCTGGTCGAGGTGTAGGAGATCGTGGCGGCGATCGCGAACAGGGCAACCGGCAGCGCCAGGGATGCCGCCATCATCCACTGCAACAGCCTCAGCGAGTTGCGTTGCGCCCTTCGCACAGTCGCTCCGTCCCTGAGGGGAGCTTAACTGAATCTCGCGAAGGGAAGGAAGCGGCTTGTGCGGGAACCGCAGGTTGTTAGCCCAGAATTTGCGCGCGCGGCGGGTCGGAGAAAATTCTGCTCGAATTGACCGCGATTGCAAAATGTCCCGGCCGGTCCGGCCGGGACGCAAAGCATGAACCTGGCCGTCAGATCTGGCGCTCGACCATCTTGAGCTTGAGCTCGGCGATGGCTTCGGCCGGGTTGAGGCCCTTCGGGCAGGCCTTGGCGCAGTTCATGATGGTGTGGCAGCGATAGAGCCGGAACGGGTCCTCGAGATTGTCGAGCCGCTCGCCGGTCGCCTCGTCGCGCGAATCGGACACCCAGCGGTTGGCCTGCAGCAGCGCGGCGGGGCCGAGATAGCGATCGCTATTCCACCAATAGCTCGGGCACGAGGTCGAGCAGCAGGCGCACAGGATGCACTCGTAGAGGCCGTCGAGCTTCTCGCGGTCCTCGTGGGTCTGGCGCCATTCCTTCTGCGGCGTCGGCGAGGTCGTCTTCAGCCACGGCTCGACCGAGGCGTACTGCGCGTAGAAATTGGTCAGGTCGGGGACGAGGTCCTTCACGACCGGCTGATGCGGCAGCGGGTTCACCTTCACCGCGCCGTCCTTCACGTCGTGCATCGAGCGGGTGCAGGCCAGCGTGTTCTGGCCGTCGATGTTCATGGCGCAGGAGCCGCAGACGCCTTCGCGGCAGGAGCGGCGGAAGGTCAGCGATGGATCGATGTGGTTCTTGATCCAGATCAGGCCGTCCAGCACCATCGGACCGCAATCATTGGTGTCGACGTAATAGGTGTCGACGCTCGGATTCTTGCCGTCGTCCGGATTCCAGCGATAGACCTTGAACTCGCGCGTCTCGGCCGCGCCCGCGGGCTTCGGCCAGGTCTTGCCGCCGGTGATCTTGGAGTTCTTCGGAAGTGCGAATTCAACCATAAGTCCTGCCTCTGGTTTCTTCCGTCATGCGCGGCTTGACCCGCGCATCCATCTTTGAGGGATGGGTTGCCGGGTCAAGCCCGGCAATGACGAGTCCTTATCAATACACGCGCGCCTTCGGCGGGATGTACTGCACGTCGTTGGTCATGGTGTAGTCGTGAACCGGGCGGTACTCGATCTTGACCTTGCCGGCATCGTCCAGCCAGGCCAGCGTGTGCTTCATCCAGTTCTTGTCGTCGCGGTCGGAGAAATCCTCGCGGGCATGGGCGCCGCGACTCTCGGTGCGGTTGGCGGCCGAGTTCATCGTCACCACCGCCTGCGAGATCAGATTGTCGAACTCGAGCGTCTCGACCAGGTCCGAATTCCACACCAGCGAGCGGTCGGACACGGCGATATCGGTGATACCGCTGTGAACCTTCGCGATCAGGTTCTGGCCTTCGCTGAGGACTTCGCCGGTGCGGAACACCGCGCAATTGGTCTGCATCACGTTCTGCATGCCTTCGCGCAGCTTCGCGGTCGGCGTGCCGCCGGAAGCGTAGCGATAGTGATCGAGGCGGCCGAGCGCGAGATCCGACGAACTCGCCGGCAGCTCCGGCTGCTTGGCGTTCGGCGTCAGCTTCTCGGCGAGGCGGAGCGCCGCGGCGCGGCCGAACACGACGAGGTCGATCAGCGAGTTGGAGCCGAGACGGTTGGCGCCGTGCACGGAGACGCAGGCGGCTTCGCCGATCGCCATCAGGCCCGGAATGATGGCGTTGTCATCGCCATCCCGCTTGGTCAGGACTTCGCCGTGATAGTTCGTGGGGATGCCGCCCATGTTGTAGTGCACGGTCGGCACGATCGGGATCGGCTCGCGCGTCACGTCGACATTGGCGAAGATCTTCGCGGATTCGGAGATGCCCGGCAGGCGCTCGGCCAGAACAGCGGGATCGAGATGATCGAGATGAAGGAAGATGTGGTCCTTCTTCTTGCCGACGCCGCGGCCTTCGCGGATCTCGATGGTCATCGCGCGCGAGACGACGTCGCGCGAGGCGAGGTCCTTTGCCGACGGCGCATAGCGCTCCATGAAGCGCTCGCCCCCGGAATTGACGAGGTAGCCGCCTTCGCCGCGGGCTCCTTCGGTGACGAGGCAGCCCGAGCCGTAGATGCCGGTCGGATGGAACTGGACGAACTCCATGTCCTGCATCGGCAGGCCGGCGCGCAGCACCATGCCGCCGCCGTCACCGGTGCAGGTGTGCGCCGAGGTGCAGGAGGCGTAGGCGCGGCCGTAGCCGCCGGTGGCGAGGATCACGGTCTGGGCGCGGAAGCGATGCAACGTGCCGTCGTCGAGCTTGAGCGCGATGACGCCGCGGCAGGTGCCCTGGTCGTCCATGATCAGGTCGATGGCGAAGAACTCGATGAAGAACTCGGCCGCGTGGCGCAGCGACTGGCCATACATCGTGTGCAGCATGGCGTGGCCGGTGCGGTCGGCGGCGGCGCAGGTGCGCTGCGCCTGGCTCTTGCCGAACTCGGTGGTCATGCCGCCGAACGGACGCTGATAGATCTTGCCGTCCTCGGTGCGCGAGAACGGCACGCCCCAATGCTCGAGCTCGTAGACCGCGTCGGGCGCGTTGCGCACCATGTATTCGATCGCGTCCTGGTCGCCGAGCCAGTCCGACCCCTTCACGGTGTCGTACATATGCCAGCGCCAGTCGTCCTTGTGCATGTTGCCGAGCGAAGCGGAGATGCCGCCCTGCGCCGCGACCGTGTGCGAGCGGGTCGGAAACACCTTGGTGATGCAGGCCGTCTTCAGGCCGGCCTCGCTGCAGCCGACCACCGCGCGCAGGCCCGCGCCGCCGGCGCCGACCACGACGACGTCGTAGGTGTGGTCTTCGATCGGATAGGCTTTGCCGTTGGTGGCGGGAGCGCCGTTGCCCGAGCCATTCGTTGTGGTGGCCATGGGTTACACTCCGGAAGAAAGCTTCAGGATCGCGTAGGTCGAGGCGAGCGCGACGGCGACCGAGAAGAAATTGTTGAGCATGATCGAGACGAGCTTCAGCTTCTCGTTATGGACGTAGTCCTCGATCACGACCTGCATGCCGATCTTCATGTGCCAGGCGCTGGCGAAGATGAAGAGCAGCAGGATCACCGCGATCGGCAGCGAGCCCAGGATCTGCGCGGCGCCGGCCTGGTTGCGGCCGAGCAGCATCATGACGATCACGATCACCGGGATCATCAGCAGCGTCATGGCGACGGCGGTGATGCGCTGGCGCCAGAAGTCGGAGGTGCCGGAATGCGCGGCGCCGAGATTGCGGACGCGGCCGAGCGGGGTGCGCATGCTGCGCTTGGGCGTATCGGCTGAGCTCATCGGCCGCCTCCGATCGCATAGGCAATGATCCAGACCAGCACCGTCAGCGCGATGCCGCCGATCAGCGCGCCCCAGGTCAGGGCTTCGCGCTCATTGGCCTTGAAGCCGTAGCCGAGGTCCCAGACGAAATGCCGGATGCCGCTCAGCATATGGTGCATCAGCGCCCAGGTGTAGCCGAACACGATCAGACGGCCGATGATGCTGCCGGTGAAGGCCTGGACATGGGCATAGGCAGCCGGGCCGGAGGCCGCTGCAATCAGCCACCAGGCCAGCAGCAGGGTGCCGACATAGAGGGCGATGCCGGTGGCGCGATGAACGATGGACAGCGCCATCGTCAGCGTCCAGCGGTAGACTTGCATGTGTGGTGAAAGCGGTCGTTCGATCCGTGCGGTCATGGGCTTTGATGTTGTGTGGCGGCCCAGCAGAGGGCGCGCGGGGATCGCGAAAGGTCGGCTCTATTTACGGAGTCGATTTGCCCTGCGCAATCACCAAATCGCCATAAATCGAACCTGGGTTCAGCTCTAGAGCCTTGATGTAACAAGGCCAATCAGGGGCTTGGTATACCAGCATGCCGGTCCGCCAACTAAGGAGAGAACATAAATTCATCCTTTGCGGGCGATGACGAGGCGCATTGAAATTACTATTGGAACGCCTCTAAGCCCCCGCCCACGGCGCGCCGTTCGAACCAGTCAGTTCATGGCGCACTCGGCGACGCTAAACGGGGCCGAGACGGCGCGCGGCGCCGTCCGGCGGAATAATCCGCGCCGCCTCCGCGGATATGCGCAGCCCGCATTCCACCCCAGCCGGTTGGCGCGGCGTGTCGACCGGACAAAATGGATCGCCTACAGCTTGGCGGCACGGCCGATATCCGCACCGAGGTGCCGGAGACATTGCGACCGGTCGCGGGGGCAGGTCAGAGGTGATTGCAGGTCTTGATATCAAGGAGATCGTCGAGCTCGCGCTGTTGCTGATCGCAACCGGCGCGCTCTCGGGATTCCTGGCCGGCGTGTTCGGCATCGGCGGCGGCGCGATTCTGGTGCCGGTGTTCTACGAATGCTTCCGCATTGCCGGCGTGCCGCTCGAGGTGCGCATGCCGCTCTGCATCGGCACCTCGCTCGCGGTGATCATTCCGACCTCGATCCGTTCGTTCCAGGCGCATTACAAGCGCGGCGCCGTCGACATGACGATCCTGCGGGTGTGGTGGCTGCCGATCGTGATCGGAGTCGTCGCCGGCAGCGTGATCGCGCGCTACGCCCCGGAGCGGCTGTTCAAGATCGTGTTCGTCTGCGTCGCCTATTCCGCGGCGGCGCGTCTCATCTTCGCGCGCGAAGGCTGGAAGTTCGGCGACGACCTGCCCCATGGCCCCCTGATGCGCGTCTACGGCTTCTGCGTCGGCATCCTGTCGACACTGATGGGCATCGGCGGCGGCCTGTTCTCCAACCTCCTGATGACCTTCTACGGCCGACCGATCCACCAGGCGGTCGCGACCTCGTCGGCGCTCGCCGTGCTGATCTCGATCCCCGGTGCGCTCGGTTACATCTATGCGGGCTGGCCGGCGGCCGCGACCTATCCCGGCGTGGCTGCTCTGCAAATGCCGTTCGCGCTCGGTTACGTCTCCCTGATCGGTGCCGTGCTGGTGATGCCGATGAGCCTCGTCACCGCGCCGCTCGGCGTGCGAGCCGCGCATGCGATGTCCAAGCGCACGCTGGAAGTCGCGTTCGGCTGCTATCTGTTCATCGTCGGCAGCAGGTTTGCGATGAGTTTGGTGGGCGGGCAGTAGCTGCTCGAGCCCAGCCGCGTGCCACGCCCTCGGTGTCATCGCCCGACTTGATCGGGCGATCCAGTATTCCACCAGCGTCAGTGATTGAGCCGAGAGGCCGCGGCGTACTGGATGCCCCGCCTTCGCGGGGCATGACAGCGTGTTGTGTGGATGCTCCTCGTCGCAACAGCTCGCGACAAGGCCGCCCCTCACTTCTTCGCGAAAATATCCTTGTATGTATCGCGCAGGATATTCTTCTGCACCTTGCCCATCGTGTTGCGCGGCAGCTCGTCGACGACGAAGACGCGCTTGGGCATCTTGAATTTCGCAAGGCGGCCGTCGAGGCCTTTCAGCACGGCCGCTTCGTCGATGCTCGCGCCGGGCTGGCGCACCAGCACCGCCGTGACGCCTTCGCCGAAATCGGCATGCGGCACGCCGATCACGGCGGATTCGATCACGCCCGGCATGGCGTCGATCTCGCTCTCGATCTCCTTGGGGTAGACGTTGAAGCCGCCGGAGATGACGAGGTCCTTGCCGCGCCCGAGGATGTGGACGTAGCCCTTGGCGTCGATCTTGCCGAGGTCGCCGGTGATGAAGAAGCCGTCGTCGCGGAATTCGGCCTTGGTCTTCTCCGGCATGCGCCAATAACCCCTGAAGACGTTCGGGCCCTTCACCTCGATCATGCCGATCTCGTCACGCGGCAATTCCTTGCCGGTCTCGGGCTCGGTGACGCGCACGGAGACGCCGGGCAGGGGGAAACCGACCGCGCCGGGCACGCGCTCGCCGTCATAGGGGTTCGACGTGTTCATGTTGGTCTCGGTCATGCCGTAGCGCTCGAGCACGGCGTGGCCGGTGCGCGCCGACCATTCGCGATGGGTCTCGGCCAGCAGCGGCGCAGAGCCCGAGATGAACAGCCGCATGTGCTTCGTCGTCTCCTTTGACAGCGCAGCATTCTGGAGCAAGCGCGTGTAGAAGGTCGGCACGCCCATCAGCACGGTGGCGCGCGCCATCAGCTTGATGATGAGATCCGGATCGAGCTTGGGCAGGAAGATCATCGACGCCCGCGCGAACAGCGTCACGTTGGTCGCCACGAACAGGCCGTGCGTATGATAGATCGGCAGCGCGTGGATCAGGACGTCCTTGTCGGTGAAGCGCCAGTAGCCGACCAGCGAGAGCGAGTTCGACGCGAGATTGTCGTGCGTCAGCATCGCGCCTTTGGAGCGCCCCGTCGTGCCCGAAGTGTAGAGGATCGCAGCGAGATCGTCGTTGGCGCGCGAGACGGTCGCGAAGTCGGAGCTGGCCTTGTCGGCGGCCTCGGTCAGCGAGCCCTTGCCGTCAGGCCCGAGCGTCTCGACCCCAGCCTTCACCTTGGCGGCGATGGGGGCAAGACCTTCGGCCTTGGAGGGATCGCACACCACCAGCGAGGGCTCGGCATCGCCGATGAAATAGTCGAGCTCGTTGAGCGTATAGGCGGTGTTGAGCGGCAGATAGACGGCGCCGGCCCTGACGGTGCCGAGATAGAGCACGATATTGGCGACCGATTTCTCGACCTGCACCGCGACGCGGTCGCCCGGCTTCACGCCGCGGGCCACCAGCACGTTCGCCATCTGCCCCGCGCGCGCGATCAGATCGCCATAGCTGATGCGGGTACCATCCTGCATCTCGATCGCCAGGCGTTTGGGGTCGTCGAGGCCGTCGAACAGGCGGGAAAACAGGTTGGCGTTGGCTGCTTGGTTCATGCAAGATTTCCTCGACCGCAAGACTGACAAGGCCGGTCAAAACCGAGGGCTGGATTAGCAAAAACCGCCCCAATGAAGCAACGGAGACAGTTTGCATGACAAAAGGTGGGAAACGCGTGGCCTGGGTTACCGGCGGCGGCAGCGGGATCGGCGAGGCCGGCGCCGAGGCGCTCGCGGCCGACGGCTGGACGGTGGTGGTGTCCGGCCGACGCCAGGCAGCCCTGGACGAGGTGGTTGCGAAGATCACCAAGTCGGGCGGCGCGGCCGAGGCGATCGCGCTGGACGTCGCCAACGCGGCCGAGGCCCAGAAAGCCGCCGACCAGATCGTCGCCAGGCACGGCCGCATCGACCTGCTGGTGAACAACGCCGGTATCAACGTCCCCAAGCGCAGCTGGAAGGACATGGAACTCGAAGGCTGGGACAAGCTGGTCCAGGTCAATCTCAACGGCGTGCTCTATTGCATGCACGCGGTGCTGCCGACGATGCGCAAGCAGCAGGATGGCGCCATCATCAACGTCTCGTCCTGGGCCGGCCGCCATGTCTCGAAGATGCCGGGCCCCGCCTACACCACCACCAAGCATGCGGTGCTGGCACTGACCCATTCCTTCAACATGGACGAATGCGTCAACGGCCTGCGCGCCTGCTGCCTGATGCCCGGCGAGGTCGCAACGCCGATCCTGAAGCTGCGCCCGGTGGTGCCGAGCGAGGCGGAGCAGGCCAAGATGCTGCAATCCGAAGATCTCGGCCGCACCATCGCCTTCATCGCGAGCATGCCCGCACGCGTTTGCATCAACGAGGTGCTGATCAGCCCCACGCATAATCGCGGCTTCATCCAGACGCCGAACAACAGGGATTGAGACGCGGCGTACCACACATTCGGTGTCATCCCCGCGAACGCGGGGATCCATAACCGCAGACGGAAATTAAGGGTGCCGCTGGTCACTCCGAGTCTTCGCCAAACCACACCCTGTGGCTATGGGTCCCGGATCGGCGCTTCGCTTGTCCGGGACGACAGCGCCGTGTGCCGCCTGAGCTCGCAACACACGAACATCCCCGCCCATAGTTTCACGGATCACAAAGAATTTTTCCTCGAAACCGCGCGCCGAACCCTCCCGTAGTTCGGTCCAACGACGGCACTGCTGCATCACCCCTTCAACTGTCGCAGTCGCCGTTGTTGCCCCAACCCTGCACCGGCCATCGCCGGTTACAATTCAATCGGGAGACTTCCATGTCCAAGCGCATTGCCTATCTCGCCGCCGCCGCCTTCAGCGCACTCGCCATCACCGCGACCGTCGTCGCGCCGGTGCGCGCCGAGGAGAAGACCGTCATGGTCGGCGGCGCCGCGATGTTCCCCTCGAAGAACATCGTCCAGAACGCGGTCAACTCGAAGGACCACACCACGCTGGTGGCGGCGGTGAAGGCGGCCGGCCTGGTGCCGACGCTGGAAGGCAAGGGCCCGTTCACGGTGTTCGCGCCGACCAACGCCGCCTTCGGCAAGCTGCCGGCCGGCACCGTCGACAATCTGGTCAAGCCTGAGAACAAGGCGACGCTGACCAAGATCCTCACCTACCACGTCGTGCCGGGCAAGCTGGAGGCCTCCGACCTCACCGACGGCAAGAAGATGAAGACGGCCGAGGGCGAAGAGCTCACCGTGAAGAAGATGGACGGCAAGGTCTGGATCGTCGACGCCAAGGGCGGCACCTCGATGGTCACGATCTCCAACGTCAACCAGTCCAACGGCGTCATCCATGTGGTCGACACCGTGCTGATGCCCGCGACGTAACACCGCGCCATCCTGTTTCATCCCCCTGACAGGATGCTTCGAGACCGCGAGCCGGGGATACCCGGCTCGCTTTTTTGTGACCACAATAGCCTGACGGCATCGATTCGATGGCCGGCAGGGCGTAACGGAAACCCACGAGCCGGCGTATAATTCCAGGACACACGATCCCAGGCACGGACGATCAGGACGGAACCATCATGGCGAGCCTCACAGTCACCGACGAGCAGGTCGGGGCCACCCCGGCCAAAGTGATCCAGCCGGCCTGGGTGCGGGTCATGCACTGGATCAACGCGTTTGCCATGGTCCTGATGATCCTGTCGGGCTGGCAGATCTACAACGCCTCGCCGTTGTTCGGTTTCACCTTCCCGCGCGACTACACGCTGGGCGGCTGGCTCGGCGGCGGCCTGCTCTGGCATTTCGCGGCGATGTGGCTGTTGATGATCAACGGCCTTGCCTATCTCGTCACCGGCTTTGCCACCGGCCGCTTCGCCAGGAAGCTGTTTCCGATCACCCCGTCAGGCGTGCTTCACGACGTCAGGGCCGCCCTGACCTTCAAGCTCGGCCATGACGATCTCACCGTCTACAATTACGTGCAGCGCCTGCTCTATGCCGGCATCATCGCGGTCGGCGTGCTGATCGTGCTCACGGGGCTCGGCATGTGGAAGCCGGTGCAACTGCACTGGCTGGTCTCGCTGTTCGGCGACTACCCGACCGCGCGCTACATCCATTTCTTCTGCATGGCCGCGATCTGTGCGTTCCTCGTCGTTCACGTCTTGCTAGCGCTGCTCGTGCCGAAGAGCCTGCGCGCCATGATCATCGGTCGCTGATTAGGAGAATTGTCATGGCCAAGCGTTCATTCCTGATCCCCGGCGTCGACAAGCGGCTCCTGATCAAGGACTCCATCAAGACCATGCCCGACGTCACCCGCCGCCGCTTCATCGCGGGCGGCGCCAGTCTCGGCGCCCTGACACTGCTGACCGGTTGCGACGTCGTCGATTCCTCCTCGGCCGAGGAGATGCTGAAGAGCGTCTCGAAGTTCAACGACGCGGTGCAGGCCTTCATCTTCAATCCCGACGCACTCGCTCCGACCTTCCCCGAGAGCGCGATCACGAAGCCATTTCCGTTCAACGCCTATTACGATCTCGACGACGCGCCCGATGTCGCGGCCGCGGACTGGAAGCTCGAGGTGCGCGGCCTCGTCGACAACAAGAAGTCCTGGACGCTGGACGAGCTCTACAAGTTGCCGCAGGTCAGCCAGATCACCCGTCACATCTGCGTCGAAGGCTGGAGCGCGATCGGCAGCTGGACCGGCACGCCCTTGCGCGATTTCCTCAAGCTGGTCGGCGCCGACACGCGCGCGAAATACGTCTGGTTCCAGTGCGCCGACAAGGAAGGCTACAACTCGCCACTCGACATGCGTAGCGCGCTGCATCCGCAGACCCAGATGACTTTCAAATATGCGAACGAGATCCTGCCGCGCGCCTACGGCTTCCCCATGAAGATCCGCGTGCCGACAAAGCTCGGCTTCAAGAATCCCAAATACGTGGTCTCGATGGAAGTCACCAACGACTACAAAGGCGGCTATTGGGAAGACCAGGGGTACAATTCGTTCAGCGGAAGCTGACTGAGGAAGTCATTCCGGGGCGCGCGTAGCGCGAGCCCGGAATCCATTCATCCACCGATGCTGCCGCCCGATGGATTCCGGGTTCTCGCTACGCGAGCCCCGGAATGACACCTAGGCTGGCCCCACCTTCCGCTGGCACAGCGCCGCCACGGCGCCCAGCGCCAGCAACGCCGCCGAGACATTCAGCGCGTAGCTCAGGCTACCCAGTGCATCCGTGATCGCACCGACCACGATCGGGCCGAGCGTCTGGCCGACGCCGAACGAGATCGTCATCGCGGCGATCGCGGTCGGCCACACCTCCGGCGGATAGTTGAAGCGCACGAAGGCGGTGGTCGAGCCGACCACGGCGAAGAAGGCAACGCCGAACACCACGGCAGAGACGGCGAGCCATGCCGGCGAATGCCCGAGCATCGGCAGCGCGGCGCCCAGCGCATTGGTGCCGAGGATGATGGCGGTGGCCAATCCGCCGCGATCGAGCGCGAGCACGCCGCGCCAGGCCCAGGGCGTTACGAAGGCGGACAGGCCGATCAAGCTCCAGAACGCCGCCTGCGCCGCGGCCCCGCCGCCGCCGTCGCGCACATAGGCGATCATGAAGGTCATGTAGGCGATGTAGCCGGCGCCGAACAGGAAGTAGCCGGCGAGATAAACCAGCACGGGCAGGATCGCGAACGAGATGTGACTGCCTTCCGAGAAGCGGACGCTGCTCTCGATGCGGATCAGGAACAGCGGGATTGTCATCGCCACTGACAGCAGCGTCAGCGCCCACCACACGATCCACCACGAGCCCGGCCCGAAATATTGCAGTGTGAACGGGGCGATCAGCCCCGAGGACAGGATGCCGATGCCGGGCCCGGCATAGAACAGGCTGAGCAGGAAATTGGCCCGCGCGGGCTGGGTCTGGGCGATGGTCGCCGCCAGCGCGCCGCCGGCGACGAAGCCGGCCGCGGCGCCAAGCCCCAGCACGAGGCGTGCGAGGCTGAGCGCCACGAAATTCCCCGTCAGCGCGCAGGTCGCGAGCGCGGCGACGCAGGCCAGGGTTCCCAAGCGGATGGCGGCCGACCAGCCGACGCGCTGGATCAGGCGGGACGCCACCAGCGCGCCGACGAGGTAGCCGACGGCGTTGATGGTGTTCATGAATCCGGCCGCCGAGTAGGACCAGCCGAGGGTCTCCCGCATGTCCGGCAGCACCAGCGCATAGGCGAAGCGGCCGATGCCGAGCCCGACGGTCGCGGCCAGCGACAGCGTCAGGATCAGCCGCGCGGGATGCGCGTAGGACGGGGGTCGGTCAGGGGCGTGCAAGGGGATTCTCCGGCCCGCCCAGTGTGGCAGGCCCCGCCCGTGTTGCACAGCGGCGAGGCGGCAATGGTGTCTTGCCAAGCGCGCAACGCCGCTCTAGCACTCCGGCCGAACCGTCATTCCGGGGCGCGCGAAGCGCGAGCCCGGAATCCATTTCCCTGCTTGCGCTGTGGCCTGATGGATTCCGGGCTCGCTCGCTTTGCTCGCGCCCCGGAATGACGAGAGAGGATCGAAAAGGAAAACGACCATGGCGACCCACAAACTGCTGCTGCTTCCCGGCGACGGTATCGGCCCCGAGGTGATGGGCGAGGTGAAGCGGCTGATCGACTGGCTGAATTCGGCCGGGATCGCCAAGTTCGAGACGGATACCGGCCTCGTCGGCGGCTCCGCCTATGACGCGCACAAGGTGTCGATCTCCGAGGGCGACATGGCCAAGGCGCTCGCTGCCGACGCCATCATCTTCGGCGCGGTCGGCGGCCCGAAATGGGACGCCGTCCCTTACGAGGTCCGCCCCGAAGCCGGCCTGCTGCGCCTGCGCAAGGATCTGGCCCTGTTCGCCAACCTCCGTCCGGCCGTCTGCTACCCGGCGCTGGCGGAAGCCTCCAGCCTGAAGCGCGAGGCGATCGAGGGCCTCGACATCGTCATCGTGCGCGAGCTCACCGGCGGCGTCTATTTCGGCGAGCCCAAGACCATCACCGATCTCGGCAATGGCCAGAAGCGCGCCATCGATACCCAGGTCTACGACACCTATGAGATCGAGCGCATCGGCCGCGTCGCCTTCGAGCTTGCCCGCAAGCGCAAGAACAAGGTGACGTCGATGGAGAAGCGCAACGTCATGAAGTCGGGCGTGCT
This sequence comes from Bradyrhizobium sp. U531, assembly GCF_051710265.1. Classification (NCBI taxonomy): domain Bacteria; kingdom Pseudomonadati; phylum Pseudomonadota; class Alphaproteobacteria; order Hyphomicrobiales; family Nitrobacteraceae; genus Bradyrhizobium; species Bradyrhizobium sp. U531. The sequence goes on from NZ_JASVEN010000002.1 coordinate 617,163, forward strand.
CTGGAACGAGGTCATGACGGCGGTCCACAAGCGCGAATACCCCGATGTCACGCTCGAGCATCAGCTGGCCGATTCCGGCGGCATGATGCTGGTGAAATGGCCGAAGCAGTTCGACGTCATCGTCACCGACAATCTGTTCGGCGACATGCTGTCCGACATCGCGGCGATGCTGACGGGCTCGCTCGGCATGCTGCCCTCGGCCTCGCTCGGCGAGGTCGATGTGAAGACCAAGAAGCGCCGCGCGCTGTACGAGCCCGTGCACGGCTCGGCGCCTGATATCGCCGGCAAGGGCCTCGCCAATCCGATCGCGATGATCTCGTCGTTCGGCATGGCGCTGCGCTATTCCTTCGACATGGGCGAGCTCGCCGACAAGGTCGACGCCGCGATCGCCGCCGTGCTGGCGAGCGGCCTGCGCACCGCCGACATCAAGTCGGAGGGCACCACGGCCGCGTCCACCACGCAGATGGGCGAAGCGATCCTGAAAGAATTGCAGAAGCTGCACGCGTAAGGCGGGCGCAGCTTTCGTAGCAGAATCGTAGGGCGGGTTAGCGCAGCGTAACCCGCCTTTTCTGTTTCCGCGGAAGCCAAAATGGCGGGTTACGCCTTCGGCTAACCCGCCCTACGGCACCTTCTCCTGGAGCCCTCTCATGGATTCACCCCGCCCAAAAATCGCGGAAACCTTCATCCATGAAACGGTGCGCCTGCGCGAGGCGCAGATCGGCCGGCGCTGCGAGGTTCTCGCCAACACCCGCATCGAATATGCCGCGCTCGGCGACTATTCCTATCTCGGCGAGAACTGCGATGTCGCGGATGCCACGATCGGAAAATTCACCGCCGTTGCCAATTCGGTCCGGATCGGCGCGCCGAACCATCCGATGGGCCGCGCCTCGCAGCATCGCTTCACCTATGTTCCCGAATATTACGAAGTGAGCGCAACGCGCGATCGCGATTTCTTCGCAGGTAGGCGCGGCGATCGCGTCATCATCGGCAATGATGTCTGGATCGGCCACGCCGCGATCCTGCTGCCGGGCGTGAGCGTCGGCGATGGCGCGGTGATCGGCGCGGGCGCGGTCGTCAGCCGCGACGTCGCGCCGTACACGATCGTCGGCGGCGTGCCCGCGCGCGCCATCCGCAAGCGCTTCGACGATGCCGTCGCCGCGAGCCTGCGCCGAATCGCCTGGTGGGATTGGTCGGACGAACTCATCTTCGAGCGTCTCGCCGATTTCCGCTCCGAGGCGATCGAGGAGTTTTGCCGGCGCTACGATCCCGCGGCCAATTCATAGCCTCAACCGTCATTGCGAGCGCAGCGAAGCAATCCAGCGTCTTTCCGTGGAGAGATTCTGGATTGCTTCGCTGCGCTCGCAATGACGATGGAGAGGCAGGCAGGAAAAACAAAAAAGGCCGGGCGTGAGCCCGGCCTTTCTGATTCGGTTGCTTTGCCCCGCTTAGTACAGCGGGAAATTCTGCGGATAGCCGCCGATATCCTGCGGCGTCGAGAGCGGCTGGCGGTCGATCGGGCGGTTGAGATTCTCGCGCGCGAAGGACGGATAGCCGACGGCCGGCGGGAAGGCGTAGTCGCTGAACTTGCGGTCGCCCGGATTGACCTCGGTGCCGCCGTCGAGCCAGGAGCGCTTGCTCACATAGATGCGGGTGCGGCCCTGCTGGTAGACGGCGTTGGGTCCGCTCGGGCCGTAATAGTGCCGGCCGCGCTCGTCATAACGCTTGGTCTTGTTGTCGGCCGAGGCTGGCGTCGCCAGAACAGAGGACATGGCAATCACGGCGCCCGCAGCAAACAAGGTCGCCCATTTGGCAGAGAATTTCGAGCTCATCACGTCCCCTTCAGGCGGCGCACCGCCAGTCGATGTCTCCCCATACTAGCCCGGCCGGGGTGGGCGCAACTAGGTCAATTGGGTCACACCAGCTCGGAATAATCGCGGCCGCCGGCAAAAGTTGCATCAATACCAGCCACTTGAGCTTGATGCCGGTCAAAGCGCCCCGCGCAATTGCGCGTTCGCGGCGCCCAGCAGCCAGTCCGGCGAGCCGGCAGGGTTGCACGCGCCGCGCTTCAGCTCGGCGCGGGCGAACAGATCGGCCAGCTTCGGCTCGTTGCCCGAGGTTAGCAGCGTCAGCCGGTTCAGCGTGCAGGCGATGGCCGCGCGCTGGGCGGGCAGGGTGTCGCCCTGGCAGGAGAAGCCGGAGATCTGCAGGCCCGGCTCCTCGCTGCGCTTGAGATAGCCAAGGCAGGCCCGCGCGCCCTCCGTTGCTCCGACCGGCCTGAACAGGGCGACGGGGCCGAATTTGGTCTCGATCAGGCCGGCCTGCTCGAGGGCGCCGGCTGCTCCCAGGCCCATCTGGGCCGCGAGGTCCATCCCGGCCGGACGGGCCACGTCGAATTCGCCGCCCTCCCGGTAAATCTCGAGCTCGGCCAGCGGCTTGTCCATCTCGCCGGCCCAGCGCATGACGTCCCTGCGGCCGCCTTCGGGATGCCTCAGGATCGTGTAAGAGACTGTTTTATCTGATGAATCAGCCCGGCTGAGGGCGAAGGCCGGATGCGAGCGGTCGGCCACGCTCCAGCCCGACTTCGGCGCGGGCTCGTCGCCGCGCAAATCCGGCAGCTGGCCGAGCGCCGCAAGGCCGAGGATGGCAAACAGGGCCAGCGTCCCCACATAGGCGAACAGCCGCGCCAGCGTGCCCACGACCTCGTCGGCGAAGGCTGCCAATGCCAGATGGAGACTGGTCCGGGTTGAGAGTGCGGCCGTGCTGGCCTCAGGCGACTGCATCCACGGCCATCCGGCATGGTCCCACGTTGTCTTGAGGCCGGTTCTCGCATAGAAGCGCTGCTCTTCCTGTTTAAGCGTCAGCTTCAGGAACGGGCTTTTTCATCGGAGAGTGAACGATGGGTTACAAAGTCGCAATCGTCGGCGCGACCGGCAATGTCGGACGGGAAATGCTCAACATCCTGGATGAGCGCAAATTTCCCGCGGACGAGGTCGTGGCCCTGGCGTCACGCCGCAGCGTCGGCGTCGAGGTCTCCTATGGCGACCGCACCCTGAAGTGCAAGGCGCTCGAGCATTACGACTTCTCCGACGTCGACATCTGCCTGATGTCGGCGGGCGGCTCGGTGTCGAAGGAATGGTCGCCGAAGATCGGCGCCGCCGGCGCGGTCGTGATCGACAATTCCTCGGCCTGGCGCATGGACCCGGACGTGCCGCTGATCGTGCCCGAGGTGAACGCGGCCGCGGCCGAAGGCTTCAAGAAGAAGAACATCATCGCCAACCCGAACTGCTCGACCGCGCAGCTCGTGGTCGCGCTCAAGCCGCTGCACGACAAGGCGACCATCAAGCGCGTGGTGGTCTCGACCTATCAATCGGTGTCGGGCGCCGGCAAGGACGCGATGGACGAGTTGTTCTCGCAGACCAAGGCGGTCTACACCAACAGCGAGCTGGTCGCGAACAAATTCCCCAAGCGCATCGCCTTCAACGTCATCCCCCACATCGACGTCTTCATGGAAGACGGCTTTACCAAGGAAGAGTGGAAGATGATGGCGGAGACCAAGAAGATCCTCGATCCCAAGATCAAGCTCACCGCCACCTGCGTGCGCGTGCCCGTGTTCGTCGGTCACTCCGAAGCCGTCAACATCGAGTTCGAGAACCCGATCACCGCGGACGAAGCGCGCGAGATCCTGCGCAAGGCGCCCGGCTGCCTCGTCATCGACAAGCAGGAGCCCGGCGGCTACGCCACGCCGTACGAAGCGGCCGGCGAGGACGCCACCTATATCAGCCGCATCCGCGAGGACGCGACGGTGGAGAACGGTCTCGTGCTGTGGTGCGTGTCGGACAATCTGCGCAAGGGCGCGGCGCTCAACGCGATCCAGATCGCGGAAGTGCTGATCAACCGCAAGCTGATCAGCGCGAAGAAGCAGGCGGCGTAACGAAAAAGTAGGGCGGATTAGCCCGCGGCTGCGCGAAGCGCAGTCCGCTCGGCGTAATCCGCCACTTCTGTTCCCGTGGAGGCAAAGCGGCGGATTACGCTTCGCTAATCCGCCCTACGGGCGCGGTGGCCTACGCCACGCCCCGCGCGTTCCTGAATTCCTTCGCGGCCTTGTCCAGCACGAACAGCGATCCCTCCGCGACGCCGAAATAGGCGCCGTGGGTCTGCATCTGGCCGCTCTCCACGGCCTTCTGCACGAACGGGAACGTCATCAAATTCTCCAGGCTGCGGAACACCGCGGCCTTCTCGATGCGTTCGACGAACTGCGCCATGCTTTCGTGATCGCGCTGCTCGACGACCTCGCCGGGCTTGATGAACATCTGCATCCATTTGCCGATGAAGTCGCCGGGCGTCAGCGGCTCGATCTTGTCGACGAAGGCGCGGATGCCGCCGCATTGCGCGTGGCCGAGAATGACGATGTGCTTCACCTTCAGCACCGTCACCGCATATTCCAGCGCGGCCGAGACGCCATGCGCGTTGCCGTCGGGCTGATACACCGGCACCAGATTGGCGATGTTGCGCACCACGAACAATTCGCCCGGCCCGACGTCGAAGATCACCTCGGGCGAGACGCGGCTGTCGCAACAGCCGATCACCATCACTTCAGGGAACTGCCCCTTCACCGACAGCTCACGATAGCGGCTCTGCTCGGTCGGCAGCCGCTGGGTGGCGAAGGCCTGATAGCCTTCCAGCAAATGCTTCGGGAATGTCATCATGGCTATGCCTAATCATATACCGCAGGGGCGAACAAGCCTTTCGAATAGGCAGGCCAGATGCTATCGGCTTGGTTTGTCGTTTGAGTATGATCCTCTCGGAAAACCGCCCCACACTTTCCGGGATCATGCAGCAGAAACGCCCGAGGAAACCGGAAGGAACGCCCGCATGACCCGCCCGCGCCGCAGCCATCTGTTCATGCCCGGCTCCAACCCTCGCGCGCTTGAAAAGGCGCGCAATCTCGCCGCCGACGGCCTGATCCTCGATCTCGAAGACTCCGTCGCGCCCGAGGCCAAGGCGGTGGCGCGTGACGGAATTGCCGCCGCGATCGCCGCCAAGGGCTTTGGCAAGCGCGAGATCCTGATCCGGACCAATGGGCTCGATACGCCCTGGTGGGGCGACGATCTCGCCATGGCGGCCAAGGCGTCGCCCGACGGCATCCTGGTTCCAAAAGTTTCAAGTGTCGAAGATCTCGATACGATCGGCCTCCGTCTCACCGAGCTCGGCGCGGCGCCGACGGTGAAGGTCTGGGCCATGATCGAGACCGCGCGCGCCGTGCTGCATGCGGAGGAGCTGGCCGAGGCCGGCCGCGATCAATCGCGGCGTCTCTCCGGCTTCGTGTTCGGTCCCAACGACATCTCGCGCGAGACGCGGATCCGGATGATGCCCGGCCGCGCCGCGATGATCCCGATGATCACGCACTGCATCCTGGCGACGCGCGCCCACGGCCTCGAGATCCTCGACGGCCCCTATAGCGACATCGCCAACCCCGATGGCTTCGCCACCGAATGCGCGCAAGCGCGCGATCTCGGCTTCGACGGCAAGACGCTGATCCACCCCTCGCAGATCGAGGCCTGCAACGCGATCTTCACGCCGCCCGAAGAGGACATCGCGCGTGCGCGAAAGATCATCGCGGCGTTCGAGCTGCCGGAGAACGCCTCGCGCGGCGCGATCCGCCTCGACGGCGCCATGGTGGAGCGCCTGCATGCCGACATGGCCAAGCGCACGATCGCAATCGCGGACGCGATCGCGGCGATGGGGAAGAGCTGAGGGCAGGCCCCCCGCGCCGCGCCGTCCGAGACGAAGCGCGGCTGACGCGCAGGAGGGCAGCGCAATTTGCGTGAACGGCCGCTTACTGCCGTCGTCTCGCATTCTTCAGCGTGTCGGACGGCAGCTCGCCGATGGCCTGACGATATTCGGATGCGAAGCGTCCGAGATTTCGAAAGCCGCATTTGAACGCCACGGCAAGCACGCTGGTCCTTTCATCAGGCCGCCGCAACAGCTCCGCAGCGCGATGAAGCCGGACGCGCCGCGCGAACTGTCCAGGTGATCCCCGTCCGGAGTCGGAGAACTCCCGGAACACCGTCCGCAGGCTCACATTGGCGACCTCAGCGATCCTTTCGAGATCGAGCGGCTCGTCCCAATGCGCCTCGATGTAGGCCTCCACGATATCGACCACGGACCGGTTGGCGCCTGGCGCGGAACGCTGCAGCCGATCGGAGAAACTGTGCCGATGCGCCAGAAGGATCCGGACCATCAGCGCCCGCTCGAGCTCGGCGATGGCGATGGGCGAGTAATCCTGCCCGAATCTCTCCAGCTCCTCGGCAAACCTGAAAACGTCGTGGCGCACATGCGCCATCACCGCCGGATCCGCCTCGTCCGAGACGAAACGCAAATCCATGTCGCGATCCTCCCCGAGCAGGCTCTTCAACAGGCGCGCGATTGCCGCGGCGTCGATCCTCAGCACCAACTGGCGGTAACCCGGCGTGAAGTGGAGATCCAGCCTGGCGTCTCCCGAAATGATCGGAGTCCAGGCGTCGATCGATCGGCTATGCCCGTTGGTGGTGAAGCCCGCAGCTCCCTGGATCGAGAAGAACTGGCGGAGGATCTGCGATTCCGGAAAGGACAGCGACGCCGCACCGTCATAGCCACAGAACGCGAGGCCGATAGAATTCAGACGGGCAAGATTGGCCTGGACGGCGAAGTTGTTGTCGTGCTTGTCGAAGCGGTCCGCACCATACGCCGCAAACAGACGATCGCGTGCGAACTCGCTGTCCCGGGACTGCAGCAGCGGATAACGGTCGAGGTAGGAGACGGCGCGCAAATCAGAATCCTCAAAACGCACAAGCTACTAAATCGGAATCGGTGCGCTACCAATTGGAAATTGCATGAAGCGGCTCGGACGCGACCGATCGGTTGTCAGGCGGCAGCGCCAACTTGACTGCGACGGCGACAAGTGGCCGGGCACGCGATGCAAGTAAACGATCGCGTCTTTCCGCTCGCAGAGCAGCCATGTGTGGACATGCGAGCTGTGTATTTACAGGGCTCGATGTCGGCGTTTTGCCGAATACCGATAGCCAATTTAGCGTGCCCTTCGCGGTTGGGGCCCCACGGCGCTGCCGATCTCGTCGTGTGTCGCTGTCAGGTTAATCGGCCTGGCAAAATGCGGCCATTGTGTCTGCGATCGGACAAATACTCTGATAATTCGATTTAGTTATCTGCTTCATTCGCACGGACCGGCCCGTCGAGCGAGCTCGACTGCGCGCTGCTCCGCGGCAGGACAATGAATGCTGGAGGCCGGTCAGCTCTGTGCTGCGGCCTGAACATCAATTTCGGAGCAAGAAGAATGTTTGGTCGCAAATCCCTGGGCGCTGCTCAGGCGCAGATTGATGCCGTCGGTCGCTCGCAGGCCATGATCGAGTTCAGCATGGACGGCACAATCCTCCATGCCAACAAGAACTTCCTGGACGCGCTCGGCTACAATCTCGACCAGATTCAGGGCAAGCACCACTCTATGTTCGTGCAGGCGGATCAGCGTGATGGTGCCGATTATCAGGCGTTCTGGGCGGCGCTGCGCCGCGGAGAATTTCAGGCTGGAGAGTTCAAGCGCATCGCAAACGGTGGCCGCGAAATCTGGATCGAGGCCTCCTACAACCCGGTCCTCGACAAGGACGGCAAGCCGGTCAAGGTGATCAAGATCGCGACCGAGATCACGGCGAAGAAGCTGCGCAGCATGGCCGATGCATCCAAGCTCGTCGCGATCAATCGGGCCCAGGCCGTGATCGAATTCCAGCTCGATGGCACCGTCGTCACGGCCAACGAGAATTTCTGCACAACGCTCGGTTATTCCCTGGCCGAGATCGAGGGCAAGCACCACAGCCTGTTCATGCCGCAGGCCGACCGGGGCAGTGCGGCCTACCGGGCGTTCTGGGAGAAGCTCAACCGGGGTGAGTACCAGGCCGGCGAGTTCAAGCGCATCGGCAAGGGCGGCCGCGAGGTCTGGATTCTGGCGAGCTATAATCCCGTGATGGACGACAACGGTCGGCCGATCGGCGTGGTCAAGTTCGCGACCGACATCACGGCGGAGAAGCTGAAGAACGCCGATCTCGCCGGCCAGATCGCCGCGATCGACAAGGCGCAGGCGGTGATCGAGTTCAACATGGACGGCACGATCATCACCGCCAACGCCAACTTCCTTGGCGCCGTCGGCTATTCTCTCGACGAGATCAAGGGGCGGCATCACGGCATGTTCGTCGAAGCCAATGAGCGCGACGGTGCGCCCTATCAGGAGTTCTGGGCCGCGCTCAATCGCGGTGAGTACCAGGCGGCCGAATACAAGCGCATCGGCAAGGGCGGCAAGGAGATCTACATCCAGGCGTCCTACAATCCGATCCTCGACCTCAACGGCAAGCCGTTCAAGGTCGTGAAATACGCGACCGACACCACCAGGCAGGTGCTGATCCGCATGGGCAACGAGCGCGTCCGCGCCATGATGGAATCGGTCGCCGCCGGCTCCGAGGAATTGAACGCCTCGGTGCGCGAGATCGCCGAAGCCATGACCAAGTCGCGCGAAACCGCGACCGGCGCCGTGGAGCAGGTCTCCTCCGCCGACGCCCAGGCCCAGCGCCTCACCGATGCCGCGCAGGCCATGAGCGGCATCGTGGAGATGATCAACAACATCACCGGGCAGATCAATCTGCTCGCGCTCAACGCGACGATCGAATCGGCGCGTGCCGGCGAAGCCGGCCGCGGCTTTGCCGTGGTCGCATCCGAGGTGAAGGGGCTTGCCAACCAGGCCAAGCAGGCGACCGACAAGATCGCGCAGGAGATCGGCAGCCTCAACCAGATCTCGGGCGACGTCGTCGGCGCACTCGGTGCGATCAAGCAGGCGATCAACAATGTCAGCGAATACGTGACATCGACCGCCGCGGCGATCGAGGAGCAGAGCACCGTGACGAACGAGATGTCGACCAGCATGCAGCGCGCCGCGGCCGAAGCCGCCGCGATGGCCGGCCGGACCTGATCAGGCGGGCGCTGCGTCCCGCGTGTTCCGCTGCGTCGATGAGGCGGACGTCGCTACTCCGTCGTGCCGCTCAGCGCGGCGCGACGTCGGCGCGATCGAGCGACTCCAGGGTCGCGGCATTGGCGCAATAGCCGTGATAGTTTTCCGCGGCGGTGCCGTGGGCGAGATCGCGGTCGCATTGTCCCTTGTGATTGCACAGCGAGCAGACCCGCTCCATGTCGCGGAGCAGCAGCGGCTGCGCGCGGCCGAGGCCCTCGGCGCTGATGCCGAGCTGCTGCAGCATCAGCGGCAGCTCGTCGGCTGAATGCTTGCCGTGACGGACCAGTTCCTCCAGATCGTCGGGCGCGATCCTCAGATCGCTCGCGATCCGGTCGAAGTCGGCGCGATCGAGCTGACGCATCTCGTTCATCTCGCGGCGATGCTTCAGCCAGCTCGCAAAGGAGTCGATGAGGTCCTGGACGATGGGATAAGGCCTGCTGGCGGTGCTCATGGAAAGCTCCTTCGAACGGCGGAATTGGAGCGAATTAAGCACAATGTTGCAGAGGCGCGTTGCGCTGGATCAAACTGGGAGGGGCACGAGAACTACGCGAATCTCTCCGTCGCCCAGGCATACAGGCTGCCCGGAATCGGTTTTTCGCCGCCACGGCCCTTGGGCGAGATGTGCAGGCCGATGATCTCGGGGTTGGTGACGAGGTCGAGATAGCTCGAGGGATCGAAGAACAGTTTTGGTTCGGCATGCACGGCGTAGAACGACTGCTTCGGCAGCGCGTTGTGCAATTCGCCGGTCCGGCGCGCGAGCGCGGTGAGGGCGGCGGGGCCGAAGATCGCGACGCGGATATCGGAGAGCCGGTTCGATCCGCCGCGCAGGCGGCGCATCATGAAGGTGATGCGGTGGCGCACCGACAGCCAGTTCGGCGTCAGCTCCTCCTGCTCCATCAGCTCCGCGAAGGCGGCGACGATGCCGTGCTCGGGCGGCAGATAGATCACGGAATTGCCGAGCTGGCGCGGCCGCTCCCAGGCGAAATAGGGTTTGTCCGGATCGATCTCGACCGGCCTGAGCAGCAGCACGTCGGCATCGAGCCAGAGGCCGAGACCCTTCGCCATCAGCTTCATGCGGAAGAAGTCGCTGAACTGCAGCGTTGTCCAGTCGCGCCAGCTACCGTCCGGCTGCGGCGGCCGCAGCCGTTCGGAGAAGGTGTGCGGCAGGATCGCTTCGGCATCTGCATTGCCGACGCCCATGGGCAGGCCGGGAATGATGTCGAAACTGTAGACCGTGACCTTGTGGCCGGCAGCCAGCTGCGAGCGCAGACAGGTCTGGCGCAGTGCGTCCATCGGGCCATGCCAGAAGGTGACGATCTCGGGCAGCATGCGAGGACTCATAAGGGATAATCAGGACAAAGAAAAAGCCCCGGCGTTTTGGACGCCGGGGCTCGAACCAAATTTGAAGATCAGGCCCAGGCGCGTTCGCGCTTGAGCTTGTCCTCATAGCTGTCGATCGAGCCCTTTTTCTCCATCGTGAGGCCGATGTCGTCGAGGCCGTTGATCAGGCAGTGCTTGCGGAACGGGTCGATCTCGAACTTGACCTTGCCGCCGTCGGGGCCGCGGATCTCCTGGTTCGGCAGGTCGATCGTCAGCGTCGCGTTGGCGCCGCGCTCGGCGTCGTCGAACAGCTTGTCGAGGTCTTCCTGCGAAACGCGGATCGGCAGAATGCCGTTCTTGAAGCAGTTGTTGTAGAAGATGTCGCCGAACGAGGTCGAGATCACGCAGCGGATGCCGAAGTCGAGCAGCGCCCAGGGCGCGTGCTCGCGGCTCGAGCCGCAGCCGAAATTGTCGCCGGCGACCAGCACCTTCGCGTTGCGATAGGCGGACTGGTTGAGGACGAAATCCGGGTTCTCGCTGCCGTCGTCCTTGTAGCGCTGCTCGGAGAAGAGCCCCTTGCCAAGGCCGGTCCGCTTGATGGTCTTGAGGTACTGCTTCGGAATGATCATGTCGGTGTCGACATTGATGATCTTCAGCGGCGCCGCGACGCCTTCCAGCGTGGTGAACTTGTCCATTGTGGGCTTCCCGGTTTGTCGTCAGGGGAGGGCTGTTTAGCCCGGTTGGTGCGCGAATCCTAGGCCGGATTCGGCAATCTTGGTCTGTCAGACATGATCTGCGGGCCCTTGCGGAGCCATGCTGTCGGGGACGAAGCCCGTCGGCAGGCCGTCGATGCTCTTCATGTTCTTCAGGCCCCAGTATTTTCGCAAATTGTCGAGGCCCTGCTTGGTCCAGTAGCGCACGAGGCTGCCACGCTCCTGCTTGTAGTCGAACAGAGGCACGCCCATGCCGCATGACGTCTGCACGAGCTCGACCGAGAGGCGCACGATCTGGCGTGCCCCGGTCATGTCCTCGAAGCCAGGGGCGAGAGCTGTGTATTCAGGCGTGCCGCGCATCAGCGACCGACCCTGACCATAGAGCCGCAGGATCATCGGCGGGCCGTCGAAGGCGCAAAACATGATGGTCAATCGCTTGTCGTCGGAGGCGATCAGGTGCGCGCGGGTCTCGCTGCCGCTGCCGGTGCAATCGAGATAGGCGACATCATTGTGGCCGAGGACCCGGAATGAGGACAGGCCCTTCGGCGAGACGTTGATGCGTCCCTTTGGCGGGGCGCTCGCGACGAAAAAGATCTTCTGCCGCTCGATGAAAGCCCTGTGCTCGGGTTCGATCCTAGCGAATTGCTTGCCCATGTCTGGCGTCCTTGGCGCAGCGACGAAGTCCGGACGCTAGCATGGGCTATATACCAGTTTAATGGTCAATACTATGCTGGTATAAATACCACCATGTTAGGACAAGACCCAGACACCCCGGCTCTCTCGCTGAGTGCATTCCTGCGAGCGTTGCGGGAGCGCCAGTCTCCGGCGGAATTCGGCCTCGCCGCCGGGACGCGGCGGCGTACGCCCGGTCTCCGGCGCGAGGAAGTTGCCCAGCTCTGCGGATTGAGCGTCACCTGGTACACGTGGATCGAGCAGGGACGCGATGTCTCCGTCTCTGCGTCGGCACTCGCGCGCCTCGCCAGCGGATTGCGCTTGTCACGGGCCGAGCGCAGCTATTTGTTCGAGATTGCGGGCAAGCGCGATCCTGAACGTCCCGGCGCCAGCGACGACCCGCCTGACGAAATCCTGGCCTGCGTCGATGCGATCGACGGACCTGCCTACATCCTCGATCGCACATGGCGCGCGCGTCGCTGGAATGCGAAAGCGTCCGTTCTGTTCGCGGGATGGCTCGATGCAGACGGCGAGAAGAATCTGCTGCGCTACATCTTCCTCAGGCCCGAGGCGCGAACCCTGATCCTTGATTGGGCCTCGCGCGCACGCCGCGTCGTCGCAGAGTTCCGCGCCGCGGTGACGGCCTATTCCGACGATCCCGAGATTCGCCGGCTGGTGGAGGAACTGCGACTGGGAAGCCCCGACTTCGAACGTTGCTGGGACACGCAGGGCGTTCTGGCGCGCGAAGGCGGCGAACGCGCGTTCAATCACCCGGCCATGGGGCAGCTGCACTATCAGCAGGTGTCGCTGTCTCTTGCGGGGTGGTCCGACTATCGGCTGACGATGCTTGTCGGTCGTGTCTCAGTTTGAAATTTCGTCCGTCGGGCGAGAGCCTGATACGAGAAAAATGTGAATCTGCTGCGCGATGATCTGCTGAGCAAAGTTTGCTTGCTCCCGAGTGATCAACTGCCCGGCGATCAATTCCTCAACGGCATAACCTGCCACCATATCGGACCACTCCAAGTCCGGTGCCAGCCTAAGAGGTGGTTTGGCCATGTGCCCTCCCTTCGAGACATTGCCTGCTTGTCACTGCACCGCGCCTCGAAAAACCCGCGTCCTACTCGGCCTGAGCCTCGATCGCTTCCATGTCGTCGTCGGAGAGACCAAAATGGTGGCCGATCTCGTGGATCAGGACGTGGCGGACGATATGGCCGAGGCTCTCGTCATGCTCGGCCCAATAGTCCAAGATCGGCCGGCGGTAGAGCCAGACCATGTTGGGCAGCCGCGCCACGTCGCCGAGGCTCTGCTGGGGCAGGCCGACGCCCTGGAACAGGCCGAGCAGGTCGAACTCGCTCTCGCATTCCATCTCGTCGAGCACTTCCTCGGTCGGGAAGTCGTCGACGCGGATGATGACGCCCTCGCACAGGGCGCGAAATCCCGCCGGCAGGGCCTCGAAGATCTCGTGCGCCGTCGTTTCCATTTCGGCGAGCGATGGCGCTTTCAATTCCGTCCACATGTGTCCCTCTTCGCGCGGGTTCCCCGGTGATGCATCCCGCTTTATAAAAGCTGTGAGGTTGACGGGCGGCGCCAAAACGGGGAGCGTGGCCTCTCGACGGGACGTTTCAGGTGGGCGAAAAAATGCGAGCAAAAACAGCGCTGACGCTACTGTGCATGGGGTTGTTTTCGCAATTTTGCGTCGGCGCCGAGGCCCAGACGGCCGCACCCGGGGTCAGGCTGGCGCAGGCGGCCGCAACGGACGACATCCCGCCGCCGCGCAAGCGCCCGCGCGCGCGCCTTCGCGTCACGCCCTATTACACGCCCGACGGCGTCTATCCGCGCTACAATCCCGGTCCCAATGCGGTCCGCGAATGCAACGCGACCTATGTGCAGGAATTTCGGCCGAGCGGCACCGTGATCGTGCCGCGCGTGAGCTGTTACTGGCGCCCGGGCTAAGGCGGCGCGCCGCGCGGGAGCCGGGGAGTGATCATGGCGAGATGGATTCCATGGGCCGTTGCCAGCGCACTTGTCGCCGTCATGCCTTGCGCGTCCGCGGCGCACCGGGCGGTGATCCCGGAGGCCTCGGCGGGGATCGCGGTCTTCGATGCGCGCCGACACGCGCGGACCCATGTCATCGTGCCGCCCGTCATGCGCCGCGACCCCCGCTATTATGCGCGCCCGGTCCATTACCGCCCCTATCCCTACGGCGTGCCCGCACCCTTCGTGTTCGGCTACGGGCCGTTCTGGTGACGCTAGCCTGTGGGCGCGAATCCCTTCACCAGCAGCACGGTCGCCTGCGCGCCGGCCTTGCGGTCGCGCGAAATCTCCTCGTAGTCGGGTGAGGTCGAGAAGGCGAGGAAAGCGGCCTCGTCCGGAAACGACATCATGACGAGCTTGTCGTGCGGCCACGCGCCCTCGAGCACGCGCGGGCGCTCGTCGGCGGCGAGCAGCCGCCCATTGTATTTCCGGAACACGTCGAAGAACCGGGCCTGGTAGCGGTCGTAGGCGGCGCGGTCCGTCATCTTCAATTGTGCAATCGCGTAGACGGTCATCTCAAAGCTTCCTCTCGTCGCGGCACCCCGTCGCATCGCAGGTGCCGGCTTCGTTCATTCATGGCGCGTTCACATCGCTGTCCGCAATTTAATCCCGGGAGCGACTGCAATTGAACAGGGATGACGCGGGCCGGGAACGAGCATCGCAACTCCGCTGTCCATCAGGGAGGATTCCATGCTGAGGAGTTTGGGTTTCAAGACAGGTCCGATGCGCCTGCTCGGGATAGCGGCGGCGGCGACGCTGATGCTGTCGGCGGGGACCGCGCAGCGAGCGGAAGCGCTGACCTTGATCAATCCGGCGACGTCACCTGCGACGAAGGCTGCGACCGAGGCTGCGAGTGACGACCTCGTCACGCAGGTTCGTCATGGTGGTGGCGGCGGGCATGGCGGTGGTGGCCATTTCCACGGCGGCGGCGGTTTCCGCGGTGGCGGCGGACATGTCGGCGGCTTCCACGGCGGTGGTGGTTTCCATGGCGCGCGTATCGGCGGCTTCCGCGCCGCGCCGGCCTTCCATGGCGGCGGCTATCGCTATGGTGGCGTTCACCGCTACGGAGGATTTCATCGCTACGGGATCTATCGGCCTCACTACGGCCATCGCCACTTCCACCGGCGCTATTATTACGGCGGCTACTATCCCGCCTATCACTATCCGCGCCGCTGCCGGATCATCTGGACCTATTACGGCCCGCGCCGCGTCTGCCGCTGGCATCGCTGGCACCATCCGTATCGCTACTATTATTGATGTGAGAGAGCCGTCATGCCCGGGCTTGTCCCGGGCATCCACGATCTTTCTAGGCAAGTCCAAGAACGTGGCCGGGACGTAGGCGAGCGGAAGCGGCGCCGTCCTGCGGACGGCTATGCCCGGCCACGACGGAGAGACCTGCTAAAGCCAATCCTTCAGCTTCCACGGCGAAGCTTTCCACCGCATCAGATTGTCCAGCTTCCACTGCTTGAACATCGCCGGCGGCCAGCGGCTGAGCTTGGAGGTCTCCTCGACCTCGGGCTTGGCGACGATGCGCAAGGGTGCCGCGCGCCGGCGGTGCTGCCGCGTCGCTTCGCCGATCAGGTCGACATATTCCGGCTTGTTGGCCATGGCAGATGTCTAAGCTCGGCCCCGTGAAGTTGGGTTCCACGCGGCTTGCCAAAATTTTGCGAGAGTGCGCCATCCCGGGCGGTGCGACTTATTGAGAGCAGTAAGGTTGTTCAATCTCTGATTCAGATCTCATCGACACGATCAAAAGAAATCCGACCCGCCCTTCACTTCTTGAAGCGCGGATCGATGTTGCTCGGATCGATGCCTTTGCCTCCGTCGAAACGAATTTCGTCTGTGTGCCTACTCCAAATTTCTGAAGCTTTACCAAAACATTCGGCTGCAATACCTCTTCGCCAATACGGATGTCGGATAGCCAACTGATGTCGCCAATGACCCCGGCTAAGCCCTTGTTCTCAGGTATGAACCATCGATTTCGATCGTATTGGGCCGAGATGATCCGCATCTTCGGATCTTTGCCGCTATATCGATTTGCGGCAAAACTACATCTCAACCAAAGCCGATCAGTGTCTGCCAAACAGTGTGGCTGCAGTCGAGGGATGTTCCAAAAAATTGCGAGAGGCAATCGAGAGCGTTGAGCTTCCTTGAGAAGATCAATCGGTGAAGCGATGTTCGGGAATCTCGCGAGAATCGCCTCAATATCTTGCCGTGTTTGAATAAGGCTTAGCGCAAAGTGAAATGCAAATTCTTCGTGTAAAGGTTGGCTAAGATGGTTGGCTACCTCAGGATGGTCACGGAAAAAGACGGCATGGCCGATTTCGTGAAGGATAACAAACCGCCTGTTGATATCCGGTAGGCCCTGACGGATAACGATTTCGCGTTCGCGAGTCAGCAAGCCGCGAACCTGCAAACCTCTTACTTCCCTCAATTCTAGGTCCAGTCGCTTCAACAACTGGGGCACAGTCGGTGAATCGTCACCAAACAAATTTCGCTCTCTAAGGGAGTTTGCTGATAAACGGGCAAGCTCGCGAATACTATCGGCGTCCTGTATCGCTCCCCTATCTAGGCGCATTCGATCGCCTCCTCGTTCATCTGCGATGACTAGGAGAGTGTGCCCGACTTCAACCGCTCAGCCAAGTCGTCCAACTCAAACGCCCTCCGCAAAATTTGCTGTTGTTCCCCGGTTTCCACATTGGTGTCATAGTGGAACTGTGTTTTGACCTCCGCCGGGGCATCATATGCAGCGAGCATTCCTGGCGCAGCGAAATGAGAACGCACCTTGGCTACCGCGCGCTTTTCTTGCTGATCTATCGAAGATCCTTGGTCATTATCTGCCATTAGCCTTTCGACCAAATATGCACGCTGCGCATGGTCATCCGGAGCCAGGCTGCCCTGGCTCGCTGTTGTGAGGATCGGTAGCCGAATAAATCTGTCCCAACTTATTGGTCGTGAGACAGTCCCGCCAACAGCGGTGGATAGGCGCTGCATCAGTTCAGCCGCGCCACGATTTTCGACAGGGATATATGGGAACCATGCGGCTTCCTGCAGGGTATCTATTGTCCCATGACTATGGAGGCGCTCGTCTGTGCCGAGATGTGCAAAGCCGGTCCAAAGAGCGCACACAAGAACGTCTACTGCTCTAGAAAGCGACGTTACCTCTTCTCGATATTCAGGATGGACAAGCAGCAGCAATCTCCAGAGCGCCTTGTAGTCCTTTCCTAGTTCGTGGACTTTGGCCGATACAGCTGGATGGTTGCCTAATCGAACGACCCCATCCTTAGTAAAAGCAAATGTTTCTATCCCCTTGGCCTGACTTTTTCTCGGAGGAACGTATAGGAGAAGAGAATCAATCGGCCAGCCTGCTGCCTTCGTCATCTCCAGTTCTAGCTTGTCGCGTAACCCGCGCTCGGACCGAAGCCGCGTTAGTAAAGGGGCGAGCCGCTTTTCAACTTCTTCAGTCTCTTTCAATCCGTCGGTGAGCTTGCCGAACTGTTCGAAAGAAATCGAGAAGCAAACTTTATGTAGCTGTCTGTCAGAAATCGCCTGCAGCATCGCAATGCCGCGCAAGCAGTTTTGTAATTCGTCTCGCTCTCCGGCGTTGACGCATTTCTCGACACGCTGAAAGGCGCTGCTCAACAACAGCGCATGAAGCCCTTCATCGCCGATCTCAGAATCTAACAACGCTTTGGGTACGCAGTCGTCCTTTAGAGACTCTACGCGCTCCTTACCGTCTAACAGGCTCTCGGCTGTGGCTTCTGCTGAAAATTCTTTCTTGTAAAGAAGTCTGCGAGGCTTTCCGATTTCCGGCGGTTGGCCGATCAGACTCATTGCCTTTGCGAACATAGCTGAGGCCGAGACTTTTGCCTTGTGGTAGTATATGATTTCTGCAAACCGGTAGCGCTGACGCACCAGCTCAACAACGCTTGTGCAGACGTCTAGTCGTGCTTTTCCATGACGATCGACCAAAGCAAGAGCCATTCTGAAACATCGGTCACTCGACGCGGGGTCGACGCAAACATAGAAGCTTGATAGCACACGGATTTCGCGAAGGACATCTAACCCCACATTCAATGGATCGCGGCGCAGATAATCTAGATAGTCCGCGCAAATCGTGTTTCCGACGATGTCGGCCATGTATGGTCGAAAAATTTCTGCAGTTTGATCATGCGCTTCTCGGAGCATCTGAAGGAAAGAGTTGGGCTCCCCCTTCTCAAGCTGCGCCTTGAACCGTGCATGACCATCATCTCCCGCATCCTTAAAGAAGCAAATGAGCATTACGACTTGCCAAACTTGCTCCCGTTTCACGCCACAACGCTTAAAGGAAGCTGGATGCAAGTTCTCGTCGGTTAGAATTTGGTGTATCTCGCTTTCGCGCCCCCACAGGTGCGGAGATCTAGGGCTCCTAAAATCATCGTGCTTCTGAAAGATGCCTTCGAACTCATCCTCCAGCGTGTGTCCGAGCGGTACGTGTCCCAAGTCATGAAGGAGCGCGGCCCAAGCCACTAAGTGGCGGAGTACGTCCCACCTTTCGTCTAGACTCCCGCTCGTACAGGGAAGAAAATCTCTAGGGAACACGACGTAACGCGGGTGAACTGCTGTTTTCTTGGTATAGTTGAAGCGCAGTTTATCGACGATTTCAGTTGCGGTATGTGAAGCGCCCATCACGTGACTTAAGCGGGTATGTGTTCCTCCGCGAAATACGAGGTGTGCATAGCCAAGTTGATAGATTCGTCCGAGCCTTTGCATAGCGCTCGTATTGAGAAGCTTTGCGCTCAGCGGATCATAGTGAACGTCTCCGTGAACTTGGTCCCGGTGAACTATAGGCTTCGGTTGGGAATAAGGTGTTTCGAACTCTTGATCTGACTCAAGCGCCCCGTCGCCGACACCGGGAAGTAAAAGTTCGGAATTTCGCCGAATTACCCGCTTTGCCACGGTAAATCCCTCCGAAATGAACGTTCCTTCTCAAGCAATCAATTTTTGCAGTTAATCAAAAATTAAGCAGCCCGCCAAGTGCAACTTGAGCGGGCTGCTTTATGGGTGGGCAGCCTTAGCGCCAATCCCGGACGTCGACGAAGTGACCCGCGATCGCGGCGGCCGCTGCCATCGCCGGAGAGACGAGGTGCGTGCGGCCCTTGAAGCCCTGGCGGCCCTCGAAATTGCGGTTCGAGGTCGAGGCGCAGCGTTCTTCCGGAGCCAGCTTGTCCGGGTTCATCGCCAGGCACATCGAGCAGCCCGGCTCGCGCCATTCGAAGCCGGCCTTGATGAAGATCTTGTCCAGACCTTCAGCCTCGGCCTGCTCCTTCACGAGGCCGGAGCCCGGCACGACCATGGCGTTGACGTGACCCGAGACTTGCTTGCCCTCCGCGATCTTCGCGGCGGCGCGCAGATCCTCGATGCGGCCGTTGGTGCAGGAGCCGATGAAGATGCGGTCGAGCTTGATGTCGGTGATCTTCGTGCCCGCGGTCAGACCCATGTACTTCAGCGCGCGGTGCTTGGAGATGCGCTTGGCCTCGTCGGCGATCTTATCGGGATCGGGCACGAATCCGGTCACCGAGATGACGTCCTCAGGCGACGTGCCCCAGGTCACGATCGGCGGCAGCTTGGCGGCGTCGAGACGCAACTCGTTGTCGAAATGCGCGCCCTCGTCGGAGCGCAGCTTCTCCCAGTAGCGCATCGCCGCGTCCCAGTCGGCGCCCTTTGGGGCCATGGGACGGCCGCGCAAATAGTCGTAGGCCTTCTGGTCGGGCGCAACGAGGCCGGCGCGCGCGCCGCCTTCGATCGACATGTTGCAGACCGTCATGCGGCCTTCCATCGACAACGCGGTGATCGCATCGCCTGCGTATTCCAGCACGTAGCCGGTGCCGCCTGCGGTTCCGATCTCGCCGATGATGGCCAGGATGATGTCCTTGCCCGTCACGCCGTCAGGCAGCTTGCCATCGACGGTGACGCGCATGTTCTTGGCCTTCTTCTGGATCAGCGTCTGCGTCGCCAGCACGTGCTCGACCTCGCTCGTGCCGATGCCGTGCGCGAGCGCGCCGAATGCGCCATGCGTCGAGGTGTGGCTGTCACCGCAGACGATGGTGGTGCCGGGCAGGGTGAAGCCCTGCTCGGGGCCGATGACGTGGACGACGCCCTGGCGCTTGTCGAACTCGTTGTAATATTCGACGCCGAATTCCTTGGCGTTCTCCGCCAGCGCCTTGATCTGCTCGATGCTCTCGGGGTCGGGGTTCGGCTTGGTGCGGTCGGTGGTCGGCACGTTGTGGTCGACGACAGCCAGCGTCTTCTCGGGCGCGTGAACCTTGCGCCCCGTAGCGCGCAGGCCTTCGAATGCCTGCGGCGAGGTCACCTCGTGCACCAGGTGGCGATCGATGTAGAGCAGGCAGGTGCCGTCCTCGGCTTCGTGCACCAGATGGTCGTTCCAGATCTTGTCGTACAATGTGGTGGGCTTGGACATGAGCTTGAGCTCCGAAGGACTATGTGAAGCGGATGTGCGCGGCGAGCGCGCGGGGCAACAAAATCGTCAGCGCAGCTTTTAGGCTGCGCGCGTAAGCTCTGACGTTGCCGAGGTCGCGAAGCGTCCGAAGAACCGGCCGGGCAGCCGCGAGCGATCGTCGATGACGACGCGCTTGGCGGACGAGGTGCTGGTCAGATCTGGAAACATTCCAAGAATATATAGCAGGCCCATTTGGAAGCGCGAGGCCTTTGACGCGCACGGCAGACGCAACAAAAAAGCGCGGGGTTTGGCCCCGCGCTTTTCGAAAAACCTGGCTGGTCGCCGGAGCTTACTCGTTGACGGCCTTGGCGTGCTCAGTCTTCTCGACGATGCGGGCCGACTTGCCGCGGAGGTTGCGGAGATAATAGAGCTTGGCGCGACGCACCTTGCCGCGGCGCACGACCTTGATCGAGTCGATCATCGGCGACATCACCGGGAACACGCGCTCCACGCCTTCGCCGTACGAGATCTTGCGCACGGTGAAGCTCTCGTTGAGGCCACCGCCGGAACGACCGATGCAGACGCCTTCATAGGCCTGCACGCGGGTGCGGTCGCCTTCGACGACCTTCACGTTGACGATCACGGTGTCGCCGGGACCGAATTCCGGAATTTCCTTGCTGGCGGAGAGCTTGTCGAATTGCTCTTTTTCAAGCTGTTGGATCAGGTTCATGGGGTAATCTCCATCGGCGCGCCCAGCCCTGGAAACGGGGGGCTGCGCAAAATTCGTCTATCCAGCCATTGCGGATTTGGCCGCTGCTATAAGGCAAGCCGGAGCGTTTGTCACCCGTCTGTCTTGGTTTTTGGCGTTTTTTGGCGCCTGGCCCGATTCGCCGGCTTGGGCGGGATCCTGGCCCATAAATCGGGCCGTCGGGCCTCTGTGAGGGCTTCCGATTGGGCCCGCCGCCAGCCGGCGACCTTGGCGTGGTCGCCGGAGGTCAGGATCTCCGGGATCGGAACCCCCTCGAACAGCTGCGGCCGGGTGTATTGGGGGTACTCCAGAAGGCCATCGGAGAAGCTTTCCTCGGTTCCCGAAGCTTCCTTGCCCATCACGCCCGGCAGCAGGCGGACACAGGCGTCGATCAGGGCCAAAGCTGCGATCTCGCCGCCGGACAGCACGTAATCGCCGATCGAGACCTCCTCGAGGTCCCGCCCGTCGATCACCCGCTGGTCGATCCCTTCGAAGCGCCCGCAGACGATCAGGGGGCCGGGACCCTGGGCGAGCACCTGAACCCGGGCTTGGGTCAATGGCCGACCCCGGGGGCTCATCAGCAGGCGTGGCCGGTCGGACGCGATCTCCGCCGCGTCGATCGCCGCCGCCAGAACGTCCGCCCGCAGCACCATGCCCGGCCCGCCGCCGGCCGGGGTGTCGTCGACGCTGCGATGGCGGTCGGTGGCGGAAGCGCGGATGTCCCGCGCCTCGATCTGCCAGAGCCCGGATGCCAACGCGCGGCCGGCGAGGCTCACGCCGAGCGGTCCCGGAAACATCTCCGGAAACAGCGTCAGCACCGTCGCGCGCCAGGGTGAGGGATTGGTCATCGGATCTCAGTTCTCGTCGTCCCGGGGGCGCGCGAAGCGCGAGCCCGGGACCCATAACCACCGCACTTCATTTTGCGATGGCTGGAGCTATCAGCTTAGCCAAAAACCACGGACTGTGGTTATGGGTCCCCGCCTTCGCGGGGACGACTCGCGGAGGGAGTGTCGCTGTCGTCCTCGCCCTCGACTTCCTGCGGCAGAGCGATCACCACGCGCCCGCCTTCGAGATCGACCTCCGGCACCACCGCGTTCGTGAACGGCAGCAGCATCGTCGGGCCCTTGAGCGGCGCGATCTCGATGATGTCGCCGGCGCCGAAATTGTGGATCGCGAGCACGCGGCCGAGCTGCTCGCCGCCCGTGGTGACGGCGGCGAGTCCAATCAGGTCGGTGTGGTAATATTCGTCCGCATCCGTCGCGGGCAGCTTGCCGCGCGCGACGTAGAGTTCGATGCCGTTGAGGCGCTCGGCCTCATCGCGGGTCGTGACGCCCTTGAACGTCGCGACCAGATGATCCTTTGCCTCACGCGCCTGCGCGACCTCGAACTGGCGCTTGCCGTCCTTGGACGAAAGCGGGCCGTAACGTTTGATGGCAAAGGGATCTTCGGTGAAGGTCCACAGCTTGACCGCACCGCGCACCCCATGCGCGGCGCCGATCCGCGCGACGCAGACCAGCGCCGACATGATCTAGCCTTAGCCCTTGGCTGCGGCTTCGGCCTGCGCCTTGCGCTCCTTGCGCGGCACGGCCTTCTCGGGGTTGTTGCGCGCTTCGCGCTTCTTCACGCCGGCGGCGTCGAGGAAGCGGGACACGCGGTCCGACGGCTGCGCGCCCTTGGCGAGCCAGGCCTTGACCTTGTCCATGTCGAGCTTCAGGCGGGTCTCGTTGTCCTTCGGCAGCAGCGGGTTGAAATAGCCGAGACGCTCGATGAAGCGGCCATCGCGGGGGAAGCGCGAGTCGGCGACGACGACGTGATAGACGGGACGCTTCTTGGTGCCTGCGCGGGCGAGGCGGATAACGACGGACATTTGAGTTCTCCTTCAAAGTACAGTTTGTTCGGTTGATTGGTATTTTCGCGCCGCGCGGGACATTGACGACCCTCGCGGCGAATTCCTCATTTCTTCTTGCCGGGGAAGCCGCCGAGGCCCGGCAGCGTCGGCTTGCCGCTCATCCCGGTCAGTCCGGGAAGGTTCGGCAGGCCGGTACGAAGTCCCGGCGGCAGATCCTTCGGCAGGCTGGGCAGACCTTGTCCGCCGCCGGCCTGCATCTTTTCCTGCATCGCCTTCATCTCTTCGGGCGAGGGCATCTTCATGCCGCCACCAAAACCCATCGCCTGGGCGATGCCGGCGAGCGGGCCGCGCTTGCCCGAGCCCATGGCCTTCATCACGTCGGCCATGTTCCGGTGCATCTTGAGCAGCTTGTTGACGTGCTCGACGCTCTGGCCCGAGCCTGCGGCGATGCGCTTCTTGCGGCTGGCCTTGAGCAAATCGGGATGACGGCGCTCGTCGCGCGTCATGGAATCGATGATGGCGACCTGGCGCTTCAGGATCTTGTCGTCGATGCCGGCCGCCGCGATCTGGTTCTTCATCTTGGAGATGCCGGGCATCATGCCCATCAGGCCGCTGATGCCGCCCATGTTGGCCATCTGCGACAGCTGCTCGCGCATGTCGTTGAGGTCGAACTGACCCTTGCGCATGCGCTCGGCGGTGCGCGCGGCCTTTTCGGCGTCGATATTGGCGGCGGCACGCTCGACCAGCGAGACCACGTCGCCCATGCCGAGGATGCGGCCGGCGATACGATCAGGATGGAAATCTTCCAGCGCATCGGTCTTTTCACCGGTGCCGATCAGCTTGATCGGCTTGCCGGTGACGGCGCGCATCGACAGCGCGGCGCCGCCGCGGCCGTCGCCGTCAACTCGTGTGAGCACGATGCCGGTGAGGCCGACGCGCTCGTCGAAGGCGCGGGCGAGATTCACGGCGTCCTGGCCGGTGAGCGAGTCCGCGACCAGCAGCACTTCATGCGGGTTCGCAGCGGCTTTGATCGCCGCGGCTTCCGCCATCATGTCTTCGTCGAGCGTGGTGCGGCCGGCGGTGTCGAGCAGCACGATGTCGTAGCCGCCGAGCTTGCCGGCTTCCAGCGCGCGCTTCGCGATCTGCGGCGGCTGCTGGCCGGCGACGATCGGAAGCGTGGGAATGTCGAGGTCGCGGCCGAGTACGGCCAGCTGCTCCATTGCCGCCGGACGATAGACGTCGAGCGAAGCCATCAGGACCTTGCGCTTGTCGCGCTGGACCAGGCGGCGGGCGAGCTTTGCGGTGGTGGTGGTCTTACCCGAGCCCTGCAGACCGACCATCATGATCGGCACCGGCGGCACGGAATTGACGTCGATGGTCTGGCTTTCGGCGCCGAGCGTGTTGATCAGCTCGTCATGGACGATCTTGACCACCATCTGGCCGGGTGTGACCGACTTGACGACGGTGGCGCCGATCGCCTGCTCGCGGACGCGCTCGGTGAAGCTGCGTACCACTTCGAGTGCGACGTCGGCTTCCAGCAGCGCGCGGCGCACCTCGCGCATCGCGGCGTCGACGTCCTTCTCGGTCAGCGCACCGCGCCCCGTCAGACGATCGAGAATTCCGCCAAGCCGTTCCGACAGATTGTCGAACAATGAAGTCGTCCTGTTGCTGTCCCCCAAGATGGAGGAGCGCTCCGCTATTTCACCACTGTCACGCCCCGCGAAGGCGGGGCATCCAGTACGCCGCGGCACCTCGGTTCGACCCGAGCCGCCCCTGGAGTACTGCATCCCCCGCCTTCGCGGGGGATGACCGCTTCCTCAGGCAAACGATCTTCCAAACACCTTTACGCCCGAGGGCGCATCGCGCTGTCGGGCGTTGACCTCCGGCCTCCAGGGCCGGTCGGCGGGTCGAAAAGAAAGCCTTTCCGAGAAAGTGGCGGGGTTAAACGCCGCTCCCGCCCAAAAGTCAAGGAAAGTTAGGGCGTGGCGGCCCCTTTGCCAGGGCAAGGGCTTGAAAAGACGTGCTTTCCGGCGACGGGTTCCTTTTTCGACCGGCCGGCCCATATAGCGGTGATGTCTTACCGCCCCAACCGTCTCTAGAAGCCCGCCCGTGCCGATCACCCGCCGCCGTGTTCTCGGACTGCTTGCCGGCGCCGGCGCGCTGGTCGGCGTCCCCTCGCTCTGGATGTCCTACATGAAAACCTATGACGGCCCGGTCTCCGACCATTTCGACGGCCTGACCTTCTTCGATCCGGACGGCGTGCCGCCAAAGTCGCTGCGCGAGGTGCTGCGCTGGCAGTTCGGCGGCAAGCGGCAGCGGGCGAAATGGCCGGATTGGGCCCCCAGCCCCCATGCCGACACCCCGCCGGCGCGGGTGGACGGCGAAAAGGTGCGGCTCTCCTTCGTCGGCCATGCCAGCTGGCTGATCCAGGCCGGCGGCCTCAACATCCTGGTCGATCCCGTCTGGTCGGAGCGGGTCTCGCCCGTCAGCTTTGCCGGGCCGAAGCGGCACAACGATCCCGGCATCGCCTTCGAGAAGCTGCCGAAGATCGACGTCGTGCTGGTCTCGCATGGCCATTACGATCATTTGGACATCGCGACGCTGTCGCGGCTCGCGAAGAATGATGCGCCGCGCGTGGTCACCCCGCTCGGCAACGACGTCACGATGCGCAGCTCCGATTCCACGATCAAGGTGGAAGCTTTCGACTGGCACGACCGCGTCGAGCTCGGTCGCGGCATTGCCGTGCACCTGGTGCCGACCCGGCACTGGAGCGCGCGCGGTATGCTCGACCGCAACAAGGCGCTGTGGGCGAGTTTCGTGCTGGAGACGCCGGCCGGGAAAATCTATGTCGTCTGCGATTCCGGTTACGGCGATGGCCGGCATTTCCGTCGTGTCGCCGAGAGGCACGGCAAGCTGCGTCTCGCCATCCTTCCCATCGGCGCCTACGAGCCGCGCTGGTTCATGCGCGACCAGCACATGAACCCGGCAGACGCGGTGAAGGCGCTGGGCGATTGCGGCGCCGAGGCCGCGCTCGGGCATCATCACGGCACATTCCAGCTGACGGATGAAGCAATCGATGCCCCGGCGAAGGCGCTGGTGGAGGCGCTGGATGCCGCGCAGATTCCGCAGGATCGGTTCGTGGCGATGAAGCCGGGGCAGGTGGTGGAGATTTAGGTCCTGTACCCACAAACCCGGCGGTGTGATGCGACGAAAGCAATGTCCGCCTTGCTCCTGCAGCGACAAGTTCGTGCGTCACTGCGCCGTTGAACCGGAATGCCTTTGACGCAACAAAACACCATGGATTTGGATCGATCGGAAGACCTTGATTGATCGATGGATGGAGTCGAACCGTGGGATTTTTGCTGAGAATTGTGCTCGCAACCGCTCTCGTGAGCCTTGCTCCAGCCGTCGCCCAGGCGGCGAAGGACCCCGTCGCTTCTCCTGCCGTGCAGAAGGAGTTCGATGGCTTCATCGAAAAGTTTCGCGCGGCGTTGAAGGCAAACGATTCCGCCGCCGTCGCCGGTATGACGCGATTGCCGTTCATGAACGACAAAGCCATTGGCGACGCCGCGCAATTTGCCGCCAAGACCTATCGGACAGAGTTCACGGCGAAAAATCGCGCATGTCTCCAGCGCGGCAAGGCCGTCTATGATCGGGATGACTATAAGAACGACAACTACTTCATCTTCTGTGGCGATCTCATCTTCGTCTTCAGCAAGACGCCGACGGGTTTCCTTTTTACGGATATCAGCGTGAACGACTGATCGAGCAGGTGGTGGAGATTTAGCTCGCTCCACGCGCGCCGCTCGTGCCCCGGACGAAGCGCAGCACGCAGTGATGCGCTGCAGAGCCGGGGCCCATGCCACGGAAATGTACTGTGTAGCTTTCTGGGTCCCGGCTCTGCGCAGCGTCACTGCGTGCCGCAGCGCGTCCGGGACGCGAGAGCTACGGCTCTTTCGCCTTGATCGCCCAGCTCACATTCACCGTCACCGACAGCGTCTCCTCGCCCGGCGCGACGGCGGCGCCTGCGGCCATGGGAGCTACGGCCATGCGGCCCTTGAACAGCGGGACAGGGGCGCCGCCTTCCGACACGCTGAGCGGCGCGCCGAGCGTGACGCCGGTGGCCTTGGCGTAGATCTCGGCCTTGCGGCGCGCATCGGCGACCGCCTGCTCGCGCGCATCGTCGAGCAGTTTCGAAGCCTGCGTCACCTCGAAGGAGATGTTGCCGATGTCGTTGGCGCCGGCGCTGACCAGCGTGTCGATGATGCTGGCGACCTTGGTCACGTCGCGGATCTTCACGGTGACGCGATTGCTGGCGCGGAAGCCGACCACGGGGGATGCGCCGGTGGATTTGTTCTGGCCGTATTGCGGCTGCAGCGACAGGCGCGAGGTTTGATAGTCCTTCTCGGCGATGCCGGCGCCCTTCAGCGCCAGCAGCACCTTGCCCATCGCGGCGTTGTTGGCGTCGGAGGCTTCTTTCGCCGACTTGGCGTCGTTGGCGACGCCGGCATCGATCTGCGCGAGATCGGGCGCGGCGGACACGTTGGCTTCGCCGCTCACCGAAATGGCGGAGACGACGTCGTCGGCAAGCGCGGAGTTTGCCGGCAGCGTGGCGGCGAGGACGGCGGCAAGGGAGGCAACAAATACGGCGGGCTTCTGCATCGGTCTCACTTCAGCGGTACGAAAACGTTGATCACGAGCTTGTCCTCAGCGGTCTTCAGGGGATCGGTGAGGTATTCCTCGATGAAGGTGTCCTTGGCTTCCAGCCTCTTGTCGTCGAGGTGATTGGTGATCGCCTCATAGGTGTTGTCCATGTTGTCGTAGGAGCCGCGATGGACGAATTTCAGCACCTTGCCTTCCGGCGATTTGCCGATGCTCATGTCCTTGGACAGGTTCTTCGGGTCCTGCTCGACCGGAATCTCGGCGAGGAAAGTGAAGCCGGTATCGTCCGTCGAGGTGTAGACGATCATCGCATTGCCGGCGTGCTTGATGCCCTGCTTGTCCAGCAGCGTGTTCAGCGCCTTGAAGGCGTCGATAAGCGTGTCGAAGGCCGAGTCCCAATTCGCGGTGCCCTTGACCATTACGACCTTCTTGGACTCGAGCGTGGTCTCGAGGCCGAACGGGTCGGCGGTCTGCACCGGGGCGGGGGTTGCGGCGGCCGCGGGCGGCGGGGCCGTCGGGCTCGGTGACGCACTGGCGGCGGGTGACGGCGACGCTGTCGGGGCCGGCGAAGCGCTGGCTGCCGGCGACGGAGCGGGTGAGGGGGTGGCTGCCGGCGCAGGCGACGCGCTCGCTGCCGGGGCAGGGGAAGCCGACGGAGCCGGCGAGGGACTTGCCGAGGCGGCCGGTGCCGGGCTCGGGGTCTGCGCCAGACCCTGGGACAGGCCAAGCGACAAGGCCGCAGCCGGGATCAGCGCGGCCAGAGCGAGACGACGAAACCTCAACATTCTATTCTCCCCAAGGCCTTGATCACCAAGGCGCCTTCGCCGCCAAGGCCTTAACCACCAGATCCAGCTTTGCGCCCGGCCCGCGCATCCCGCTTCGCGCCAACTTTCGCCGTTCTAACACGCGAGCGCCAAATTCGTCCCATGACAGATGCGTCATGGCAGGCCTCTCGGCGGGCTTGCTGGCGACCGGCGGCAAGACACTGGCCAAGCCGGCAAGGATCGCCATATAACACAGGCGAAATTCGGGAATTTTCATGAGCGCGCTGGCCAATCACGCATTTGCCAAGATGAACGGCATCGGCAACGAGATCGTCGTTGTCGACATGCGCGATTCCGCAGGGCCGGTGACGCCCGACGACGCCCGCGCGGTGGCGTCCGCGAATGGCGGCGTGGCTTACGACCAGCTCATGGTGCTGCAGAAGCCGAGGCTCGACGGCACCGAAGCCTTCATCCGCATCTACAACAATGACGGCTCGGAGGCCGGCGCCTGCGGCAATGGCATGCGCTGCGTGGTGCGGCGCATCTTCGAGAAGAACGGGCAGACCAATGCGACGTTCGAGACCGCGGCCGGCCTGCTCAATGCCTGGCAGGGTCCGGCGCCCGATCTCTACACCGTCGACATGGGCGTGCCGAAGTTCGGCTGGAAGGATATCCCGCTGGCGGAAGAATTCCGCGACACCCGTTACATCGAGTTGCAGATCGGGCCGATCGACAAGCCGATCCTGCATTCGCCCTCCGTGGTGAGCATGGGCAATCCGCATGCGATCTTCTGGGTCGACGACGTCAACGCCTACGAACTCGAGCGTTTCGGCCCCTTGCTCGAAAACCATCCGATCTTCCCGGAGCGCGCCAACATCACGCTCGCCCATATCGTCGATGACCAGCACATCACCATCCGCACCTGGGAGCGCGGTGCCGGCCTGACCAAGGCTTGCGGCTCGGCGGCCTGTGCCACGGCGGTCGGCGCGGCGCGCCTGAAGCGGACCCAGCGCAATGTCGAGATCACGCTGCCCGGCGGCAAGCTCGGCATCGAATGGCGCGAGCGCGACGACCACGTGCTGATGACGGGCACCGCGACCTTCGAATACGAGGGCAAGTTCGATCCGGCGCTGTTCGCGCCGGCCGCCTGATGGCCGTCGACATCGTCACCTTCGGCTGCCGCCTCAATGCTTTCGAGGCCGAGGTGATCCGCCGCGAGGCGGAAGCTGCGGGGCTCGAAGACACCATCGTCATCAACAGCTGTGCCGTCACCAACGAGGCGGTGGCGCAGGCGCGGCAATCGATCCGCAAATTTAAGCGCGAGCGCCCCTCGGCGCGCATCGTCGTCACCGGCTGCGCGGCGCAGACGCAAAGCGGCATGTTCGCCGACATGGCCGAGGTCGACCGCGTCGTCGGCAATGACGACAAGATGCGAAGTGACGCGTGGCGTGAGACGCGCGATGCGTTCGATCTCGGCGCCAGCGAGAAGATCGCGGTCAGCGACATCATGGCCGTGACGGAGATGGCGCCGCATCTCGTCGACGGCTACGCGAGCGGCCTGCCGCGTGTGTTCGTGCAGGTGCAGAACGGCTGCGACCATCGCTGCACCTTCTGCATCATTCCTTTCGGCCGCGGCAATTCGCGCTCGGTGCCGATGGGCGCGGTGGTCGAGCAGGTGCGCAATCTCGCCGCGCGCGGCCATGCCGAGATCGTGCTGACCGGCGTCGATCTCACCAGCTACGGTGCCGACCTTCCGGGCTCGCCGAAGCTCGGCATGCTGACGAAGCAGATATTGCGGCACGTGCCGGAATTGAAGCGCCTGCGCATTTCCTCGATCGATTCGATCGAGGCCGATGACGATCTGCTCGATGCCATCGCCGGCGATGCGCGGCTGATGCCGCATCTGCATCTGTCGCTGCAATCCGGCGACGACATGATCCTCAAGCGCATGAAACGGCGGCATTCGCGGCAGGATGCGATCGCGTTCTGCGAGCAGGTGCGCCGCCTGCGTCCCGATATCGTCTTCGGCGCTGACATCATCGCGGGCTTCCCGACCGAGACGGACGATATGTTCGCGCGCTCGCTCGATCTTGTCGGGGAATGTGGCCTGACGTTCCTGCACGTCTTCCCCTATTCGCCGCGCCCCGGCACGCCGGCTGCGAAGATGCCGCAGGTTGCGGGCGGTGCGATCAAGGAGCGCGCGAAGCGGCTGCGCGCGGCAGGCGAAGCAGCGCTGCGTCAGCGGCTGCAAGCCGAGATGGGCAAGACGCGCGAGGTGCTGATCGAGAGCGATGCGCAGGGGCGTACGGAGCATTACCTGCCGGTGGCGATTTCGGGCGAGCGGGTCGGAAGCGTCGTGCCGCTGATGATTGCCGGCAGCGATGGTGAGCGGCTCACCACGCAATAGAGCTGCGAATCATGTGCGGCGCTCTATCCTCAACGTCGTCCCTGCGCACGCAGGGACCCATACCGCGTGATCTATCGGTCGCGGATGGTGCTCGTCCCAACGAAGCAGAGCCACGGACAGCCGTCGCCAAACTGTCTTCTGTGGTTATGGGTCCCTGCGTGCGCAGGGACGACACCGCGGCTGTGGTGCGCAGTTCGACTCGAACAGAGTCTACGACGCCCGCACCTGCCAGAACCGCAGCGTGCGCTTGGCATCCTCGACCGTCATGCGCGCGTAGAGCGCTTGCGCCCGCGAAAGATCCGCCGGCTTCATGGCGCCGGTCGCGAAACGGCATTCGAGCACGGCAATGGTGGTGTCCCAGCCGAGCTGCGCGGCCTTGCAGGGCACCAGCAGGCCGTCCTCACGCAGGCTCTGCATCAGCGGCCGAATCACCTCGACGGTCGATCCGGACAGGGCTGCCAGCGCCGCGGCGGTCTCCTCATAGCGGCGCTGCCTGGCGAAGCCGAGCAGCGCGGCCTCGTTGAGCTGACCGGTGGCCTTGAGCATCGCAATGGCGCGCTTGGCGCCCTCGAAATCGCGGACACCCGACATCTCGCGCTCGACGCCGACGGTGACGGCGGCGATCGCGCCCTGGATCTCCTCGAACAGATGCGGCGGCGCGCGCGACAACAGGCGGGTGCGCACGGCATCGGTCGCCGAGCGCAGCAATCGGCGACGCAGCTCCGACGGCAGGTCGACGCGGACGCCGACGCTGACCGCAAGTTCGGGGTCGGCCTCGGCCTGGGCGACCATGACGGCAAATCCATTTCCGGAGACGCGCGCGCCGGGATTGGCGGCGAGCCTGCGGCTGACGCTGGGATAGCGGCGGGCCAGAAGTGCGTCGGTGACGATCTCCTTCAGCCACCAGCGGCCGGCCATCGCAAGCAGATGCGGCTCGCTCTTAGCGGAGGCGATCTTCACCAGTTCGCCGTCGTCGAGGCGGGCGGATTCCTGCAGCACGGGGCCGGCGATGCGGATCTCGTCGTTGCTGGCGAGGCGGCGGATTACGGAGGGCGGCGCCTGCGCGACCGGCGCCAGCTGCGCGCTGATCTCGGCGAGCGCGACGCGCGCGCCCATGTCGGCCAGCGCACGCAGCTCGATGGTGCCGATCAGGCGATCGAGCACCTCGTCGAACAGCGCGATCTGCTCGTCGTCGAAACTGCCGGCGGAGGAGAGAAACAGGTCGGTGACGCGGCGGGCGGTCGCCAGGCCCTTTTCCGGCGAGCCGGTGCGAATCGCAGATTCGACCTCGTCGATGATCGATAGCCCGGCCGTAGACATGACGCGTTGCTCGTCCTGAGCGAATGACGGAAGCTTGTTCTAAGCAACCGTCATCATGAGGGACGAGGACTGAAGGTTTCGTAAACCATGGGGCGGGATGGCCACAGGCCGTATCGGGGCCTTCATGGTTCGAGACGGCCGCTGCGCGGCCTCCTCACCATGAGGGACTAAACGACTATTCCCCGTTCCAGCCGCAGGCCCTGAGCTTCTCGTGCATGTGGGGCGGGGCGGGCGCCACGACGCGGACCGGCTCCTTGTTGCGGGAGATCGGCACCACGATCTCGCGGGAGTGCAGATGCAGCTTCGGCTCGCCGAAGCGCGGGCCGTTGCCGTAAATGTTATCGCCGAAGATCGGCCAGCCCGTTGCCGACGAATGCACCCGCAATTGATGGGTCCGCCCGGTCACCGGTTCCATGGCAAGCCAGGTGAAGCCCTCGCCCCGGCCCATCACCTTCCAGTTGGTGATCGCCTTCTGCCCGTCCGGATCGGGCTTCTGCCACCAGCCGCGCTCGGCATTGAGCCGGCCGAGCGGCATATCGATCGTGCCTTCGTCCTCGGCAGGTCCGCCCTCGACCACGGTCCAGTAGGTCTTGCCGATCTTGCCGTGCTTGAAGAGGAGGCCGAGCGAGGCGGTGGCCTTGCGATGGCGGCCGAGCACGAGACAACCGGAGGTGTCCTTGTCGAGCCGGTGGGCCAGCACCGGCGGTCGCGGCAGGCCGAAGCACAGCGCCTGGAAGGAATCCTCCAGATTGGCGCCGCCCTTGGGGCCGCGATGCACCGGAAGGCCCGAGGGCTTGTCGATGATCAGCATCAGCCCGTCGCGATGGAGCACGCGCGCCTGGATCTCCTCGGCGGTCAATTGGGGAACATCGAGCAATTGCAGGACCTTCGGACAAGACTTTCGTTTGGGGGCGGGAACGGCTAACACACCCCCGCCATGAACGATACCACGTCAGATCCCCCCAAGCTGAGCTGGTGGCGCCGCCTGTCCAACGGGCTGAAGCGCACCTCGTCCTCGCTCGGGACCGCGGTCGCAGACCTCGTCACCAAGCGCAAGCTCGACCGCGCCATGCTCGACGACATCGAGGACGTGCTGCTGCGTGCCGACCTCGGCACCTCAGTCGCGGTCCGGATCGCGGATGCCGTCGGCACCGGCCGTTATGACAAGGCGATCTCGGCGGACGAGGTCAAGGACGTCGTCGCGACCGAAGTCGAAAAGGTGCTGTCGCCGGTGGCGAGGCCGCTTGAGATCGATGAGGCCAAAAAGCCGTTCGTGATCCTCGTGGTCGGCGTCAACGGCTCCGGCAAGACCACCACCATCGGGAAACTCTCGCAGAAATTCGCCAGCGAAGGCCGCAAGGTGATGCTGGCCGCCGGCGACACCTTTCGCGCAGCAGCGATCGAGCAGCTGAAGGTTTGGGGTGAGCGGACGAAGACGCCGGTCATCGCGGGTGCGCAGGGCTCGGATTCGGCAAGCCTCGCCTTCAACGCGCTGACGGCGGCGAAGGAGCAGGCCACCGACGTGCTCCTGATCGACACCGCCGGCCGCCTGCAGAACAAGGCCGAGCTGATGAACGAGCTCGAAAAGGTCGTGCGCGTCATCCGCAAGGTGGACGACACTGCGCCGCATGCCGTGCTGCTTGTGCTGGATGCGACCGTGGGCCAGAACGCGCTGTCGCAGGTCGAGGCCTTCCATCGCACGGCGGGGGTCACCGGTCTCGTGATGACCAAGCTCGACGGCACCGCGCGCGGCGGCATCTTGGTAGCGCTCGCAGAGAAGTTCAAACTGCCGGTGCATTTCATCGGCGTCGGCGAAGGCGTCGACGATCTCGCAGCCTTCACCGCGCGCGACTTCGCGCGCGCCATCGCCGGAATCGAAGCATAGGTTTCTCGTCATGCCCCGCGAAGGCGGGGCATCCAGTACGCAGCAGCGCTCGTTGTAGATCACTGGCGTCTCGGAATACTGGATCCCCCGCCCCCGAGCGCAATTGCGCACTAGGCGGGGGATGACGCAAAAAAGGGTACGTAATGGACAAGACCCAGCCGCATCCGCTGTTCAAGCTCGCGACCGAGCTCGGGCCGCTGCTCGTGTTCTTCTTCGTCAATGCGAAGTTCAATCTGTTCGCCGCGACCGGCGCCTTCATGGTCGCGATCGTGGTGGCGATGGTCGCCTCCTATGTGGTGACGCGTCACATCCCGATCATGGCGATCGTGACGGGTGTGGTCGTGCTGGTGTTCGGCACGCTGACTTTGGTGCTGCACGACGAGACCTTCATCAAGGTCAAGCCGACCATCATCTACGGCCTGTTCGCCGCGATCCTCGGCGGCGGCCTGCTGTTCGGCCGCTCCTTCATCGCCGTGATGTTCGACCAGGTGTTCAACCTGACGCCGCAGGGCTGGCGCATCCTCACGCTGCGCTGGGCGCTGTTCTTCGCCGGCATGGCGGTGCTGAACGAGATCGTCTGGCGCACGCAGAGCACGGACTTCTGGGTGAACTTCAAGGTGTTCGGCGTGACCCCGCTGACCATGATCTTCGCCATCGCCCAGATGCCGCTGACCAAGCGCTATCACCTCGAGCCGGTCTCGCTGGAGCGAAGCGAGGCCGAGGCGGGGGACATTAGCAAGGGGTAGTGCCGGCTCCGGGCGGGGCTGCCAACCACCACCCCACCTATTCACGCTGACGTGCACTTCACGCGCGCAGCTGATCGGGTCGAGCGACGCGTCCGGCGGGTTCCTTCATCGCTCTGTAACCGCAAGCTGAGATTCTTCGGCTCTGGACCTTGTCCGAACGGCCGCAGGCGATAGCCTCTGGTAGTGAAGAGAGGATGCCGCGCCGGAGGGCCCGGTGATGAGTGCAAAGCAGGACCACACCGCTGAACACCTGATTGAGTACCTCCGGCAACTCGCTCCGCAGGTCCGGCGCCGCCTGCTTGCCGAACTGGAGCGGCTGCATCTTCTCGGCGAGGACATCCCGCATTCCGAGCCATTGATCGCGGCGCTGCGTGCCGAGTTTCGCAACACGGGTCAAAATCACTACCGCGTCGGAAATCCCTCGCGTTACTTCTTCGAGCCGCTCGAGCCGGTGCTGGTCGACAGCGCGCCGGAACGGGCCAATGACGGACAGATCGCCCGTGGATCGCTCGCACCGATCTGGAGCCTCGTGACCGAGCAACTGCTGCGCAGCATGGCCGCCGACTACATCGCCAATGCGACCAAGGCCATCTCTGCCGACAAGCAGCCCGAGGCGCGGCAGATGGCGCAGGTATTCCAGAAGAAGGTGCTGACCTCTCTCAACGGCCAGCTTGGTTCTGCCGAGGGGGTAGCCGGCATTCGCGACGGGCTGATGGCCTATACCAGCTCCCATGCGACGTTCGATGACCTCAAGAAGATGCTGCGCTGTCTCGAGCTGCAGCGGGAGCTCGACGATTTCGGCCGTGCGCTTGCGCCCAAGATCGCCCGGCTCGAGGGCGCCAGCCTCGACAAGGTCCTTGGTCTCCTGAGCGCGCTCAAGTCCAGGCGCGTCGATGCCGTGCCGTTCGCGCTCACGATCCTCACAAGGCGTCTGGAAAATCCATGGGAGCTGCTGTCGCTCGCGACCGCGACAGCCGACGACCGGGCTGCGGCGCGGATCGCGGCGGGTCCCTTGGCGATCGCGGTTTCGATGGTGCTCGATCAGATCGAGCAGAAGCACCATCTCCTGCTCTTCGCGCTCAGGAACAATCGCCCGGTGCGGGCCAGGGAGATCGTGAGCGAGATCTACCGGATCGAACAGGCGCTGCGAACGCAGATCGAACTCAAGGGGTCCGGCTGGGCGAAGCGCCTCGATGACCTGATGACTGATGTCCAGGCCGCCGTCGACCTGGAGGTCAGCAGCATTCCAGGCGATCACCGGCACCTGACGCACATTCTGGAATCGCCGCGGCTGCGCCCGGATGATTCCTTCGGCCACAAGGTCGGTCATATCTTCGAGAAGGGCTGGGATGTCGTGGCTGGCCTGCTCGCGGGCCACGCGGACCCGACCGATCGTCGCGACGACGCGCCGTGAACTCACGCGCTCGGGCAGCTTGCCCGCGTCACGATCAGCTTCCTGCCTTGAGCGCCTTCTCCAGCTCCGGCATCAGCACCGTCTTGAGGTTTTGCGGCGTGATCGGGCCGACCAGCTTGTAGACGATGGTGCCCTCGCGGCCGACGACGAAGGTTTCCGGCACGCCGTAGACGCCCCATTCGATCGAGGCGCGGCCGTTGGCGTCGACGCCGACATGGCCGAACGGGTTGCCGTAGCGGCCGAGGAAGCGCCGCGCATTGTCGGATGCGTCCTTGTAATTGATGCCGACGAGTTGGAAGCGCTGGTCCTTGGCGAGCTCGGTCAGCAGCGGCGCCTCGTCGTGGCACGGTACGCACCAGGAGGCCCAGACGTTGACGAGGCTGACCTTGCCCTTGAACATCGCGGGGTCGAGGCCGGGCACCGGCGCATTGGCGGCCTGCAATCCTTCCAGCGGCGGCAGCGTGGTCTGCGGCACGGGACGACCGATCAGCGCGGAGGGAATCCGCGAGATGTCGCCGCTGCCGAGCCGGAACCAGAACAAGAGCGCGAGCCCGATGAAGGCAATCAGCGGCAGCGCCATCAGGAAGGTGCGGCGCTGCGGCGCTGCTGAGGCAGGTTGATCGCTCATCACAGGTCCGTGGCGTTGCGACCGGACCGGCGCGTGATGCCGCGCTCCTCCAGTTCGCGCAGGCGCTGCGTCTGGCTGCGATAGTCCAGCGCGATCCAGCCGATCAGGACCACGACCACGAGGGCCGCCGCGGCATAGGACGTCACGATGAAGGAGGCATAGGGACCGAGCGACATGATCAGGCGGCCCCGGCTTCTTTCGAGGCGCCTTGTCCGCGCGAGGAGGCGCCCATCTCGCTCGAGAACGCCACGCGGCTCGCCTGCATCATCTGCAGGGAGCGGACACGGCGGCGTAGGATTTCGTTGCGCATCGCGGCGAGGTGCAGCGTGACGAACAGCAGCGTGAAGGCGATCGCCATCACCAGGAGCGGAATCAGGAACGATTTGTCGAGGGCCGATCCGCCCATGCGCATCACCGAGGCCGGCTGATGCAGCGTGTTCCACCAGTCGACCGAGAACTTGATGATCGGCAGGTTGAGCGCGCCGACCAGGGTCAGCACGGCGGCGGCGCGCGCGGCGCGCGAGGGATCGTCGACCGCGCGCCACAGCGCCATCAGGCCGAGATACATCAGGAACAGGATCAGCACCGAGGTCAGGCGGGCATCCCATTCCCAATAGGTGCCCCACATCGGACGGCCCCACAGCGATCCCGTGAGCAGCGCGAGGAAGGTGAAGGCGGCGCCGATCGGAGCGGCGGCCTTGGCGGCGACGTCGGCGAGCGGATGCCGCCACACCAGCGTGCCCAGCGAGGCGATGCTCATCACGCCCCACACGAACATCGACAGCCAGGCATTGGGCACGTGGATGAACATGATCTTCACGGTCGCGCCCTGCTGGTAGTCATCGGGCGCCAGCGCGGTTTGATAGAGACCGATCGCAAGCAAGAGAACGGTCGCGGCCGCAAGCCACGGCAGCACCCGCGCTGTCAGCGCAAGGAACCGCGTGGGGTTGGCGAGGTCGATCAGTGTCATGGTACCCTGATAATCGTCGGTGGCCGCTCAGGCAATCAGCACGAAAGCGAGCGGCGAAAGTTGATCGGCGTCAAAATCGATCGAGGCCTGTTCAGTCGAGTCCGTGCCGCAGGCTCGCTGCGGCTGCGAACGGGCCGACGACCAGGCTGACCAGCGACAGCGCGCACAGGATCGAGAACGGCGCGCCGAACGTCATGGGGCCGACGATCACCGCCTGCGAGGCCGCCACGCCGAAAATCAGTACCGGAATCGACAGCGGCAGCACCAGCACCGCCATCAGCAGCCCGCCGCGGTGCAGCGTCACCGCCAGCGCCGCGCCGATCATGCCGGTGAAGGTCAGCGCCGGGGTGCCCGCCAGCAGCGTCAGCGCCACCGCCCCGGTCGCGACCATGTCGAGGTTGAGCAACAGGCCGAGCACGGGGGTTGCGACAATCAGCGGCAGGCCGGCGGCCAGCCAATGAGCCAGCGCCTTGGCGGCGCAGGCGAGTTCCAGCGGCGTTCGGCTCATCGTGATCAGGTCGAGCGAGCCGTCCTCATGGTCGGCCATGAACAGCCGGTCCAGGGTGAGCAGGCTCGCCAGCAGCGCGCCGAGCCAGAGAATGGCCGGCCCCAGCCGCGACAGCAGGGCCAGATCCGGGCCGACCGCGAACGGCATCAGGACCACGACGGTCAGGAAGAACAGCACGCCGATCAAGGCCCCGCCGCCGACGCGGAGCGCGATCCGGATGTCCCGGCGGATCAGGGCGGACAGGGCGGTCATGGGAGGCTCCCGTCGTGCCTCAAAGGCGGTGCGCTCCCTCCCCCGCTTGCGGGGGAGGGTTGGGGAGAGGGTGTCTCGGCAACGAAGATTCCCCCAGAGGACAGAACCCTCAACCGCGCCTTCGGCGCGACCTCTCCCGCAAGCGGGAGAGGCGAGGGAGCCCGCGGCAGCGGCTGTTTCGTGGGCGCGAGGGCGGAGGCCAGCCACTCGAAAAGCTGAGGGTCGATCGGAATCATACCGCACCCCCGATCCGCAACTCCCGGGATTCGATCCCGAGCGGAGCATGGGTGGCCGCGACGATCATGCCGCCGCGGGACAGGTGCTCGCGCATCAAGCCGCCGAACATGTTCTGGCCGGCGACATCCAGCGCGTTGGTCGGCTCGTCCAGCAGCCAGACCGGGCGGCGGACCGTCAGCAGGCGCGCCAGCGACAGCCGGCGGCGCTGGCCGGCCGACAGGAAGCCCGCGGGCAGGTGGGTGGCATGCTCCAGCCCCACGGTGGCGAGGCCCTCGGCGAAGTCCAGGCGCTCGCCGCCGAGGAAATCGGCCCAGAACGTCAGATTTTCGGCCACGCTGAGGGCCGGCTTGAGGGCATCGCGATGGCCGAGATAGTGGCACTGCTCGGGCAGCGACAGCTCGGCATCGCCACCCGCGAGCGCGATCCTGCCCTCGGCCGGGACCAGCAGGCCCGCGATCAGCCGCAGCAGCGAGGTCTTGCCCGATCCGTTGCGGCCGACCACCGCCACGGCCTCGCCCGAGACCGCCGAGAAATCGAGCCCGGCGAACACCTGGCGGCCGCCCCGCACGCAGGTGAGGGCGTGTCCGGAGAGCTGCATCTCGCCTCGTTTCAATTCACTCAAAGCCGGGCCTCAGGAAAACTTGGGGTAGCGCATGGGAATTTTTGGCTCGCGGTTGCTGCGGCACGATTGTGGCTGTGGCGGCGCGGTTAGAAAGCTTCTATAAGCCCGGAACTACTTGATGCAGCAACTCAACCTGCCCCTGCAAGCGGCCCAGCCTGATACGCTGACGGTGTTAAGATACCCTGCCGGGTATAACTAACCATTGGGATTTCCTACATGACCTCGCTCGACAGCTTCAAATGCAAAAAGACCCTCAAGGTCGGCGCCAAGACCTATGTCTATTACAGCCTGCCCACGGCCGAGAAGAATGGTCTGAAGGGAATTTCCAAACTTCCCTATTCGATGAAGGTCCTGCTCGAGAACCTGCTGCGCAACGAGGACGGGCGTTCGGTCAAGAAAGAGGACATCGTCGCCGTCTCGAAATGGCTGCGCAAGAAGTCGCTGGAGCATGAGATCGCGTTCCGCCCGGCGCGCGTGCTGATGCAGGACTTCACCGGCGTGCCGGCCGTGGTCGACCTCGCCGCGATGCGCAACGCGATGCAGAAGCTCGGCGGCGATGCCGAGAAGATCAACCCGCTGGTCCCCGTCGACCTCGTCATCGACCACTCCGTGATCGTGAACTTCTTCGGTGACAACAAGGCCTTCGGCAAGAACGTCGCCGAGGAATACAAGCAGAACCAGGAGCGCTACGAGTTCCTGAAGTGGGGCCAGAAGGCGTTCTCGAACTTCTCGGTCGTGCCGCCCGGCACCGGCATCTGCCACCAGGTCAATCTCGAATATCTCTCCCAGACGGTGTGGACCAAGAAGGAGAAGATGACGGTCGGCAAGAAGACCGGCACCTTCGAGGTCGCCTATCCCGACTCGCTGGTCGGCACCGACTCGCACACCACCATGGTCAACGGTCTGGCCGTGCTCGGCTGGGGCGTCGGCGGCATCGAGGCGGAAGCCTGCATGCTCGGCCAGCCGCTGTCGATGCTGCTGCCCAACGTCGTCGGCTTCAAGCTGAAGGGCGCGATGAAGGAAGGCGTCACCGCCACCGACCTCGTGCTGACCGTCACGCAGATGCTGCGCAAGCTCGGCGTCGTCGGCAAGTTCGTCGAGTTCTTCGGCCCCGGCCTCGACAACCTCTCGGTTGCCGACAAGGCGACCATCGCCAACATGGCGCCCGAATACGGCGCGACCTGCGGCTTCTTCCCGGTCGACGCCGCCGCGATCGACTATCTCAAGACCTCCGGCCGCGCCGCGCCGCGCGTCGCGCTGGTGCAGGCCTATGCGAAGGCGCAGGGCCTTTTCCGCACCGCCAAGTCGGCCGATCCCGTGTTCACGGAAACGCTCACCCTCGATCTCGCCGACGTCGTGCCGTCGATGGCCGGTCCGAAGCGTCCCGAAGGCCGCATCGCGCTGCCCTCGGTCGCCGAAGGTTTCTCGCTCGCGCTCGGCACTGAATACAAGAAGGCCGAGGAGCCGACGAAGCGCTTCGCCGTCGAAGGCAAGGACTTCGAGATCGGCCATGGCGACGTCGTGATCGCCGCCATCACCTCCTGCACCAACACCTCGAACCCGAGCGTGCTGATCGGTGCCGGCCTGCTCGCGCGCAACGCCGCTGCGAAGGGCCTGAAGGCCAAGCCGTGGGTGAAGACCTCGCTCGCCCCGGGCAGCCAGGTCGTCGCCGGCTATCTCGCCGATTCCGGTCTGCAGAAGGACCTCGACAAGGTCGGCTTCAACCTCGTCGGCTTCGGCTGCACCACCTGCATCGGCAATTCCGGTCCGCTGCCGGATGAGATCTCGAAGTCGATCAACGACAACGGCATCGTCGCCGCCGCCGTGCTCTCGGGCAACCGCAACTTCGAAGGCCGCGTCTCGCCGGACGTGCAGGCGAACTACCTCGCCTCGCCGCCGCTGGTCGTCGCGCACGCGCTCGCCGGCAGCGTCACCAAGAACCTCGCGGTCGAGCCGCTCGGCGAAGGCAAGGACGGCAAGCCGGTGTACCTGAAGGACATCTGGCCGACGACGAAGGAGATCAACGCCTTCATGAAGAAGTTCGTGACCGCCGCGATCTTCAAGAAGAAGTATGCCGACGTGTTCAAGGGCGACACCAACTGGCGCAAGATCAAGACCGTCGAGAGCGAGACCTATCGCTGGAACATGTCGTCGACCTACGTGCAGAACCCGCCCTATTTCGACGGCATGAAGAAGGAGCCGGAGCCGGTCACCGACATCGTCGAGGCACGCATCCTCGCCATGTTCGGCGACAAGATCACCACCGACCACATCT
This sequence comes from Bradyrhizobium sp. U531, assembly GCF_051710265.1. Taxonomy (NCBI): domain Bacteria; kingdom Pseudomonadati; phylum Pseudomonadota; class Alphaproteobacteria; order Hyphomicrobiales; family Nitrobacteraceae; genus Bradyrhizobium; species Bradyrhizobium sp. U531. Next base: position 658,674 of record NZ_JASVEN010000002.1, read on the forward strand.
CGCCGGCCGGTTCGATCAAGCTGACCTCGCCCGCGGGCAAGTATCTCAGCGAGCACCAGGTGCGTCCCGCCGACTTCAACCAGTACGGCACGCGCCGCGGCAACCATGAAGTGATGATGCGCGGCACCTTCGCCAACATCCGCATCAAGAACTTCATGCTGAAGGGCGCCGACGGCAACATCCCCGAGGGCGGTCTCACCAAGCACTGGCCCGACGGCGAGCAGATGTCGATCTACGACGCCGCGATGAAGTATCAGCAGGAGCAGGTGCCGCTCGTGGTGTTCGCCGGCGCCGAATACGGCAACGGCTCCTCGCGCGACTGGGCTGCCAAGGGCACCCGCCTGCTCGGCGTTCGCGCCGTGATCTGCCAGAGCTTCGAGCGCATCCATCGCTCCAACCTGGTCGGTATGGGCGTGCTGCCGCTGACGTTCGAGGACGGCACCTCCTGGTCGTCGCTCGGCCTGAAGGGCGACGAGAAGGTCACGCTGCGCGGCCTGGTCGGCGAACTCAAGCCGCGCCAGAAGCTGACCGCGGAGATCGTCTCGGGCGACGGTTCGCTGCAGCGCGTTTCGCTGCTCTGCCGCATCGATACGCTGGACGAGCTCGATTACTACCGCAACGGCGGTATCCTGCACTACGTCCTGCGCAAGCTCGCCGCCTAAGCGCGAATTTGTGAACGGTGGCTCACCGCGACGTGAGTAGAAGGTTAAACGAAGGCGGCCTATCACAAGGCCGCCTTCGTGCGTTCAGGGTACGTATCGGATTGGCCCGCCCGGCGGAAAACGGTCCTTTGACGGTGGCTTGGGTGGACGAATGCGTCGTGCCCGTAAGACTACGGTGACCATCAGGCGATAAGATCCTCTCCACGAGTGACGGTGTGTGACGTTCGACATGACAACAATGACGGCCTCTCATCTGGTTTCGCGTTGGTCCGGTGCGCTCTGGTCGGGAGCTCTCGGCGTCTGCGCCATCGTCGCCGCCATCGTTCCCGCCTCCGCCGATCCGCGCGCCGTCGTCGAATTGTTCACCTCGCAGGGCTGCTCCTCCTGCCCGCCCGCCGACAAGATCATCGGTGACCTCTCCAAGGATCCTTCTGTCATCGCGCTGAGCATGCCGATCGATTATTGGGACTATCTCGGCTGGAAGGACACGCTGGCGGATTCGCGTTTCTCCGCACGGCAGCGCGCTTATTCGCGCATGCGCGGCGACCGCGAGGTCTACACGCCGCAGGTCGTGGTCAACGGCTCGACCCATGTCATCGGCAGCGATCGCTCCGGTATCGAGAACGCGATCGGCAACACCGACAAGGGCATGGGCGTGATGAGCGTGCCGGTGACGATGTCGCTCGCCGGCAAGCAGATCAACGTGTCGGTCGCCGCGAGCAAGGAGCCGACCGTCTCGCATGGCGAGGTCTGGATCTGCTCGATCGCCAAATCGGTTTCGATCGCAATCAGCCGCGGCGAGAATCGCGGGCAGCAGGTCACCTATCACAACGTGGTGCGCAACCTGCTCAAGGTCGGTGATTGGACCGGACGTTCGGAAAGCTGGACGGTGCCGATCGAGAATCTCACGCGCGACGGCGTCGACGGCGCGGTGGTCTATGTCCAGGACGGCAGCCGCGAGAAGCCCGGTCCGATGCTCGGCGCTGCCTACACGTCGCTGCACTGATTCTCTAGCGTCGCACTCTGCTCTCAACCCTCATGGTGAGGAGCGCGCTCCTGCGCGCGTCTCGAACCATGTAAGGCCCCCGCTGATGCAGTTCGGGCTTCGATCCTTCGAGACGCGCGCAAGAGTGCGCTCCTCGGGATGAGCACAGAGAGTCTTTTCGCTGATGTCTGGAAAAAACGCGGCGCGCCGGAAACATCCCGACACAAACAAAAAAGGACCAACTTGCGTTGGCCCTCCTTGTCGCGCGTACAGACCCGATCCTGTTCGACCCCGGGGGGCTGGGGGCTGAGGAATCCGGAACCGAAAGGACCGGGTCAACGCACACGAATCTTTTCGCAATGCAGGGCGGCGGGCGATGGGCGGAAAAGCGGCGATCCTGTGATTCCTTCTAACGATCCCGTGACGGCTTGCCGCGACAGAGTTCCACCTTTGCGTGTGGCGCGAGTCACAACTGATTCGATGGGTTGAATCCGGCGCGTTCCCAGGTTCCATCAAGAGCCTTGCGGCGAGCAACGGTTGGCGCAATCATGCCGTTGTCATGATCCTCCGGTTCCGGGGACGGTTCGCGGGGCCGCGGTCATGTCATGCGATGACGTAGCGATGAGGAGACTCTCCATGAGTCTGTCGGAGGATGCCGATCCCAGCGAGCAGCGCGCGGCGGCGCGCCCCGCTGCGAATGCGCAACAAAGCAGGGTGACGTTCAACCGGATCGAGCTGCACCGTATTCTCAATCTCTACGGCCGCATGGTCGCCGACGGCGAGTGGCGCGACTACGCCATCGATTTCCTGAAGGACCGCGCCGTGTTCTCGGTCTATCGGCGCGCTTCGGAAGTGCCGATCTACCGCATCGAGAAGGACCCGCGCCTGGCGCGCAAGCAGGGCATGTACAGCGTGATCTCGGCCACCGGCCTGATCCTGCGCCGCGGCCACGAGCTGGAGCGCGTGCTGCTGGTGATCGATCGCAAGCTGGCGGTGGTGTAGCGGGATCAATGGTCGTCATTCCGGGGCGCGACGAAGTCGCGAGCCCGGAATCCATTCAACCACCGTCTGTGCCGCTCAATGGATTCCGGGCTCGCGCTGCGCACGCCCCGGAATGACAAGTAGAGACCTATTTTGTCGGAATGCTCTTCGCGCCCTCGCCAAGGTCGCGCTGCATCATCACCGTATCCAGCCAGCGGCCGAATTTCAGCCCGACGCTCGGATGCGTGCCGATCATCTTGAAGCCGCCCCGGGTGTGCACGCCGATCGAGCCGGCATTGGCGGAATCGCCGATCACCGCGATCATCTGGCGGTAGCCGCGCGCCTCGCACTCGGTGACCAGCCGCTCCAGCAGCCTCGCGCCGATGCCGCGGCGATGGAAGGAGGGATCGAGATAGATCGAGTTCTCGACCGTGAAGCGATAGGCCGGCCGGGGCCGGTAGGCGCCGGCATAGGCATAGCCGGCGACGCGGCCCTCGAGGATGGCGACGAAATAGGGATAGCCGCCGTCGACCAGCGCGCGATAGCGGCGCGTCATCTCGGCCAGGTCGGGCGGCTCCAGCTCGAACGTCGCGGTGCCCTCGCGGACGGCCTGCTGATAGATGGCGGTGATGGCGGGAAGGTCGGCCTCGGTCGTGGGCCTGATGTCAGGTGCGGTCATGGCATCAGCCTAAAGGCTTCCCGGGACCGCTGGAAGGGGCCGCGCCGCCTCCACACCCGTCATTGCGAGCGCAGCGAAGCAATCCAGAAATGCATCCGCGGAGGGACTCTGGATTGCTTCGTCGCTTCGCTCCTCGCAATGACGAGGAGAGAGACGTCGCCTGTAGCCCGGATGGAGCGCAGCGTAATCCGGGGCAATCGTATCCGCGGAGAGGCCTGGCCCGGATTTCGCTGCGCTCCATCCGGCCTGCGGGGCACGGGGTGTGGCTGCCATCCCCCAAACAAAAACCCCGGCCTCTCGGCCGGGGTTCGTGTCCGTTCTCTGGGCCTGGCGCTTAGTCGCGCTGGCCGAGCAGCTGCAGCAGCAGCGTGAACAGGTTGATGAAGTTCAGGTACAGCGACAGCGCGCCGGTGATGGCCGCACGCTCTGCGATGTCACCGCCGGCCGAAGCGTAGCCGTAGATGTAGTCGTTCTTCAGCCGCTGGGTATCCCAGGCGGTGAGGCCCGCGAACACCAGCACGCCGACCACCGACACGATGAACTGCAGCATCGAAGAAGCCAGGAACAGGTTCACCAGGCTCGCGATGATGATGCCGATCAGGCCCATGAACAGGAACGAGCCCATCCCGGTCAGGTCACGCTTGGTGGTGTAGCCGTAGAGGCTGAGCGCACCGAAGGTCGCCGCGGTGATGAAGAACACCCGCACGATCGAGGTGTGCGTGAACACCAGGAAGATCGACGACAGCGAGATGCCCATCAGCGCCGAGAACACCCAGAACAGGATCTGGGCGGTCGAGGGAGCCAGACGGTTGATGCCCGCCGAGATCACGAACACCATGGCGAGCGGCGCGAGCATGAACAGCCACTTCAGCGGGCTGACGAACATCGCGTAGCCGAACGGCGTCAGGAACATCTTGCCGACGCGGACGGCGTCCGCGGTCGGCACGTCGGTCACGGCAGCCATGTAGACACCGAGCGCGGCAAGGCCGGTGATGGCCAGGCCGATGCTCATGTAGTTGTAGATGCGCAGCATGTAGGCGCGCAGGCCGGCATCGACCGTCGCGGCGTCAGCACGCCCGGCGGCCCTGCCGAAAGGAGAAGCGTAGTTACGGTCTAGGTCCGACATGGTCGAATTCCCGTTGGTTGGTCCGGTCCGGCATGAGGGTCGCCATGCCGCCGGTTCTTCAAACTCTATCTCGGATACCGACGCCAACCGACTAAATTTTGGCTAACAATCGGGGCTCCGAACCCATTCGATATGTGGGAAACTAACACATTCGCTGCAACCTTCCACGCGCGGCTGAATGTCGCCCTTGGCGGCAATCCTGACGCGAACCTGACGAGCAGTCGTGGTTAATCGCGGGAATCGTGCGATTCCGCTGTCGTGCGCCGATCCGCTACATTTTGTCACAAATTCCGCAACACCGTGGCAGGCTTTTTGTTCAATGCCAGCAGCGTGCCGGCGAGCCCGAGCCCGACGGTGACGACCAGCGCCGCCGCGACCACCCCGGCCGCACTGCCGGCCTGCCAGACGAAGCTCAGCGTCATCAGCCGCGTTACGATCATCCAGGCAGCCAGGCTGCCGGCGATCACGCCGAACAATGCGGTGGCGAGCCCGATCAGGAGATATTCGAGCGCATAGGCGCCGAGCAGCCGCAGCCTTGTCGCACCCAGCGTTTTCAGGATCACGGCATCGTAGACCCGGTGGCGATGGCCGGCAGCGAGCGCCCCGCCCAGCACCAGGATCGCCGAGATCAGGGTCACGGCACTGGCGCCGCGGATCGCCAGCGCCAGATTTGTCACCACCGAGCCGACCGTCTCCATCACCTCGCGTACGCGCACGCTCGTCACCATCGGATAGGCGTCGGCGACCTGCTTGATGATCTTGCCGTCGCCCGTCGCGGTTCCCCCGGATTCCGTCAGGGTCGCGATGTGGGTGTGCGGAGCGCCCTTGAAGGCGTTCGGCGAGAACACCAGAACGAAATTGATGCCGAGCCCCTGCCAGTCGATGGTGCGCAGATTGCCGATTCGGGCGGGAATGTCGCGGCCGAGCACGTTGACCACGACCTCGTCGCCGAGCTTGAGGCCCAATCCGTCGGCGATTTTCTTCTCCATCGAGACCAGAATCGGGCCGGAATAATCGGGGCTCCACCATTCGCCCTCGACCACCTTGGAGCCCTTCGGCAGCTCGCCGGTATAGGTCAGGCCGCGGTCGCTCTGCAGCACCCATTCGGAATCGGTTGTGGGCTTGAGCTCCTCGGCGCGGACCCCGCGCGCGCCGACGATGCGTCCGCGCAGCATCGGCACGTCCTCGACCGTCGCGCCGGGCGCGATCTGGCGCAGGTAGAGGTCGAACTGCGCCGCCTGCGCGCTCGGAATGTCGATGAAAAAGAACGACGGCGCGCGATCGGGCAGCGCCGCCAGGAACTGCCGGCGCAGATTGCCGTCGATCTGGGTGATGGTGACGAGCACGGCAAGGCCGAGGCCCAGCGACAGCACGACCGAGGGCGTCAGCGCGCCGGGCCGGTGGATGTTCGCGATCGCGAGCCGCAGCATCGGCAGCCGTGTCCGCGGTAATCGCCGCGCGATGGCCATCAGGAGGACAGCGATGCCGCGCAGCAGCGCGAACACCACGACGGAAGAAGCCACGAACACCGCGGCGATGCGCTTGTCGAACGACAGTCCGATCACGACGGCGATCAGCAGAGCGATCACCACGCCCATGAACACGAGATAGCCCGCGCGCGGCCGGTGCCATTCCGAGCTGATGGTGTCGCGGAACAGTGCCGCCACCGGCACGTCGTGAACGCGCCCGAGCGGCCACAGGCCGAAGGCGAGCGCGGTGAGCAGGCCATAGACAAAGGACAGCGTGAGCTCGTCGGCATGCACGGCCGGCACCACCGGCAGCGGCAGCAGTTTGCCGAACAGGCCGACGATCGCGAACGGCATGGCGGCGCCGAGCGCAAGGCCGATCACCGAGCCGATGCCTGCGAGCAGCAGAACCTGCGCGAGATAGATGCCGAACACGTCGCGCCCGGTGGCGCCGACGGCCTTGAGGGCGGCGATCACTTCGAGGCGGCGGTCGATATGGCTCTTCACGGCATTGGCGACACCGACGCCGCCGACCAGCAGCGCGGCAAGGCCGACGAGTGTCAGGAACTGCGTGAAGCGGTTGATGTTGCGTTCGAGCTGCGGCGAGGCGTTGGAGCGGCTGCGAATCTCCCAGCCGGCCTGCGGCGCGGCGCTGCGGGCATCCGCGATGAAGGCATCGGTGGCGCGCTCGTTGTTGGCGATTTCGGGCAGCTTCACCCGGTAGACCCAACGCACCAGGCTGCCGGGCTGGATCAGGCCGGTGGCGCGCAGGCCCGCCTGGCTGATCAGGAAGCGCGGGCCGAAGCCGATGCCGCCGGCGAGCTTGTCCGGCTCGGCCTCGACGGTCGAGCGGATCTGGAAGGTCGCGGAGCCGATGGTGACGCGGTCGCCAGTCTTCAGCGACAAGCGTGCCAGCAGCGTCGGATCGGCTGCCGCTCCGAACGCGCCGTCGCGCTCCGCGAGCAGGTCGGACATCGGCAGCTGCGGCGCCAGCGTCAGCTGGCCCAGCATCGGATAGGTGTCGTCGACCGCCTTCATCTCGACCAAAGCGAGCTGGCCGTCGGCCGCGCGGGCCATGCCGCGCAAGGTGGCGGCCGTGGAGACGGTGCCGCGCGAGCGCAGGAAGGCGACCTCTTCGGGCTTGGCCTCGCGCTGGAACAGCACGAAGGAGACGTCGCCGCCGAGCAGCGTGCGGCCCTCGCGGGCGAGGCCGTCGGACAGGCTCGCCGACACCGAGCCGACACCGGCAATCGCCATCACGCCGAGCGCGATGCAGGCGATGAAGACGTAAAAGCCGCGCAAGCCCCCGCGCAATTCGCGCAGCGCGTAACGCAGCGACAGCGCGACGCCGTTCGGCTTCGCGAACGATTCTGCGGCGATGCTCATGCCGGCGCTGTCTGCGTGTCGATGCGGCCCGATCGCAGGCGGATCACTCGATCGCAGCGATGCGCGAGCGAGGAATCGTGCGTCACCAGCACCAGCGTCATGCCGCGCTCGGCATGTTTGCTGAACAGGAGATCGACGATCTGGTGTCCGGTGGCCTCGTCGAGATTGCCGGTCGGCTCGTCGGCCACGAGGATGGCGGGATCGGGCGCGAGCGCGCGCGCCAGCGCCACGCGCTGCTGCTCGCCGCCGGAGAGCTGCGTCGGATAATGATGCAGACGATCGCCGAGACCGACGGATTGCAGCTCCTGCGCCGCGCGCTTCGCGGCGTCGGGATTGCCGGCAAGCTCGAGCGGCACCGCAACGTTCTCCAGTGCCGTCATGGTCGGGATCAGGTGGAAGGACTGGAAGACGATGCCGACCTGGCGGCCGCGGAAGCGGGCCAGCGCGTCCTCGTCGAGGGCATTGAAAGGCGTGCCTGAGACCACCACCTCTCCGCTATCAGGACGCTCCAGCCCCGCCATCACCATCAGCAGCGTGGATTTGCCCGAGCCTGACGGGCCGATCAGGCCGATCGTCTCGCTACGGCCGACCCGCAGGCTGATATCCTTGAGAATGTGAACGCGTGCCGCGCCCGTGCCCAATGAGAGATTGACGTTGGAGATGGCGATGGTGTCCGCGGTAGCGGCGAGCGAAGAGGGTTCGATGCGAGTGTCCATGGTCCGGTCATATGGCAAGTCCGATAGCGCGGTCGAGAGGCGTTACCGATTCTTCATGCACATAGCCGTGTTGATGCTCGTCTTCATGACAATGGCGAACCAGGCTTGGGCGGAGGCGACAAAACCGGTCAAGCTCGTCGTCCTCGGCGATTCCCTGAGCGCCGGTCTTGGCCTTCCGGCCCAGGAGGCGTTCCCCCAGAAGCTCCAAAAGGCTTTGCGGGCCAAGGGTATAGAGGTCGACATGACCAATGCCGGCGTGTCCGGCGACACCACCTCCGGCGGGCGCGACCGGCTCGACTGGTCGGTCCCCGAAGGAACCGATGGGGTGATCGTCGAGCTCGGCGCCAACGACGCCCTGCGCGGCATCGATCCCGATCTGGCACGGGCCGCGCTCACCGACATCGTGCAGCGGCTGAAGGCGCGAAAGATCGCGGTGATGTTGTGCGGCATGGTGGCGCCGCCGAATTACGGCGCCGACTATGCCGCGCGCTTCAATTCGATTTATCCGGATCTGGCGAAACGGTTCGACGTGCCGCTCTATCCGTTCTTCCTCGAGGGCGTTGCAGCCGACGCTAAGCTCAACCAGGCCGATGGCATTCATCCGACTGCCGCGGGCGTCGACATCATCGTCGGCAACGTCATGCCCACGGTCGAGGCATTCCTTGGCACGATCGCTGGGCAACGGCGTTGAAACGCAGGCAGCGCTCTCGGTAATTCCCAGGGTTTTACCGGGGTGAGGCCGGCTCCGCTTCGCAGAGTCACACAACTGCGATAGGAATCAGGGTACCGGTGATTCGTCGCCGGCTCTAATTTGGATATGATCCTGCTCGAAGGATCGTACCCAAGCATCGGGAGTGCGAAACGATGCCGCGTTTGTTCACGGGTCTGGAAATTCCGGCCGAGATCGGCCAGTCGCTTTCCAACTTGAGGGGCGGCCTTCCCGGCGCCCGATGGATCGATCCCGAAAATTATCACGTCACCTTGCGCTTCATCGGCGATATCGACGGCGTCTCCGCCAACGAGATCGCCTCGTTGCTGTTTCGCGTCGACCGCAAGCCCTTCGAGGTCAAGGTGCAGGGCCTCACCAGCTTCGGCGGCCGCAAGCCACGCGCCGTCGTTGCGACCATCGCACCGAGCAAGCCGCTGATGGAATTGCAGGCCGAGCTCGAACGCATGATGCAGCGGATCGGTCTCAATCCGGAAGGCCGCAAGTTCATCCCGCACGTCACGCTGGCCCGCCTGCACGACGCCACCGACCGCGACGTCGCCGATTATCTGTCGCTGCGCGGCTACTTCCCCAGCAAGGCGTTCACGGCCGAGCGTTTCGTTCTGTTCTCGTCGCGGGCCTCGACGGGCGGCGGGCCGTATGTGGTCGAGGATGCGTACGAGCTGTGTGAGTGATGTAGTTCTCCTGCCCCGGACGCGGTGCAGCGCGTAGCGTTGCGCCGCAGAGCCGGGGCCCATCGCTCTACCGTCAATGTACGAAATAGTTGGTCCCGGCTCTGCGGAGCGGCACTTCGCGCCGCACCGCGTCCGGGACACGGAACGCATAGCGCCTCGCACCAATTGACGGCTTGCAATTTGCCGCGGTCTCTGGCGGTAAAGGGGCATGCTCTCGACCCCCAGTTCCCCCTTCAGCGAAGCCTATCAGGCCCAGATCGCCTCCGGCGCCATCGAGCCGGATGCCGCGCAGGCCGAGGTCGCCGAAGCCTATGCGGCGCTCGATCTGCGGCTTGCGAACTACAGGCCGCAGCGCAAGCAGGGGCTGCTCGCCCGCCTGTTCAGCAGCGACAAGGACGAGGCCCCGCGCGGGCTCTACATCCATGGCGAGGTCGGCCGCGGCAAGACCATGCTGATGGACCTGTTCTTCCAGCACGCGACCGTAGAGCACAAGCGGCGCGCGCATTTCCACGAATTCATGGCCGATGTGCATGAGCGCATCTACGACTACCGGCAGAGCATCGCGCGCGGCGAGATCGCCGACGGCGACGTCATCGCGCTGACCGCGAATGCGATCTTCGAGGAAAGCTGGCTGCTCTGCTTCGACGAATTCCACGTCACCGACATTGCCGACGCGATGATCCTCGGACGCCTGTTCGCGAAGTTGTTCGAGCTCGGCACCGTCGTGGTGGCGACCTCCAACGTCGCGCCCGACGATCTCTACAAGGGCGGCCTGAACCGTTCGCTGTTCCTGCCCTTCATCAAGCAGATCACCGATCACATGGACGTCGCGCGGCTCGACGCGCGCACCGACTTCCGGCTGGAAAAGTTGCAGGGCGTGCCGATGTGGCTGACGCCGGCGGACGCCGATGCGGACGCCGCGCTCGACCGCGCCTGGTCGCGGATGTCGGGCGGCGCCAAATGCCGCTCGCGCGACATTTCGATCAAGGGCCGCATCCTGCACGTGCCGTGCTCGGCCCACGGCGTCGCGCGGTTTTCCTTCGCCGACCTCTGCGAGAAGCCGCTCGGCGCATCGGATTACCTCAGGCTGGCGCACGATTATCACACCATCCTGGTCGACCGTATTCCAGTGATGGACTTCTCCCAGCGCAACGCCGCCAAGCGCTTCATCACGCTGATCGACACGCTCTATGACAATGCGGTGAAGCTGATGGCCTCGGCCGACGCCAACCCGATCTCGCTGTACCTTGCCCATGAGGGCAACGAGGCCATGGAGTTCAAGCGGACGGCCTCGCGGCTGATCGAGATGAGCTCGGAATCCTATCTGGCACTGGCGCACGGCCGCAAGGATTCCACCGCCAGCGGCTCCACCAAGGGCCTGGTAGAGACTTAAGTCCTATTCCCGCCGTCATTCCGGGGCGTCGCGAAGCGACGAGCCCGGAATCCATTCATCAGCGCGTTCTGCCGCCCGATGGATTCCGGGCTCGCGCTTCGCGCGCCCCGGAATGACGTGCCCGGTATGGCTGCTATCGCGCCAAGCCCGACAATTGGGCATCCGGCGACTTGAACGGGGGAGGCGAAAGGGATAACCACCCTCTCAGTTTTCCCACTCCTTACGTGTCTAAAGGACAGGCTCACATGGCGCGCGACAAGATTGCTTTGATTGGCTCCGGTCAGATCGGCGGAACGCTGGCTCACCTCATCGGCCTGAAAGAACTGGGCGACGTCGTGATGTTCGACATCGCCGAGGGCGTGCCGCAGGGCAAGGCGCTCGACATCGCGCAGTCCTCGCCGGTCGACGGCTTCGACGCGCACTACACCGGCGCCAACTCCTACGAAGCGCTCGACAACGCCAAGGTCTGCATCGTCACCGCCGGCGTGCCGCGCAAGCCCGGCATGAGCCGCGACGACCTCCTCTCCATCAACCTCAAGGTCATGGAGCAGGTCGGCGCCGGCATCAAGAAGTACGCGCCCGACGCTTTCGTCATCTGCATCACCAACCCGCTCGACGCGATGGTCTGGGCACTGCAGAAGGCGAGCGGTCTGCCGCACAAGAAGGTCGTCGGCATGGCCGGCGTGCTGGATTCGTCGCGCTTCCGCTACTTCCTGGCCGACGAATTCAACGTCTCGGTCGAAGACGTCACCGCCTTCGTGCTCGGCGGCCACGGCGACACCATGGTGCCGCTGGTGAAGTATTCCACCGTCGCCGGCATCCCGCTGCCCGACCTCGTCAAGATGGGCTGGACCTCGCAGGCGCGCCTCGACGAGATCGTCGACCGCACCCGCAACGGCGGCGCCGAGATCGTCAATCTGCTCAAGACCGGCTCGGCCTTCTACGCCCCGGCCGCCTCGGCGATAGCGATGGCCGAGAGCTATCTGCGTGACAAGAAGCGCGTGCTGGCCTCGGCCGCCTACCTCAACGGCGAATACGGCGTGAAGGACATGTATGTCGGCGTACCCGTCGTGATCGGCTCCAAGGGCGTCGAGCGCGTCGTCGAGATCGAGCTCGCCGGCAAGGACCGCGAGGCCTTCGACAAGTCGGTCGGCGCCGTGCAGGGTCTGGTCGACGCCTGCAAGAAGATCGCCCCCGATCTTCTCGGCCGCTAAGCGCCAGATACTTCCCGCCGAAGCCCGAAAACCGGTCTTCGGCGGTTTCATTTCCGGGGCCCGGTTGTCGGGACAGGCCCCGGGTCGGCAGTCCAGATCGATGTCAAAGAATCCGGGTTGCAGTTCCTGTGGTATATGGTATGCCAGCCACAAGACTGAGGTGGGCCCCTAGAGGTCACCGCCCGCGGGTTCAGGGAGCGACCATATGAATATCCATGAATATCAGGCCAAGGCGCTGCTGGGTGAATTCGGCGTGCCGATCTCCAAGGGCGTTCCGGTCCTCAAGGCCGCCGACGCGGACGCCGCCGCCAAGGCGTTGCCGGGTCCGGTCTATGTGGTGAAGAGCCAGATCCACGCCGGCGGCCGCGGCAAGGGCAAGTTCAAGGAAGCCTCGGCCGGCGACAAGGGCGGCGTCCGCATCGCCAAGTCGGCCGCGGAAGTCTCCGAGTTCGCCAAGCAGATGCTGGGCGCGACGCTCGTGACCATCCAGACCGGCCCCGCCGGCAAGCAGGTCAACCGCCTCTACATCGAGGACGGCTCGGACATCGACAAGGAATTCTATCTCTCGCTCCTGGTTGACCGCGAGACCTCGCGCGTCTCGTTCGTCGTCTCGACCGAAGGCGGCGTCAACATCGAGGACGTCGCGCACAACAATCCCGAGAAGATCGTCACCTTCTCCGTCGATCCCGCCACCGGCATCATGGGCCATCACGGCCGCACCGTCGCCAACGCGCTGAAGCTCTCCGGTGATCTCGCCAAGCAGGCCGAGAAGCTCACCGCGCAGCTCTACGCGGCCTTCATCGCCAAGGACATGGCGATGCTGGAGATCAACCCGTTGGTCGTGACCAAGCAGGGCCAGCTCCGCGTGCTCGACGCCAAGGTGTCGTTCGACGACAACGCGCTGTTCCGTCATCCCGAGGTGCTCGCGCTGCGCGACGAGACCGAGGAAGACGCCAAGGAAATCGAGGCGTCCAAATACGACCTCAACTACGTCACCCTCGACGGCAACATCGGCTGCATGGTCAACGGCGCAGGTCTTGCCATGGCGACGATGGACATCATCAAGCTCTACGGCATGTCGCCGGCGAATTTCCTCGATGTCGGCGGCAGCGCCAGCAAGGAGAAGGTCGCAGCCGCCTTCAAGATCATCACCGCCGATCCCAACGTGAAGGGCATCCTGGTCAACATCTTCGGCGGCATCATGAAGTGCGACGTGATCGCCGAGGGCGTCACGGCTGCGGTGCGTGAAGTCGGCCTCAGCGTGCCCCTGGTGGTCCGCCTCGAAGGCACCAATGTCGAGCTCGGCAAGAAGATCATCCGTGAATCCGGACTGAACGTGGTGCCGGCCGACAATCTCGACGACGCCGCGCAGAAGATCGTGAAGGCCGTCAAGGGAGGCTAACGCCATGGCCCAGGACCATCTCGCCGCATCATCTCCGCTTCCCGAGCACGCGCGTCTTTCCGCGTTCGCCGGCGAATGGGATGGCGAAGAGGTGGTCTTCCCGTCACGCTGGACGGCGGGCGGGCCGGCAACCTCGCGCACCGTCGCGCGCATGGACCTCAATGGGTTTTACCTGATCCAGGACAGTGTCCAGATGCGCGACGGCAAGCAGGTCTTCGCCACCCACGGCATCTTCACTTTCGACCGCGACGACCGGACCTACAAACTGTTTTGGTACGACTCGCTCGGTTACACGCCGCCTTCGCCCGCTTCCGGCGGGTGGGTCGGCAAGACCCTGACGCTGGTGCGCGGCTCGCTCCGCGGCAATGCGCGCCACGTCTACGAAATCATCGACGACAATTCCTATTCGTTGAAGATCCAGTTCTCGCCGGACGCGGAAGGTTGGGCCGACGTGCTCACCGGCGTCTACCGCCGCATCCACTGACCCTCTCACTCCGTTAGTTTCGCGAAAGCAGACCTCATGTCCATCCTGATCGACAAGAACACCAAGGTCATCTGCCAGGGCTTCACCGGCAAGAACGGCACCTTCCACTCGGAGGCCGCGATCGCCTACGGCACCAAGATGGTCGGCGGCACCTCGCCGGGCAAAGGCGGCTCGACCCATCTGGGCCTGCCGGTGTTCGACACCGTGCGCGATGCGCGTGAGAAGACCGGCGCCGACGCCTCGGTGATCTACGTTCCGCCGCCGGGCGCGGCCGACGCGATCTGCGAAGCCATCGACGCCGAGATCCCGCTGATCGTCTGCATCACCGAGGGCATTCCCGTCATCGACATGGTCCGCGTGAAGCGTTCTCTGGCCGGCTCCAAGTCGCGCCTGATCGGGCCGAACTGCCCGGGCGTCATGACCGCCGGCGAGTGCAAGATCGGCATCATGCCCGCCAACATCTTCAAGACCGGCTCGGTCGGCATCGTCTCCCGCTCGGGCACGCTGACCTATGAAGCCGTGTTCCAGACCTCCCAGGAAGGCCTCGGCCAGACCACCGCGGTCGGCATCGGCGGCGACCCGGTCAAGGGAACCGAGTTCATCGACGTCCTCGAAATGCTGCTGGCCGACCCCAAGACCGAGTCGATCATCATGATCGGTGAGATCGGCGGTTCCGCCGAGGAAGACGCCGCCCAGTTCCTCAAGGACGAGGCCAAGCGCGGCCGCAAGAAGCCGATGGTCGGTTTCATCGCCGGCGTCACCGCCCCTCCCGGCCGCCGCATGGGCCACGCCGGCGCGATCATTTCGGGCGGCAAGGGTGATGCCGGTTCCAAGACCGAGGCGATGAAATCGGCAGGTATTACAGTGTCCCCGTCGCCCGCCCGCCTCGGCCATACGCTTGCCGAAAAGTTGAAAGGCTAATTCACTTCTTCGTACTTTTCCGGGCGAAGTTTCGCAGCAAATAGGGTAAAGGGTGCCTGTCGCGCCGAGCCTCTGCCGGGGAGCTCGGTGCCAGCGCCGTTTGTTATGCGCGAACCGAAATCGCCAGGAACTCAAGTATGTCTCGCCAGGACGCGAACGCAGCCTTTGCCCTGTCATCCTTTTTGCAGGGCACCAACGCCACCTACATCGACGAAATCTACGCCCGCTACCAGAAGGACCCCTCCTCGGTCGACGCCGAGTGGCAGGAGTTCTTCAAGAGCCTGAACGACGCCCCTGCTGACATCAGCAAGAACGCGGAAGGGCCGTCCTGGGAACGCGACAACTGGCCGCTGACCCCGCAGGACGACCTGACCTCCGCCCTCGACGGCAATTGGGCCGAAGTCGAGAAGGCGGTGGGTGCCAAGATCGCCGCCAAGGCGCAGGCCAAGACGGGCGACAAGGGCGCCAGCCTCTCCTCCGCCGACCTGCTCCAGGCCACGCGCGACTCGGTCCGCGCCCTGATGCTGATCCGCTCCTACCGCATGCGCGGCCACTTCCACGCCAAGCTCGATCCGCTCGGCATCGAAGCCCCGCGCAACCGCGAAGAGCTCGATCCCCGCACCTACGGCTTCAGCGAAGCCGATTTCGACCGCAAGATCTTCCTCGATCACGTGCTCGGCCTCGAATATGGCAGCTTGCGCGAGATCACCGCGATCTGCGAGCGCACCTACTGCCAGACGCTCGGCGTCGAGTTCATGCACATCAGCAATGCCGCGCAGAAGGCCTGGATCCAGGAGCGCATCGAGGGTCCGGACAAGGAGATCTCGTTCACCCGCGAGGGTCGCCGCGCCATCCTGATGAAGCTGATCGAAGCCGAGGGCTTCGAGAAGTTCTGCGACACCAAGTTCACCGGCACCAAGCGCTTCGGCCTCGACGGCGGCGAATCCCTGATCCCCGCGCTCGAGCAGATCATCAAGCGCGGCGGCAATCTCGGCGTGAAGGAAATCGTGCTGGGCATGCCGCACCGCGGTCGCCTCAACGTGCTGACGCAGGTGATGGGCAAGGCGCACCGCGCGCTGTTCCACGAATTCAAGGGCGGCTCGGCCAACCCTGACGCGGTCGAAGGCTCGGGCGACGTCAAGTACCACCTCGGCGCGTCCTCGGACCGCGAGTTCGACGGCAACCGCATCCATCTGTCGCTGACCGCCAATCCCTCGCATCTCGAGATCGTCGATCCCGTCGTGCTCGGCAAGGTCCGCGCCAAGCAGGACCAGCACGGCGATCCCCCGGATATGCGTATCTCGGTGCTGCCGCTGCTGATGCATGGCGACGCCGCCTTCGCCGGCCAGGGCGTGGTCGCGGAGTGCTTCGGCCTCTCCGACCTGAAGGGCTACCGCACCGGCGGCTCCGTCCATTTCATCGTCAACAACCAGATCGGCTTCACCACCTATCCGCGTTACTCGCGCTCCTCGCCCTATCCGTCGGATGTGGCGAAGATGATCGACGCGCCGATCTTCCATGTGAACGGCGACGATCCCGAAGCCGTGGTGTTCGCGGCCAAGGTCGCGATCGAGTTCCGGCAGAAATTCCACAAGCCCGTCGTCATCGACATGTTCTGCTACCGCAGGCATGGCCATAACGAGGGCGACGAACCGGCGTTCACCCAGCCGGTGATGTACAAGAAGATCGCGGCGCATCCGTCCACGCTGGAGCTCTATGCTCGCCGTCTGGTCAGCGAAGGCGTGCTGACCGAGGGTGAGGTCGACAAGGCCAAGGCCGACTGGCGCGCACGGCTCGACGCCGAGCTCGAAGCCGGTTCCGGCTACAAGCCCAACAAGGCCGATTGGCTCGACGGCAAGTGGGCGGGCTTCAAGATCGCCGACCAGGAAGAAGATGCGCGGCGAGGCGTGACCGGCGTCGACATCGCCGCCCTGAAGGATATCGGCCGCAAGATCACCAAGGTGCCGGACGGCTTCCGTGCCCACCGCACCATCCAGCGTTTCCTCGAGAACCGCTCGAAGGCGATCGACAGCGGCAACGGCATCGACTGGGCGACCGGCGAAGCGCTGGCGTTCTGCACGCTGCTGAACGAGAAGCACCATGTCCGCCTGTCCGGACAGGACTCCGAGCGCGGCACCTTCTCGCAGCGCCACTCCGTCCTGATCGACCAGGAGGACGAGAGCCGCTACACGCCGTTCAACCATCTCGGCAACGAGCAGGGCCATTACGAGGTCATCAACTCGCTGCTGTCGGAAGAAGCCGTACTTGGTTTCGAATACGGCTACTCGCTCGCCGAGCCGAATACGCTGACACTGTGGGAAGCCCAGTTCGGCGACTTCGCCAACGGTGCGCAGGTCGTGTTCGACCAGTTCATCTCCTCGGGCGAGCGCAAATGGCTGCGCATGTCCGGTCTCGTCTGCCTCCTGCCGCACGGCTATGAGGGCCAGGGACCGGAGCACTCCTCGGCGCGCCTCGAGCGTTACCTGCAGATGTGCGCGGAAGACAACATGCAGGTGGTCTATCCGACCACGCCGGCGAACTACTTCCACGTGCTGCGCCGGCAGCTTCATCGCGAGATCCGCAAGCCGCTGATCCTGATGACGCCGAAGTCGCTGCTGCGCCACAAGCGGGCGGTTTCGCGTCTCGAGGAGCTCGCGAAGGGAACGACGTTCCATCGCATCCTGTACGATGACGCCCAGATGCTGCCGAACGAGGCCGTCAAGCTCGTCCCGGACGAGAAGCTCCGCCGCATCGTGCTGTGCTCCGGCAAGGTCTATTACGACCTTTACGAGGAGCGCGAGAAGCGCGGCATCGACGACATCTACCTGATGCGCGTCGAGCAGCTCTATCCGGTGCCGCTGAAGGCGCTGGTGGCCGAGCTGTCGCGCTTCAAGAAGGCCGAAGTGGTGTGGTGCCAGGAAGAGCCCCGCAACATGGGTGCCTGGCACTTCATCGAGCCCTATCTGGAATGGGTGCTGAACCAGGTGAACGGTGCGAGCCGGCGTCCGCGTTATGTCGGCCGCGCCGCTTCCGCCGCGACCGCGACTGGCCTGATGTCCAAGCATCAGGCGCAGTTGAAGGCGTTCCTGGACGAAGCACTGAGCTGAGAAGTTTTTAAAGACGTCGTCATGCCCCGCGGAGGCGGGGCATCCAGTACTCCGCGCCGCCTGTGATTGTCACGGACGGCACGGCGCGTTGGATCGCCCGGCCCCGTGCGCCACCGCGCACAAGGCGGGCGATGACACTTGAATTCCTGTCCGCGACCGCGATCCCTTAAGGAAAAGACCATGACTGAAATTCGTGTGCCGACGCTCGGCGAATCCGTCACCGAGGCCACCATCGGCCGCTGGTTCAAGAAGGCTGGTGATGCCGTGGCCGTCGACGAGCCCTTGGTGGAGCTCGAGACCGACAAGGTCACCATCGAAGTCCCGGCGCCCTCCGCGGGTACGCTGAGCGAGATCATCGCCGCCGACGGCACGACCGTTGCGGTCGGCGCGCTGCTCGGCCAGATCACCGAAGGCGCCGCCGGTGCAAAGCCGGCTGCTGCGCCCGCCAAGCCCGCCGCTGCTGCTCCGGCTCCCGCGGCTGCTGCTCCCGCGCCGGCTCCGGCCGCGAAGGCGCCGCCGGCCGATGCGCCGCTCGCCCCGTCCGTGCGCAAGCTTTCCGCCGAGAGCGGCGTCGATGCCTCGACCGTTCCGGGCTCCGGCAAGGACGGCCGCGTCACCAAGGGCGACATGCTCGCTGCGATCGAGCGTGCGGCCTCCGCGCCGACCCCGGTCAACCAGCCTGCCGCAGCCGTGCAGGTCCGTGCGCCTTCGCCGGCCGATGACGCCGCCCGCGAAGAGCGCGTCAAGATGACCCGGCTGCGCCAGACCATCGCGCGCCGCCTCAAGGACGTGCAGAACACCGCGGCCATGCTGACGACCTTCAACGAGGTCGACATGACCAACGTGATGGCGCTGCGTGCCCACTACAAGGATGCGTTCGAGAAGAAGCACGGCGCCAAGCTCGGCTTCATGGGCTTCTTCACCAAGGCCGTCGTGCAGGCGCTGAAGGACATCCCGGCCGTCAACGCCGAGATCGACGGCACCGATTTGATCTACAAGAACTACTACCACATCGGCGTCGCCGTCGGCACCGACAAGGGCCTCGTCGTGCCCGTGGTGCGCGATTGCGACCACAAGTCGATCTCCGACATCGAGAAGGGCATCGCCGATTTCGGTCGCCGTGCCCGTGACGGCCAGCTCAAGATCGACGAGATGCAGGGCGGCACCTTCACCATCACCAATGGCGGCATCTACGGCTCGCTGATGTCGACCCCGATCCTGAACGCGCCGCAGTCCGGCATTCTCGGCATGCACAAGATCCAGGAGCGTCCGATGGTCGTCGGCGGCAAGATCGAGGTCCGCCCGATGATGTATCTGGCGCTGTCCTACGATCACCGCGTCATCGACGGCAAGGAAGCCGTCACCTTCCTGGTTCGCGTCAAGGAGAGCCTGGAAGATCCGGCGCGCCTGGTGCTCGATCTCTGATTCCTGATGCTTTGCGAGCGCCGTCGCACAATTGCGCGACGGCGCGTGTCGAACCATGGAGGCGCGCGTGACGGATAAGGTCGTTGTCATCACCGGCGGCAGCCGCGGCATCGGGCGGGCGACCGCGATCGCGGCGGCCGCGCGCGGCTACCGGGTCGTGGTCGGATACGCCAGCAACAAGAAGGCCGCCGACGAGGTGGTCGCTACGATCGAGGCCAGCAACGGCAAGGCGATCGCGGTGAAATGCGATGTGGCGGAAGAGCGCGACATCGTCGACCTGTTCAAGGAGGCCGACAAGTTCGGCACCCTCGGCGCACTCGTCAACAATGGCGGCATCGTCGGCACGAGCGGCGTGCGCGTCGACGAGATGTCGGCCGAGCGCATCCAGCGTGTGATGGCGGTCAACGTCACCGGCTCGATCCTCTGTGCGCGCGAGGCCGTGAAGCGGATGTCGACGAAGCATGGCGGCGAGGGCGGCGTCATCGTCAACCTGTCGTCGGTTGCGGCGAAGCTCGGCGCGCCCAACACTTATGTTGATTACGCCGCGTCAAAGGGCGCGATCGATTCCTTCACCACCGGTCTCGGCTACGAGGTCGCAAACGAAGGCATTCGCGTTGCGGGCATTCGCCCGGGCCTGATCGACACCGAAATCCACGCCTCGGGCGGCGAGCCCGACCGGCACCATCGTCTGGCCCATATGGTGCCGATGAAGCGCGTCGGCACCGCTGATGAAATCGCCAATGCCATCGTCTGGCTGATGTCGGACGAGGCCTCCTACATCACCGCAGCCACGCTCGATGTGTCCGGCGGACGCTGACGCACCGGCGGACGCTGCCATCTCGTCTTCACGCTAAACCTCACGGGACTTTCTCTCATGGCTACCTACGATCTCGTCGTCATCGGCACCGGACCTGGCGGTTATGTCTGCGCGGTGCGCGCCAGCCAGCTCGGCATGAAAGTCGCCGTGGTCGAAAAGAACGCCAGCCTCGGCGGCACCTGTCTCAATGTCGGCTGCATGCCGTCGAAGGCGCTGCTGCACGCTTCCGAGATGTTCGAGGAGGCCGCGCACTCCTTCGCCAAGATGGGCGTGTCGGTCTCCTCGCCGAAGCTCGACCTTCCCGCGATGATGAACTTCAAGCAGCAGGGCATCGACGGCAACGTCAAGGGTGTCGAGTTCCTGATGAAGAAGAACAAGATCGACGTGATCAAGGGCACCGGCAAGGTCCTCGGCACCGGCAAGGTCGAGGTCTCCGCCGACGGCAAGTCGCAGGTGGTCGAGACCAAGAGCATTGTGATCGCGACCGGCTCGGACATCGCGCGCCTCAAGGGCATCGAGATCGACGAGAAGCGCATCGTGTCGTCCACCGGCGCGCTGTCGCTCGACAAGGTCCCCGGCAAGCTCCTGATCGTCGGCGCCGGCGTGATCGGCCTCGAGCTCGGCTCGGTCTGGCACCGTCTCGGCGCCGAAGTCGTCGTCGTCGAGTTCTTGGACCGCATCCTGCCCGGCATGGACGGCGAGATCGCCAAGCAATTCCAGCGCATCCTCGAGAAGCAGGGCTTCTCGTTCAAGCTCGGCGCCAAGGTCACGGGCGTCGACACCTCGGGCAAGTCGCTGAAGGCGACGGTCGAGCCGGCCGCTGGCGGCGCTGCCGAGACGATTGAAGCCGACGTCGTGCTGGTCTGCATCGGCCGCGTGCCCTACACCGAGGCGCTCGGCCTGAAGGAAGCGGGCGTTGCGCTCGATCCCCGCGGCCGCGTGCAGATCGATCCGCATTTCGCCACCAGCCTGAAGGGCGTCTATGCCATCGGCGACGTCGTTGCCGGACCCATGCTGGCGCACAAAGCCGAGGACGAAGGCGTTGCGGTCGCCGAGATCATCGCAGGGCAGGCCGGCCACGTGAATTACGATGTGATCCCGGGCGTCGTGTATACCACGCCGGAAGTCTCCTCCGTCGGCAAGACCGAGGAGGAACTGAAGCAGGCCGGCACCGCCTATACCGTCGGAAAGTTTCCGTTCACCGCCAACGGCCGCTCCAAGGTCAACCAGACCACCGACGGCTTCGTGAAGATTCTCGCAGATGCGAAGACCGATCGAGTGCTCGGCGTGCACATTATCGGCCGCGAAGCCGGCGAAATGATCCATGAGGCGGCCGTTCTCATGGAGTTTGGCGGCAGTGCGGAAGATCTCGCGCGAACCTGCCACGCCCATCCGACCCGCTCGGAGGCCATCAAGGAGGCCGCGCTTGCAGTCGGCAAGCGGGCCATCCATATGTAGCAACGCGCCCAGCGCTGAATCGGGCGGGAAACACATGCTGCGCCGCCTTCTTCAACCGGTCTGGGTCCTGCTTGCGATCGTCTTCCTGATCGAAGCCTGGCTGTGGGACCATCTCGAGCCGATCGTTGCGAAGGTCGTCGCGGCGATTCCGCTCGCGCGCTTCAAGCAATGGCTGTCCGACCGTGTCGATGCGCTGTCGCCGGCGGTGACGCTGGTCATCTTCGCGGTGCCAATCATCCCGCTGTTTCCGCTCAAGCTGGTCGGCCTGTGGCTGCTCACCCATGAATATTGGCTGAGCGGCGTGTCCACGTTCCTGTTCGCAAAACTGCTCGGCGTCGGTGTCACCGCCTTCGTGTTCGACGTGACGCGCGACAAGCTTCTGGAGATGCGCTGGTTCGAGCGGATCTACGATCTGGTGCTGAAGATCCGCGCCAGGGCCGTCGAGCTCGTCAACCCGATCAAGCAGCGCATCCGCGAGCTGATCGCCGGCAACGGCGAAGGCTGGTCGTCACGCACGCTGCGCCTGATCCAGCGCTTCAGGAAGAGCGTGCACCAGGCGCGGTGACACACACTCAGTGTCATTGCCCGCGAAGGCGGGCAATCCAGTATTCCACCAGCGGTCGTGATTGAATCGAAAAGCCGCGGCGTACTGGATGCCCCGGTCAAGCCGGGGCATGACACTGCTTGTGTGGCTGAAAGTGCCGTAGCCCGGATGAGCGAAGCGACATCCGGGATCTTCCGTTGTCGCCCCCGCATGTCGCTTTCGCTCATGCGGGCTACAAGCGCCGTCGGCCCCTCAATGCAAATGCAGCAGATGCGGCCACCACAGGCCGAGCCCGGTCATGAACAGGCCGGCGAGGGTCAGGATGCCGCTGACATAGGCCAGCGCGAGCATGCCGGTGATGATGGTGGCCGAGGCTAGCACGATGCCGATTTGGAAGGCGGCCGAGGCCAGCTCGAAGTGATGGTATTTCGCGGTCGCCTCGTCGCGATCGTGCTCGGCATGCTTGGCTTTCTCGGCGAGCTGCTCGGTGCCTTCGCCGGTCTCGGGCTCGGAGCGATAGCGCGCCGCGGTCTTGGTCCAGTCCTCGACCTGCTTCTGCACGGCGGGCTTTTGCGCCTCGTCCGCGCCGGCGAGCGTAAGCTTGCCCTGCTCGGCCGCGGTCACCACCACGGTGCGGCGGATGCTCTTGGCCTGGAAGAACGCCCAGAGATTGGCGGCCTCGACGTTCTTGCTGATCGATTCGGTCTGGGCGCCCTTGCCGAGCGTCTCCGAGACCGCCAGGAACAGCGCCAGCACCGCGATCAGGAGCGCGATCTTCTTGTTCGAGCCGGACGCGTGTTCGGCGTGCTCGGCATGCTCCATGCTTTCATGTGCGCTCATAAGTCCCTCCTGTTCGGTTCCCAACGATTGACCGAACCGCGCGGCCTGCGCAAGGGGCACGCGGGCCAAGAGAGTTGCTATGACAGCTTCATGTCAGGAAGCAGCGGCCATTCAGCGCTGGTTCAGCAACGTCACCGCCGCGGATGCGCGCTGGCGTAGACTTCCAGGAGGCGCTCGGAATCGATGCCGGTATAGACCTGCGTGGTCGAGAGCGAGGAATGGCCGAGCAATTCCTGGATGGCGCGCAAATCGCCGCCGCGCGAGAGCAGATGCGTGGCGAAAGAGTGGCGCAGCGCATGCGGCGTCGCGCTGTCGGGCAGGCCGAGCGCGCCGCGCAGCCGCTCCATGGCGAGCTGGATGATGCGCGGGCTCAACGGGCCGCCGCGCGCGCCGACGAAGATCGGGCTTTCCGCCGGCAGCGGATAGGGGCACATCGCAACGTAGTCCTGCACCAGCTCCAGCACGTTCTGCAGCACCGGCACCATGCGGGTCTTATTGCCTTTGCCCGTCACGATCAGCACGTCGCCTTCGCCGGGCTTGGGCACCTCGCGGCGCTTCAGGCCGAGCGCTTCGGAGATGCGCAGGCCCGAGCCGTATAGCAGCGCCATCACGGCGGCGTCGCGGGCGAGGATCCAGGTCTCGCGGTCCTCGCCGGCGCGCTCGTCGGCATCGGCCAGACGTTTCGCGGATGCCATCGGCAGCGGCTTCGGCAGGCTCTTGGCGACCTTCGGCGCGCGGATCGCAGAGAGCGCGCCGACCTTGCCCTTGCCCTCGCGTTCGAGGAAGCGGCCGAACGAGCGCAGCCCTGCGAGCGCGCGCATCAGGCTGCGGCCGGCAATGTCGTCGGCCCGGCGCATCGCCATGAAGGCGCGCACGTCGGTCGCCTCCAGCGCGGCGAAGCGCTTGAGCGTCACGCGCTCGCCCCAATGGCTGCAAAGGAAATCCAGGCACTGCCTGAGGTCGCGGCCATAGGCCTCCAGCGTCTTCGGCGACAGCCGCCGCTCGGCGCCGAGATGCGACAGCCAGCGCGTCATCTCCTGCGCGATCGAGGGATCGGCGCTGGCGAGCTCGATCAATGGGGCGGCCGCTTTGCTCATGCGCTCTGGACGTAATGATTCCGCTCAGTATATCGCATCAGACTCGTTAACGTTCGCTAAGGTCGCGCCCCGGCGCTAGGCTGAAAGCCCAAAGGTTCCGATTCCCTCTCCATGGATCACTCGTCCCGCAGCAACGCCGCCCCCGCCAACGCGACCGGCATGGTCGACGTGCTGGTGCCGGTCGCGCTCGACCAGACCTATTCCTACAAGGTGCCGCGCGGGATGGAGCTGAAGGCGGGCGATCTCGTCGGCGTGCCGCTCGGGCCGCGCGAGGTGCTGGCCGTGGTCTGGGGCGAAAACACCAATCCGGATCCGCGCCTGCACAATCGCCTCAAGGAGGTCAGCGAGAAGCTCGACATTCCCCCGCTCAAGCCCGAGCTGCGACAGGTGGTCGACTGGGTCGCCAATTACACGCTGAGCCCGCGCGGCATGGTGCTGCGCATGTGCCTGCGGATGGGCGACAATCTCGGCCCCGAGCGGGTCCGTCCCGGCGTGCGCCTGGTCGGCGATCCCCCGAAGAGGCTGACGCCGGCGCGGGCGCGCCTGCTCGAGGTGCTGTCGGACCGGCTGCTGCACGGCAAGTCGGAAGCGGCGAAAGAAGCGGGCGTCTCCGCCGGCGTGATCGACGGCCTCGTCGACGAGGGCACGCTCACGGTCGAGCCGATGCCGCCGCCTGCGCCGCCACCAAGGCCCGATCCGGATTTCGGCCGGCCGGATTTTTCGCCGCTGCAGCGGGCCGGCGTGGACGCGATGCGTGCGCTCGCGGCCAACGGCACCTTTCATGTCGCGCTGCTCGACGGCGTCACTGGCTCCGGCAAGACCGAGGTTTATTTCGAGGCGGTTGCGGAAACTATCCGCCGGGGAAAACAGTCGTTGATCCTGATGCCGGAGATCGCGCTCACCGGCCAGTTCCTCGATCGCTTCGCGCAGCGCTTCGGCGCGCGGCCGATCGAATGGCATTCCGAGCTGACCCCGCGCACGCGCGCGCGCAATTGGGCCGCGATCTCGGGCGGCACCGCGCCGGTCGTGGTCGGGGCGCGCTCGGCGCTGTTTCTCCCCTACGCCGATCTCGGCCTGATCGTCGTCGATGAAGAGCACGACCAGGCCTACAAGCAGGACGAGGGCGTGCATTATCACGCCCGCGACATGGCGGTGGTGCGCGGGCATATCGCGAAGATCCCTGTCGTGCTGGCCTCTGCGACGCCGTCGGTGGAGTCCGAGGTCAACGCCCGCAAAAACCGCTATCAGCGCGTTGCGCTGCCCTCGCGCTTCGGCGGTCAGCACATGCCGCATATCGAGGCCATCGACATGCGCCGCGAGCCGCCGGCGCGCGGCCGCTTCATCTCGCCGCGTCTCGCCGGCGAGATTCGCGGCGCGATCGAGAAGCGCGAGCAGGCGCTCTTGTTCCTCAACCGCCGCGGCTATGCGCCGCTGACGCTGTGCCGCGGCTGCGGCCATCGCTTCGCCTGCACCATCTGCGATGCTTGGCTGGTCGATCACCGTTTTCGCCAGCGCCTCGTCTGTCATCATTGCGGCTTCTCGATGCCGCGCCCGCATCTCTGCCCGCACTGCTCGGCCGAGGAATCGCTGGTCGCGGTCGGCCCCGGGGTCGAGCGCCTGCAGGAGGAGGCAGCCGCGCTGTTTCCGCAAGCCCGCACCATGGTGCTGTCGAGCGACCTCATCACCTCGATCGAGACCATGCGCTCGGAGCTCGCCGAGATCGCGGAGGGGCGCGTCGACATCATCATCGGCACGCAGCTCGTCGCCAAGGGCCACAATTTTCCCAGGCTCAATCTCGTCGGCGTGGTCGACGCGGATCTCGGCCTGTCCAACGGCGATCCGCGCGCGGCGGAACGCACCTGGCAATTGCTCAACCAGGTGATCGGCCGCGCCGGCCGCGAGCAGGGCCGCGGCGTAGGGTACTTGCAGACGCACCAGCCCGATCATCCCGTGATGAAGGCGCTGATCGCCTGCGATCGCGAGGCGTTCTACGACAGCGAGATCGATTTGCGCGAACGCACGCTGTATCCGCCGTTCGGCCGGCTCGCGAGCCTGATCATCTCGGCCGGAGATCGCCCGAGCGCCGAAGGCCTCGGCCGCCGTATCGTCGCGCTCGCGCCGCGCGACGAGCGCGTCGTGGTGCTGGGGCCGGCCGAAGCGCCGCTCGCCGTCATCAAGGGTCGCTACCGCTTCCGCATCCTGGTGAAATCGGCGCGCGGCTTCGATCTGTCGGACTATTTGCGCAATTGGCTCGCCGTCTGCCCGAAGGCGACGGGCAATCAGAAGCTCGAAGTCGACGTCGATCCGCAGAGCTTTTTGTAGAGACGACGCGCCGCTCTCTCACCGTCATTGCGAGGAGCGGAGCGACGAAGCAATCCAGAGTCCCTCGGCGGAAAGATCCTGGATTGCTTCGCTGCGCTCGCAATGACGGCGAGAGAGCAGTGCGCAAGTCTCACTTCTTGCATCAACCGTAGCCCGGATGGAGCGCAGCGCGCACGAAGACCCCGGATTACGCTGCGCTCCATCCGGGCTACGAAGCACAAACAAAAAAGCCCGCGGTCCCCCAAGACCGCGGGCTTGTTTCATTCGCGCAGAAAACTGATGAAAACTGCGCGATCACTGGGGCGCTAACGCGCCTTAGGAGACGACTTCCGCGGTAACGCGGCCGACGCCGGCGCCGGTGAGGCCGATGGCGCGGGCAGCACCCGTGGAGAGGTCGAGAACCCGGCCGCGGATGAACGGGCCACGGTCGTTGATGGTGACGATGACGCTCGAGCCGCGATGGGTGACGCGCAGCTTGGTGCCGAACGGCAGCGAGCGGTGCGCCGCGGTCAGGGCGTTCTGGTTGAAGCGCTGGCCGGAAGCGGTGCGGCTGCCGGATTCATTGCCGTAATAGGAGGCCATGCCGGAAAAGCTGTGGCCCGAGCCCGAGGTCGGCGTCATCGATGCATTGGCGTTGCGCCAATCGGAAGTCGCGTTGGTATCGGCCTGGGCGTGGTGGCGGTGATGATGATGCCGGTGGTGGCGGGATTTGGCGGAAGCCTCGGTGGCAGTTCCACCGATGAGGAGAGTTGCGGCAACGAAAGCGATCGCCGTACGCGGCCGGGTCACAAAGCCCAGCGTCTTCAAAGACAGCATTTAGTGGTCCCTAAGCTAGTATTGCCACATATGTGGCTAGTGGAGCCCCCATCAGTTTGTGAGCGGTTTGGCGTTTCGATTCCCAATGCGGCATGAATTGGGCAGTAAATCCATTCTGTGTCGTCATGAAATATCTTGTGACTGGCATCGATATTGCAGCCGATGTTCCGTAATCCTGAATTTTAACGATTCGTTAACCTAACGATTACTTTGAATTACTGTAAAACGAAGTCATCATCTTCCGCGTTTAGAATTCAGTAAGTATTCGGGAAGAGCTGGCAGTCGGGCTTGAGGTCACGCCTCAGCGAGCCGTGTTCATGGCCGCTATGCGCTGGAGGCAGGAACGAAATGGCTGGGCGGTACCGGAGGGTGCACGGCAATTCCGTGACGCGGGGCGCCGTCCTCCCGATCATCAAGACGGCGTCACGGCGTGCGACGAACTGGCGACAGAAGCTCGCGCCTTTAATTTGGCGTCATGTTGCACGTGCGCGCCTGCTATGTTAGCAAAGCCGCGATTTTAACGGATCCGGCACCTCCCGTGTCGGCCGAGAATCAAAGTCCCGCTTGAATTCCAAGGGCTTGGATCGCTTGGCGCCGCTTCGTGGCGACGGTTTTTCCCTTGCGAGTTTGACAGCAAAAAGAGCGCGTCTGTGGCTGCAGAAGATACGTCCGTTTCCGGTGTGTCCGGCCGTTATGCAACGGCCTTGTTTGAACTGGCCCGCGACCAGAAAGTGGTCGACGAGGTCAAGGCCGACCTCGAGAAATTCGAGGCCCTGCTGAACGAGAGCGCCGATCTAAAGCGCCTCGTCCGCAGCCCGGTGTTTGCCGCCGAGGCCCAGTCCAGGGCTCTCACCGCCGTGCTGGCCAAGGCCGGCATTGCCGGCATCTCCGCCAATTTCCTCAAAGTGCTGACCGCCAACCGCCGCCTGTTCGCGGTGACGGACGTCATCCGCGCCTACCGCGCGCTCGTCGCCAGGTTCAAGGGCGAAGTGACGGCCGACGTGACCGTGGCGGAAAAGCTCTCGGACAAGAATCTCGACGCCCTCAAGGTTGCCCTGAAGTCGGTGACCGGCAAGGACGTCGCGCTCAACGTGAATGTCGATCCCTCGATCATCGGTGGCCTCGTCGTGAAGCTTGGCAGCCGCATGATCGATAGTTCGCTTCGCACCAAACTCAATTCGATCAAGCACGCGATGAAAGAGGCAGGCTGATGGACATCCGCGCCGCGGAAATTTCCGCGATCCTCAAGGACCAGATCAAGAATTTCGGCCAGGAAGCTGAAGTCTCCGAAGTCGGACAGGTGCTGTCCGTCGGCGACGGCATCGCCCGCGTCTACGGTCTGGACAACGTCCAGGCCGGTGAAATGGTCGAGTTCGAGAACGGCACCCGCGGCATGGCGCTGAACCTCGAAACCGACAACGTCGGTATCGTCATTTTCGGTGCCGACCGTGAGATCAAGGAAGGCCAGACCGTCAAGCGCACCCGCGCCATCGTGGACGCGCCGGTCGGCAAGGGCCTGCTCGGCCGCGTTGTCGACGGTCTCGGCAATCCGATCGACGGCAAGGGCCCAATCCAGGCCGACAAGCGCATGCGCGTCGACGTCAAGGCGCCCGGCATCATTCCGCGTAAGTCGGTGAGCGAGCCGATGGCGACCGGCCTCAAGGCGATCGACGCCCTGATCCCCGTCGGCCGCGGCCAGCGCGAGCTGATCATCGGCGACCGCCAGACCGGCAAGACCGCGATCGCGCTCGACACCATTCTGAACCAGAAGCCGCTCAACGCGCAGCCGGACGAGAACATCAAGCTGTATTGCGTCTATGTCGCGATCGGCCAGAAGCGTTCGACGGTTGCCCAGTTCGTCAAGGTGCTGGAAGAGCAGGGCGCGCTGGAATATTCCATCATCGTCGCCGCCACCGCGTCCGACCCGGCGCCGATGCAGTACATCGCGCCGTTTACCGGCTGCACCATTGGCGAGTATTTCCGCGACAACGGCATGCACGCCGTGATCATCTATGACGATCTGTCGAAGCAGGCCGTCGCCTATCGCCAGATGTCGCTGCTGTTGCGCCGTCCGCCGGGCCGCGAAGCTTATCCCGGCGACGTGTTCTATCTGCATTCCCGCCTGCTCGAGCGCGCGGCAAAGCTCAGCAAGGACCACGGTTCGGGCTCGCTCACCGCGCTGCCGGTGATCGAAACCCAGGCCAACGACGTGTCGGCCTACATCCCGACCAACGTGATTTCGATTACCGACGGTCAGATCTTCCTGGAAACCGACCTGTTCTTCCAGGGCATCCGTCCGGCGGTGAACGTCGGTCTGTCGGTGTCGCGCGTCGGTTCGTCGGCGCAGACCAAGGCGATGAAGAAGGTCGCCGGCAAGATCAAGGGCGAGCTGGCGCAGTACCGCGAAATGGCGGCGTTCGCGCAGTTCGGCTCCGATCTCGATGCCTCGACCCAGCGTCTGCTCAACCGCGGTTCGCGCCTCACCGAGCTCCTGAAGCAGCCGCAGTTCTCGCCGCTGAAGATGGAAGAGCAGGTCTGCGTGATCTGGGCCGGCACCAACGGCTATCTCGATCCGCTGCCGGTCAACAAGGTGCGTGCGTTCGAGGACGGCCTGCTCTCGCTGCTGCGCGGCAAGCACGTCGACATCCTCAATGCGATCCGCGACAGCCGCGATCTCTCCGACGACAGCGCTGCGAAGCTGAAGTCGGTGGTCGAAGGTTTCGCGAAGAGCTTCGCGTAAGAACGCCGTCATGGCCGGGCTGAAGCGCGAAGCGCGTCTTCGCAACTGAAGTCCCGGCCATCCACGCGTCACGGCGTGGAGGCAAGACTTGGATGCCCGGGACAAGCCCGGGCATGACGACAGGATAGGGTCGCGGTCCAGCCACAGGCTGATCGCCGGGGTGAACGAAGAATGGCGTCACTTAAAGACATGCGCGTGCGCATCGCCTCCACCAAGGCGACGCAAAAGATCACCAAGGCCATGCAGATGGTCGCGGCATCCAGGTTGCGCCGCGCCCAGCAGGCGGCGGAAGCTGCACGCCCCTATGCCGACAAGATGAGCGCGGTGATCTCCAACATCGCCAGCGCCGCCGCGGGTTCGCCCGGCGCACCGGCGCTGCTTGCCGGCACCGGCAAGGACCAGGTTCATTTGCTGCTGGTCTGCACCGGCGAGCGTGGCCTGTCCGGCGCCTTCAACTCGTCGATCGTGCGTCTCGCGCGCGAACGCGCCCAGGCGCTGATGGCGCAGGGCAAGGAAGTCAAATTCTTCTGCGTCGGCCGCAAGGGTTACGAGCAGCTTCGTCGTCTGTTCGACAAGCAGATCGTCGAGCATCTCGACCTACGCAGCGTTCGTCAGCTCGGTTTCGTCAACGCCGAGGACATCGCGAAAAAGGTGCTGGCGCGTTTCGAGAACGGCGAGTTCGACGTCTGCACGCTGTTCTACGCGCAGTTCAAGTCGGTGATCGCTCAGATCCCGACCGCACAGCAGATCATTCCGCTCGTTGTGGAAGAAAAGGCGGCGAACGCGCCGTCGACGTCCTACGAATACGAGCCGGAAGAGGACGAGCTCCTCTCGGGCCTGCTGCCGCGCAACATCGCGGTGCAGATCTTCCGCGCACTGCTGGAAAACAACGCTTCGTTCTACGGCGCGCAGATGAGCTCGATGGACAACGCCACCCGCAACGCCGGCGAAATGATCCGCAAGCAAACCCAGATCTACAACCGAACCCGTCAAGCCCAGATCACCAAGGAGCTGATCGAGATCATCTCCGGCGCCGAGGCGGTCTGACGCGAACTCAACGACGGTCGTTCAAGTAAAGAATTTCGAAGGAGAGCTTCATGGCTACAGCAGCTAACCCGGTCGGTCGCGTCACCCAGGTCATGGGCGCCGTCGTCGACGTTCAGTTCGAGGGCCACCTCCCGGCCATTCTCAATTCGCTGGAAACCAAGAACGGCAACATCCGCCTCGTGCTGGAAGTTGCGCAGCATCTCGGTGAATCCACCGTGCGCACGATCGCTATGGACGTGACCGAGGGTCTGGTTCGCGGCCAGGAAGTCACCGATACCGGCGAGCCGATCCGCGTTCCCGTCGGCGAAGGCACGCTCGGCCGAATCATCAACGTCATCGGCGAGCCGATCGACGAAGCAGGTCCCGTCAAGACCGAAGCTCTGCGCCCCATCCATCAGGAAGCGCCGACCTACACCGACCAGTCCACCGAGGCTGAAATTCTCGTCACCGGCATCAAGGTCGTCGACCTTCTGGCCCCGTACGCCAAGGGCGGCAAGATCGGCCTGTTCGGCGGCGCCGGCGTCGGCAAGACCGTGCTGATTCAGGAACTGATCAACAACGTCGCGAAGGCGCACGGCGGCTACTCCGTGTTCGCCGGCGTGGGCGAGCGTACCCGCGAGGGCAACGACCTCTATCACGAGTTCATCGAGTCCAAGGTCAACGCCGATCCGAAGAATCCGGACCCGAGCGTCAAGTCGAAGTGCGCGCTGGTGTTCGGCCAGATGAACGAGCCGCCGGGCGCCCGCGCCCGCGTCGCGCTCACGGGTCTGACCATCGCGGAAGACTTCCGCGACAAGGGCCAGGACGTGCTGTTCTTCGTCGACAACATCTTCCGCTTCACCCAGGCCGGCTCGGAAGTGTCGGCGCTGCTGGGTCGTATTCCGAGCGCCGTGGGTTATCAGCCGACGCTCGCGACCGACATGGGCGCGCTGCAGGAGCGCATCACCACCACGCAGAAGGGCTCGATCACCTCGGTGCAGGCCATCTACGTTCCGGCCGACGACTTGACCGACCCGGCGCCCGCGACCTCGTTCGCGCATTTGGATGCGACCACCACGCTGTCGCGTTCGATCGCCGAAAAGGGCATCTACCCGGCGGTGGATCCGCTCGACTCGACCTCGCGCATGCTCTCCCCGCTGGTCGTCGGCGAGGAGCACTACGCGGTCGCCCGTCAGGTCCAGCAGGTGCTGCAGCGCTACAAGGCGCTCCAGGACATCATCGCCATTCTCGGCATGGACGAGCTTTCGGAAGAGGACAAGCTGACGGTGGCGCGCGCCCGCAAGGTCGAGCGTTTCATGTCGCAGCCGTTCCACGTCGCCGAAATCTTCACGGGTTCGCCGGGCAAGTTCGTCGACCTCGCCGACACCATCAAGGGCTTCAAGGGCCTGGTGGAAGGCAAGTACGACCACCTGCCGGAAGCCGCCTTCTACATGGTCGGCACCATCGAAGAAGCCGTCGAGAAGGGCAAGAAGCTGGCTGCTGAGGCGGCCTAAGCATCTCGTCATTGCCGGGCGAAAGCGCGAAGCGCGTCTTCAAGCTAACGTCCCGGCGATCCATCGAGAGAGAACTTTCGTTGATTGATGGACCCGCGGGTCAGGCCCGCGGGTGACAAGCGAAGCAAGCGGAAAAACCATGGCCACCTTCCACTTCGATCTCGTCTCGCCGGAAAAGCTCGCATTCTCTGGCGAGGTCGATCAGGTCGACATCCCCGGCGTCGAGGGTGATTTCGGCGTGCTGGCCGGACATGCGCCGGTCGTGGCTGCGATCCGCCCGGGCATTCTCACCATCACCGCCGGCGGGAAGCATGAGAAGGTCATCGTGCTCGGCGGTCTCGCCGAAGTTTCCGAAAAGGGCCTGACCGTGCTCGCCGACGTCGCGACCTCGGTGGCCGAGCTCGATCGCGCCAAGTTCGCCGAGACGATCGCGGGAATGCAGGAAAGCCTGAAGGAGCACGAAGGCAGCGAGCTCGATCAGGCCATCGAGCGGCTCGACCATTTCAAGAGCATCCAGCATCAGCTCAACGCGACGGCCATGCATTAAGCCCCGAGGCATCGCTTCGGGGCTCCAAGGTCTCAGATTTTCGAACCGATTCGGCGCTCGTCACGGAAGTGGCGGGCGCCGAAACTTTGTTGCACCGTGCCGGGGATCGCGGCATTCTGCCCGCATATTTGTTCCCGGGGCGGGTAACTGATGAAACGCAAGATCGCAGCGATTCTTGCAGCCGATATTGCCGGCTACTCGCGACTGGTCGCGGAAGACGAGGAGGAGACGCTGCGGCGTCTGGCCTCCTATCGCGAGGTCATCGACGATTTCATCGCCAAGGCCAGTGGGCGCATCTTCAATACGGCCGGCGATGCCGTGCTCGCGGAATTCCCGAGCGCCGTCGACGCGGTGCGCTGTGCGATCGACATCCAGGAAAGCCTGCGAACCCGCAACATGGCCTATCCGCCGAGCCGGCAGATGTCGTTCCGCATCGGCATCACCATCGGCGACGTGGTCGAGCGTAACGGCGATCTCTTAGGCGACGGCGTCAACATCGCGGCAAGACTTGAAGGGCTCGCCGAGGTCGGCGGCATCTGCGTCTCCCGCGCGGTGCACGAGCAGGTCGCCAACAAGCTCTCGGTGCAGTTCGCCGATATCGGCGCGCAGGAGGTCAAGAACATCCCGACGCCGGTGCACGCCTACATGGTGGCGATGCGGCGCGAGGACGGCACCTATTCCAAGCCGCAGCTGAAGAAGCCGGCCTCTGGGCTCGCC
The DNA here is from genome assembly GCF_051710265.1 of Bradyrhizobium sp. U531. Classification (NCBI taxonomy): domain Bacteria; kingdom Pseudomonadati; phylum Pseudomonadota; class Alphaproteobacteria; order Hyphomicrobiales; family Nitrobacteraceae; genus Bradyrhizobium; species Bradyrhizobium sp. U531. Next base: position 692,460 of record NZ_JASVEN010000002.1, read on the forward strand.
GCCACTCCCGTGTGGATGTGGCCGCTGGTGGTGGCGGTGGTCTCGATCGTGGGCATCGGCGTTTCCGGCTTCCTCTACAACACCAAGCTCAAGCAGACGGCGAGTGTCGCGCCGACTCCGGCCGCGACGCCCAGCGCAGCGCCCAGTGCGAAGCCCAGCATCACGCCAACGGCAAGTGCCGCGACGCCGAGCCCGTCACCGACCCAGCTCGCCAAGGCGCCGATGGCCCCGATGGCGCCGTCCAATGCCGGCGCCGCGATGGCACCGATGCCGGCGCCGTCGCCGTCGGAATCGCCGATATCAGGCAAATTCCCCGCCGACAGTGTGCCCTTCATCAACGAGCGCGTGCGCAGTTTTCTTGCGGGTGATTATGCGAGCGCCGGCGATCACAAGGCTTTCGCGCTCAATGTCGGCGGCTTCACCGGCTCGGCGCTGAACCAGGCGAGCGAAGAGGCCGCGCGCAACACCGCGCTCGAGCAGTGCCAGAAGCGCGCCGACGCCGCGCAATCGCCGCGGCGCTGCGAGCTCTACGCGGTCGGCAACAATGTCGTGTATGCGCATGGCAAGCCGCCGATGCCGGCAGCTCCTTACTTCCGGCATGACGCCATGACCGAGCGGGCCTTCGTCTCGAAGGATTTTCCGATGGTGCGCGAGCCGCAGAAGGTCCGGCTCGAGAACATCTTCGTGCCGGCGGCGAAATCCCGCTCGGTCGCGCTCGGCCCGGGCGGACAATATTTCATGGTGCTCGGCGCGACATCGGCGGAGGACGCGGCGCGCCGGTCGCTGGAATCGTGCGGCGCGATTGCCGGCACCGCGTGCATGGTCGTCGCGATCGACGATAATTTCGTCGTGCCGATCCCGACCCTGTTCAGGATCACCGGCTTCTTCCATGCCGCCTCCAACGCCTCGATCCTGGCAGATGCGCGCGGCGAGGTGGTGCGCAAGATCGGCGACGCCATGGGCTGGACCGCAATCGCCGTCGGCACCGCCGGCCGGCCGGGCCTCGGCCTCAAGGCCGCCGACGAGCAGGCGGCCGTCAGTTCCGCGCTCGCCGACTGCGCCAAGCGCGACAGCGACTGCCACGTCATAGCAATCGGCCCGTTCACGGTGGGACCGATCAATTAGCGATGCCGCGGCATTGGCAGTCGACTCCCTCTCCCGCTTGCGGGGGAGGGCTGGGGTGGGGGCTGTCTCCGCATTGGGATTGTCGGGAAATGCCTGCCCTTGAGGTGTAGGGAGCGGGAGAGCGAGCGCCCCTCACACTTAAAAGTTCGGCGAAAATTTCCTCATGATTTCAAACCCCGTTCTACTGTGCATGGGGTTGTTTTCGCGATTTTAGTTCGCGAAGGGCGCAAACTCTCGCGCCACTGCGAGATAGACCTCGCGCCGGAAGGGCACCACGACGTCGGCAACGCGGTCCAGGCGCTCCCAGCGCCAGGCGTCGAACTCGGCGGGCTGGCCGTTGCGCGGCGTCAGCGGATCGATCTCGTCATCCTTGCCGGTGAAGCGCAGCGCGAACCATTTCTGGCGCTGGCCGCGGAATTTCGCGAGGCGATGCGTCTGCGGGCCGTCATAGGGCGGGAATTCGTAAGTGAGCCAGTCGGTCTCGCCGAGGAAGCTTGCGCTGACAACGTTGGTCTCCTCCCAGAGCTCGCGCATCACAGCATCGCGCAGATTCTCGCCTTCGTCGACGCCGCCCTGCGGCATCTGCCAGTCGAGCCCCGGCAGGATGATCTCAGGGCCATCGCCCTTGAAGCGGTGGCCGATCAGCACGCGGCCTTCGGCATTGAAGAGGGCGATGCCCACATTGGGGCGGTAGGGCTTTTCAGTCGTCACGCAAATCTTTCTATCGTCGTCATTCCGGGGCGCGCAGAGCGCGAGCTCGGAATCCATAACCACAGGCCGGGATTTGTGGAAAGCTCGTGGTTGCCATCGCCTGTCCAATTTCTCCCCGGCGTTATGGGTCCCCGCCTTCGCGGGGACGACGACCGAGAGTATGGCGGCAGGTGACCCGGCTCATTCATCGGCCAGCGCGGAAAATTCCTGCACCACGCGCTCGTAGACCGGGCGCTTGAAGGGAATGATCAGACCGGTGAGGTTCTTCATCGGCTCCCAGCGCCAGTTCACGAATTCGGCCTTGTGGCCGCCGCCGCCGGGCTTCTCGACATTGATCTCGCTGTCCTTGCCGGTGAAGCGCACCGCGAACCATTTCTGGCGCTGGCCGCGGTAGCGGCCCTTCCAGGTACGCCCCGCGACCGTGCGCGGGATGTCGTAGGTGAGCCAGTCCGGGACCTCGCCGAGCCGCTCGACCGAGCGCACGCTGGTCTCCTCATACAGCTCGCGCTTGGCGGCTTCCCAATTGTCCTCGCCGGGATCGACGCCGCCTTGCGGCATCTGCCAGACATGGGTGTCGTCGACATGCTCGATGCCGCCGGCACGGCGGCCGATGAACACGAGACCCTTGCTGTTGAGCAGCATCACACCGACACAGGTCCGGTAGGGCAGATCCTCGTAACGCGCCATTCCGCCAGACCTCTTGCATGCTGCAGGTTCGGCCCAACCGGTCCCCCGCCAGGACCCGGGCCGCACCAATCCGTTGATTTAGCTGGATTTTGATTTCAGCATCGCGGTTGTCAATGGCACCAAAAGGATACCTCGGTCGCCCAATGTCTTGGTCCAGGCGCTGATGCGGTCGATCGAGACGGGAAGGGCGCTGGCCGTGCCCACCGCCGCGCCGCGCTCGCGTGCCGCCGATTCCAGCTTGTTCAAGGCGCGGTCGATCTCGGTCGGGGTCGGCACCGCGTCGATCGCGATGTCGCCCTTGCCGAACGGCATCGCCGCGCTGCCCGCGGCCTGGGACGCGATGCTGCGGGGCGAGGAGCCGTCGTCGAAGAAGCCGAGGCCGCGCTTGGCCGCCTCGCGGATGATCGGCTGCATCGCAGGCTCGGTCGCGACGAAGCGCGCGCCCATGAAATTGGTGATGCCGGCATAGCCCTGCATCCGGCTTAGATGCCAGTACAGGCGGTCCATGTTCTGGTCGGGGCTGAGCGAGGTCAGAAGCGTCTGCGGGCCGGGGTCGTTGTCCGGGAAATCGTAGGGCTCCATCGGGATCTGCAGGAAGATCTCGTGGCGCTGCGCACGGGCGCGTTCGGCGAGCTTGCCGGGATCGGCGCCGTAGGGCGTGAAAGCCAGCGTCACCGCCGGCGGCAGCTTCATGATGGCATCGGTGGTCTTGGCGGCGCCGACGCCGAGGCCGCCGATCACGATCGCGACCACCGGCATCTTGGCGGCCTTGGCGCGGTCCGCGTCCGCGGCATAGACGTTGAAAGGCTTCAGGTCGCCGGCGACCATCGGGATCATGCCGTAGCGCGATTTCTCCAGCATCTTCGGGTCGATCCCGGCCATGACCGGCGGCGGGGCCGAAGCAGCCGCGGCCTCGCTCTTTTCGGCGGCATCGCCGGCGCCGATCACCACGTCGTGGCGCGCGCCGGTGGAGCCGTCGATCATGGTGACGGTCTTCTGCTCGCCCGGCGATTTCGGCGCTTCCTTGGTCTCGTGCTTGCTGTCCGGCTTGCTCTCGTTCTTGCCGTCCTGGCCGTGACCGGAGGCTGCCGGCTTCTCGTCGGTCGCCTTGGAATCACCGATCGCGATCCGCTTCATCGGCTCGCCGCCGAGCGGATCCTTGTTGAAGATGGCAAAGCCGGCAAAGCTGAGCAGGAAAAGGCCGAGCAGAACGGCGAGCAACTGCATGGCCGTGAACGGCAGCCGCAGCCGGCGTTTCCGGCGCGGCTTGTCCTGTCCGAGCGGGGTGCTCAGATCATCGGCCGTTTCAGTCATGCGAGATCCCGAATCACTGCTGCCGACGATACCACGCCACGGTCAAGCGGCGGCAGGCCGGGATAGGCCGGGGATGCCGGGAGCTGCCAAGAGTTCCAAGCAAAAAGGGCGGCTCCGGGAGCCGCCCTTTTCGTGAGATCGCGTGTGGCGCCGACTTAGTTGGCCGCTTTGGGCTTGTCGGTCGTGGCCTTGTTGTCGCCGCCGGGGGCGGGCGCGGCCGAGGCGCTGTTCTTGATGCCGTGGAGCAGGTCGCCGGCGAGCTTGAGCGCCTTGTCGTCCTTGGCGTCCGGCGGGACGTAGGACTGCGAGCCGGTCTTCTCGTCGCCGTCGTTCTTGAGATGGCCGCGCAGCGAAGCCTCGCCCTTGGTGTCGGTGCGTGCCTTCAGCTCGTCCGGCACGTCCTGCAGCACCTCGATGTCGGGCACGATGCCCTTGGCCTGGATCGACTTGCCCGACGGCGTGTAGTAGCGCGCCGTGGTCAGGCGCAGCGCGCCGTTGCCGCTTCCGAGCGGGATGATGGTCTGCACCGAGCCCTTGCCGAACGAGCGCGTGCCGACGATGGTCGCGCGCTTGTGGTCCTGCAGCGCGCCGGCGACGATCTCCGACGCCGAGGCCGAGCCGCCATTGACCAGCACGATGACCGGCTTGCTCTTGGTGAGGTCGCCCGCATGCGCGGTGCGGCGCTGGGTCTCCTCGGCATTGCGGCCGCGGGTCGAGACGATCTCGCCCTTCTCCAAGAACGAGTCGGAGACGGTGACCGCTTCCTCGAGCAGGCCGCCCGGGTTGTTGCGGAGGTCGATGATGTAGCCCTTGAGCTTGTCGCCGATCTGATTCGAGAGGTTGGCGACCTCGCGCTTCAGGCCCTCGGTGGTCTGCTCGTTGAAGGTGGTGATTCGGATATAGGCGATGTCGTCCTGTTCGACGCGCGCGCGCACCGAGCGGACGCGGATGTTGTCGCGCACCAGCGTGACGTCGAGCGGATTGTCCTGGCCCTTGCGGATGATCTTCAGCTTGATCTTGGTGTTGACCGGGCCGCGCATCTTCTCGACCGCCTGGTTCAGGGTCAGGCCCTGCACCGCCTCGTCGTCGAGATTGGTGATGATGTCGTTGGCCATGATGCCGGCGCGCGAGGCCGGCGTGTCGTCGATCGGCGAGACCACCTTGATCAGGCCGTCCTCCATCGTCACCTCGATGCCGAGGCCGCCGAACTCACCGCGGGTCTGCACCTGCATGTCGCGGAAGCTCTTGGCATCCATATAGCTGGAATGCGGATCGAGGCCGGTGAGCATGCCGCTGATGGCCGATTCGATCAGCTTGGTGTCGTCGGGCTTCTCGACATAGTCGGAGCGCACGCGCTCGAAGACGTCGCCGAACAGATTGAGCTGGCGATAGGTGTCAGCGGTGGCGGCTCGCGCGCTGGAGCCCATGAACACCGCGCGCGGCTGCGTCACGAACAGCATCAGCGCTGCGCCCGTGGCTGCGCTGAGGAGGATTACTGAAGTCTTGCGCATCATCCGCGAACCTTCTCGCCTTCATTTGCGGCCCACCATGGGCCTGGATCGATTGGAGTGCCGTCCTTACGGAACTCGACATACAGCACAGGTTGACTCGCGTTCGTCGCGAGAATGGAGGCGACTTGAGATGTCGACCCCATGGTCGCGACCGGCTCCCCCGTGAGCACAAACTGTCCGATGTTGACCGAAATGCGCTCCATCCCGGCGATCAGGACATGATACCCGCCCCCGGCGTTGAGGATCAAGAGTTGTCCATAGCTGCGGAACGGGCCGGAATAGACCACCCAGCCGTCACACGGCGTTGTGACCTGGGAGCCCGGCTTGGTCGCCAGCGAAATGCCCTTCTGGACCCCGCCGACGCCGTCGGAACCGCCAAAATCCCTGATCTTGTTACCGTTAACCGGCAGCGGCAGCAGGCCCTTGGCAGAGGCGAAGGCGATCGCCGGGGTGGTCCGGGAACGGTCCTTGAACGCGCCCGGCCCCGATTTGGCGCTGGCGGCCGCGTTTGCCGCCACAGCCTTGGCCTCCTTGGCCTCGGCCTGCCTGGCCGCTTCGGCGGCCTTCTCGGCCGCCTTGGCGGCGCTCTGCAGGTCCTGCTCCATCTTGGTGATGAGCCCCTGGAGATCGCCGACCTGCCTTGAAAGCGCGATCGCGCGCGAGTTCTCGGCGTCGAGATCCTTCTCGCGCGCCGCCTGCTGGCGCTGCCGCTCGTCGACGAGGGCGGTGAGCCGGGTCTGATCGCTCCTGACCTTGTCGCGGTCGGAGGCGAGCTGGTCGCGTTCGGTGGCGATGGTCTTGCGCAAGGCCACGAGCTCGCCGAGCTCGCTTGCGATCTTTTCGGCGCGGCCGCGCAATTCGGGGACGACGGCGCCGAGCAGCATCGCGGTGCGCAGCGACTGCAGCGCATCTTCGGGACGCACCAGCAGCGCCGGCGGCGTGCGCCGCCCGGCCCGTTGCAAGGCCGCTAGCACCTCGACGATGTCGGCGCGGCGCGAATCAAGCGACGCGCGCATCTCCTGCTCGCGGCCGTTCAGGCTTCGCAGCCGTGCTTCGGTGTCGTCGATCTTGGTCTCGACCCCGCGCACATTGGCGGCGGTGTCGATCAGCTGTTGATTGAGCTGGGTGCGGTCCTTGCCGAGCGAGGTGATCTCGGATTTGAGCTTGGCCTGGGCTTCCTCCGCGCTCTTCTGCCTGGCGCGGGCGGCCTCCAGCTCCTGCTCGCGCTGCTTGATCGCATCGGGCGAGACGGCCGCGGTCTGCGGCGCTGCCGTCTGAGCTTGCGCGAGGCTTATGCAAGCTTGCGCGAGGCTTGCGCCGGCAACGCCGGTGATCAGCAGCAGGTTGAGGAGCGGCGCTCGCATCGTGTCGGCAAAGGTGCTCGTTGTGGCGCGCATCACGCGCGGTGATAGGGGTGGCCGGCCAGAATGGTGGCGGCCCGGTAAATCTGTTCCAGAAGCATGACGCGGACCATTTGATGCGGCCAGGTCGCAGAGCCGAACGCGATCGCGAGCTTGGCCTTACGGCGCAATTCGGGCGAAAGTCCGTCCGCCCCTCCGATCATGAAGATAGTATGTCCGGCCCCCTCGTCGCGCCAGCGCGCCAGATGCCGTGCGAATACGGTGGAATCGAGATTCTGGCCGCGCTCGTCCATCGCCACCAGGATCGCCTTGTCGGGGATATGGGCCGAGATCGCCGCAGCTTCCTCGGTCATCCGCGTCGCGGTATCGCGCGCGCGGCTCTCCGGAATTTCGTGGATGGTGAGCTCGCGGAATCCGAGCTTGCGGCCGGCCTCCTCGAACCGCTCGAAATAGCGGTCGGCAAGCTCCCGTTCGGGGCCCTGCTTCAGCCGGCCCACCGCAATGACAGCAACACGCATGGGTTCTTCAGGGTCGCGTTTTCAACACCGCGCGCAGGTTGCGCGCGCACGACGCTAGCATGCGCGTCAGCCGATTCGAAATCGGCCCTTTGAGCCTAGATCGCCTTCGCCGCCCCTGGGCCCTGCGTGTACAACCGCTCGAGGTTGTAGAACTCGCGGACTTCGGGTCTGAACACGTGCACGATCACATCGCCGGAATCGATCAGCACCCAGTCGCAATTGGGGAAGCCCTCGACATGGATGTTCTTGATGCCGTTTTCCTTGAGGCCCTTGGCGACGTTCTCCGCGATCGCGCCGACGTGCCGGTTGGCCCGGCCGGTGGTGACGATCATGTAGTCGGAGTACGCCGATTTGCCGCGAAGGTCGATGGTGACCGTCTCTTCCGCCTTCATGTCGTCGAGGCGGGAGAGGATCAGGCTCAGCGTCTTGTCGGCGTCGGGTTGCGCCTTCAAGGCCGCAGCTTTGGTCGATGTTTTACGCGCCGGCTTTGCCTTGGGTAAAACAGACTTCGTTGAAGCTGACTTCGTCGAGGCTGATTTGGACAATACAGATGTGGTCAGGGACCATTCCTTTCACTGTATCGCGAACGCCGAATCCGACGCTCACTGGTTACACTACATCATGTGGGGTTAAGGGTTTCAATATGCCAGAGAGCCCGGAGCCGCCCCCCGTCCGCACACTCTGTCTCACTTCGTACCTTTCCAGCTGCCGTCCGGGTTCCGCAGGCCCGTGGAGGACAGATTCAGCTTCAATCCGGTCAGGAATACCCAGGCCGGCGCCGGCTGATCCGCGAGCAGCGCCGCCTTGTTCTCGGGCAAGCGGTAACGCGCTAGGGCTTTGGCGGCGGGCGAGGCCAGGGCACGAAAACTCTGCGGTGGACGATCGATGATCGCCATCGGTACCTGGCCGGCGATGCGCCGCCAGTCCTGCCATCGATGGAATTGAGCGAGGTTGTCGGCGCCCATGATCCAGACAAAGCGCAAGCCCGAGAGGCGGCGGCGCAAGGTGTTGATCGTGTCGATAGTATAGCGGGTCCGAATGACGGATTCGAGACAGCTCACCTCGATCCGCGGGTCGTCGGCAATTTCGCGCGCCGCCTGCATGCGCTCGCCGAGCTCATACAGCGTGCCGTTCTCCTTCAGCGGATTGCCTGGCGTCACCAACCACCACACGCGATCGAGCTGCAATCGCTTGAGCGCGAACTGGCTGATTGCGCGATGGGCCTGATGCGGCGGGTTGAACGAACCGCCGAGCAGGCCGATGCGCATGCCCGAAGTGTGGGTGGGTATGGCCTGCGCGAAGAAGCGCGGGACGACGAAATTGTTGCTCAATGCCCCGCGCCTTGCAACGTTACTTACGGCCGCGTCTGCCCGGTGCCGTGAACGCGATATTTGAAGCTGGTCAATTGCTCGGCGCCGACGGGGCCGCGGGCGTGGAAGCGGCCGGTGGCGATGCCGATCTCGGCGCCGAAGCCGAACTCGCCGCCATCGGCGAACTGCGTCGAGGCGTTGTGCAGCACGATCGCGGAATCGACCTCGCTGAGGAATTTTCTCGCCGCAGTCTCATCCGCGCTGACGATCGCATCGGTGTGGTGCGAGCCGTGATCCTGGATATGCGCGATCGCGCCGTCGACGCCGTCCACCACTTTCGCCGCGATGATCGCGTCGAGATATTCGGTGTCCCAATCGTCGTCGCTGGCGGGTTTGACGCGCGCGTCGGTCTTCTGCACGGCGTCGTCGCCGCGCACCTCGCAGCCGGCCTCGATCAGCATCTCGACCAGCGGCTTCAAATTCGTCGCAACAGCGGCGCGATCGACCAGCAGCGTCTCGGCGGCACCGCAGACGCCGGTGCGGCGCATCTTGGCGTTGAGCACGATCGACTTCGCCATGGCGAGGTCGGCGCTGGCATCGACATAGACGTGGTTGACGCCTTCGAGATGCGCGAACACGGGCACGCGCGCTTCCTGCTCGACGCGCGCGACCAGGCTCTTGCCGCCACGGGGCACGATGACGTCGACGGAGCCATTGAGGCCTGAGAGCATCATGCCGACCGCCGCGCGGTCGCGCGTCGGCACCAGCGTGATCGCGGCCTCGGGCAGACCGGCTTCGCGCAGGCCCTGCACCAGGCATTCATGGATCGCGCGGCACGACCGAAAACTGTCGGAGCCGCCGCGCAGGATCACGGCGTTGCCCGACTTCAGGCACAGCACGCCGGCGTCCGCGGCAACGTTCGGCCGGCTCTCGAAGATCACGCCGACCACGCCGAGCGGCACGCGCACGCGCTCGATGGTCATGCCGTTCGGGCGCTGCCAGCTCTCGGTGACCGTGCCGACGGGATCGGCGATGCCGCGCACGATGGCGATGCCCTCGGCCATGCCCTCGACCCGCGCGGGCGTCAGCGTCAGGCGGTCGATGAAGGAGGAGGTGGCATTGCCGGAGGCGCGGGCTTCCGCGACGTCCTCGGCATTGGCGGCGAGAATGGCGGCCGCATTGGCGCGAATCGCCCGTTCCATGGCTTCGAGCGCCCGGTTCTTCTGCTCCGGCGGCGCCAGCGCCAGCACGCGCGCGGCGGCGCGGGCACGGGTGGCGAGATCGGACATCAGCGCCTGAAGATCGGCATTGCCGTCGACGGCTTTGAGGGGGGCGGCCATGGGAGTTTCAACCTTTGCTAAGGCGGTGTCCTAGCACGGAAATCCCGGGCCTGCGAAGGGTCGGGAGGGTATGGCTGAGGCCCGGTTTGCGCCGCTGGGTCGGCCAATGGCCGAGTCGTGCGGAAGGCCCGCCGGCGGCTTGCGGTTCGTCGAAATATCAATAATTATCATTATTTGATACCGGAGCTTCCCATGGCCAGCAGTTACAGCATCGGCAAACATTTCGAGGCCCTGATCGACGGTCTCGTCGAGAGCGGACGCTATGCCAGCGCGAGCGAGGTGATGCGCGAAGGTCTGCGTCTCGTCGAGGAGCGCGAAGAACAGCGCAAGCTCAAGCTGCAGGCGCTGCGAGAGGAGATCCAGAAGGGATTTGATAGCGGGCCGATGGAGGAGATCGAGGACCTGCATCAGTGGATTGAAGACATCAAGACGCGGGGACGGCAACGGCTGGCGGCGCGCAAACGTGGCCAATAGATTCCGCAAAGCTCCACAAGCAGATCTCGATCTCGATGCAATCTGGGACTTCATTGCTTCGGACAGCGCTACGGCCGCCGAGAAGCAGATCGAACGCATCGGCGAGATTTTCGAGATGCTGATGGAGAACCCGCTGCTTGGACGGGAGCGACTGGAGTTGCGCGCAGGCTTACGAAGTTTAGCGGTAGGAAATTACGTGATCTTCTATATCCCGCTGCCTGATGGCGTGGAGATCATTCGCGTGATGCACGGCCGACAGGATATCAACTCCGACGACATGCAATAGTTGAGTACCGTCGCCTCACCCGCCCACCACGAGATCGTCGCGGTGGATCATCTCGGCGCGGCCGCTGATGCCGAGAATGGTCATGACGTCTGGCGACGAGCGGCCCTTGATCCGCTCGGCCTCTTCGGCGTCGTAGGCGATCAGGCCGCGGCCGATCTCGCTGGTGTCGGGGCCGCGCACGATCACGGCGTCGCCGCGGGCGAACTGGCCCTCGACCTTGATCACGCCGGCCGGCAGCAGGCTGGCGCCGGCGCGCAGCGCCGTCACGGCGCCGGCATCGATCGTCAGCGTGCCCTTCGGCTCCAGCGTGCCGGCAATCCAGCGTTTGCGCGAGGTGATGGGATTGGCCGGCGTCAGGAACCAGGTGCAGCGGCCGCCATCGGCGATCGCCTGCAGCGGATGCTCGATCTTGCCGGAGGCGATCAGCATATGCGTGCCGCCGGTCGTGGCGATCTTGGCCGCCTCGACCTTGGTGCGCATGCCGCCGCGCGACAGCTCGGACTCGGCGTCTCCAGCCACGGCCTCGATCTCCGAGGAGATGCTCTCGACCACCGGAATGAGCTTTGCGTTCGGGTTGTTCTTTGGCGGGGCGTCGTAGAGGCCGTCGATGTCGGACAGCAGCACCAGCAAATCGGCGCTCGCCATGGTGGCGACGCGGGCGGCGAGGCGGTCGTTGTCGCCGTAGCGGATCTCGTTGGTCGCCACCGTGTCGTTCTCGTTGATGACGGGGATGGCGCGCCATTCCAGCAGCTTGCCGATGGTGGAGCGCGCATTGAGATAGCGGCGGCGCTCCTCGGTATCCCCGGGCGTGACCAGGATCTGGCCGGCGCCAATGCCGTGGTCCCCGAGCACCTCGGACCAGATCCGAGCCAGTGCGATCTGGCCGACCGCAGCCGCGGCCTGGCTCTCTTCCAGCTTCAGCGGGCCGCGCGGCAGCTTGAGGCGGCTGCGGCCGAGCGCGATCGAGCCGGAGGAGACGACGAGGACGTCGCGGCCTTCCTTGTGCAGCTTGGCCATGTCGTCGGCGAGCGCGGCGAGCCAGGACGAGCGCACCTCGCCCTTGTCGGAATCGACCAGCAGCGCGGAGCCGACCTTGACGACGATGCGGCGGAATTGACTGAGTTCGGGGCTGGCCATGTCTGTATGTGTGTCGGCGCGCTCGGGCGATCTGCTCTGCAGTGGAGGCGGCGGAGCGAGAGAGCGGCGCCGATAGGCCTGCTTTTGCAGCAGGACGATGGCCGGCGCAAGGCGGCCGGGGCGGTAAATGGCGAAGGTCGGCCTTGTCGGGGACGCCGCCCTGGTCCTAACTGCGGCCAACCAAAATGGGGCCGGAGAGGAAACGAATGGATCGCCGCAAATTCATGGCCGGATGCCTCGGACTGCCGTTGCTGGCGCAGGCTGGCGAGGCACAAGCGCAGGCCGGGCTCAGCAAGATCATCTTCCCGTTCGCAGCGGGAGCCGGCGGCGACACGCTGTGCCGCCTGATCGCGCAGGAGATGGCGCCAACGCTGCAACGGACCCTCGTGGTCGAGAACCGCACCGGCGGCGACGGCCTGATCGGTATCAAGGCGGTGAAGGGTGCGAGCCCCGACGGCAGCATGGTGCTGGTGACCACGGGCCCCACAATGTACCTGCTGCCGATGGTGGAGACGACGCCGAGCTTCGACACGGCGAAGGATTTCATGCCGGTGTCGCTCCTGGCGCGGTTCGAATTCGCCGTCGCCATCAACCCCGCGATCGAAGCCGCCGACTTCAAGGGATTCGTCGCCTGGCTGAAGGCGCATCCGGACAAGACCTCGTTCGGCGTGCCGAGCAACGGCACGATTCCGCACTTCATGGGCTCCAAGCTGGAGAAGGATCTCGGCATTCCCCTGACCCGCGTGCCCTATCGCGGCAGCGCGCCGATCCTCAACGACATCATTGGTGGCCACATCTCGTTCGGTATCGTGACATTGGCCGATGCACTGCCGCAGCATCGCGCCAAGGGCGTGAGGATCATCGCGACCTCGAGCGCCGAACGCTCGCCCTTCGCGCCCGAGGTGCCCACGCTGAAGGAGAGCGGCATCGATCTCGTCGCGGACGCCTGGTACGGCATGTGGCTTCCCGCCGGCAGCCAGCTTGACTTCGCGAGCAAGCTCGGCGCGGCCGCCAGCGCCGCGCTGGCCAAGCCGGAGGTGAAGGAGAAGCTCACGGCGATCGGCCTGATTCCGGTCGGCAGCAATGCGGACGGGCTGACCAGGGAGCTCGCGGCGAATACGGCGTTCTGGCAGCCGATCGTGAAGGCGACGGGGTACAAGATCGAGAATTGAGTCTCTCCTCCGTCATTGCGAGGAGCTCTTGCGACGAAGCAATCCAGCCGTCTCCGCGGATGCATTTCTGGATTGCTTCGCTGCGCTCGCAATGACGGCGCGGGTGGATGCTCGATTGTATCCGCGAAGCAACCTCGTGGAGAGCGTCTACATCTTCGCGCGCTGCGCGATTCCGTCCTTGATCGACGCCAGCTCTTTCTCATCCCAGATGCCGATCAGCACGCCACCCTTCACCTGCAGCTGGTTGTCCGCATAGGCCGCGATCTTCTCGCGCGGTGTGGTGATGTGGTCGTTCGGATGCAGTGCCCAGTCGAACAGCTCGGCCTGAAGCCGCGCGATGATGCCGGCGCAATCCGGATCGTCGCCCCGATCCAGAAACTCCTCCGGATCGGTTTCGAGGTCGTACAGCATCGGGCGGAAGCCGGAGGCGTGGATGTATTTCCAGCGGCCGTCGAACACCATGAACAGGCGGCAGCGCTCGATTGGCTGGTTCAGCTTCAGCCGCACGTCCTGCATGGCATAGTCGTATTCGGAGAACGCGACCTTGCGCCAATCCGCCGGCGTCGGCCCGCGCAGCAGCGGCAGCAGCGAGCGTCCTTCGAGGATGTGGCCCGGCACCTTGCCGCCGAAATAATCGACGAATGTCGGGGCGAGATCGATGCCTTCGACCAGCGCCTCGCTGCGCGTGCCGCGCGTCGCATCCGCTTCCTGCGAGGGATCGATGATGATCAAAGGGATCTTGGCGGACTGCTCGTGGAACAGGTCCTTCTCGCCCATCCAGTGATCGCCGAGATAGTCGCCATGATCGGAGGTGAACACGATCATGGTGGTGTCCAGAAGACCGCGTTCACCTAAGAATTTCATCAGCACGCCCATCTGGTCGTCGATCTGGGTGATCAGGCCCATATAGGTCGGGATCACCTTCTCCCGCGCCTCGTCGCGCGCCATGTTGCGGGAGTAGCGCATGTCCATATAGGCGCCGAACACCGGATGCGGGTTCTGCCGCTCGCGCATCGAGCGGATCACCGGGATCATGTCATCGGTCGAATACATGCTCGCATAGGGCTCTGGTGCGATATAGGGCCAGTGTGGCTTGATGTAGGACAGATGCAGGCACCAGGGCCGGCCGTCAGTCTCGGCTTCGCTGATGAAGTCCATCGCGCGGCGCGTCATGTAGGGCGTCTCGGAATGCTCGTCCGGCACGCGCGCGGCCTTGTCGGCATGCACCAGCAGCCAGCCGTTCTGCAGGGAGCCGTCGTCCGCGGCGCCGGAATTGGCCCAATGCTCCCAGGGATTGGTGGCCTCGAAGCCTTGGCTGCGCAGATATTCGTCGTATTTCGGACGCGGCCGCCCTGTCGGATGGAGGCCGTCGTCGCGCTCGTACGGCTCGAAGCCACATTCGGCGACATGCACGCCGATGATCGATTCCGGGGGGATGCCGAGCGCCTTCATGCCTTCGAGATCGGGCGCCATGTGGGTCTTGCCGACCAGCACATTGCGCACGCCGATCTTGCCCAGGTGATCGCCGAGCGTGGGCTCGCCGACGCGCAAGGGCCAGCCGTTCCAGTGCGAGCCGTGCGAGCGCATGTAGCGGCCGGTGTAGAACGACATCCGCGAGGGCCCGCAGATCGGCGATTGCACATAGGCCTTGCTGAACAGCACGCCGCGTTTCGCCATGGCGTCGATGTTCGGGGTCTTCAGCGTGGGATGGCCGGTGCAGCCGAGATAATCATAGCGAAGCTGGTCGCACATGATCCAGAGAACGTTCTTCGCGCGCGCCATGCGTCATCCCTGCATTTTCTTGATGGTGCGATGCTGCGATATTGGAGGCGCGATGGCAACCTGCCAGTGGTGCGCGGTTGCGGCTACACATTCCGGTGTCGTCCCTGCCGAGTGCGCAATTGCGCACGGGCGCAGGGACCCATAACCCCAGGGAGTAGTTTGGCGAAGACTAGAAGTTCGGTACTGCGACCGCCCGCAATCGATAGATCGCGCGGTATGGGTCCCTGCGTTCGCAGGGACGACAGTGAGTCTACGCCGACCACGGCTCCGCTTCGGCGGCGCTCTTGGCCTTGGCCGACACCGGGGCCTCGCCGATCACCTCGACGAGCGCACGCAGGGCCTCCTTGACGCCGTCGCCGGTGACCGCCGACAGCAGCAGCGGCGTCTTCTTGGCGGCGCGCTTCAGGCGCTCCTTCTGCTTCTTGAGCTCGTCCGGCTGAACCGCGTCGATCTTGTTCAGCGCGACGATCTCGATCTTGTCGGTGAGCAGCCCGCCATAGGCGTCGAGCTCCTTGCGCACCGTCTTGTAGGCCTTGCCGGCGTGCTCGCAGGTTGCGTCGATCAGATGCAAGAGCACGCGGCAGCGCTCGACATGGCCGAGGAAGCGGTCGCCGAGGCCGGTGCCTTCATGCGCGCCCTCGATCAGGCCGGGAATGTCGGCGAGCACGAATTCGCGGCCGTCCGCATTCACGACACCGAGCTGCGGATGCAGCGTGGTGAAGGGATAGTCGGCGATCTTCGGCTTTGCCGCGCTGACCTTGGACAGGAAGGTCGACTTGCCGGCATTGGGCATGCCGACCAGCCCGGCGTCGGCGATCAGCTTCAGCCGCAGCCAGATCCAGCGCTCTTCGCCAGTCTGGCCGGGGTTCGCGTTGCGCGGCGCGCGGTTGGTCGAGGTCTTGAAATGCGCATTGCCGAAGCCGCCATTGCCACCCTCGGCCAGCACGAATTTCTCGCCGACCTCAGTGAAGTCGTGGATCAGCGTCTCGCGGTCCTCGTCGAAGATCTGGGTGCCCATTGGCACCTTCAGCACGATGTTCTTGCCGTTGGCGCCGTGACGGTCCGAGCCTGAGCCGTTCTCGCCCTTCTGGGCCTTGAAGTGCTGCTGGTAACGGTAGTCGATAAGCGTGTTGAGGCCATCGGCGACCTCGAGGATGACGTTGCCGCCGCGCCCGCCATTGCCGCCGGAGGGACCGCCGAATTCGATGAACTTCTCGCGGCGGAACGCCACGCAGCCGTTCCCGCCGTCACCGGAGCGGATATAGACCTTTGCTTCGTCGAGGAATTTCATGGGCCATAGGTAGGGCAGGGGCGGGGATGCGGCAACCCGAACTTGTCCGTGAAATCAGGGAAATTCGGCAAATTTCGGTGCTTGCTTAACCCTGTAATCCCGTTCCGGCCTCAATTTGAGGTTGGTCGGTGCTGGGCCGGCAGCAGGACGCAGCGCAGCGGATGCTGGCGGGCCACCGCAAGGCTCTGGATCTTGTCGCGAAGGGCCAGAGCCTCGGTTCGGGGAAAGATGCCGCAGGAGCCACGCCGGCCTGCATGGGTGGAGAACACGATCGACGTGGCGCGCTCGCGGCTCATCCGGAAGACGTTTTCAAGGACGGAAACCACGAATTCCGCCGGCGTGTAGGGATCGTTCAGCAGCACGACCTCGAGAAACGGTGCATCGCCTTCGTTCGAGCCGCCGTCGGTCGTCCCGCCCTTGGCGATGCCATGGCTCAGATAGACGAGAGCATCGTAGCGGGTTGCGCCCTGTGCCTGAAGGAAGCGGCCGACTGGCTCGGCGAGCAGCTCGACCAGCATGTCGGCGCCGGTCACGACCGTTTTTTCGGACAGCTGCGCCTCGTTGAAGGCAGACTGAAGCAAATGACCGAGGCCCGTCGTCGGCTCCGTCGCGCCTGCGGCCTCGATATCCCGCTGCAAGCGCGTCAGATCGATGCCGCAGGCCCGCATGACCGGCGATGCGTCATCGTCCTCGATCAAGGCAGCCAGCAAGTCCTGCGGGTCAGGATGCCCGCGACCTCGTGCCCGCGCGGACGACGTCGCGCGCTGGAGCGAGCGCTTCAATGTCTCGGAGCAAGGCGGAAGCAGGGCCATGGCGGGCTTTCATGGACGGCGGAGCGTGCAGGGTTTGTCGGCCCTTTCTCCGCCGGGGTTCACGCCCCTACGGCTCCTGCCGCGAGACGGCTTCGCTAGCCCGGCCGCCGCCGGATCAGGAATTTTTGCATTCCTTCCAGCACCAGCTCCTTGCGCTGGTTGAACACGGTGCTGCGCAGCGTCACCGCGCCGGTGGTCCGTCCCGGCACCAGCTCGGTGACCTCGAGCGCGGGATAGAGGGTATCGTCGGCGTAGACGGGCTTGAGGAACCGGCTCGACTGCTCGAGGAAGCCGACCAGGGATTCCTCGACCATGAACGGAAACAGCCCGGCGCCGGGCGCGGTGTGGATCAGGGTCTGGAAGCCATGGGCGAGCAGATGCGGCATGCCGCGGCTGCGGCAATATTCCAAATCGTAGTGGACGGGATGGGTGTCACCGCTCGCGGTCTGGAACGCGGCGAAGATCGCCGAGGTCTGGGTCCGGCTCGGCAGCACGAAGCGCTCACCGACCACGAAATCCTCAAACCAGCGTTGCGTCGGGATCATGCGGTGCTGGCTCGGATCGAAGTCGGTCATGTCATGGCTCTTTTCTCGGTGTGGCCTCTATCGCTACCGCGACGCGAAGAGTGCGACAATCCGTTCAGTTCAGCGTTGCGGGCTTGTCGCGGCGGCTTACGTCATTAAAACGACTGCAAGCGAGCCTACTCGCCGGCTTCCGCTGCTCTCCCCCCGTCATTGCGAGGAGCGAAGCTTCGCTTCGCTCGCAATGACGAGCCCTCACAGTCTGATCAATGCCCCTGTTCAAGTCTCCCTCCGCCTATGACGATCGCTCCGCGCGCCTCGCCGGCATCGGGCTGATGGTGCTGTCGATCTTCATGTTCTCGTTCGGCGACGCCATGGGCAAGTTCCTGGTGGGCACCTATTCGGTGGGGCAGCTGCTGTTCCTGCGCGCCTGCGCCGCGCTGCTGCTGCTGTCGCCGATGATCTGGACGCAGCGTCACCAGTTCCTGCATCTGGAGCGGCCGGGGCTGCAGCTATTCCGCGTCGTGCTTTCGACGCTGGAGGTCGCCGCCTTCTTCCTTGCGACCGTCTATCTGCCGCTTGCCGACGTCATCACCTATTATCTCGCCGGCCCGATCTTCGTCACCGCGATGTCGGCGATCTTCCTGGGCGAGAAGGTCGGCTGGCGGCGCTGGACCGCGATCCTGATCGGCTTCTGCGGCGTGCTGATCGCGCTGCGGCCCTCGGCGCAGACCGTCAGCCTGCCGGCGTTGATCGCGCTCGGCGGCAGTCTCTCCTTCGCGACCCTGATGCTGATCACGCGCAGCCTGCGCAAGACGCCCGACATCGTGATGGCGTCCTCGCAATTCGTCGGCACGTTCTCGCTGGGGGCGGTGCTGTCGGCGTTCAACTGGGTGCCGCCGACATCGGGCAGCCTCGTGATCTTTGCGACCGCGGGGCTGATTTCGGTGACGGCGCTGTTCTGCGTCAACCGTTCGCTGAAGCTCGCGCCGGCCAGCGTCGTGGTGCCCTATCAATATTCGATGATCGTCTGGGCCGTGATCTTCGGCTTCGTCGTGTTCGGAGACGTGCCGTCGGTTGCGACCATCGTCGGCGCTGTGATCATCATCGGCGCCGGGTTCTATATTTATCTGCGCGAGCGGGATCTGGGCCGAGAGAGCGTGGACGTAAATCCGCCGGTGTAACCCTGTCGTCGTCCTCGGGCGCGCGTAGCGCGAGCCGGGGACCCATACTCACAGGACGTCGTTTTGCGAAGACTCGGGAGTCGGCGTTGTGCCTCACGCGCCGCCCTGTGGTTATGGGCCCCCGCTTTCGCGGGGGCGACACCGGTGATTGAGGCGCGCAGTGTGCCGCCTATCTCATCCGCCTTGCACTGCTCCAGCTCTTCAGCGACGACCACACTCCGCGCGTCAGGCGGAAGCAGTCGACCGGTGTCGACGATCCCAGCGCGAGGAAGCGATGCAGCTGCACGCCGCTCCACTGGAAGCCGCACTTCTCCAGCACCTTGCGCGAGGCCGGGTTGGTGACGCGGGCACCGGCATAGAGGTGCTCGTCCTCGAACTCCTCGAAGAAGAAGTCGATGGCGCCGCGTGCGGCCTCGGTGGCAAAGCCCTGGCCCCAATGCTCGACGCCGAGCCAGTAGCCGAGCTCGGCATTCCCGGGCGTCGAGAGGTCGATGCCGACCATGCCGACCGGCCCGCTGTCGTGCTCGATCAGGAACACGGTTTCGCTGCCGAGCGTGGCGGTGGCGCGGATGAACTCGACGGCGTCGTCCTGCGAATAGGGATGGGGGAGGCGGCGGGTGTTTTCCGCGACGCGGCGGTCGTTGGCGAGCCGGGCGATGGTCCTGACGTCGGCGAGGGTCGGCCGCCGCAACGTCAGCCGTTCGGTGGCGACGACGCTCGGTCTCGCCTCCGCCAAGGTCGCGCTCGAGAAATCCTGCAACATGTCCGGCTCCGTGAAAGTCACTAAGTCAAAGTGAGCAAGTCAAAAGAAAAGGGGAGGCCGGTTTCCCGCCTCCCCTTGGAGCCTTCGATCTCTGAGATCTCTAGGACTCCGCCGGTTCAGTGGGACCGGCGGACTCCAATTTGATCCACCGTCTATTCAGCAGCCTCTGCGATCGGGAGTACCGATACGAAAGTGCGGCCATTGGCTTTGGCCTGGAACGTGACGCGACCCTCGATCTTGGCGAACAGAGTGTGGTCCGTGCCCATGCCGACATTAAGGCCGGGATGCCAGGTGGTGCCGCGCTGACGCGCAATGATGTTGCCGGGAATCACAACTTCCCCGCCGAACGCCTTGATGCCGAGGCGCTTACCCTTGGAATCGCGACCGTTGCGCGATGAACCGCCTGCTTTTTTGTGAGCCATGGCTCGTCTCCGAAATCTTGCGTAGGTCTAGATCAATTCCTTGACGGAATCATTTCAAAATTTCTCACGCATCAATTCGTGAATTGGCGTGATCGATTTTGCGTTACTCGGCGGCTTCCGCTGCCGGCTCCTTCGCCACCTTCTCCCGCTTCGGACGCGGGCCCTTGGTGGGCTTGGCGCCGTCGGCCAGGATCTCGGAGATGCGGAGCACCGTGATCTCGTCGCGATAGCCGCGCTTGCGGCGCGAATTCTTGCGGCGGCGCTTCTTGAACGCGATGACCTTGGGGCCGCGCTTGTGGTCGAGCACCTCGACCGCAACGGAGGCGCCGGCCACCGTGGGAACGCCGAGCACCGGCGTGTCACCGCCGAGCACCAGAACTTCATTCAGCTGGATGATCGAGCCGACTTCGCCTTCGATCTTGCCTACTTCGAGAACATCATCCGGCACGACGCGGTATTGCTTGCCGCCGGTTTTGATGACTGCGAACATCGTTTTTTTCTCCGTGTTCAATCCCGGCCTCGCGACAGATTGTCCGGGCCGGCTTTTTGTCAGTCGCTAAGGGTTTATGTGGTTTTGTGCGGGTGGGATTTATCCCATTGAAAACCCACGCAAAAACAAGCGGCGCGAGAAACGCCCCGCGCCGGCTGTGGGACTTATAGCCGCCGAGCGCGCCAAGTCAAGGAAAACTGCCCAAAACAGCCCGGATTTGAAGGATTTGGCGGTCCCGGCGGCCGTCAGCCGAATCTCGACCGGCTTTGCAACAAACCGGTTCCCTCGCCGTTAGTCAGGCCGGAACAGGTCAGCGGGCAAGGGCTCTTCAATGGCAACGGACGAACTGGTCAAGACGACGACGGGCATCGCTCATCACGGCGCCGAGCGGCTGCCGTCGGTTGATGTTGATAGCTTCAACATCGAGATGAAGGACGAGGACGGCTTTCTCGGCGACCGCGCCAGCAAGGGTGCGTTTCGCGAGATCCTCGACCGCTGGCGCAAGCCGCTGCGCAAAACGGGCGAGGACCCGTTCGGCAAGGAGGCGTCCGAGAGCATCAGCAAGAAGACGCTGGACGACATTCTCGTCGGCGACGACGTCGAGGCCTCCGCGGTCGTGCACAGCGCGATCGAGGAATTCGCCCAGGAGCTCGCTTACGTCACCCGCCGCTTCCTCAAGAGCAAGGCCTGGGGAAAGACGGAGCGCATCGTGGTCGGCGGCGGTTTTCGCGACTCCAGGCTCGGCGAGCTCGCGATCGCCCGCACCGAGATCATCCTCAAGGCCGAGGACTTCAAGATCGACATGACGCCGATCCGCCATCACCCCGATGAAGCCGGCCTGATCGGCGCGCTGCATCTGGCGCCGTCCTGGATCTTCGAGGCGCATGACAGCATTTTGGCGGTCGACATCGGCGGCACCAATATCCGCTGCGGTCTCGTCGAAACCAGCTGGAAAAAGGCCAAGGATCTGTCGAAAGCCAAGGTCGTGAAATCCGAGCTGTGGCGTCATGCCGACGACGAGCCGACGCGCGAAGGCGCGGTGAAGCGGCTCACCAAGATGCTGAAGGGGCTGATCACGGAGGCCGAGAAGGACGGCTTCAAGCTCGCGCCCTTCATCGGCATCGCCTGTCCCGGCGTGATCAACGCCGACGGCTCGATCGAGAAGGGCGCGCAGAACCTGCCGGGCAATTGGGAGAGCAGCAAGTTCAACCTGCCGGCGAGCCTGATCGAGGGCATCCCCGTCATCGGCGAGCACGACACCGCGATCCTGATGCACAATGACGGCGTGGTTCAGGGCCTCTCCGAGGTGCCGTTCATGCAGGACGTCGACCGCTGGGGCGTACTCACCATCGGCACCGGCCTCGGCAATGCCCGCTTCACCAACCGCCGCAAGGACAACGGCAAGGACAAGGAGTCCGCGGACAGCGGGAAGAAAAAGGATAAGGACAGCAAGAAGGGCGACTAAAGCGGCAACGATGGTCGTGGCCGCCGCCCACCTCTCCCGAAGGGAGAGGTCGAATGGCATCGAGAGATGCCATTCGGGTGCAGGGAGCCGGTCCCAGCTCGCCATACCGTTCAGCGTTACCGGAGCGGGCGCCCCAGTAACCTTGACCGGTTAGGTTAAGGACCGGATTGCGTTGCGGGATGCGACCCGCACGCTAGGGTCGAACCGTCGCCTCACCTGGCCTGCGAAGCCGCCCTTCCTGGTCAGCGTTTCAATGAGCGGCACCGGGACCGCCAGTGTTTACCGCGTCTGGCGGTCCCACCCCGTTTTCCCAGCGTCGACGTCCAATATCCCGCCGCAAAACGCGACCTCATCCTGAGGGCCCGCCGCAGGCGGGCGTCTCGAAGGATGGCCGCGAGGCACGCATCTCGCCATTTTCTTCCAGGCTCAGCTCCACCCCACTCGCTCAAAGAACGCCGCGATCTCCGCGGCCGCGCGATCAGGGTCTTCCCGATGCGGGAAGTGGCCGACGCCGGGAAACATCTTCAGATCGAGCGTGCTGAACGTCTCGCCCAGCCGATCCGTCCATTCATAGGGAAACAGCGGATCGTGCTCCGCCCAGCGCACGCAGGCCGGCACCGCGATCGGCGGCAGCTGCGGCGCCTCGCCCTTCATCATCGCGACGCGCCCGGCATGCGAGGCGCGGTAATGCGCAAAGCCGCCGGCGAGGTTGCCGTCTCCAAGGAAATTGTCGGTGAAGGCCTCGAGCACGTCGTCGAAGGCGTCTGTCCGGTGCGCCCACCCCTTGAGGAAATGGCTGATATAGAGCCGGCAGCTCTCCCTGCTGGCGCCGACCAGCGCGGGCGCCATCTCCATCTGGTGGAAGGACTGGTACCAGATGTGGTTGAGCCGATCGGGGGCGGCCATGCGCGGCCCGATCCCGGGATAGACGAAATCGAAGAAGAACAGCCCCGACAGCCGCCCCGCCGCCTGCCGCGCCAGCGGCTGCATCACGGCGCCGCCGACATCGTGGCCGACCACGCCGAATCGGTCGACGCCAAGCGCCTCCATCAGCGCCAGCATGTCGGCGGCATGGCCGTCCGGCCCGTAAGGCCCGTCAGGCTTGTCGCTGTCGCCGAAGCCGCGCAGGTCAGGCGCGATCAGCGTGAACCGGTCGGCCAGCCGGGCCATGACCGGCTCCCAGGTCAGCCAGAATTCCGGCCATCCGTGCAGCAAAAGCAGCGGTTTGCCGCGGCCAGCGCGAGCCAGGTGGAATTTGGCGCCATTGGCGGAGATCGTCAGGTGCTCCATGGCAGTTCCTCCCCGAGGGCTGGAAGCGTCTCCGAGCAACGCGGGCGCCGGTCCGCCGCCCGAGAAAACGCGTCAAAACGAGAATCTCTGGGTCGTTCCGATTCATCGGAACGGGCCTGGAGGGCAAGAAGGGCGAAAGAGGCAGCGGATTTTCCCCTTTCGCGCCTTGTCTGGCCCGCCATCCTCGCCTATTAACGCCCCCAACCACAGGGGCGCCTCGCCTCTATATGGCGCCTTCAGGAGAGGTGGCAGAGTGGTTGAATGCACCGCACTCGAAATGCGGCATAGGTGCAAGCCTATCGGGGGTTCGAATCCCTCCCTCTCCGCCAGTTAATCCGTCCATCCGCCACTTTATTGAATCGGCCAAGAGCCTCGGAAAACAACGCTTCCGGCGTGCCCGAGTGTGCAAGCGTCAAAGCGTGTGTATCCTGCAATGCAGTCCCCAAAGTAGCCCAACAGAAAAGTGCACCCCAGCGCCCCGGCCCAGAGGGTTGAGCGGACACCGACCTATCTGGTGCGTCGGCCTTCCACATATTTCTTGCAGATCCCGCACTCCTCAAACCTTACAGCCAGCCTTCGGTTATACGCACCCTATTCGGGTGCGCCTTGGGGCCCCGCATCACTGGGCGCATGGCGGGCGTCTTGGCTGGGTGTGCTGGCACAACCGGCTTCAGCTAATGGAGATGCGGGGTGAATATTCACGCCGGAGGCGAGATTCCCTGCAACGATGTTGGATTTCCGACGGGCGAAATCTCTGAGGAATTCCTCGCGAATATGCTCGCCTTCCTCGAAACCGCAGCGACCAAGATCGCCAGTCCCCCTCCGTGGTCGGATTATCAGGTTGCCGCACTATTTCGAGGACGATAGCTTGCGTCGCATCTGCATGGTGCGACTGCTTTTGCGCCGGATAGGGCCATCATGTTCTTAAGACACCTTCGGGTAAAGAATCTCAGGTCGATTGGTGAAGTCGAGATCTCGTTCGAGGGCGAAGCGGGTGAACCGCGACTTTGGACGATGATGTTGGGTCAGAACGGTGTCGGTAAGAGTACGCTCCTTAAGGCGATCGCACTGGCGACCGCCGGAGGTGATGCGTTGGCCGAGTTGATGGGCAATCCCGACCAATGGATTCGAGCCGGCTCCAAAATGGCTTCGATCGAGCTCGAATACGCGACGGCTTCGCATGAACGTAGGAGCGTGGCACTGACGATCAAGCGGGGCTTAGGTGTACGTAGTTTCTTAGCCCAGAACAGAAAAAGCCTTGAAACATTGGAACGGGCCATAGGTCACGCGGCGAGGAACTACTTCATTGTAGGATATGGCGTCTCTAGGCGGAAATCGTCCAATGACTTTCTAACTGCGAGCAACGGGCCATACAGAAACAAGCGTGCTCAAAACGTCGCTACCCTTTTCTCCGCGGATGCTACGTTGATGTCGGTCGAACGGTGGGCGATGGACCTTGATTATCGAAGGGGGAAGAAGGGTATTTCGACAGTCCGAAAAGCGCTCGATCTGATGATGCCCGGAGTGAAATTCGAGGGCATTGATAAAGAAACAAGACAGCTTCTGTTCAGGACTTCGGAAGGACGCTTGCCGTTGTCGCAACTGAGCGACGGGTATCAGTCGGTGGCCGCCTGGTGCGGAGATATCCTTTTCAGGATGTCGGAGACATTCTCGGATTTTTCCGACCCACTTTCGGCAAGAGGCGTCTTGCTTCTCGACGAGATCGATCTGCATTTGCATCCTCTTTGGCAACGGCAGCTTGTTGAGTTCTTGAATAGAACGTTGCCGCGCTTCCAGATAGTGGCGACGACTCACTCCCCCATCACCGCGCATCAGACGGGAGCGGGAGAACTGTTCATTTTACAGCGGTCGAAAGCAAGCAGTCCCGCTAGGGCGAGGCAGTACGAAGGAGCCGCCAACGAGCTATCACTTGACCAAGTAATCCGTAGCCCAATGTTCGGCATCCACACGCTCGACAGCGTCAAGGTCGGCGCTATGCGGGACATTATCCGTCGTCGGCGGGGTTTTCCTACGCTCGACACGAACGACGTTGTCTCTCATTTCGAGCCGCCAGAGGCGGAATCGAATTCGGACATCCCAATTGCTGAACTTGAGAGGAAGGTCGAGCGCATAGACGATCGATCGGAAGTGCCGCCTTACCTCGCGCAGACGAACAAGCTGCTTGAGTCCCTTAAGAAGGAGATCAGAAAACTCCCGGCCTCAAACGTGAGGGTGGTCAAGAAGCGGGTGACAAAGTCTCGGTTACGAAAAGCGTCGAAAAGCAGGCGATGATCAAGCTGGAGAGATCGAGGATTGCGTCGGCATTTCCAGGCGACTTCACCGGAGCCAGGCTGACCACGAAGCATGAAGATTTAATCGACCGCTACTACACAGGAATGGAGTCGAAGACGGCTGTCGTCTTC
This sequence comes from Bradyrhizobium sp. U531, assembly GCF_051710265.1. Lineage (NCBI taxonomy): Bacteria > Pseudomonadati > Pseudomonadota > Alphaproteobacteria > Hyphomicrobiales > Nitrobacteraceae > Bradyrhizobium > Bradyrhizobium sp. U531. The sequence continues at coordinate 717,849 of NZ_JASVEN010000002.1, forward strand.
TCGTCCGCAAAGTGGAAGTCTGCCAAACCAAAACTTAGGAAGGACTCGGCGGATAAATGTGCCTATTGCGAAGCGTCGACTGCCATCGTTGCCCATGGCGACGTAGATCACTTCCGCCCGAAGTCCCTGTACTGGTGGCTTGCTTACAACTTCGACAATTTCGTTTACGCCTGTCAGATATGCAACCAGTCCTTTAAGGGAGATCGGTTTCCTGTAGGTAAGCCGCGACTGAAGGGGCCGTCGATGCCGGCCGTTCGGCCGAAGGCGTTAGCTCTAACGAAGCTTGCCAAAAAGCTCGCGGTGGATCCCAGCGCCAGCAAAGAGACACAGGTACGGACGCATTGGAGCAGAGAGAGCCCCCAATTGCTTCATCCCTATTTAGATGATCCCGAAAAGTATTTCGCTTACCGTGTGGATGACGCCAACGAGAACGTATGGATTGTCCCATCCAAGACGAAAGACGCCAAGACCTTTGTTAAGGCGTGCGTTGAAGTTTTTGGGCTCAACCGTGAAGAGCTCTTGAAGCTCCGGTACCAACACTACAAAAGTCTCGCTGTTCTTCACGAACTCCATCAAATGGGCGTATCAAAGACGGTACAAAAAAAAATCAAAGGTGAATTTTCTCGGAATATGAAATCTAACGTTCCCTTCGCGGGGATGAGTCGTTTTTTTATTCGTAGCGCCTGGAAGCTCAAGGGAGTCTGACTAATCAGGCCCGCTCACGCTTTAGCTTTGCTTCCTCCGCGAGCTTTTTCAGTCGTTCGAAAGTCTTTCTCGGCGAGATGGTGCGAGGAATCAGATCGACCGTGCCGACGTACTGGCTAGGATCTTCGGGGCGTGTCTTTTTTGTCTTTTGCTTGGGCGCAACATCGTGAAAAAACAACTGAGCAATTATGTCGCCAGGATGCAGAGTGAGAGGCGTCTCGCCTAAATTTCGAAGCTCAAGTGTTAGTGTCCCAGCAAAGTTTGGATGTATGCCGATCGCCGTTGCTACCGTGAGACCCAATCGACCCCATGTCGAGCGCCCGACAACGTAGGACATGAGATCGGGTGGGAGGCGCAAATATTCGAGTGTGCCAGCTAAGATAAATTGGTGGGGGTGAATGACTAATTTGTCGCCGAACGGGACATAAATTCTGGTGTATAATTTTGATAGCTCAAGATGACGTTCTAGCGGCGTCCCAAGTTCAAGTTCGTCGATCGCGCCAACTAGAGACGGAGAAATCAGTGCGAACTCGAACCCGAGTCTGACATCGACTGAAGCCCTGTCGGACTTTAGTTGTTCGGCCGGTTCTAGTATCGGGCTTACGACGAGACGTTCCGAAAAAATTTTGGACTCGAGCCGTCTAATGAGTTCTTCTCCTGACAAAGCGCTCACGGCGTTATCCATTTTTTGCGAGCCTCGGAGAGCTCGACAGCCTTGATCAGCAGAGAATGAAGCTTTTCCGAGCGCTCGGCGTTTAACAGTTCTACGCCTTCTTTTGGCACCGCGAGCCGATCAAGCCGCGTTAAAAGTACGGCCCACCCCACATTTAGAATCGTCACCAGTTCGGCAGGCTTTTTTTCGGGTATCAGGCGGCCGGATTCGATAGGCGGCACCGCATTGACAAGGTTTTCGAGATGCTCCGCTAAGTCGGCCTCCAGGCGAGACGAGGTGTATAGTAGGTCGGCTTTCAAAGAACGGATTTTTTGTTCGGCCTTGTCGTACACTTGGTCGCCGATCGTCTCGATCAAGCTCGGCAGATACGCAAGGATGACTGCTTCCTCATTCGAAAAGCTTCCTTTGAGCGTGCGGATTATAGCTTCGTCCGACTTTTGGGGAGCGTTGAGTAGATTGCTGTTGATGCGTTCGGTCAAAGCGACGCCCGTCGCCTTTCGAAAAGATGTGTGAAATGAGTACTTCGGCGAGCGGTTCAGCTTCTGGAAGGCGATCCGGCGCCGAATGACGGCCGATGGATGGGTCTTCGAGATGATGTTGCCTCGACCCAAGCTCTCCATGAAGGCGCAGAGGGCGAAGAAGAATGCCGGTCCCAACATGCATATGCCGATGGCATCGGCGAATAGTTCCGTCCCCCAAAACCTGACGGCGGCGTTCAGAAACAGCCGGTCGTTTTCGTTAAGTCTCGGTTGACCGAGCTTCTTCAGGACTTTCTCCTGGAATTTGGTGTAGTCGGAAGTCTTTATCGTGAAGTTCTGCGGCGCTTGATCGTAGAGGATATGACCGATCTCGTGAGCAACGATCGCAAAGTGGGGTAGGATGCTAAGGGCCTTTCCCGGGACCGTTATGCGTAGGTAAGGCCATTTTTCTTTCTGATCTAGAATCAGCTGGAGATTATCGGAGGGGGAACGAATGCCTTCATACGAAGCGCGCTGGAATTGTCGAAGTTCGTAGTTGGCGACCGCAAGAGATCGAAAGAAAATAACGTTCTTTATCTTAAGATCGTCGACCCAGCGTTGCATCGGAGCTACAATCGCGTAGGGAAGAGCATCTGTTCCAGATCCCTCCATTTCCACTAGGTTTTTATAGACGTCGTTACAAAGCTTGTTGGCCTCTCGCAGGAATTGGACGGCTTTGTCTGGTTTCGTTTTGGCGTCGGATGCGGCTGTCAGGTATCCGACAGCTGTGGACAAAAGAGCTTCGCAGAGTTTGAGCCAGTCGCTCGGTCCACTCAGTCCTCCCGGATGAGGACGGAGCTTCAGCTTCGCGATTTGCGACTTGAGTCGCCAGATGAAAAATTCGACCGCGTTCTTCTCTGCCGAAAGAGACACTTAGCGATCACATGAGTTGCGATGTTTCGACTGGATTGAACGCGCTGACGGCATCTTCGTAATTCAAGCTGTCGAGCAACGTCTCGATCAAGTCTTCAGCGTCGCCACGTCTTTTTTTATCTATTCTTTCGGAGCGGTCCATCTGCTTGAGAACATCTGCAGCATTTTGGATTTTATCGGCGAGGTCGGGAAAGCTTCGAGACAGGTGGTGAAAGAGAAGGGCGTACGCTTCAACCGTCTGAGCCGAATCGGGCGTATTAACGAACACGGCCGACCCAATGACATCCGACCCCTTCTTCGCATTCGACATGAAGTCGCCAACCTTCGTTAGAACGAGCTTCTTCCTGTCTTTGCTAAAATCCTCACCCCGGAGAAGGGCAAGAGAGTCCTCCAGAACGTGGCGCAGTCCAATGGAAAATTCGAAGCTTGAGGTTGCGCTCATATTCGCCCCTGCATCATGCCCGCTGACGGAGCCTTTCCATCTCTTGGATGACTTCGTTTCTTACGCCACCAATTTCTATCAAGAATGCGAAGCATTGTTGGCCGTTCAATTCGACAATAGTGCTTGCGCTTTCCTTGAAGTAAATATCGACGCCGTCCGTGACTAGAAATCCTGCAATTTCAGATACTTCATTGAATCCTTGGAAGGTTTCGCCCACCTGAGCGAAGCGCTCCTTCATTCGTTTGACGGATATACCGGCTCTCAGAAGCTTCGCGATCACACGCAGAAAGACGATGTCGCCGAAACTGTATTGCCGACTCTTGCCCCGGCCACGCGCGCCTTTGCCTGATGGGATAACAATCCCCGTTCTGCACAGGTAGTCGAGCATTTCGAGGCGCAATCCCGTCAGGGCGGCGACCTTTCGAATTGGATACAAAGCATGAACCGTTCTCGACATAAAAAATAGTACAGTACGGAACTCTTTTTTTAAAGCTAGAAATTGCCTGCATTTAGGATTTCCACCTAAATCGTATCGTCTGGCCGCTCGCCGCGCGACTTCCTGCTAAACTGCATCAGGGGCGCAGACCCGGATAGCGTCGGCCCGCTGAATCTCCGTGATCTGCGTTCGGGTAAGCAGGCGCGAACTTGGGGGCGATCGGTCATGCCGGCAATAGAACATAACAAGAACACTTATGTCGAGTGGACTGATCTTTAAAAATTCAATGCGGACGCATCGGTATTTAAACAGTTGCTGCCAAAGTTGCTGAGGTTGGAATTCCGCCTTGGAGTTCCGGTCAGCAGTAGCGAAGACATCGCTAGAAATCGCCGTTCTTATAAGCTGAATAGCTTTTCGCGTACGCACCGGACGACCATTGGTACGCGGACCATGGTGAACGCGCTTTTCGCGCCGAAACGGCGTTCGGAAACGGAATCCAGTTTCTGTCTGGACACCAAGTTCATGCGAACGGCCTCTGCTGCGGCCGGTATTCAACCCCGCCCCCCTACTGCGCCCCAATCCCCGCCCTCTCAACCACCCGCTTGTTTCGCGCCGTCTCCTCCACGATGAACGGCACCAGCTCGGCCGGGCCCTTGTCGGCGATCGAGACCTGGCCGTTGGTGGTGAGGTCGGCGACGATGCCGGGGTCGGCGAGCACGGCGGCCATCGCCTCGGAGAGCTTGCTCACGATTTTCGGGTCGGTGCCGGCGGGGAGCGAGACCCAGGTCGAGCCGGCGTTGACGGCGTCGGGGTAGCCGGCCTCCAGCACTGTCGGCGCATCGGGCAGCGCGGCCATCCGCGTAGCACCAGTGGTGCCGAGCACCTTGACCTTGCCGGTGTCGATCAGCGGCCTCAGCACGGTGAGGTAGTCGAAGGAGACGTCGAGGATGCCCGACATCATGTCGGTCATCTGGCTCGAGCCCGACTTGTAGGGCACGTGGGTCAGCTTGATGCCGGCGGCCGCCTGGAACATCTCGCCGGCGAGATGCTGCGCGGTGCCGGGGCCCGGGGAGCCGAAATTGACCTTGCCCGGGTTGGCCTTCGCATAGGCCACGAATTCGGCCAGCGTGTTGTAGGGCGCAGCTGCGGTTGCGACGAGGATCTGGTTCGACGAGCTCACGCCGCGAACGTGGACATAGCTCTTCAGCGGATCGTAGTTGAGCTTCGTCATTCCGAGGTTCGGCTGGATCGTCATCGGCCCGCCGGAGGCGTAGAGCACGGTGTAGCCGTCCGCTTGCGCCCGCGCCACGAACTCCGTGCCGATGGTCCCGCCCGCGCCGGGCCGGTTCTCCACCACAACGGGCTGCCCAAGCCGCGTCCGCAGCAGCTCGGCGATCTTGCGCGAGACGAGGTCGGTGACGCCGCCGGCTCCGAACGGCACCACCCAGGTAATGGCGCGGCTCGGCCAGGACTCCGCTGATGTCTGAGCCCTCGCGCCGCTCGCATGAAATGCCAGCGTCGTTGCGGCGACGAGACACAGCAGCGCTTTCGTCATCGCCCTTGGAGCGCGCCCGCTCAGGCCGCTGCCCGTGCCGGATCCCGCGGCGTCGCCCTGCGGACCGCTCGCATGATCCGCTCCCTCCAGGAGTCGCGCAGGTGCAAACGCCATGGATGCAGTCCTCCCTCGTACGATGTGGCCGTTCAGGGCCATCTTGAGCGAAGGCTACAGTCTTGAGTCCCGGCCAACCATTGGCGCAGTCCGAGCATCACTTTTGCAGAATATGAAAAGATCGAGGGATCGCCGTCGGGGTCCCAAGCTGCGATCAACTGGCTCGCTTGCTCTTGAAACGTTGCCCGACGCGTCACCGCGTAAGCCATTGATCTCAAAGTGGCGCGCTACTGTGCATGGGGTTGTTTTTCGCTTTTTGTTGTCGGAAGACGAAGACCCCACGCAGAGCGGTGCCAGCTTGAACCCACGGCTTCCCCGATCCGACCTAGCAATGGCCCGCCATCAGGCGGTAACGAGGTGATTTCCTGCGATGTTCGAGAAGACCTACCGCGATCGCCTCGAAGCTGATCTTGCGCAATGGGAGGCCGACGGCGTGATTGCGCCGGCGGCGGCCGCCTCCATCCGTCAGGTGCTGCCGCCGCTGCCGGCGGGCATCAATATCGCCGTGGTCGTCGGCATCGTCGGCGGACTGTTGATCGCGGCCGCGTTCCTCGCCTTCGTGGCGGCGCACTGGACCGAGATCGCGCGGCTGGTGCGGTTTGCGATCCTGCTCGCCGGCATGATCGTCACAGGCGCCCTTGGCGCATGGTTCGCTGGCGGGGGCCGCAACGTTCTCGCCGATCTCTGCGCCAGCATCGGCGCGATCATCTTCGGCGCGGGCATCGCGCTGGTCGGCCAGATGTATCATCTCGGCGAGGATTTTGCCGGCGGCATGCTGCTGTGGTCGATCGGCGCGTTTGCCGCGGCACTCCTGACCGGCTCGCGCGGGGCACTGGCGGTCGGCCTCGCCGCCGCCTGCATCTGGACCTGCATGCGCAGCACCGACCTGTCCGATGGCCTGCATCTGTCCTTCGTGCCGGTCTGGCTGATCGCCGCAAGCCTTGCGTTTGCCTGGAATTCCCGCGTCGCGGCTCATCTCGTCGCGATAGCGGCGTTGCCGTGGTGGATCGCGACGGCGTTTCGCTTCGAGTTCGACGGCGGTGCCCAGCCGTCCTTCGTGCTCGCGAACGGTGCGGCCCTGCTGTTCGGCGCCGGGCTTGCGGTCGCAGCTTGGCCCTCGCCGCGGGCGGTCCGGCTCGGCAGCGTTCTGTCGATCTACGGCGCGTTTGCGCTCGCCATTGCCGCGGCCCTGGAGGTGACGACGGTGGACGACATCCTTCTGTTCCGGACCCGCACGGCGTCCGGCCAGCCGCTCTGGGCGATCCTGTGCGGCGTCGCGGGCGTGATCCTCACCGTCGCGTCCGCTGCGCTGACAAAACGCGCCGGTGAAATCCTCAGCGCCTGCGCGATCGGGCTCGTGCTGCTGGCCGCGCCGCTCTGGCCGGTCTCCACGGCCGGCGAGCCTTGGCTCGCTTATGCCGCGCTGCTCTGTGCCATGCTGTGCCTCGTCGTGTCCGGTGTGCTCGATGATGTGCGTCCGCGGATCGTCGCCGGATGGCTCGGAATCGCCGGCGTCATCGCCGGCATCACCTGGGCGGTGAAGGGTTCGCTGCTCGGCCGCTCGGCATTCCTCGCGGCAGCCGGCATCGTTGCCGTCGTCTTTGCAACGGCGCTCAATCGCGCCCTGCCGAGGGCCGCGCGATGAACCAGCTCGCCATGTCCTTATCCGCGCTCTGGCATCGCATCCCGAAAGCCCTGCTATTCGCCATTGCCGTCCTGGTGCAATGCGCGCTGCTGATGCTCATGGTCGCCGACCGCGTGCAGATCCTGCGCGAAGGCACCGAGGTCACGCTGCAGACCCAGCCGGTCGATCCGCGCGATTTCCTGCGCGGCGACTATGTCGTGCTCCGCTACGACATCTCGCAGCTGCCGGCCGGTCACCTCGCCGGCAAGCCGGCCGACGCGCGCAATCCGCTCGTCTTCGTCAAGCTCGCGCTGAATGCCGAGGGGCTTTACGCCGCCGTCTCGGTGCATGCCGAGCCTGTGCCGGTCACGGCGCCCGAGGTGCTGATCCGTGGCCGCGTCAGCTATTCCTGCGGATCGAACGTCCGCAGCTTCTGCGACAAGCTGACTATCAAATACGGCCTCGAACGCTATTTCGTACCCGAAGGCGAGGGCCGCAAGCTGGAGCAAGCCCGCAACCAGCAGAAGCTGCGCATCGTCGCCGCCGTGCTGCCCTCGGGCCGCGCTGCCATCAAGCGGCTGCTGCTCGACGGCGAGCCGGTGTATGAGGAGCCGCTGTATTAGCCGGACGTCGTTCTTGCGCTCAGTCGGAATCCGACGCGGCCTCGTGCGCGCCGTGACAATGCTTGTAGCGCTTTCCTGAATTGCACGGGCAGGGATCGTTGCGACGCAGGCCTGCAAGCGCCGACGGCGTTTTGGCTTCGTCGGGCACATACACGAGCGGAGCCGATGGCAGCTCCGAACCTATGGCGGCCATTGCCGGGGGAGGGCGTGCGTTTCGGCGATTCATCAGCCACCCCACGAACGATGCGGTCGCCACGAAACCGACCAGGATCATCGCGCCCATCTTGGTGTCGTTCGCCTCCTTGCGCTTCCGCTCCTCGGTCTCCCTCTCGTCTTGAAGGCGCTTCTCTTCCCGATCCGCAAACCACTTTGACGCGGCTTGAAGCGCCGTCGCCGGAACAGTCCAGCTCACCGCCGTCTTTTCCGGCCGCGAAAGAACGATCGCCCGCGACAGCAACGCCATTGGAGAAGGCGAACTGCTTGCAGAAACGGCGCGTGTTCCCGTCACGCGTTTCGCCAGTCCCAGCGAAACCCCGCCGCACACTGATGAGACCAGGGTCACCCGACGGTTGCCCTTGGTTTCTTCGAGGGTTTCCCAACGCCCCAGGCCCGGAAGCGAATCCGGCAATTCGACGTGGTCGATCTGGTGGGCGTCGATCAGCGGAGTGATGTGATAGGTGTAGAGGTTCTGTTCCTTCAGGATATGTGCGATCGCGAAATGCCGGTAGATGTTGTACATGTCGCGCCAGATCGGCTCGGCGCGGATTGTCTCCTCCATGCGCGCGGTCCAATCGCAGGCGAACTCCCTTGCGATGGGATCTTCATTGCCGGTCTTGGCACCTGCATCCGCGTTGGCATCGGCGTCGCTGAGGATCACCTGGGCCGATTGCAGGGATGCGATCTGGTAATCGTGTGAATATTCGAACTTGCCGGGCTCGAACCAGAACCGGCGCCGGCTGCTCCAATCACCCGTCGAGGTGCCGGCCTTCAGCATCTGCCGCGACTGATTGAGCCGGCGCGTGAATGTCCCCGGCAGGGGCGGATCGACCGGCAATTGCAGCGTGCCCTGCGAAACCTGCTTCATGCGATAGTCGGCTTCGACCAGCACCTTCGTCACGCGGGAATGCCGGGGAAGAGAATCGACGCGAACCATTTGCGGCTGCTGGGAGCACATGCGCAAGTATTGCTGCTTCGCGGCCGCGTCGCGCCCGGAAATCTGGTCGAGGCCAGGCGTCTGGCTTCTGTCGGGGTCCAGCGAAATCCCCGGCTCGATATTCCCGTACTTCCTGGCGGCCGACCTGATCGCGACGATGAGATCGTCGAGGTAGAGATCCGGCTGGCCCTTCTCGGCCACGCCGCAAAGCAGGATGTCGTAATCGTCGTCCTGGCAGACGGTATCGATCCGGGTCAAACCCGTCAGCCGCTTCGACCCGCCTGACTTCGCCCGCTTCAATGCTTCGCGCAGCGAAACGGCGACTTCCGCCCGCATGTCCGTGGTCACCGTCGCGGGCGGAGCCTTGCACACGCTGTCAGCCGCCAACGCAGTCGAAGGCTGCTGCGCGAGAAGCGCGCTCGCGCCCGACGCCAGAAAGCTGCGCCGATTGACAAGCACTCTGTGCATCATGGTGGTCTATGTCCCGCTTCGAGAAGTTCTTGTTCGAGAAATTCTTGGGCTAGGTATCCGGCTTCTTCAAATTGAGAACCTTGCGCCGGAGCTCGCTCAGGTCGCCTTCCTTGCCCGTCGGAACGGCTCCGATGTGCACGCCGCCGACAGGTGCCGAGGGCGACGAATGCGTCGGGCCGCTGACGTTTGACGCTGACGGCTTTGCACCGATTTCGGATGAGTTCGAGCTTGATCCGGGCTCGCGGGCGCCGCTGACGCCGGACTCCCGGGTTGGAAAGGATTTTGAGGTTGGGGGAGAGCTTGGTCTTGGGGCACTGGGAGCCAGTCGCCCACCTCCGATTCCGGAAACGTCCGAATCCCGCGGCGTGGGCTGGTTTCGCCAACGCTGGAGCTCCTGCAACTCGCGGGAAACGGCGGCTGCTCCGTTCAGCCGCCTCCTCTCCTCCTGGGGGCTCTCGTAGTCTGGCCGGATCGTGAGGTTTTCTCTCAACGAAGCCTTGTTGATGCAAATTCCGGAATCATAGCCGGTTCGAGCGATGTCCTGCTTGGCGCTGTCGCACTCCAGGCATTTCTTATACAGACCCTGCAATTCGACCGAGATGTAGCTGCAGTTCCATGAGGGACCATGCTTCTTCTGCAGGGTCTCGGCTTGGGCCGGACAATTGCAGATTCCAAGAGCGGCAATCGCCGCGAGAATGAAGGAGCGCATGAACGTCGTTCGGCTGAATATGTGATCGGAATCGACAGTCGATGAAATATCTGTAAGCCAGCTTAATCCAGCGGCACCGGACGGCAACCTCTTTCTGTCTTCCCGCCGGGAACCGCCGTCCAGGCTATTTCGCCGCCGCCTTCAACGCCCGCCGCAGCACCTCCCACGTCCGCGGGTCGTTCATATGGGCCACGTTGAAACGCATGAAGTGCTGGGACGTCTGCGCCACGCTGAAGACGTTGCCGGGCGCCAGCACGACATCCTCCTCGAGTGCGGCGCGCGCGACCTGCGTCGCGTCCTGGCCGCCCGCAAGGTGGCACCACAGGAAGAACCCTCCGCGCGGCATCAGCCAGGGCTCGACGCCGATCGCCGCTAGTTTTCGCGCGATGTCGCGGCGAGCCCGTGTCAGCTTTTGCCGGAGCTCGTCCATGTGCTTGCGATAGCCGCCGCCGGCCAGCACTTTTGCGATGATCTCGGTTGCGACCGGGCTGGGGCCGCCGAAGCTGGTTGCGACCTGGAGGTCGACGAGATGCTCGATCCAGTCGGCGCGGGCGGCGATGTAGCCTGAGCGTACCGAGGCCGACAGCGTCTTGGAGAAGCTGCCGATGCGGATCACGCGATTGAGCCCGTCGAGCGCGGCAAGCCGCGGCGAGCGCTCCGGCTCGAAGTCGCCGAAAATGTCGTCCTCGATGATGGTGAGGTCGTGCGCGCCGGCCGCCGTCAGAAGCCGGTGCGCGGTCTGCAGCGACATCGTCGCGCCGGTCGGATTGTGCAGGGCCGAATTGGTGATGTAGAGCCGCGGCCGCTCGGCGCCGAGAATCTGCTCGAAGCGCGCGACGTCAGGACCCGACGGTGTGTAGGGCACGCTGACGATCCTGGCCTGATGCGCCCGCAGCAGCGCGCGAAAATTGAAGTAGCAGGGATCGTCGACCAGCACCGTGTCGCCGGGACGGAGCAGGAAGCGGCAGATCAGGTCGGTGGCTTGCGTGCCCGAGCCCGTCAGCATGAGCTGATCGGCGGAGGCGGGAATCGAATCCTCGGCGAGGCGCGCGAGCAGCAGCCGGCGCAGGACAGGTCCGCCGCGCGTACCGCCATAATTGGTCAACAGATCCGGATCGGTCCGCGCCAGCGCACGGATGGCGCTGCGCAAGCCCGCTTCCGGCATCAAGCTTGCCGGCAGCCAGCCGCAGCCGGGCTTCGGCACGGCGGTGTCGGCATCGAGCGATTGCCGGGACACCCAGAACGGATCGACCTCCCGGTCGCGCCGCGGCTCCGCCTCGGCAAGCGCGAGCGGCGGCATGATCGTCGGCGAGACATAAAAGCCTGAGCCGCGACGGGCGCGGATCAGGCCCTCGGCGGCGAGGCGATCATAGGCATCCACCACCGTTGAAGGCGAGACGTCCATCGCGGCGGCGAGGCTGCGGATCGACGGCAGGCGGTCGCCGGCACCGAGCGCGCGGCCGGCCACCTTGGCGCGGATCGCGCTCATCACGTCGACGGTCCGCGTGCCGCCGCGGCCTCTGATCTGCGTCTCGCCGGTCAAGTGTATGACCTTCCATACCCATACAGTTTCGCCAGATTGTACTGGATTGTGACTGGTCTTGCCACCGCAGAAGGCCGAGTGTCGCGGCGCGAACCAACGGGACCGATATGCAATCTGCGAGCGGCGGCTGGGGCAACGGGCTCCTCGGCGTCATCATCTTCAGCGGCTCCTTGCCGGCAACCCGCGTTGCGGTCGGCGGCTTCTCTGCGCTGTTCCTGACCTCGGTGCGTGCGGTCATCGCCGCACTGATCGGTCTTGCCGTGCTCGGCCTGCTCCGACAGGCGCGGCCGCAGCGGAGCGATCTTGCCTCCCTCGTGATCGTCTCCATCGGCGTCGTGGTCGGCTTCCCTCTGCTGACCGCGCTCGCGCTCCAGCACATCACGTCCGCGCATTCGATCGTCTTCATCGGCCTGCTGCCCTTGTCGACCGCGATCTTCGCCGTGCTGCGCGGCGGCGAGCGGCCGCAGCCGCTGTTCTGGCTGTTCGCGGGTCTCGGCAGCGCCACGGTCGCCGGCTTTGCCTTGTTGGGCGACAGCTCGGCGTCGCTCAGCGGCGATCTCCTGATGGTCGCCGCGATCGTCCTGTGCGGCCTCGGCTATGCCGAAGGGGCCGCGCTGTCGCGCCGGCTCGGCGGCTGGCAGGTGATCTCCTGGGCGCTGCTGCTCGCGCTGCCGCTGATGGTGCCGGTCGCGATCCTGAGCTGGCCGCAATCCTGGAGCGGCGTTGGCGTGCCGGCCTGGATCGGGCTCGCTTACGTCTCGATCTTCAGCATGTTCGTCGGCTTCATCTTCTGGTACCGCGGGCTCGCGATCGGCGGCATCGCGCGTATCGGCCAGCTGCAACAGCTGCAGCCGTTCTTCGGCCTGGCGCTCGCGGGCCTCCTGCTGCACGAACCCGTCGCCTGGAGCATGATCGCCGCGACCATGCTCGTGGTCGCCTGCGTCTTCTTCGCACGGCGGTTTGCGTGACGCTGGCCGCCCTCTAGGCCTGTCGCCGACCCGGCTGTGGCCTTTCGATCCCAGGGATTTGCGCGATCTGCTCGGCGAGGAAATCGACCAGCAACCGCACCCGCGCGACGCCGGATCGCTCCGGCACGATCAGCATGTTGAGCGGAACGGCAGGCAGCGAATAATCCGCCAGCACGCGTTCGAGCTTGCCGGCCGCGAGAAGGTCGTGGACCAACCAAAGATGCGTGGGTCCGATGCCGCGACCGGCCGCGAACGCCTCTCGCGCCGCAAGTCCATGATCGACGCGCAACCGTCCGCCGAGCGGGACCTGATGGCGTCCTCTGCGACGCCCATGCAGGACGAGCGTTTCGCTGCCGGCGACGTTGGACATTCTGATGCTCTGGTGGCTGGCGAGATCTTGCGGGCGCGTGGGCCTGCCGCGCTGGGCCAGATAGGCGGGCGCGGCGACAAGCAGCCGCCGCGACTGCCCGAGGGATTTCAGCTTCATCGAGCTCTCAGCGAGCGGCCCGAGGCGAAGCGCGACATCGACGCCTTCCCTGACGAGATCGATCCGCTCGTCCGTCAGATTGAGATCCACGGACAGGTCGGGATAGCGGTCCTGGAAGGCGAAGATGACGCGGCTGAGGTGGAGCACGCCGAAGGCCGCGGTGCAGGAAATCCGTATCGTCCCGGCCGGCGCGCCGCGCGTGCTGCGCGCCTCGTCGCCGGCATGCTCGACCAGGCGCAGGATCTGTACGCAGTCGGCATAATAGCGGCGCCCTTCTTCCGTCATCGTCACGCTGCGCGTGGTCCTCGTGAGCAGGGGCACGCCCACGGCCTGCTCGAGCTCGCGGATGTGCCGGGTCACGGTGGACTGGCCTACTTCCAGCTCGCGTGCGACCGCCGACAGGTTGCCCCGCTCGGCGACCCTCACGAAGCTGCGCATGCGCTCGAGGCTGACCTCCGATCTATCCATTTTTCGGCACAATCCTATCCATTGCCGACGTCTAGCGGATTGCAGGCCGCCGCGCTAGTTGCGGGGCATCCTCAAGGAATGGTGCTGATCATGAAGGTGTTGGTTGTCTTTGCTCATCCCGAGCAGCGTTCGCTCAACGGCTCACTGCGGGATGTTGCCGTCGGCGAGCTCGAGGCCCAGGGCCACGAGGTGCGCGTCTCGGACCTCTATGCCGAGGGCTGGAAGCCGGACGTCGGTCGCGCCGACTTCCCGTCGCTGCCGGCGGATGCGCGGCTCGCGCCCGCCGCTGCTTCCAGGCAAGCCTTCGAGACCGGCACGCTCACGCCGGACGTGAGCCGCGAGATCGAGAAACTGCTGTGGGCGGACATGCTGATTCTGCAATTTCCGCTGTGGTGGTTCAGCATGCCCGCGATCCTCAAGGGATGGGTCGATCGCGTGTTTGCTTACGGCTTCGCCTATGGCGTCGGCGAGCATAGCGACAAGCGATGGGGCGACCGTTACGGCGAGGGCAAGCTGGCGGGCAAACGTGCCATGCTGATCGTCACGACCGGCGGCTGGCAGGAGCACTATTCAGCGCGCGGCATCAACGGACCAATCGACGACCTGCTGTTTCCGATCCATCACGGCATTCTCTATTATCCGGGATATGACGTCCTTCCACCGTTCGTCGTCTACAAGGCCGACAAGCTCGGCGAACCCGATTTCGAAGTGACCGCCGAACGTCTGAGGGAGAGGATGCGAACGCTTGCGACGACCTCGCCCATTCCCTATCGGCGCCAGAACGGCGGCGATTACCTGATCCCGAGCATGCAGCTCCGCGCCGGGCTCGAGCCTTCCGAGGCGCGCGGCTTTGCGATTCACCTCGAACAGGCCACGACACGCACATTGCCGCCAGCGGCGGACGCCCTGCAATCGCCGGCGGATGTCGGCGCCCCCGCAAGCTGAGTGCGGGGGTTGTCGATGCGGGCCTTGGGCGGCGCTTAAATCGCAAGCGCGCTCATTCCATCACCGTCTTCGTCAGCGCGCTCCTGGCAAACTTCTTGAGCGGCATCGGCTTGCCGAATAGGAAGCCCTGCACGAGGTCGAAGCCGAGCTCGTTGGCCGCGACGAGGTCGGCGCGGCTCTCGACGCCTTGCGCCACGGCGCGCGCGCCATAACCTTGCGCGAGCTCGACGATGTGACGGCACACGGTGCGCTTCAGCCGATCGTTGCCGCTGCCGGTGACGAATTGCCGGTCGGCCTTCAGCTTGACGAAGGGAATCTTGTCCAGCTCCATCAGTGATGGCCAGTTGGCCCCGAGATTATCGATCGACAGGCCGATATTGTGCAGGCCGACCTCGCGCGCGACCTCGGTCAGGAGATCGAGGTCGCGGATCGCCTCCTCGCTGTCGATCTCCACCGTCAGCCCGCCGAAAGCCGGATGCGTCGGCATGCTGCGGCAGAGATCGCGCACCGCCTGCGGCTCCTTCATGTAGGACGAGGGGAGATTGATCGAGAGATTGACCGGGGTCTGCTGCTCCAGCAGAAAATGCCAGTCCCGCATGGCGCGCTCGATCACGAATTCGGAGAGGTCGCGCAAATGCGGATCGTCCTCATCGGGAATGAAGTAGGCCGGCGGGACCACGCCCCAGGTCGGATGCCGCATTCGTACCAGCGCCTCGGCGCCGCTGCGGACCAGCGTGCGCGCGTCGATCTTGGGCTGGTACCAGAGCTCGAGCCAGCCGGCGTGCAGGGCTTCGCCGACATGCACGGCCGGGCTCGGCGCCGGCTCCTCCGGCAGCAGCATGGCGACGCGGTCGCGCAGCGTTTCCGCGGCAAAAGGCGTGGTCAGCGGCGGCAGCATGGCAAGGCCGTATTCCTCGCCGACCTGGCGCACGGCCCTGACGATGATCGACTCGCGGGCGCCGACGGCGAGAACCTTGCCGGCAAACGCCTCGCGCACCAGTATTTCGAGAAACCGTCCGGGCTCGATGCCGTCGGCGGCGACGCCGAGCAGGATCAGGTCCGGCAATTCCGAGGCGAGCACGGTCTTCAGCTCGTCCGCACTGGCGCATTCACTCGTGACGAAGCCGAGATCCTCCAGCACCTCGCTGAGGAAGGCGCGCAGATGCCGCTTGCTGTCAGCCACGCAGGCGCGCGGCGTTACCTTTCGTCGTCCGAAGGTCACAGGCCTTCGTCCGACGAGTTCAACCATCCCATCGTTCATCAAAACCACTCCCGTACCGTGACGGTTTCTTAAACGCTGAGCGTGGGATCAAATAAGGTGAGCTTCGCTTCGTTCTTGAATTATTTGAGTAACGTTAAACCTTGCAACTCGAGCTAATCTTTCGACAGTTTCTTCAAAAAGAATTTGCATGCCCCGGCACCTCGATCGCAACGACTGTCAGCGCAGGCGAAATTCTCGCGCGCGACATTGCAGCGGATTTGCTCGCAGGCGGACGAAGGTGAGCAATGAGTCGGTGTGCCCTTTCGAGGCACCCGCGCGCGTGTCGGAGGATTAATTGCGTCCGCTTTTTCCGGAACGCGCGACCTGTCGTGCCCGGCGAAGACGGTGAACGAGATCGGGCGGTCAGCGAGGATTCGCGTTCGCGCTCTGCGGGCATGTTTCGCTCGCGCTCGCTGCGGTTCTGCGACAACGCGTCCTCGCCTGCGGCGGCGAATGTGAAGCGCATCACACGCGGATTGCGGCGACTGCGCTAATGCTCCGCACAGCCGGTGGTGGGCTGTCGAGGATTACGTCAATGACGACGCGGCGGTTGATTTATTGGTGGTTCAGGATCGTGATGTCGGGGCGATTTCTCGATCGCTTCCTGAGCCTGCCGCGCGCGCAATAAGCGCGGAGCGCGGCATCAGGACTGCCCGATCAGCTTGCGAAACGCGGCGGCGCCGTCCTGCATGGCATCGCGTCCCTTCCAGGCCAGATAGGTCAGCTTGCCGCCGATCGTATCGTGGCTGCGCAGCCGGCGTGATCCCAGGATGTGGCCGACATTGGAAGGGAAGCGGCTCACCTCGGCGGAGACCAGCGCTGCGATCGCGTCCATCAATTGCTGAAGGCGGACGCCCCATTCGTGGCCCTCGATGCCGTCCACGCGCACCTTCAGCGCATATTCGATGTCGTAGATCTCGGTGAGCAGGTCGCGGGCGACCAGCACCCGGTTGTGCCGGAGCGCGACACGAAGAGCGAGGCGCTTGTCGTCGAGCCGGTCGAGCACCATGGGAATGACGCAGGCATAGGGCGTGGCGGCGACATCGGCGACGCTCTTGCTTGCAGCGGCCTTGGTGGCGAAACGCGCCAATTGCCAGGGCGTGGCGAGGCGCCGCGCCACCAGCGCCAGCGCGAACGGCAGCGCGTCGGGGTGAGCCTTCTTGAAGGCGTCGAGCTGCGCGGTGATCTGCGCCACCTGGCCGTCATCGAGCCTTGCGATCTTCTCGGGCAGCTTCTCGTTGAATTTCGGCAGCGCATTGCCGGCGCGCAGCACTTGCTGCATCTTCCTGACATCGTCGAAGGCGGTGCGCGAGGCCGTGTATTGCGCGAGCTTGCCGCGCGCAAATTCCGCGCTCTCCGCCGAAGCCAGGGTATTCTCGAGGACCTTGACGACCTTGATCTGGAACGTCGACGCGATCTTCAGGACTTCTTTCGGGTTGTTGGCGGTGACCTGGTCGTTGATCGCCTTGATGTAGTCGCGCGCCATGGTCGGCAGCAGGTCGCGGCAGATCCATTCCCATATCGGGGTGAGAGTGTTGCGCGAGATCCGCCCCATGTTGGCGTGCTCGGGCGCGCCGTCGATCAGGAGCAGCTCGAGCGGCGCGAAGAAATAGCGCGAAGGGCTGGTGGCGCGGGCCTGGGTCGATCCGTCCTTACGAAACTCGGCGCGCAGGCGCGACTGGATGTCGGGCGAGCCGGGCATGTCGATGCCGCACAATTCGAGCCGCTCGAGTTCGCTGAGCAGACAGCTGCGCGACAGCGGCGTCAGCCTCTGCAAGAATTCGGACAGCCGATCGATCTCGTCCATGGCACGCAATCTTTCGCAGCGTCGCCCGCGGGGGTGCGGGCCCAATGCGTGGAGGCATTTGCGCGCTCTCAACCCGCCTAAGAGAAGCAAGCCGCCGTTAATTATTCCGTAAAAACCGGGGGCCGGACGCCGCCTGCGGGCAATTAGGGCCAATTTGCCCAGGGTTTCGGCAGGAAACGCAACCTGTGCGGGGGCGGTGACGAAGTCGCGCAAGCACAAATTGTGCCGCCGACTCCAATTTATCGCAAAGCTGCCAAAATCACCGTAGTCTTACGGAGCAAAAAGTTAACCACAGATAACCCCGGGTTCCGCTAAATGAGTGACATGGGGTCACAGAATGATACGGCCACCGATTCGCGGCCGTCGGAATGGTACGAAAGCAGCGCCGCTCCAACTGAAGAGCTCGATTTCGTCCGCCTGAGCGCCGCCCGGGCCAAGGCGGCTGACGAAATGGCCGCCGCCATTGCCCGCGAGCTCAACGGCCCCCTCACCGCCCTGCTGCTCTACATGGGCGAGATCAAGCATCACAGCGATCAGCTCGCCCCCGTGACCGGCGATCGGGCCTATTTGCAGCGGGTGGTCGAGAACGCGCTGGCTCAAACCGAGCGCGTTTGCGGTCTGGTCAAGCAGCTTGCCGGCCCTCACAAGACCGGCCTTGCGATCCCGGCCAGCGCCGAGGATGCGGAGGCGAAAGCCGCCCGTGCACAGCAGGTCCAGCGCGTGCCGAGCGCCGAGCTGCTCGGCCTGTCCGGCCAGAAGCGCCTGACCAAGCGCGAGCGCGAGGTGCTGAGGCTGATCAGCGAAGGTTTTTCGAACAAGCAGGGCGCGCTTCGGATGCAGATCAGCCCGCGTACGTTCGAGAGCCATCGTGCCGAGGCGATGCGCAAGCTAGGTGCGCGCAATACCGCGGACCTCGTCCGTGCGGCACTGCTGCATTCGATCGATTGAGAGATCGGCGCCGCCTTAACGCGCGATGAGATTTGGATGAATCGTCATCGCGCTTTGGGTCGTTGCTTGCGCATGGTCTTTCCGGAAAACTGCTTCGCACTTTTCCGGATCATGCTTTAGGCGGCGCGGGCTTTGCCGAAAACCGATAGCGCTCAGAAATAATCTTCAGCGAAGGGACGCGCGCGCGAGGCGGGACGCAGCGGCTTGATGTCTTCCTTCGGCCCGTTCGGGATGATCGTGATGGTCCAGCGCGGCGGCATGGTCGATTCCTGCTCCAGCACCGAACGCACGAAGCCGGTCACCGTCGATTCCCCCGCCTTCACCGTCGCCATCCGGCCGTTGAACTGTGCGATGCGGAAGCGGCGAACCTCTTTCTGGTCCGCGGTCTCGTAGGTGAACATGGAAAACCCTCCTGGTTTCCCGCGACTATCACCACCTATGATTAGCCATCTCTAAAAATCCCAAGCCGTAGAAGTACGGCGGGTTTCGCGCGGCCCGAGCCGGTGCGCTTTTTTGCAGCGATCGTTCGAAGACACTATGCCTGAAAAGGTATGCGTAGCGTGACGATGTCTCGTCTCGAATGCGTCGCGCGTCAGGCCTGCGGCTCTTGCACACGCGCGGCGGCATAGGCCGCGTCCATCCGATCCAGGAGATCGAGGAATTCGACCTCGCGGAGCGTCTCCACTGTTCTCTCCAGCGTCAGCGCCAGCGCCGCGAGCCTGACATAGCCGAACGTCCCGGCCGCGCTCTTCAGCGAATGGGCCTCGCGCGCGATCCTGGCGGCGTGCTGCGCGAGAGAGAGCGTGCGAAACAATTGCAGGCGCGCGCAGGTCTCGCTCCAGAACACCTCGCGCACTTCGCCGGCCCCGTCCTCGCCGATCTCGCGCACCAGCGCTTCATAGGCGCGCGGCTCGCGTGCGGGCTCGGCATCGAGCGCCTTCTGCGCGGGTGCGACGGGAACGTCAAACATGGTCTTGCTGCCTCGGTCACGGGTCCTTGGCCGCGCGCATGTCGCGGCGCGCGAGCATGTCCCCATGCCTACGGCATTCGGATTTCAGTTCCGGTAGCGGGACGTGAGGAGTTTGCCGGCCCGCATTAGCCGGCGGTTTACCAAACCAGGGGCCGCGGTCAGCGCGGGCCGAGCAGCCGGTCGTACTGCGCCTTCACCGTGGCGTAGCATTCGCACGCCGTCTGGCGCAGTCCGTCGAGGTTGACGATCTGGATGTGCCCGCGGCTGTAATGGATGAAATTGGCCTGCTGCAATGTATTGGCGACCAGCGACACGCTGTTGCGCCGCGCCCCGATCATCTGCGCCATGGCCTCCTGGGTCAGCAGCAGCCGGTAGTCGCCGGACAGGTCATGCGTGTGCAGCAGGCAGCGCGACAGCCGCGACTCCACGGGATGGGCGGCGTTGCAGCCCGCGGTCTGCTGGACCTGGGCATAGACCGCCAGCCCGTGGCGCGTCAGCGAGGTGCGCAGGGTGCTGCTCTGTTCGGCGGCGCTCCGCAGCCGGTCGAGATCCATCACGGACGCAAGGCCGGGAACCAGCACGACGGCGGTGTTCAATGCACACGCGTCGCCCATGGTCGAGAGCGTCCCGAGCAGGCTGTCGCGGCCGATCATGGCGACCTGTACATGCTCGCCCTTGGCGAGCTTCACCACCAGCGAGATGACGCCGCGGTGGGGAAAGTAGGCGCGCTTCAGCGTCTCGCCGGTCTCGACCAGCACCGCGTCATGGGGCAGATCGACCGTCCGCAGATGCGGGCGGATCAAGTCGTAATCCTCCGCCGGCAGTGCGGACAGGAAACCGTTGGATGAGCGCACCATCGTTTCCAAAGCTGCCTCCCGTTTCCTGCACGATGAATCACGATATGCACGTTCTTCGCAGATAGGTTCCATCATGTTCGCGTCGGGATATATTGGCAATTGGGACAAGATGTCCGACCCGGCGATCGTTCCTATGCTGCATTCACGCCGGCACACAGAAGATCATCCCGCGCCGTGATCACGGCACGGCTCCCACCAGGCGGAAATGATGGGCCTTCACGGCGGCATAGCAGCTGCAAGACGTCATCTGCAGCGCCCGCAGATCGACGATCTCGATTTGACCGCGGCTGTAGTGAATGATGCCGGCGCGCTGCAGCGCATGTGCGACCAGCGAGATGGCATTTCGCCGGACGCCGATCATCTGCGCCAGCACCTCCTGGGTCAGCGGCAGGATTTCACTGTCGGAAAGGTCGCGGGCGCGCAGCAGCCAGCGCGCGAGCCGCGCCTCGACCGGGTGCAGCGTGTTGCAGAGCAGCGACTGCTGCGCATGCGCGAGCAAGGTCTGCTCATGGCGGACCATCAGCCTGCGAAACGCCGCGCTCGCGGCGGCGACTGCGCGGAAGGCCGCAATTTCCAGCACGGAAGCGGTGCCTGGGAACAACACGACCGCGTCCGTCAGCGCGATGCCGTCGGCCAGCGCGGCGCCGCCGCCTACGACGCTGTCGCGGCCCAGCATCGCAATCTCGATCATCTGTCCTTCCGACAGGCTCACCGTGATCGAGACCGATCCGCCATGCGGGAAGTAGACGTGTCGGAGTGCAGCACCCGCTTCACCCAAGACAGATTTCCTGACCAATTCGACCGTTGCGAGATGCGGACGCAGCCGATCGAGATCCGACGCATCGAGCAATTGCAGCAGCTGATTGGGCGGAGGGCCGCTCACGGTCATGCAAGTCATCCGGCGGGTTCGATGGACGATCGGCGCAGCGTCGGTTCGTCGTTCAGTTGCACGACGAACGAAGAATATTGTAAAGGTTGTGGCGTCGTCCATATACCCGTTAGAGGGCAGACAGGCTGTCTCATTTGCGGCGGAAATGAGAACTGTGCGTTGATTCGCTTTTGAGCAGCGCGAGTCCTGCAAGGGCATGCAGGAATAAGCGGCAAGGGGGCCTTGTGAGCCGGGATCATTGCATCCGTGCTGTCATCGGACGCTGGTCGATCCTGGTCGCCTCGTCGCTCGGCCGCGCGCTGACAGCCGTCCAACATCGCTCTCAACCCCGGCATGCCATCACCGCGGACCTCGTCACGGTCGTCTTCGGCGCGCCGACGAGCTTCGCGACCATCCCTCTCTTGATCGACAGCAAAGGAGAAAGGCGTGCCCCACGGTTCAATTATTGAATCGACGAAATCGGAAGCTCACACGGGGACTGACAGTCTACGCCATATTCTCGTTGTCGACGACGACCCGATGGTTTGCATGGCCATCGAAGTCTATCTTCAACGCAATAATTTTCGAGTGACGATCGCCGAGGGTGGTGACGCCGGATTGCGCGCTCTCGAGCACGGCCAATTCGATTTGATGATCATCGATATCTTCATGCCGCACATGCGCGGATTCGAATCGATCCGGATCTTCCACGAGCGGGCGCCCGTCATTCCCCTGATCGCGATGTCCGGCTACGCCTTCGCGAACCTGAACTCGCCTGCACCCGACTTCCTCCGGATGGCATTGGAGCTCGGTGCCGCCCGCTGTCTGCGCAAGCCGTTCACGCCGCATGCGCTGCTCGCCGCCATCAATGATTGCCTGGCGGAGCATCGTCCCGACGGTGGCATCACCTCGGCTGCGCGAATGGGTTAGCGCCTCGCGAGCCGCTATGGCGACGGGGTAACCGTTCGTTTACCGCGTCTGCGGAGCTTGCGGCACGCGGCGACCCCGGCAAACCAGGGGACAGACTGCGCGCGCGGCTGCGGGCGTCTCGTTCCAATATCACGCCGGCCGGCCCTATCGCCCTTCCCGCGCAGGACTTTCCCGCGCGCTTCGCCACGCCATTGTCGGAACGTTTACCGGGCGGCTTGCCGCCGGTGCGGCGCGGAGGCGGCGTTGCCGAAAAGCGCTGCTGCAGGCCGCTGAACGGCAAACTTCTCTTCAATATCCGTATTAGCACGGAGGATGAAATTAACGGGACTGTGAAAGGGGTTGTCTAACGATCCAGGGGAGGGACTTCCGTCCGTGCCAAGGGTGGCTCCGGCGTCGAAGTCCATGTTCAGGTCAGTAAGGCGTAGCTCATGGATGATCTGTTGCGGGAGTTTCTGACGGAGACCAGCGAGAGCCTGGACACCGTCGACAATCAATTGGTGAAGTTCGAGCAGGAGCCGAACAACGCCAAGATCTTGGACAACATCTTCCGCCTCGTTCACACCATCAAGGGCACTTGCGGCTTCCTCGGATTGCCCCGGCTCGAAGCGCTGGCGCATGCCGGCGAGACGCTGATGAGCAAATTCCGCGACGGCATGCCGGTAACGGCCGACGCGGTGTCGCTGATTCTGGCCTCGATCGACCGCATCAAGGAGATCCTGGCCGGTCTCGAGGCCACCGAAGCCGAGCCCGAGGGCAACGACCGCGATCTCATCGACAAGCTGGAAGCGATGGTCGAGCAGGGCATGGCCGCTATGGCCGCCGGCGCTGCCGCTCCTGTCGCCGAAGCTCCGCCGCTCGTGCCGGAAACCCCGGCTGCCGCAGCCGCGACCTCCGGCACGCTGATCGACCAGACCCTGGAGCGCCCCTTGCGTCCGGGCGAGGTCTCGCTCGACGAGCTCGAGCGCGCCTTCCGCGAGACCTCGATCGAAGCGCCGGCGCCCGTCGCCAAGGTTGAGGCCGCGCCGGCCGCTGAAGCGCCCGCGCCTGTTGCCAAGGAAGCCGCGAAGGAAGCGAAGCCCGCCAAGGAAAAGGCCGCGCCGAAGAAGTCGATGGCCGACGAGGGCGCATCCGACGGCGACCGCATCGCCAACCAGTCGATCCGCGTCAACGTGGATACGCTGGAGCATCTGATGACCATGGTCTCCGAGCTGGTGCTGACCCGCAACCAGCTCCTGGAGATCTCCCGCCGCAACGAGGACACCGAGTTCAAGGTGCCGTTGCAGCGCCTCTCCAACGTCACCGCCGAGCTGCAGGAAGGCGTCATGAAGACGCGCATGCAGCCGATCGGCAATGCCTGGCAGAAGCTGCCCCGCATCGTCCGCGATCTCTCCGGCGAACTCGGCAAGCAGATCGAGCTGGAGATGCACGGTGCCGACACCGAGCTCGACCGCCAGGTGCTCGATCTGATCAAGGACCCGCTCACCCACATGGTGCGCAACTCCGCCGATCACGGCCTCGAGACCCCCGCTGAGCGTCTCGCCAGCGGCAAGGGCGAGCAGGGCACCATTCGCCTGTCCGCCTATCACGAGGGCGGCCACATCATCATCTGCATCGCCGACAACGGCCGCGGCCTCAACACCGACAAGATCAAGGCCAAGGCCATCTCTAGCGGGCTCGCCACCGAGGCTGAGCTGGAGAAGATGTCGGAAGCCCAGATCCACAAGTTCATCTTCGCGCCGGGCTTCTCGACCGCCGCCGCCATCACCTCGGTCTCCGGCCGCGGCGTCGGCATGGACGTGGTGCGCACCAATATCGACCAGATCGGCGGCACCATCGACATCAAGTCGGTGGCCGGCGAGGGCTCCTCCGTCACCATCAAGATCCCGCTGACGCTCGCGATCGTCTCGGCACTGATCGTGGAAGCCGCCGGCGACCGCTTTGCGATCCCGCAGCTCTCGGTCGTCGAGCTGGTCCGCGCCCGCGCCAACAGCGAGCACCGCATCGAGCGCATCAAGGACACCGCGGTTCTTCGTCTGCGCAACAAGCTCCTGCCGCTGATCCATCTGAAGAAGCTGCTGAAGATCGACGACGGCGCGGCCTCGGATCCCGAGAACGGCTTCATCGTGGTCACTCAGGTGGGCAGCCAGACCTTCGGCATCGTCGTCGACGGCGTCTTCCACACCGAAGAAATCGTGGTCAAGCCGATGTCGACGAAGCTGCGTCACATCGACATGTTCTCCGGCAACACCATTCTGGGTGATGGCGCGGTCATCATGATCATCGACCCCAACGGCATTGCCAAGGCGCTTGGCGCCGCCGGCTCCTCGGCCCACGACATGGGCGACGAGAACGGCGCGCACCATATCGGCTCGGGCGAGCAGACCACTTCGCTTCTCGTCTTCCGCGCCGGCTCGTCGCAGCCCAAGGCAGTTCCGCTCGGGCTGGTCACGCGCCTGGAAGAGCTGCCTGCCGACAAGATCGAGTTCTCCAACGGCCGCTACATGGTGCAGTACCGCGAGCAGCTGATGCCGCTCGTTGCCATGGAAGGCGTCACCATCGCCAGCCAGGGCGCCCAGCCGATCCTGGTGTTCGCCGACGACGGCCGCTCCATGGGCCTCGTCGTCGACGAGATCATCGACATCGTCGAGGAACGCCTCAACATCGAGGTCGGCGGCTCCGCCAGCGGCATCCTCGGCTCGGCCGTGATCAAGGGCCAGGCCACCGAAGTGATCGACGTCGGCCACTTCCTGCCCATGGCGTTCTCCGACTGGTTCACCCGCAAGGAGATGAAGCCCTCGCTGCACTCGCAGTCGGTGCTGCTGGTCGATGACAGCGCGTTCTTCCGCAACATGCTGGCTCCGGTGCTCAAGGCCGCGGGCTACCGCGTCCGCACCGCGCCGACCGCGCAGGAGGGCCTCGCTGCGCTCCGTGCCCAGACCTTCGACGTGGTCCTGACCGACATCGAGATGCCCGACATGAACGGGTTCGAGTTCGCCGAGACCATCCGCTCCGACAACAATCTGGGCTCGATGCCGATCATCGGTCTCTCCGCCCTGGTGTCGCCGGCGGCGATCGAGCGCGGCCGTCAGGCCGGCTTCCACGACTATGTCGCCAAGTTCGACCGTCCCGGTCTGATCGCGGCGCTGAAGGAACAGACCGCGGGTGCCGCCGGCGCCTCCGAGCTGAACCGGGCAGCGGCGTAAGCAGGACAGGGATCAGGAGATACCGATATGAGCAACAAGAAGACCCAAGTAGGCGAAGGCGCCATGGTCGAATACGTCACCGCGATGATCGGGGGCCAGCTGTTCGGCCTGCCGATCTCCCGCGTCCAGGACGTGTTCATGCCCGAGCGCGTCACCCGCGTGCCCTTGTCCTCGCGCGAGATCGCGGGCGTGCTGAACCTGCGCGGCCGCATCGTCACCGTGGTCGACATGCGCGCCCGTCTCGGCCTGCCGCAGCCCGAGGACGGCAAGGTGCCGATGGCGGTCGGCGTCGACCTGCGCGGTGAATCCTACGGCCTGCTGATCGACCAGATCGGCGAAGTGCTGCGCCTGCCCGAAGCCGGCATGGAAGAGAACCCCGTCAACCTCGATCCCCGCATGGCCAAGCTCGCCGGCGGTGTCCATCGCCTCGACGGACAGCTCATGGTCGTCCTCGACGTCGATCGCGTGCTCGAGCTCGAAACCAAAGTGCAAATGGCTGCCTGAGCTAACGAAAAAAATCGGAGCCGGAGAACCAACATGAAAACCTGCTTGGTGGTTGATGATTCCAGCGTGGTGCGCAAGATCGCGCGCCGGATCCTGGAAGGCCTGGAATTCCAAGTGACCGAGGCCGAGGACGGCTCGAAGGCGCTGGAGATCTGCCAGCAGCAGCTGCCCGACGCGGTGCTGCTCGACTGGAACATGCCCGTCATGGATGGCTTCGAGTTCATGGGCCACATGCGGCGCCTGCCCGGCGGCGACCAGCCCAAGGTGGTGTTCTGCACCACCGAGAACAACGTGGCGCATATCGCTCAGGCGCTCAGCGGCGGCGCCAACGAATACATCATGAAGCCTTTCGACAAAGACATCATCGCCGACAAGTTTGCTGAAGTCGGCTTGCTCCCGGTCGGACAAGCCATGGTCTGAGCGAAATCTGGCCCGCGCGTTTTGGCCAGAGTGTTCCAGTACAGCTTCGAAGAGGCTACCAGTGACCCCGACCGAGTATGAGTACCTGCGTAAATTCCTGAAGGACAATTCAGGGCTCGACCTGTCCGCAGACAAGCAATATCTGATCGAAAGCCGGCTGCTGCCGCTCGCCCGCAAGGCCGGGCTTTCAGGCATCACCGAGCTCGTGCAGAAGCTGCAGGGCGGCGCGCGTCAGATGATCACCGACGTGGTCGAAGCCATGACCACCAACGAGACCTTCTTCTTCCGCGACAAGGTCCCGTTCGATCACTTCCGCGACCACATCATGCCGGAGGTCATCAAGGCACGCGCCGCCAGGCGCAGCGTGCGGATCTGGTGCGCCGCCGGCTCGACCGGGCAGGAGCCCTATTCGCTGGCGATGTGCCTGAAGGAGATGGGCGCGGCGCTGACCGGCTGGCGGGTCGAGATCATCGCGACCGACCTGTCGCAGGAAGTGCTGGAGAAGGCCAAGGCCGGTGTCTACAGCCAGTTCGAGGTGCAGCGCGGCCTGCCGATCCAGATGCTGGTCAAGTACTTCAAGCAGACCGGCGAGACCTGGCAAGTCAATCCCGAATTGCGGGCGATGATCCAGCATCGGCAGCTCAATCTGCTGCACGATTTCTCTCAGCTCGGCACCTTCGACGTGATCTTCTGCCGCAACGTGCTGATCTATTTCGACCAGGACACCAAGATCAACATCTTCAACCGGCTGGCTCGCCAGATCGAGCCCGACGGCTTCCTGGTGCTGGGCGCGGCCGAAACCGTGGTCGGCCTGACCGACACGTTCCGCCCGATTCCGGAACGGCGCGGCCTCTACAAGCCGAACGATCCGCGTGCCGCAGCCGCCAAGCCGGCCCTCGCCGGTGCCGCGCCGCGCCTTGCGGTCATGGCGGGACGATAGACATGGCCGAGGATGGCAAGGGTACGGAGCGCGTGACTTTCAGTCGCGGCTATGACGTCTGCATCATGGCCATCGACGGCACCTGGCGCCGTGACTGCAAGCTCAACGCGATCTCCGATACCGACGCCATCCTCACGGTGGAAGGCTCGATCCAGGGCTTGAACCTGAAAGAGTTCTTCCTGCTGCTGTCGTCGACGGGCCTCGCCTATCGCCGCTGCGAGCTGGTCCGCGTCAACGGCGCCGAAATGGACATCCAGTTCCTGCGCGGCAAGAACAGGAAGAAGCGCGGCGCGGCCGGCGGCCGTGACGAAGCGGCGTGATCCCTCTGCGCCGCTCGCCGTCGCCTTTCCGATCCCTTGCTTCACATATTCTGAACATATCGAAACGAATTCGCGACGGCAGCTTTACGCGGCCTAAGCGCGAACCGTGTATCCGTTGATGATCTCATTCCCAGGATACTGAAATGCCCAGAAGCTCTCTTTCGCCCATCACGCCCAACCTGCCCGACAGCACCGAACGGCGTGCGCTTCAGCTCCTGGTGGTCGATGACGACGCCACGCAGCGCAGCCTGATCACGGTCGCCGCCAAGCAAGCCGGTCACGAGGTCACGACGGCGCCGTCCGTGGCCGACGCGATCGAGAAGCTTCGCGCGGCCCGCTTCGACTGCGTGACGCTCGATCTCGTGCTGGAGGACGGCGACGGAATCGATGTGCTGCGCGAGATGGCGGCGGCGAAGTTCGGCGGCGCCGTGATCGTCATCAGCGGCATGGACGGCAAGCGCCGCAGCGCCGCCCGCAGCTTCGCCCGGTCCGTCGGGATCGAGCTCCAGAGCCTGCCCAAGCCGCTCGATCTGGCGGCCCTGCGCATCAGCCTCGCCAATCTCGGCAAGACCGCGATGGGCCTTCCGGCGATCCACACCTGGGGCGGCGTCGCGACCGACGCGATCGTGGAGCGGCACCGCGCCTAAGGGCGCAGCGGAGCTGTCATGCGATCGGACGAGGCGGTCGCCGCGTCGATCGCGATTTAGGCCGGGTTGCCGGATTCCGACAGAGATTGCAGGGCGTGGCCGAGGCCCGCCCGACAGACGTTGAGGGCGGCGCTCGCCGTGGCATAACGCGGCGTCACATCGTCGAGCACGAAAACGTCGGTGGAACCGGCCGGATCGCTGCAGGTGAGGCCCGTTTCCAACGTGTCCGCATTCATCATGGCTGCGTCGATCAGGCGCATGCTGCTCTCGATCCGCATGATCAGAGCGCGAAGATCGGCTGCGATCAACCGGCGGCTGTCGGTTTCAGCCATCGCGACGAGCGGGGGTCGTGGCCGCGAAATTTAGCATGGATATTCTCCGTACCCCGCAATTAGGCACCTTGCCGCTACTTGTGCGTTAAGTCCATGTCCCGTACAAATACGGGTGGGCCGAATCCGCGCCGAACGCCATAACGGGAGGCGCGGACGCGAATCCTTCATGCCAACCGGATGTGGCACATGGCCGAACAAAGCTCTCGCGGTGAAATCTTCGTGGTCGATGACGACCCTGCCGTTCGCGACACTCTATCGATGGTGTTGAAGGCGGCGGGTTATGAGGTGATCTGTTTTGCGGACGGCGCGGCGCTGCTCTCCGTCGCGCGCAACCGCACGCCGGCTGCGATCCTGCTCGACGTGAACATCCCCGGAAAGTCGGGTCTCGACATTCTGAAGGAGCTGCAAGGCGAGGACTATCCGGCGCCGATCTTCATGATCTCCGGACAAGGCGACATCGCGATGGCGGTGGGCGCGATCAAGAGCGGCGCGCTCGACTTCATCGAGAAGCCGTTCCGCGGCAGCGAGATCGTCGGCCGCCTCGACGAAGCGATCGGTGCCTATGCACGCAGGCAGGCGGAGAACGCCTCGCCGAAATTCGGCTCGCTGCATTTCCCAGGACGCGAGCCGCTGACGCGCAGGGAGCGCGAGGTGCTCGAGCAGTTCGCCTCCGGCGCGTCCAACAAGGAAGCCGGTCGCACGCTCGGCATCAGCCCGCGCACGATCGAGGACCACCGCGCCAACATCATGAAGAAGCTCGGTGCGCGCAACGCCGCCGACCTGATCCGCATCGTGATGACCGCGGCCCAGCGCGCGTCGTAACAAGCTGTCGTAGCCCGGGTGAGCGAAGCGACACCCGGGAACGCAGTTGCAAGAGTCCCGGATATCGCTTCGCTCATCCGGGCTACGAAGCTCGTCCGGGACACGAGCGCAATCAAGCGTTCAGCGCCTTGCGGATGATCCGCGCCAGATCCGATTTTCGATAGGGCTTGGCCAGCAGCATCACGCCGGAATCCAGCCGGCCGTGATGGATGATCGCATTCTCGGTATAGCCTGACGTGTAGACCACCCTGAGATCGGGCCGCTTCCTCATCAGCTCGTCGGCGAGCTGCCGTCCGTTCATCTTGCCGGGCATGATGATGTCGGTGAACAGAAGGTCGAACGGCTTGCCTGCGGCGACGATCGCGAGCGCCTCCGCGGCGTTGGCGGCCTGCAAGGTGACGTAACCCAGCGAATGAAGCTGCGCCAGCACGTAGTCGCGCACCAGCCGGTCGTCCTCGACCACCAGGATCGTCTCGTGTCCGCCCTCGATCGTCGCCGGCGTCACGCCCTCGCCGGCTGCGGTCGGCGTCTTGCCGGGCGGCAGGTACATCTTGATCGTCGTGCCGTGGCCTTCCTCGCTGTAGATCTTGATATGGCCCGCGGACTGCTTGATGAAGCCGTAGACCATCGAAAGGCCGAGGCCGGTGCCCTTGCCCGGCCCCTTCGAGGTGAAGAAGGGGTCGAACACCCTGGTCAGGATGTTCGCGGGGATTCCGCTGCCGGTATCGCTGACGGCGATCAGCACGTAGTGCCCGGGGCGTACGTCGTTGTCGCTGGCATAGATCTCGTCGAGATAGGCGGCGCCGGTCTCCACGATCAGCTTGCCGCCGCCGGGCATGGCGTCGCGGGCGTTGAGCGCGAGGTTGAGGATCGCGGTGGTGAGCTGGTTGGGATCGACGATCGCGACGCAGCTCTCCTCCTCGAACACGGATTCGATCTGGATCTGCTCGCCCAGTGTCGGCCGCAGCAGCTTCGCGGTGTCGACGACCAGCGAGTTGATGTCGATCTCGCGCGGCTGAAGCGGCTGCTTGCGCGCGAAGGCGAGCAGGTGCTGGGTCAGGTCGGCGCCGCGCGCGGCTGCCTCGTCGATCATCTTCGTGATGGCCGCGAGCTGTGGCTCCTTCTCGACGGCCTCCGCGAGAATTTCGATCGTCCCGGTGATGACGGTGAGGATGTTGTTGAAGTCATGCGCCACGCCGCCGGTCAGCTGGCCGATCGCCTCCATCTTCTCGGCATGCCGGATGCGCTCGTCGGCCGCGATCTTGTCGGTGAGGTCGCGGTAGAACACGTTGAACAGCAAACCCTCGCGGCGCTTCAGCGCGGTCACGCTGACCTCGGCCTTGAATTCCTTGCCGTCGCGGCGGCGGCACATCAGCTCGCGGCGGCGGTTCAGCGTCCTGCCGTCCTCGTTTTCGAGGAAGGTCTTCAGGCCCGATCTGACCCTGTCGCGTTCGCTCTCGGCGACGATCAGGTCGATCGTGCTCTTGCCGAGCACCTCGTCACGGCGCCAGCCGAACAGCTCCTCGGCCTGCGAGTTCCAGTTCAGGATGCTGCTGGTCTCGTCGGTCTGGATGAAGGCGTCGAGCGAGGTCTCGACGATGTTGCGGGCGAGCCGCTCGCTTTCGCGCAGCGTCTCCTGCGCGAGCCGGGCCTCGGTCATGTCGCGCCCGACGAAGAAGTAGCGCTGTGCCGGCTCGGACCAGCTGCCGAGCCAGGACAGCCAGACTTCGTGTCCATTGCGGTGGAAGCAGCGCGTGTCGGCAAGCTTGACGCGCTCGCCGCGGCGCAGCGCGCGCATTTCGGTGCGGGCGTGGTCGAGATGATCGGGATGAATGAAGTCGGCGCCGCTGTGGCCGATCATCTGCTCCGGCTGGTAGCCCAAAATGGTCTCGCTGCTCGGGCTGACCTGCGCGATGTGGCCGCGCGCGTCCATGACCATGATCAGATCTTGCGAGGTGTCGAAGATCTGCCGGCGCTCCTCGAGCTGCTGCTGGAGCTGCCGCTCGGCCCGCCGTGCCTCGGTCAGGCTGCGCGCGGTTCCGGCAACGCCGATGATCTCGCCTGAAGGCCCCCTGATCGACGACAGGCTGAGCGAGATCTCGACCGGCGTGCCGTCCTTGCGCATGCGCACCGTCTCGAATCGTTCGATCGGTTCGCCCCCGGCGATCCGCGCCAGATAGTCCTTGCCATGCGCACGGCGGTCGGGCGGGACGATGATCGCCGTGGGCTTTCCGATCGCCTCGCTCGCCGGATAGCCATAGAGACGTTCGGCAGCCGGATTCCAGCCCGTGATGATGGCGTCGAGCGATTGCATCACGATCGCGTCGTCGGATGATTCGACGGCGGCGCTGAACAAGCGCTCGCGCTCGGCGTGGTGGCTTCGCGCGGCCTCGGTGCGGCGATGCTCCCGGATTTCGTGCTCGAGGGCGGCCGTCTTCGCCCGCGTCTCTTCGACCATCTGGGCGAAGGCCCGCGCCAGCACGCCGGTCTCGCCGCTGGCATCGACGGGGATGTCCGCCGCCTGTCCGCGGCCGATCGCCTCCACAGCCGCGGTCAGACGGCCGATCGGACGCGTCAATGAGCGCGCCAGCAGCACCGCGAGCGCCGCCGCGGCAAGGATGGCGAGCACGCCGACCAGCACGGAGGTCTTTTGAATGGCGGCAGGCACCCGGCCGAACACGGCCGGGGGAATGGTCACGATGATCGCGACCCATTGCTTGCCGGCGAGCAATGCCGGCGCCAGCGCGGCGCCGGTCGGCCGCCCCGATTCGTCGGTCATGAGCCGCGTGGACACTTCGGTGCTGCCGGCGAGCGCTGCGAAGAACGGGAAATCATTGCGCCAGTTGGTGGCATGACCGCGCAGCGAGCCGAATTCGCGCGCGGGATCGGGATTGACGAGATAGTCGCCGCGCGAATTCACGACATAGATCTCGCCACCCGAGCTCGCCGTTGCGCGCACATGGTCGAGCGCCGGACGCATGTCGATATTGGCGACGATGATGCCGAACGCCTTGCCGTCCTGCGTGAACAGCGGGGTCGCGACCCGCAGCGTCGGGACGTGCGGGGCCGTGGTGCCGCCCTGGCGGGTCGCCAGATCGATGGACGACACGTAGATCTCGCCCGGAGCCAGCTTGATCGTGTCCTGAAAATAGGCGCGATCGCCCTTGCGCTCGAGCTCGCCGCTGGGGACGATCCGCACCGCTCCGTTCGGGCCGGAGCGGTCGACGCGGACCAGCTCGCGCTGATCGTCGTCGAGACCGATGATTCGAAACTGTCCGTAGATGGGTTTGGCTTCGATCTCGGCCGCGAGCCGCGTGGCGATTCGCTCGCGCCAGGTCTGCTCCGAGACGCCGTCCGACGGGTCGATTCCTCCGGCGAGGTGAGCGCGGATCAGGCCGTTGATGGCCGCGGCGGAACGATAGCCGACCAGATCACCGTGGGCGCCGGCAACATAGGATTCCAGACTGGTCGCGAGCAGGCGTGCCTGGGCCTCGACGCGCTCGAGCACGCGCGGAATGACCGCTTGCGTGGTGTTGCGATAACCCAGCCAACCGACGGCCGCCACGGTCACGGCCACCAGCAGGATCATGGCAATGGCGAGCTGCGTGGCGAGCGTGGAGGGGATGTTCGCGGCACTTCCCGGGTGATCGCGACCGATCTCGTCTGATGCAGACGAGCCCTCCTTATCGGTGGCCGGAGTTGACATCGGACCCCTCCGGCTCACCCGCCTTGAGGCAGCCATCGACCGCGGCGAGCAGTGCGCCGGCGCGGAAAGGCTTTTGCAGGCTGGCCACCGCGCCAAGCTTGGTCGCCATCTTCAGGAAGTCCGGTTCCGCATAGGCATCCGGGGTGATCGACCGGCCGGAGATGACGATGATCGGAATGGCCGGGGCCAGCGCCCGGATGTGACGCATCGTCTCCAGCCCATCCATGCCGGGCATGAAGATGTCGAGAAACAGCAGGTCGAATTGGTCGGCCTCGAACAGCGCCAGCCCCTTGCGACCATCGCCGGCGACGGTGACGTGATGGCCGGCCCGCTCAAGGAGCATCCGGATCGTGATCTGGACGGCCGGGTCGTCATCCACAATCAGGATGTTGGCCACGTCTGAATTCCTCCGGGCCGGGCAGGACATTCCCGCCGGCCACAAATCAAACCATCAAAGTCGAAATTGTTGCGCGGATTCCGCCCTGCCCGCAAGCACTTCGCGAGCGCACCACGACATTATGCATGGTTCCGTGCACATGACATCCGGGACGACTTCCCTTTCCTGCGCTGCGAAAGGATCAGCACTATTTTTCTCGCCGTAGTTGCACGGAACCCCGACTTCACCAGCGATTAAAGCCGGCGGTTCACAATCGGTACCAGTTCAGAAAAGCCAATTGTATCGGATCGCGCCGCCCCGTCCTGGCCCCCGGCGAGCCGGCCGATCAGACGAATTCAGTACGAGAGACTTATGTTCAAATCGATGGCGAACACCGGAATTCGCACCCGGCTGCTCGGCGGCTTCGCGCTGATCTGCATCCTGCTCGCGGCCACCGTGATCTACACCGTCACGGGGGTTTCCGACATCTCCTCGCGCATCAAGACGGTGGCGAACCAGCGGGCGCCGGTCGCGATTGCGAGCACCGAGCTCGTCGGCAACCTCTATTCCACGCTCTCGACGCTGCGCGGCTATCTCCTGACCGGCGATGCGCAGGGCAAGCAGAACCGCGCATCGGTGTGGGCCGAGCTCGATCGCACAATGGCCGCGGTCGATCGCATGGCCGAGGGATTTTCCAGTGCGGACAACAAGGCCAATTGGCGTGAGGCGAGGGCGCTGATTGCGGAATTCCGCCAGGCCCAGGACAAGGCCGAGCTGGCCGCCTTCACCCCGTCGGCCTATCCGGCGAGCGAGCTGCTGACGAAGGAGGCCGCGCCGCTGATCGCGACGATGTTCGCCGAAATCACAGGAATGATCGACGAGGAGGAGACGCTGGAGGCAACGCCGCAGCGCAAGCACCTGCTCAAGACCTTTGCCGATGTGCGCGGCAATCTCGCCGCCGCCGGATCGCAATTGCGGCTCTATGTGGCATCGGGCGAAACCGCCGACCGTGAGAAATTCGAGAAGCCGCTGGCGACGTTCCGCACCGCGCTCGCCGCGGTCAAGACGCAGGAAGCGCTGCTGACGCCGACCCAGCGAAACGCCTATCAAGCCATCGTCAAGGCGAACGAAGCCTTCGCGGCTTCGCCGGGAAAGATCTTCGCGATCCGCCAGACGCCGCAATGGAACATGCCGGTCTTCATTCTGTCCACTGAGGCAGCGCCGCGTGCGGCCCGCATTCTCGATCTGCTGGACGGCCGCAAGGACGCCGACGGCAAGCGCGCCGGCGGCCTCAAGAGCGACCAGCAATCGAAGCTCGCCGTGGACGCCGGCCGCGTCGTCGATCAGGCCGAGACGCTGCTGCAGCTGCAATGGATCCTGCTCGTCGCCGGGCTGGTGCTCGGTACCGCGATCGCGCTTCTGGTCGCGCGGTCCATCACGCGGCCGATCGTCGAGCTAGTCGGCGATTCCGCGCTGCTGTCCGCCGGCGACACCAGTGTCGCGTTCAGGACGGCCGAGCGCGGCGACGAGATTGGAACCGTCTCGCGGGCGGTGGCCAAATTCCGCGACAACGTGATCGCCCAGCAGCACGCCGCGGCGGGCCTTGCCCGCGAAGCCGAAGCGCGCGAGGCCAACAATCGCAACACGGAGAACGCGGTCGAGGAGTTCCGCGCGACCTCGCGCGACCTGCTCGCGCTGGTCGGCGAGAATGCCGGCACCATGCGGCAGACCGCGGAGAGCCTCGGCGGCATCGCGCATCATGCGACCAGTCAGGCCACGTCCGCAGCCACTACGTCCGAGCAGACCGCGGTCAACGTCCAGACCGTCGCAGCGGCCGCCGAGCAGCTTGCGAGCTCCATCGTCGAGATCGGCCGCCAGATCGAATTGTCGAATAAGACCGTCCGGTTGGCGGGCGACGTCACCGCGCGATCGGAATCGGAGATCGAGGGCCTGGCGAACGCCGCCCAGAGCATCAGCTCGGTGGTGGACCTGATCCAGGCCATCGCGGCCCAGACCAACCTCCTTGCGCTCAACGCCACCATCGAGGCCGCGCGCGCCGGCGAAGCGGGCCGCGGCTTCGCCGTGGTGGCGTCCGAGGTCAAGGCGCTGGCCGGCCAGACCCGCAATGCCACGCAGGACATTGCCCAGCACATCGCGGCGATCCAGAATTCGACGGGAAGCGCGGTCGCCTCGGTCAAGGAGGTCGCCAACGCCATGCGCAAGATCGACGAGGTCACCGCAGCGATCGCCAGTGCCGTGGAGCAGCAGGGCGCGGCAACGCGCGAGATCTCGCATAACGTCCAGCTGGCGGCGTCGGGGACGCAGACGCTCGCTGGCAGCATCGGCACCGTTTCAGGGGCCATCGCGGAAACCAGCCGCTCGGCCGACGACGTGATGGGAGCCGCCAACGCGGTCTCGGGTGCATCCGAGCGTCTTGCCGCGGAGGTCCAGGCCTTCTTCGTCAGGTTGCGCAGCGGCCCGATGGATCGCCGCAAGCGCGACGCGGCCGACTATCGCGGGCCGGAGCGGCGAAACGGCCGGGATGCGGCCTGATAAGAATAATCACCCTGCACACGAGGTATGAACTGAAGGCGCCGACGGCACGACAGCGTCGTGGCCGGGACAAGCCCGGGCATGACGACCTCTGCTGGCTGTTCAAATGCGATCGCGGCGCTCGCCGGGCTTCACTCCGCTAATCCGTCAGATATTCCGGGTAATTGCTTCGGATCTTGTCGAGCTCGCTCAGCGTGCCCGACAGATGCTTGCGCAGATGCTGTTGCGCGGCGTCGGGGTCGCCGGCTTCGATCGCGCGGGTGATCAATCGGTGGTGGCGGACGATGTTCTGGGCCTTGCCGGGTGAGGGCAGATGCAGACGGCGCAGCCGGTCGATATGTCCGCTGCGGCTGCGCACCAGCGTCCACAGCTCCTGCTTGCCGGCCGCGGCATAGAGCTGGGCGTGAAAATCATTGTCGGCGGCGATGAAGCTCTCGAAATCACCGGCCTTGGCGAATTGCTGCTGAAGCGCGATCACGTGGTCGAGGCGGAGGACCAGGGCCTGGTCATGCTGCTCGGCGAGCAACCGGACGATCTCGAGCTCGAGCGCCTGGCGCAGGAAGTGCGCCTGCTCGGCGCGGCCGACATCGACGCGGCTGACCACGGTCGCGTGCTGCGGAAACACGTCGACCAGCCCTTCCTCTTCCAGCCGCATCAGGGCATCGCGGATCGGCGTCGAGCTGACGCCGAACTGCGTGGCGAGATCGGTGCGGGACATCGGCGCGCCCGGGGGCAGCTCGAGCGCGAGAATGGCGTTGCGCAGCCGCTCGAACACCTGCGGCGCGGCCTGCCGCGCCCGGTCGAGCGGCGGCCCCCGGCGGGCGGTCGCGCGGGACGCGGAATGGGCGGTTTCCATGGCACGAGCTCCGGCAGGCTTGCCTTTGATGCACTAATGCATTAGTGCATCAGCAGGGTCGCCCGTCAATGCCGGCCGGAGGAAACGAACAATTATGATCAAGCCATTTCAGCGTGGCGTCGCCGCCATCGCCCTGATCGCTGCAACCGTGCTGGCGGCTTCGCCGGCGGTTGCGCAGCAGAAATCCGAGATCGGGCTGTCGCGCCAGCCCGGCATTTTCTACATGCCGAGCCACGTCATGGAGAAGCTGAAGCTGATCGAGAAGCACGCAGCTTCCCTCGGCGTCTCCGGCGTCACCACCAAATGGATCACCTTCTCCGGCGGCGGCGCGCAGACCGACGCGCTGCTCGCGGGCGGCGTCGACATCCTCAACACCGGCACCGGCAATCTTCTCCTGCTGTGGGACCGCACCCGCGGCGGCGTGAAGGGCATCGTCGCGACCTCGGCGCAACCGATGACGTTGATCAGCCGCGACGCCAACATCAAGTCGATCAAGGATTTCGGGCCGAGCGACAAGATCGCGGTGCCGACCGTGAAGGTGTCGACCCAGGCGATCGTGCTGCAGATCGCGGCCGCCGAGGCTTTCGGCGCCGACCAATGGTCGAAGCTGGACGCCAACACCGTGCAGCTCGGCCATCCCGACGCCTATGCGGCGCTGTCCAATCCCAAGCACGAGGTGCACAACCACTTCTCGATTCCGCCCTTCACCTTCCTGGAGCTGAAGAACGTGCCGGGCGCGCACATCGTGCTGTCATCGCCCGACGTGATGGGCGGTCCGCTGAGCCAGGCGCAGTTCTTCACCACCACGAAGTTCGCGGACGCCAATCCCAAGATCATCCAGGCCGTGCGCGACGCCACCAAGGAAGCGCAGGACCTGATCCACAGCGACACCAAGCAGGCGGTCGAGATCTACAAGGAGATCACCGGCGACAAGACCTCGGTGGAGGAGCTGCTCGACCTCCTGAAAGAGCCCGGCATGATGGAGTGGAATCTCGAGCCGCAGGGCACGATGAAGTTCGCCGCCCATCTGTTCAAGACCGGCACGCTGAAGAACCAGCCCAAGGCGTGGACGGACTATTATCTTCCGGTCGCGCACGATCTGAAGGGCAACTGATGGCGCTGCTCGACGTCAACTCCGTGACGCTGCGCTACAAGACCTCCAGCGCCGTCGTCACGGCCACGGAGCGGGTCAGCTTCACGGTCGACAAGTCCGACCGCTTCGTACTGCTCGGGCCCTCCGGTTGCGGCAAGTCGACCTTGCTCAAGGCCGTCGGCGGCTACATGAGCCCGAGCGAGGGCCGCATGACGATCGGCGATCGCGAGATCCACGGCCCCGGCGCCGATCGCATGATGATCTTCCAGGAATTCGACCAGCTGCTGCCCTGGAAGAGCGTGCTCACCAACGTGATGTTCCCCCTGCTGACGGCGCGAAAATTGTCGCGCAAGGACGCCGAGGCCAAGGCGCGGGCCTATATCGAGAAGGTCGGTCTCACCCGCGTGGTCGACGCCTATCCGCACACGCTGTCCGGCGGCATGAAGCAGCGCGTCGCGATCGCGCGCGGCATGGCGATGGAGCCGGATATCCTGTTGATGGACGAGCCGTTCGCCGCGCTCGACGCGCTGACGCGACGGACCTGCCAGGACGAACTGCTCCAGCTCTGGAGCGAGACCAGGTTCACGGTGCTGTTCGTGACCCATTCGATCGCCGAAGCCATCCGCATCGGCAACCGCATCCTGTTGCTGTCGCCGCATCCCGGTCGCGTCAAGGCCGAGGTGATCGACGTCGACAAGGTCTCGAACGACGACGGCAGCGCCGGCCGGCTGGAGAAGGAGATCCACGATCTCCTGTTCGCCGGTGAAGCCACCGCGCATTGAAGGATCCGTTATGGGCGAAGCGAGAATTCTGCTGCGTGACGCGCCTTCCGCCGCCATCGGCGCAGGTGAGGTCGAACGCAAGCTGAGTGTGCTGGAGCTGCTCTGGAATGACGGCTTCGTCCGCAAGGCCGTCATCATCCTGTTCCTGGCCGCGATATGGGAAGCCTACGGCCTCTATCTCGACAATCCCCTGCTGTTTCCGACGCTGCATGACACGGCCGTCACGCTGTTCGACCGCGTCAAAGACGGCACCATTCCGATGCGGGCCTGGACCTCGCTCAAGGTCCTGTTCATGGGCTATTCGGCCGGCATCGTGCTGGCCGCGATCTTCACGATCCTCGCCATCTCGACCCGGATCGGCACCGACTTCCTCGAGACCGTCACGGCGATGTTCAATCCGCTGCCGGCAATCGCGCTCTTGCCGCTCGCCTTGATCTGGTTCGGCCTCGGCAATGGCAGCCTCGTCTTCGTGCTGATCCATTCGGTGCTGTGGCCGGTCGCGCTCAACACCCACTCCGGCTTCAAGAGCGTCTCCAACACGCTGCGCATGGTCGGACGCAATTACGGCCTGCGCGGATTGCCCTACGTTGCCAAGATACTCATCCCGGCGGCCTTCGGCTCCATTCTCACCGGCCTGAAGATCGGCTGGGCGTTCGCCTGGCGTACGCTGATCGCGGCCGAGCTGGTGTTCGGCGTGTCATCCGGGCAGGGCGGGCTCGGCTGGTTCATCTTCGAGAACCGCAATCTCCTCGACATACCCGCAGTGTTCGCGGGCCTCTTGACGGTGATCATCATCGGGCTCTTTGTCGAGAACCTGATCTTCCGCGCGATCGAGCGGAACACCGTTCAGAAATGGGGCACCCAATCATGACCAAGAAGAAAACACCCGACCAGCTCCGCAGCGCGCGCTGGTTCGCGCCCGACGATCTGCGCTCGTTCGGCCATCGCTCGCGCACCATGCAGATGGGCTACGCGCCCGAGGAGTGGAAGGACCGCCCCTGCATCGCGATCCTCAATACCTGGTCGGATGCGCAGCCCTGCCACATGCACTTCAAGTCGCGCGTCGACGACGTCAAGCGCGGTATCCTGATGGCCGGCGGCCTGCCGATCGAGCTGCCTGCGCTGTCGCTGTCGGAATCGCTGCTCAAGCCGACCACCATGCTCTATCGCAATCTGCTGGCGATGGACGCGGAAGAGCTGCTGCGCAGCCATCCCGTCGACGGCGTCGTGCTGATGGGCGGCTGCGACAAGACCACGCCGGCGCTGCTGCTGGGCGCGACCTCGATGAACATCCCGGCGATCTATCTGCCGGCCGGTCCCATGCTGCGCGGCAATTGGAAGGGCAAGACGCTCGGCTCCGGCTCGGACGGCTGGAAATATTGGGACGAGCGCCGCGCCGGAAAGATCTCCGACAAGGACTGGCTCGACATCGAAGCCGGCATCGCGCGCAGCTACGGCACCTGCATGACCATGGGCACGGCCTCGACCATGACCGCGATTGCGGAAGCGATCGGCATGACGCTGCCCGGCGCCTCCTCGATTCCCGCCGCCGACGCCAACCACATCCGCATGGCCTCCGAATGCGGCCGCCGCATCGTCGAGATGGTGTGGGAAGACCTGACGCCGAAGGTGATCCAGAGCCGAAAAGCCTTCGAGAACGCGATCGCGGTCGCGATGGCGATGGGCTGCTCGACCAACGCGATCATCCATCTGATCGCGCAGGCCCGCCGCGCCGGCCAGGATGTCGGCCTCGACGATTTCGAGGTCGCGAGCCGCAAGGTACCCGTGATCGCCAACGTCCGCCCGAGCGGCGATGCCTATCTGATGGAGGACTTTTTCTATGCCGGCGGACTGCCGGCGCTGATGGGCGAGATCAAGCAGCATCTGCATCTCGACTGCATCACGGTAACAGGCAAGACCCTCGGCGAGAACATCGAGGGCGCCGAGGTGCACAATGCCGACGTGATCCGCTCGGTCGCCAATCCCATCTACAAGGAGGGCGCGCTCGCCGTGCTCAAGGGCAACCTCGCGCCCGACGGCTGCGTCATCAAGCCCAGCGCCTGCGCGCCGCGCTTTCTCAAGCACACCGGCCCGGCGCTGGTGTTCGACGACTACCCTTCGATGAAGAAGGCGGTTGACGATCCCGATCTCGACGTCACCGAGGATCATATCCTGATCCTGCGCAATGCGGGGCCGCAGGGCGGGCCGGGCATGCCGGAATGGGGCATGCTGCCGATCCCGACCAAGCTCGTGAAGCAGGGCGTGCGCGACATGGTGCGCATTTCCGATGCGCGGATGAGCGGCACCAGCTACGGCGCCTGCATCCTGCACGTCTCGCCGGAATCCTATATCGGCGGCCCGCTGGCGCTGGTGCGGAATGGCGACCGCATCACGCTCGACGTCGCCGCGCGCACCATCAATCTCGACGTCAGCGAGGCCGAGCTCGACAAGCGCCGCGCCGCCTGGAAGCAGCCCGAGCGCCGCTTCGAGCGCGGCTATGGCTGGATGTTCACCAAGCACATCAAGCAGGCCAATGACGGCTGCGACTTCGACTTCCTCGAGACCGATTTCGGCGCGCCGATCGGCGAGCCGTCTATCTATTAGCCACCTGTCATTCCGGGGCATCGCGAAGCGATGAGCCCGGAATCCATAACCACGATCGGGAGTATGGATTCCGGGCTCGCGCCAAGCGGCGCGCCCCGGAATGACGAAAGAAAGAGCACGAGATGTCCAAACTGTCCGAAGCCACCCGCAACAAGCTCAAGTCCGTCTCCACCGCCACCGTCGCCACCGCCTTGTTCAAGCGCGGCCTGCGTATCCAGATGATCCAGGACGTGCATCCGCTCGGCGCGGACCAGCCGAATATGGTCGGCGAGGCCTTCACGCTGCGCTACATGCCGGCGCGCGAGGACCTCAACACCATCGACGTCTTCAAAGACCGCTCCCATCCGCAGCGCAAGGCGGTCGAGGATTGCCCGCCGGGCGCCGTGCTGGTGATGGACAGCCGCAAGGACGCCCGCGCGGCGTCCGCCGGCGCGATCCTGGTGACGCGGTTGATGAAGCGCGGCGTTGCCGGCGTCGTCACCGATGGCGGCTTTCGCGATTCCGCCGAGATCGCCAAGCTCGGCATTCCCGCCTATCACCACCGCCCCTCGGCGCCGACCAATTTGACGCTGCACCAGGCCATCGAGATCAACGTCCCCATCGGCTGCGGCGATGCGCCGGTGTTTCCCGGCGACGTCATCCTCGGCGATGCCGACGGCGTCATCGTCATTCCCGCGCATATCGCGGATGAGATCGCCAATGAGACTTTCGAAATGACCGCGTTCGAGGATTTCGTCACCGAGGAGGTCGGCAAGGGCCGCGGCATTTTCGGCCTCTATCCCGCCACCGATCCGCAGACGCTGATCGACTTCGCGGCCTGGCGCAAGGCGAACGGCCGCTGAGCCCAACGAACGCACGTCAAGAAACGAGCCGGCGCAGCAAGCGCCGGCCTTTTATCAACCAGGGAGGACTTCCATGAATTTCACGCGACGTAACCTCATGGCCGGCGCTGGTGCTGCCGCAGCATCGACGCTTCTCGCCCGCGCCGCCGGCGCGCAGTCGTTTCCATTCACGCCGAACCAGCGCTATCCCGATCCCGCCGTCCAGATCCTCGATCCGAGCTTCGGCAAGTACCGGCTCTATTCCTCGACGGTCGAGCAGGTCGCGACCGGCTTCCGCTGGGCCGAAGGCCCTGCTTATTTCCCCGAAGGCGGCTATCT
This sequence comes from Bradyrhizobium sp. U531, assembly GCF_051710265.1. Taxonomy (NCBI): domain Bacteria; kingdom Pseudomonadati; phylum Pseudomonadota; class Alphaproteobacteria; order Hyphomicrobiales; family Nitrobacteraceae; genus Bradyrhizobium; species Bradyrhizobium sp. U531. The sequence continues at coordinate 760,115 of NZ_JASVEN010000002.1, forward strand.
CCTGTTCTCCGACATTCCCAACAACCGCATCATGAAGTTCGACGAGAAGACGGGGCAGACCAGCGTCTTCCGCGCCAACGCCAATTACGCCAACGGCAATGCCAGGGATCGCCAGGGCCGCCTCGTCACCTGCGAGCACTCGGTGACCCGTCGCATCACCCGCACCGAGAAGGACGGCAAGATCACCGTGCTCGCGGACAAGTTCGAGGGCAAGCGACTGAACGCGCCGAACGACATCGTGGTGAAGTCCGACGACAGCATCTGGTTCACCGATCCCCTGTTCGGCATCAACGGCGAGTGGGAAGGCAAGAAGGAGAAGGCCGAACAGGCCACCACCAACGTCTATCGCATCGCCAAGGACGGCAAGATCAGCGCGGTCCTCACTGATCTCGTCAATCCCAATGGCCTTGCCTTCTCGCCGGACGAGAAGAAGCTCTACATCGTCGAGTGGAAGGGCACGCCCAACCGCAGCATCTGGAGCTACAATGTCGGCGACGACGGCACTCTCAGCGGCAAGACCAAGCTGATCGATGCCGCCGACCAGGGCTCGCTCGACGGTTTTCGCGTCGACCGCGACGGCAATCTCTGGTGCGGCTGGGGCTCCAACGGCGCGCTGCAGGGCGAGCCCACCGAGATCGGCGGCCGCAAGGTGTTTCAGCTCAAGGCAAAGCCCGAGGATCTCGACGGCGTCATGGTGTTCAACCCTGAGGGCAAGCCGCTCGCCTTCATCAAGCTCCCCGAGCGCTGCGCCAATCTCTGCTTCGGCGGCCCGAAGAACAACCGCCTCTACATGGCGAGCAGCCATTCGGTCTACGCGCTGTATGTGGAAGCGCACGGGGCGGTGTGACATCTGAATCGCGGCGCATGTCCGTGGGATTACGGGCATGCGCCGTGACGCGTTCGCATCATGAGATCCTTCTCGCAGCGAAAGGGACTCCGTTCCGCCATTTGCAACGCTTTCTTAAAGTTAACGCGGCAATTTCGGACGCAGATTGTCTGAAGTGCGCGCTTGAGGATGTTCTCGGGTGCGATTGTCTCATGAATATTGCCCGAGATTGCTCGAATGCTCCGTCGCTGCCTTCGCATTGCGATATGCACTGGAGTAGGCGTGGGCTCTCCCGTCGGACTGACGGCCCGAGCGCAGGTCACCGCGCCAAGTCAGCTCACGCCGCAGGATCTGCGTCCGCCCGCTCTGACGGGTGAACAGACGACGATTCTTCCGGGGGCATCGGTCAACGCACCTCCGGCAGGCGATCGCAACATGACGGTGTTGCCGAGCGAAGTCCGAATCGACGGGGCATTCGTCGAGCTTGCAGGCGCCGGCAGCGCCCTGGCCGCGGAAATTCGCGGACGACGGGTCAGCGTGACCGAGATCTACGCGATCGCATCCGCCCTGGAACGCCTCTATCACGAGGCTGGCTATCCGCTCGTGCGCGTCGCGGTGCCGCCACAACATCTCGTCGATGGCGGCGCGTTGCGGCTCCTGGTGGTCGACGGCTTCATCGAGGCGATCAATGTCGACGCTGTGCCGGCTCGCGTGCGGCCGGTCGTTGCAGCTCGCACCGCTGGATTGATCGGACGCAGGCATCTGCGGCTCGCCGAGCTCGAGCGGGCGTTGCTGGTCGCGGGTGACCTGCCGGGCCTCGCGCTCCGGAGCACGCTGATGCGCGGTGATCGCGAGGGGGGTGCCAAGCTCATCCTCGACGGCGCGCATCGCCTCGTTTCGGCGTCGGCAGGCGCCGACAATCGCCTGCCGGCTTCGGTCGGTACGTGGCAGCTTCGCGGCACGATGGCCGTGAACAGTGCGCTCGGACTGGGAGAGCAGGCCTACGGCTCGGTCGGCCTTGGCGCCAATATCGAGGCTGCGGCCCAGGGGCAGGCGCCGCTCGCCGTCTATGGCGGCGGCTTGGTCGTTCCGGTCGGCGTCGATGGCGTGACGGTGAATCCGGAGTACACCCACTCGACGACCCGGACGCCGCAGGCGGCGGGCGTCGTCGGCTCGCTCGGCACATTCGACCGCGTCGCGGTGCGGCTGCGGACGCCAGTGAGCCTCACGCGCGCATCGTCGATCTACGCGAATGCTTCGATCGAATATATCGATCAGCAGATCGGGGCGCCGGCTTTCGGCGTGATGCTGAGCCACGACCGTTACGCCGTCGCCCGCTTCGGCTCGGACTATGCTGCCACGTTGCCGTGGGGCGCCGGCATCCAGGCCGGCGTGACATTTTCGGGCGGGCTGGGCGGCCGGGACCTGGCTGATGCCGCGTCATCCGGGGTCCCGCTGTCGCGGCTCGGCGCGAGCCCGGAATTCACCAAGCTGACGGGCAGCTTTCATCTGGCGCAGCCGCTGCCGTGGGGCGCCCGTTGGGACCTGATCGGCGCTGGGCAGTCGAGCTTCGGCAAGCCGATGCTGCGTTCGGAGCAGATCTCGCTCGACGGCGCGGATGCGGTCTCTGCCTTCGCGTCGGGTACACTGACCGCGGATCAGGGCGTGACACTGCGCAGCGAATTGTCGCGTTCGTTCAGGCTCGACGCTGCTGGCGCGACGCTGTCACCTTATGTCTTCGGCGCAGCCGGTCGCGGCTGGCTTGCGAACGCGACCGTCATCGAGCGGTCGACATTCAGCGCTGGATCGGTCGGCGCGGGCTTGCGCAGCGCCACAGATGGCATCGGCGTGCTGCCGGGAGCTTCCCTCGGGCTCGAGGCCGCGCGCGGCTTCACCGATCTGCCGGGCGCGCGCCTCGGATGGCGCGCCAACGTCATCGCCTCGATGGCCTATTGATGGCTGCCCATCGCCCGAGGGCAATGCTGCCGATGCATCGCGCAGGAGCAGCGGCGCTGCTGCTCAGTTTGCCGGTCACGCCGTTGTGCTCGCCAACACATGCGCAAGCCGTGCTGCCGCAAGGCGGAAAGGTTGTCTCGGGCCAGGCCAGGATCGACGCCGCCGGCAACGCGCTCACGATCACGCAAAGCTCCTCCCGGTCGATAATCGACTGGAATGCATTCTCGGTCGGGCAAACCGGCACCGTCAATTTTGTCCAGCCGAATGCCGCCTCGGCCACGCTCAACCGCGTTACCGGCCAGACCTCGTCGGTGATCGCCGGCAGGATCAACGCGAACGGTCAGGTCTTCCTCGTCAACCCGAACGGCATTGCCATCACCTCGACCGGCACGGTCCAGGTCGGCGGCGGCTTCGTGGCCTCGACGCTCGATATCGATGCGGCTGACTTCAATGCCGGGCGTCTTGGCTTCACCGGCAAAGGCGCATCCGCGGCGGTCACCAATGACGGCGTGATCTCGGCCGCTCCCGGCGCTTTCGTCGGGCTGATTGGCGGCACCGTTTCGAACCGCGGCACCATCAACGTGCCGCTCGGCAAGGTCGGTCTCGGCTCGGGAGAAGCGGTGACACTCGATCCGACCGGCGACGGCTTTCTTCAGGTCGCGGTTCCCACCAGCGCGACCGCGGCCAGCGGCCGAGCCCTGATCGATGTCTCCGGCCGCATCAAATCGGCCGGCGGGCGCGTCGAGATCAAGGCCGCAACGGCGCAGCAGATGGTGCGCGACGTCATCAATGTTTCCGGCTCCGTCACCGCACGCAGCATCAGGGGCCGCAGTGGCAACATCATCCTCGATGGCGGCGACGGCGGCGCGGTTACTGTCTCGGGCAGGCTCGCGGCCAATGGTGGCAAAGCGAGCAAGGGCGGCGTCATCGTCGCGACCGGCCGCAAGGTGGCGTTGACGTCGACCGCGCGCGTCTCCGCCGATGGTGCGACCGGTGGCTCGGTGCTGATCGGCGGCGACATGCGCGGCGGTATCGATGCCGCGGCGAAGCTCGTGAGCATGTCGGTGCGAACGGCCGAGACGACGTCGATCGACGAAGGCGCGATCATCTCGGCCAACGGACGCGCGAGCGCCGGCGGCAATGTCGTGATCTGGTCCGACGCCGTGACCGATTTTCGCGGCACGATCACCGCGACCGGCGCCGGGGCAGGAGCGGGCGGCGCCGTGGAGGTCTCCAGCCATGGCGTGCTCGGATATGGCGGCTATGTCGACGTCACCGCCGCCAGCGGCAGCACCGGGACGCTGCTGCTCGATCCCTACAACGTGACGATATCGACCGGCGCCAACAGCAACATGTCCGGCAGCACGCCCTTCACGCCGTCGGGAAACAGCTCCGTTCTCAACGTGACCACGCTGCAGACCGCGCTGGCGTCGGCCAATGTCACGGTCAATACCGGCGGCGCCGGGGCGCAGAGCGGCGATATCACGGTCGCCAATGCGGTGACCTGGAACAGCGGCAATTCGCTGACCCTGACATCGGCGCGGGACATTCTGGTCAATGCCGGCATCACGACCAATGGCGGCGCTCTCAACCTGAACGCGGGCCGCGGCGTCACCGTGACCAACGCGACCATCAGCACGTCCGGTGGCGGTCTGAGCGTGACCGGCAGCACCACCGACGGCACCACGGGCATCACGCTCAACGGCGCCACCATCAGCGTCGGCACCGGTACGGCCACGCTGACGGGCACGGCGACCAACGGCAAGGGCGTCTTCTTCACCATCGCAACCAACACGCTCACGGCGAGCGGAGCGGGCTCGATCACCATCAACGGCAATTCCAGCACCACCGTCACCAATTACGGGGTGGCGATCAACACCAGTCTCACGACCTCCGGCTCGGTCTCGATCTCCGGGACCAACACCGGCTCCGCATCGCAGGCCTATGGGCTCTACATCAACGGCGGCAACACGATCACCGACAGTTCGGGCAATTTGACCCTCAGCGGCACCTCGACGTCGGCCAACGGCGTCTGGGTCAATTCCGCGACGACCAACTTGACCAATTCGGGCGCGGGAATGCTGGCGATCAACGGCACCAGCGGAAGCCTCAACGGCATCAGGATGAACACCAGCACGAGCCTGGTGACGTCGGGCACGGTCACGCTCGCGGGCAGCTCCACCAGTGGCTCGGGATTCTCCGCCAAGGGCAGCAACACGCTGACGATATCGAGCGGCAATCTGACGATCACCGGATCGACCAGTTCCGGATCGCTCGGCATCGACCTGTCGTCAAGCGGCAATACGATCACGAACAGCGGCAGCGGTACGCTGACGCTCAGCGGCACCGGCGGCACCAATCTGGCCGCCACCATCACCTCCTCTTCCGGCGTTCTCGCGATCAGCGACACCAGCGCGGTGACGCAATCGGGCGGAATGATCACGGCCGGCAATCTCCTCTTGTCCGGCGGCGGCAGCGTCTCGCTTGGTCAGGCCAATCTGGTCGGCACCATCGCGGCCACCGGCATCGGCTCGATGTCGTTTCTCAATAATCAAAGCCTGACTATCGGAACCGTTCAGGGCACGTCGGGAATTTCCGCGCTGGCCTCGGCAAGCGTCACGATCACGACCAGCGGCACCAGCGACATCACGGTCACCAATGCGGTGAGCGGGAGCAGCGGCAATACGGTGAGCCTGACGGCCGGGCGGGACATTCTCGTCAATGCCGGCATCACGACCAACGGCGGAGCGCTCGCGCTGAACGCCAGCCGCGCCGTCAACATCGCCAATGCGACCCTTGCGACATCAGGCGGCAATCTGACGGCCAGCGGCTCGACCACCGACAGCACGACGGCCTTTACCCTCAACGGTGCCACGATCAGCGTCGGCGGCGGCACGGCCACGTTGAGCGGCACGAGTTCGACCTCCGGCATCGGTGTCCGCTTCACGACGACAGCCAGTGCCTTGAGCGCGAGCGGCAGCGGCTCGATCACCGTCACCGGTCAATCCGCCAGCACCAATGGCGTTCAGGCCGACGCAAATCTGACCACGACAGGGTCTGTTTCGATCTCGGGAACGTCGAACACCGCAATCGGCGTGCAGTTCGGAGCGGTGACGTTCAACGTCGCGAGCGGCAATGTCGCGATCAACGGAACGTCGAGCAGCACTGCAGGCACGGGATCGACCATCGGGACGCGCTTTGCCGGCACCACCGTAAGCAATTCGGGCAGCGGGGCCGTCACGATTCAGGGAACGTCGAATGACGCCGGGGCCGCCAATTCAGGCAGCGCCGGCGTGCTCTGGAGCGGGACGAGCTCGCTCGCCAATTCCGGCGGCGGCAGCCTTGCGATCAGCGGCACGAATACGTCCGGCTATGGCGCCGAGGTGAAGACCTCGGCGACGTTGACGACATCGGGCGCGATGTCGATCTCGGGAACATCGAGCTCGGGCTACGGATTTTTCCTGGCCAGCGGGACCACCGTGACGGCATCGAGCGGAAATCTCAGCCTGTCGGGCAGTTCGAGCTCGACCATCGCCATGAGACTCCGGGGCAGCTCGATCAACAACAACGGCACGGGAACGCTGGCGTTGATCGCATCGGGCGATACCGACCTGCATGAATCGATCTCTTCGACGAACGGCGTTCTGAGCTTCTCGCAAAGCGGAACCATGACGCAGGCGACCGGCACGATCACCGCGGCTCATCTGTTGCTGTCTGGCGCGAGCGGGACCTTTACGCTCACGGCGAGCGGAAACAGCATAGGAACCCTCGCGGCCAATGCCGGCAGCGTTGCGGTGACCGACGGCGCTTCGCTCACGATCGGGACGGTCGCGGGAACGTCGGGCCTCACCGCGACAGGCGCCGCGACTATTCAAACATCGGGCGATCTCACCCTCGCATCGCCCGTCAGCGCCGCGAGCCCGGTGCTCTCCGCGTCCGGCGCCTTCATCAACAATGCCGGCAGCAGCGCCGTGATCGCCACATCGGGACGGTGGCTGATCTATTCGAATACGCCCAGTTCGGATGTCTTTGGCGGGCTGGACAGCGGCAACACCGCGATCTGGAATGCCACTTACGCGACGATGCCGCCGGCGAGCGTCACTGCCTCGGGCAATCGCTATCTGTTTGCTTATCAGCCAACGCTGACTTTCACGTCGACCAATGCGAGCAAGACGTATGGCGCGGATGCGACCTCTGCCGTCGCGTCAAGTTATGGCGTCTCCGGCTATCAAGGCGTCAGCGGCGCCTTTACCGGCGACAGCGCCGGCTCGGCGTTTACCGGAAGTCCCGTGGTGACCTCGAGCGGATCGGCCGCGAACGCCTCCGTCAGCGGAGGTCCCTATGCCATCACGATCACACAAGGGTCGGTGTCGGCGACATCGGGCTACGCGCTGGCGTTCAGCAGTGCGGGCAGCCTGACGGTTAATCCTGCGCCGGTGATGGTGACCGCGCTCGGCGGCTTCTCGTTCTACGGGCTGTCGGCAAGCAATCCGGGCCTGTCGGCCGCGGGCCTTCAGAACGGCCAGTCCATCAGCGATCTCACCGGCCTCTCCAACTCCTTCGGCATCAGCAAGACCAGCCCCGCCGGAAGCTATACGCTCAGCGTGACCGGCACGCTTTCCAACCCAAACTATGTGCTGGCCGGCACGGTCAACGGGACCTGGCTGGTCTATGCGCCATCTCCCGCGACGTCGCTTCCAGTCGAGCCGACCCGGTTGTGGCTCGCGGTGGATGGCATCAATCACCGGATCGATTCCAAAGGCAATTGCAGTCACGGTTCGAGTCCGCCATGCCTTGAAGGCCGGCAGGCCATCAACCAGCTCGCAGAAGGATTGCGCGCATCGCTACGGTAGTTGCCGCGTCCGGGGTGCGGGCGCCGTGCATTGGGTCGCCCGGATGGAGCGAAAGCAAAATCGGGGAACAGTGTCGCTGGCCGCACGGCTCCCGGATTTCGTTGCGCCCGCGACCACGTCAGGCCTCCGCCATTCCCGCCGCCCACAGCGCGAACGCGTAGACGATGGCGACTTCGTCGAGCCGGTCGAATCGGCCCGAGGCGCCGCCATGGCCGGCGCCCATGTTGGTGCGGAGCAGAACCGGGCCGCCACCCTTCATCGTGGCGCGCAGGCGCGCGATCCATTTGGCGGGCTCCCAGTAGGTGACGCGCGGATCGGTCAGCCCGCCCATCGCCAGGATCGCCGGATAGTCCTTTGCCGCGACGTTGTCGTAGGGCGAGTAGGACAGGATCGTGCGAAAATCCTTCTCGCTCTCGATCGGGTTGCCCCATTCCGGCCATTCCGGCGGCGTCAGCGGCAGGGTGTCGTCGAGCATGGTGTTGAGCACGTCGACGAACGGCACTTCGGCGACGATGCCGGCGAACAACTCGCCGGCGCGGTTGGCGACCGCGCCCATCAGCATGCCGCCGGCCGAGCCGCCATGGCCGACGATGCGTTTTGCGCTGGTGTATTTCGCCGAGATCAGCGCGCGGGCGCTGGCCGAGAAGTCGTCGAACGAGTTGGTCTTCTTCTCGCGCTTGCCGTCGAGATACCAGCCCCAGCCCTTGTCGGCGCCGCCGCGGATGTGTGCGATGGCGTAGACGAAGCCGCGGTCGACCAGCGACAGGCGGTTGGCGTTGAACGAGGCCGGCATCGCCATGCCGTAGGAACCGTAGCCGTACAGCAATAGCGGCGCCGAGCCGTCGAGCTTCAGCCCGCGGCGATGGAGGATCGAGACCGGCACCTCGGCGCCGTCACTCGCCTTCGCCATGATGCGCGTGGTGACATAGTCGGCCGCGTTGTGGCCCGAGGGAATCTCCTGGCGCTTGCGCAAGGTGCGCGTGCGCTTGACCATGTCGTAGTCATAGACCTCCGACGGCGTCGTCATAGACGAATAGGCAAAGCGCAGGTTAGTCGTCTCGAATTCGTAGGAGCCCATCGTATCCAGCGAATAGGCTGCCTCGTCGAAGGCGATGGCGTGCTCTTCGTTCGAGGCGAGGTCGCGGATCACGATCGACGGCAGCGCGTTGGCGCGCTCCAGCCGCACCAGATGGCCGGCATAGAGATCGAGGTCGATGATGTAGATGCCCGCACGGTACGGGATCAGATCGCGCCAGTTCTTGCGCTCGGGTGACGCGAGCGGTGCGGTGACGATCTTGAAGTCGATGGCATCGTCGGCATTGGTGAGGATGAAGAGCTGATCGCCGCGGTCGGCCAGCGAATATTGCACGCCTTCCTCGCGCGCCGCGACCAGAAGCGGCGGTGCCTCGGGGTTGGCGAGATCGATCAGCCGTTGCTCTGATGTCTCGTGGTCGCCGCCCGCGATCACGCAGAAGCGGCTGCTGGTGCTCTCGTGCAGATGGGTGAACCAGCCGGCATCCTGCTCCTCGTAGACGAGTGCATCGTCGGCCTGTTTGGTGCCGAGCCGGTGTCGCCACACCTGCATCGGCCGGTGATTGTCGTCGAGCTTCACATAGAAGAAGGACTTGGCATCCGCGGCCCAGACCACGCCGCCGTCCGTCTCCTCGACGAGATCGTCGAAATCCTTGCCCGATGCCCAGTCGCGCACGCGGATCGAGAAATATTCCGAGCCGTTGGTGTCCGCGCTCCAGGCCTGCAGCTTGTGATCCCAGGAGTGTCGGCTGCCGCCGAACTTGAAATATTTATGGCCCTTGGCGAGCGCATCGCCGTCGAGCACGATCTCGCCTTCGCCGCCGTCGCGCGGCATGCGGCCGAACAGCTCGTGCTGGCCGCCTTCGCGGAACCTGCGGAAATAGGCGAACGGGCCATCCGGCGACGGCACGCTGGAATCGTCTTCCTTGATCCGGCCGCGCATCTCGCGCACCAGCGTCTTCTGCAAGGCCCCGGTGTGGCCGAGCAGGCTCTCGGTGTAGACGTTCTCCTCGTCGAGATATTTGCGGATATCGGGGTCGAGCACCGCGGGATCGCGCAGCACCTCCTGCCATTTCGCGTCCTTCAACCAGGCATAGTCGTCGGTCACGGTGATCCCGTGCCGCGTGAAGGAATGCGGCCGGCGCGGGGCGACGGGGGGCGGGGAAGGGGTTTTGGCCTGGGTCACTCGATCCTCATCATCTGTCGTTCGCGCGGCGCACTTTCTTCACCTCGCCCCGCTTGCGGGGAGAGGTCGGATTGCATCGCAGATGCAATCCGGGTGAGGGGGACTCTCCGCGAGTCCGACTGTTACCGTCCCTGTGGAGACTCCCCCTCACCCTGACCCTCTCCCCGCAAGCGGGGAGAGGGGAAAAAGTGCACCGCATTCTCCTTATATCGTCCCGATTCCGAGAATTGCCAGCGCGGAAGTTCCGAGGGTTGCGCCAAGAACCTGAGAAGAACCTGTGCCAAGGCGCCGGGTTGTTGATCCGCCTCTTGTGTGCTTTGAGGGGCCATATCCCCGCCGTCGGTCCAGCCTGATGCTGTTCAATTCCTATCCGTTCATCCTGCTGTTCCTACCCGTCGTGCTGGCCGGCTATTTCTGGCTCGGGCGGCGCAGCAATCTGGCGCCGGTGATCTGGCTGGCGCTGGCCTCGATCGCCTTTTACGCCATCGGCAGCTGGCAGTTCGTGGCGCTGCTGCTGCTCTCGATCGCGTTCAATTACGGCGTCGGTCATCTCCTGATCGTGGCGAAGCTCGGCCCATCGCAGCGCAAGGCGGCGCTCGCGCTCGGCGTCGCCGGCGATCTCGTCGTGCTCGGCATCTTCAAATATGCCGGCTTCGTCGCCGAGAACGTCAATGCGCTGTTCGGCACGCATGTGGCGGTCCACATCCTGCTGCCGGTCGGCATCTCCTTCTACACCTTCACCCAGATTGCGTTCCTGGTGGATGCCTGGCGCGGCCGGGTCGCCGCCTATGCGCTGCCGCATTACGCGCTGTTCGTGACTTATTTCCCGCATCTGATCGCGGGGCCGATCCTTCACCACAAGGACATGATCCCGCAATTCGAGCGCGAGGAGACCAAGCGGCCCGACGCGCATCTGATGCTGTGCGGTGTTATCATCTTCGCCATCGGCCTGTTCAAGAAGACCTGCCTTGCCGACGGCATCCAGCCGCTGGTCGCGCTCGCCTTCGAGGCGCGCTCGCCGAGCTTCGACCAGGCCTGGTGTGGTGCGCTCGCCTATACGTTCCAGCTTTATTTCGACTTCTCCGGCTATTCCGACATGGCGATCGGGATTTCGCTGATGTTCGGCATCTTCCTGCCAGTGAATTTCAACTCGCCCTACAAGGCCACCAGCATCGTCGATTTCTGGCGGCGCTGGCACATGACGTTGTCGCAGTTTTTGCGCGACTATCTCTACATCCCGCTCGGGGGTAACAGGCGCGGCCGCGTGCTGCGTTACGTCAATCTGATGATCACCATGCTGCTCGGCGGGCTCTGGCACGGCGCGGCCTGGACGTTCGTGGTGTGGGGCGCGCTGCACGGCGCCTATCTCTGCGTGAACCACGCGTTCAATGCGCTGGTGCCTGACGTGCCGGCGTTACTGGCGCGGCCTGTTCGTATCGCAGGCGCCCTGCTGACGTTCCTCGCCGTCGTCGTCGCCTGGGTGTTCTTTCGTGCCGCGAGTGTGGAATGGGCGCTGCGCGTTCTGCATGCGATGGCCGACCCCACGAATATCGTGCTCGGCCGCGAGGAGATCGCGGCCCTCGTCCTCATCGCCGTCTACGCCGCGCTGGTGTGGCTGGCGCCGAACACGCAGGGCCTCATGGGTTACGACCACGGCAATCGCAGGGTCGGCGAGACCTTGCGGGCCGGGCGCATGCGGCCGCTGGTGCTCTATGCGGCGTCGCTGGTGCTGGCCTTCGGCATCCTGGGCATCCAGAGCCACAGCGAATTCATCTATTTCCGGTTCTGATGCGCAGCGCTTTCACACATGTCGGGCGTCTTCTGCTCGCGAGCATCGTGTGCGTAGCGGGCGCCGCATTGCTCGTCTATGCCGTCGATCCTCTGCAGCTCTTCCGCCCGTCGTCGCGTGCCTTCTATTCCGACGACACGCGCGTGCAGAATGCCGGGCTGATCCGCAGCCAGCGGTTCGACACCGTCTTCATGGGCACCTCGCTCGCGATTCATTTCCGCCAGAGCGACATCGATCGCGCGCTCAATGTGCATTCGCTCAAGCTGGCGATGACCGGCTCCAATTCGCGCCAGCAGGCCTTCGTGCTGGAGCAGGCGATCGAGCACGGCGCGCGGCGCGTGATCTGGGAGATGGACGATTTCATCTTCGTCGACGCCGCCGACATCGAGACGGATCCCTATCTGTCCGTCGATCTCTATCGCGGGACGGCGAAGGGCATCGCCTCCTATCTGTTCAGCGCGGCGATGGCGAAGGAATCCCTGTTCACGCTGCTGCGCTCGGTTCCGCCGCTGCAGGGGTCGCTGACCCGGGCCGCGCCTTACCTCCCGGTCAAGTTCGCGCTGCCGGATGTGGACGACATCTACGCGCTGCCGCGTGATTTCGACGTCGCTCGCGGCTACAACGCGGCGAAGACGCGCGCGGCCTTCGCCTACATCACCAGTCCCGTGCGCAGCCGCTTTCTCGGCGAAGGCTATGGCTTCGATGCCATGGTCCGGCATTTCGAGCAGGATGCGCTCGCTCTGGTCGCGCGCCACCCCGAGGTGACTTTCGACATCTATTTCCCGCCCTATTCGATCCTGCAATTCGTCGCCATGCGCGACGCCTCGCCGCCGACGTTGAAGATCGTCATGGACCTGACCGCAATCGCCGCGCAGCGCCTGACGCAGCTTCCCAACGTGCGCCTGCACGATTTCCGCGCGATCAAGGCGGTGACGCACGATCTCGACAATTACGGCGACGTCATCCACCATTCGCCTGTCATCGATGCGAAGGTGTTGTCGTGGCTGGCGCGCGGGGAGTATCGGGTCGATCCGAAGGCGCCGCTGAAGCCGCTGGATGAACTGAAGGCGCAGGTTGAGGCGTATCGCGTGCCGAAGTAATCGCGGCAAACTCAGCCGTCGTCCCTGCGAACGCAGGGACCCATAACCCCAGGCAAAAGTTTTGCGAAGACTCGTAGTCAAAGGCCTTCGGTACAGCGGCCGCGCCCAATCGATAGATCACGCGGTATGGGTCCCCGCGCCCGTGCGCAATTGCGCACTAGGCAGGGACGACAGCTGCCGTAGCCCGCATGAGCGAAGCGATATGCGGGGCCTCGCGCAAGATCCCGGGTATCGCTTCGCTCCCCCGGGCTACGACAGCGGAATTTGTGGGCCCGCTTACGCCGCCACCTCGTCCCCGAGATACGACACCGCCGCTTCCAGGCCGCCCTTGCCGTGCGGGATCTTCAGCGCGTTCAGCGCGACCTCGACTACGCCCAGCGTGCCGAGCAGCATCGGCGCATTGACGTGGCCCATGTGCGCGATGCGGAAGGCCTGGCCCGAGAGCTCGCCGATGCCGGTGCCGAGCACGACGCCGCATTTGTCCTTGCAATAGCGCTGCAGCACCGCCGGGTCGTGGCCGTTGCTCATCGTCACCGTGGTCACGGTGTTGGAGCGCTCGCTGGCCTCGGCGACGTTGAAGCCGAGCACCTGGCCTTCTGTCCACGCGGAGACCGCGCGGCGCGCGGCTTCGCCGAGCAGGCTGTGGCGGCGGAAGGCGTTCTCCAGTCCTTCCTCGTGCAGCATGTCGATCGCCTTGCGCAGCGCGAACAGCAGGTGCACCGGCGCGGTGCCGGCGTATTTGCGATAGTTTTCGGTGCCCTCGCGCTCGCTCCAGCTCCAATAGGGCGTCGACATGTTGGCCTTCTTGTGCACCTCGAGCGCGCGCGCATTGGCGGCGACGAAGCCGAGGCCGGGTGGCGTCATCAGGCCTTTCTGCGAGCCGGACATCGCGACGTCGATGCCCCATTTGTCCATCTCGAACGGCATACAGCCGAGCGAGGCGACGGTGTCGACCATGTAGAGCGCGGGATGGCCGCTCGCCTTGATCGCTTTGCCGATCGCCTCGATGTCGTTCTGCACGCCCGAGGCCGTGTCGACCTGGACCACGACGACGGCCTTGATCTTGTGCTCGGTGTCGCGGCGCAGGCGCTCCTCGACCTCGTGCGGGCGCACGGCGCGGCGCCAGTCGCCCTTGAGCACCTCGACCTCGGCGCCCATCAGCGCTGCCGCATTGCCCCAGCCGATCGCGAAGCGACCGCTCTCCAGCACCAGCACCTTGTCGCCGCGCGACAGCACGTTGCTCAGCGCCGCTTCCCAGGCGCCGTGACCGTTGGCGATGTAGATGTAGGACTTGCCCTTGGTCGCGAACAATTTCGAAATGTCGCCGAGCAGGCTCTCGGTCAGATCCAGCATCTCCTTGGAGTAGATGTCGATCGCCGGACGATGCATCGCCCGCAGCACCTCGTCGGGCATCGTGGTGGGCCCGGGGATGGCCAGAAACTCCCGGCCCGCGCGAACGGTCATTGCTATCGGTCCTTGTTGCCAGAGAACAGGATGGTGGGTTGCTGAATCACGTTTTACGCGTGGCCCGGTCCTGAGAAAAGCACGTAAAATGCAGGTCTGCCGTGGTTTTTTGTTTTGGGCATGGTCTTTGTCGGAAAACCGCTTCGCACTTTTCCGGACCATGCCCTATCGCTTCGTCTCGCGGCAGCCGGCGGCTTCGGCCTCTTCCACAGAGCAGAACCAGCGGGTGCCCTTGCTGATCTTCATCTTGATCTGGGTGTACCAGCGGCTGGTCGGCTGGTGGAAAATGCACTCGCCGGCGCTGTTGACGTTGCCCTTGATGGTGCAGTCCGGGGAGGGTGCCACCGGCCCCGAGGCGGAGGCGAGCAGCACCGCATGCGCGCCATCAGGCGGTTTGGTGGCGCCGAGGATGGTCGTCTTCTTGTTGCGGACGCGCCAATCCCAGGGTGCGATGAAGGCGCCCTGCCACATCCCGGCTTTGGCTTCACGTGCGGCCGCCTCATCCGGCTCGTAATCCTTGGAGAGGCGGGTGTAGGCCAGCGCCCAGCCGCTGCGCACCAGCCATTTCTGGATGTCCTCGCCGCCGACCTCGCAGCGCGCCACGGTGCGGCCGCGCCGGTCGATCGAGCGGGTGTGGCAGACCCAATTCTTGCCGTCGGCGTATTTGGCGAGCTCGTCGCGCGCCGCGATCCCGCAGGTCCAGCGCTCGGCCTTGGTGTTGAGGCAGAGCTGGTCGACCGCGGGCGCGTCGATGCCGCCGAGCCGGATCCGCGTGTTGCCGATCATGACGGCATCGCCGGAGCGGACCTTCGCCGTGCCGGTGATGTCGGCGGCCTCGGCCAGTGACGGGAGAGCGAGGAGTGACAGCGCAATCAGGATCTTTCGCAACATGCCGGTCCGCGTGTGATGAACATCTCGATAAGCCGCGCAATTGTGGTCGGCTTTTGGCCGCGCGGCCAGCTTATGCCCATCGATTGAGCTTTCAACTTCCCGTCATTGCGCGACGGCCTCTCTGCGCGTGTCCGGGCCGCGCCGCGTCCGGGGCACGAGACCTACCTCACCCCCGCGCCATCGCACGCTTCGCCAGCGCCAGTCCCATCAGCACGAAGGCCGAGGTCACCTCCGGCCCGCCGACCAGGATCCGCGTCGGGGTCTTCATCTTGTTCCACTCATAGGCGCGGAACGGGCCGCGGCGGCCGCCTTCGCCAAGCCCGGCGACGATGACGTTCAGCGCCGGCGCGAAGGCGCGCGGGTCGGCGCCGAGATGGCCGAGCGCGATCAGCGCCAGCGCCGCGTCGAACACGTTCATCTCCGCGGCCATCAGCTCGCCCTTGACGTAAGACAGCACGCGGTGACGGATGAAGTCGAAATCGCCGTCGGGATCGATCACAGCCTGCGCCGCCAGCGGCAGCGCCAGGAAGGCGGCATAGCAGCGGCCGAAATAGGCGCTGTAGAGCTCCGGCAGGTAATAGATGTGCGAGCGCGGATTGGCGAAGGCGCCGCTCGCGGCCAGCCGCTTCTGGAAGCCGATGATGCGATGCACGGTGGCCAGGCGCGACGGCGTTTCCAGGACCTTCCAGCGCGCCAGGTTGCGAAAACTCACCTCGAGAATGTCGAGATTGAGCGTGGGGTCGAGATCGTTGCCATAGGGCCGCTCGCCCCTGAGGTTGTCGATCCAGGTCGCGACCCCGCCCTCATAGTCGATGTTGTCGTTGAGCGGCACGGTCACGCGCGGCGCGTTGACGCCGGCCTGGACCTGATAGCCCGAATAGAAGTCGAGCAGCGGCTGGTCGATGATTGGATCGGTGCAGCCGGCCTGGGTTGCGGCCGAGATCGAGCACGCCGTGGTGTCGCAGTCTGGCACGTAGATGCCGAAGCCGAGGTCCTGCTTGATCTGCGCGAAATAGCGCGAGAAGCGCGGATGCGGCGCGGGCGCCAGCGCCGTAACGACGTTGAAGCGCGCGCCGTCGATGCTCTCGACCTCCTCGCGGCTGATGTTGACGCAAAAATCCACCATGTCGGCGATGGCGCGCTCCGATGCGACCTTGTCGGCCGGCGAGGCGAGCCCGGTCTCGCCATAGCTCAGCAGCGCCTCGATGAAGAACGCATCGTAATAGGCCGAGCGGTGGCGGATCTGCACCGGCTCCCACATCGGCTCGGCGATCCCTCGCCAGGGCGGATTGACGACCGCGGCGGCCTTCGAGCGCGCGATGAAGACGCGGGCGAGGTTGAACAGCAGCGAGGAGTTCTTGTAGCCGCGGGCGTTGAGGCCCGTGAGCGCCATGATCAGTTCGCGGCCGCGGAAGTCGGGATCGCCGATCAAATTGAAGGCGGCATAAGTCGGCAGGAAGCCGTTGCGGCGGTACGAGCCGAGCAGATGCTGCGCGCAATCGCGGATGATGCCGTCGATCTGCGCCTGGGGCGGCGCCGAGCCGGTGAACATCGCCGGCGGTGGCCTGGGATGATCAGCCGTGATGCTGTCGACGAGATCGGCGACAGGCTGGCCGACCGCCGCCCAGTCCGGCTCGGCCTCGTCGCGGGCGCGGACCAGCGCCGCGCGCAGCGCCGTCATCCGGGCCTCGTCGCGCAGCTCCGGCAGACCGGCCCGCCGCAGCAGCACCCGCAGCGCGGGATTGCCGAGCGCGGTCTTGTAGAACTTGGCCAGATGCGGATCGCCGCTGGCTGGAAGCGACAATACGGGATCGCACACGTCGTACAGCGAAGGACCGTCCTTGGGCGCCAGCAGTGCCCGGCAGGCGGCGCCGGCAAAATATTGAAAGCTCATAAAATACCTGGTCGCGGGGGACTTTGGCGGGGTTTTGGCCGGGGGCCGGCCAGCGCGCTCCCAACCACGCGCCACCCCCTGCAAGTCGTTGAAAAAGCTACCCGGATTCGCAGGAAATACAAATGTGACTGATGTCACGGAAAAACTCGGCATGAAGGCTGCAAGATGGCCTCTCGGAAGGCCCTCCGGGAGGAAAAAACGCACAAATCTGGGCGATGAAATTAACGAACATCTTCAATCGCTTAGTTCAATTTTTGGGCAATCTATTGCCGGGGAGGCGATATCCGGTTAAGGGTTTGTTTGGTGCGGCGCCGCAAATTGCGCGCAATTCGGGGGCACATCCCCGGCCAATCCCTCAAACCTAAAGACGCTATCGCGCTACTCAAACAGTGTGCGCGCGCTTGGCTGGTCTTTGGCACTGACAGGAATGAAGCGAGATGAATTTCAGGCAGCTCGACATTTCCCGACGCACCATTGCGGTGGCCGCTGCCCTGATCGGCACGGTCTCGCTCGTGATCGGCGCCCACGCTGCCCTCAACATGCGCGCGATCGACGCCGCCAAGGCCGTCTCGACCGACCAGATCACCGGCTCGATCGGCGGGGCCTCGCGCCTCGCGCTGGTCATCGGCAATGGACATTATCCCGACGCCAGCGCGCCGCTGACGCAGTCGATCAACGACGCCCGCGCGCTGTCCTCGTCCCTGCGCAAGAGCGGGTTTGACGTCGACATGGTCGAAGACGCGACCAAGGACGACATGGTTCGCGCCGTGGCCCGCCTGAAGTCCCGCATCAAGCGCGACACCGTCGTCATGCTGTTCTTCGGCGGCTACGGCGTCCAGGCCGGCCGCGAGAGCTACATGCTGCCGGTCGATGCCGTGATCTGGAAGGAAAGCGACGTCCGCCGCCAGGGCGTCTCGATCGACGGCGTGCTCGACATGATGAAGGAGCAGGGCGCCAAGGCCAAGCTCGTCGTCGTCGATGCCTCCCGCCGTAACCCTTACGAGCGCCGCTTCCGCTCCTACAGCCACGGTCTCGCGCCGATCAGCGCGTCCGACAATGCGCTGATCCTCTCCTCCGCCTCGCCCGGCAAGGTCGTCGACGACGGCAAGGGCGAGCACAGCGTGCTCGTCAGCGAGTTCCTCAACAACCTCAATACCAAGGGCAGCGCCGAGAGCGTCTTCAACAAGACCCGCGTCGCCATCTCCCGCGCCAGCGAAGGCGATCAGGTCCCGAGCGTCTCCTCCTCGCTGCTCGAGGACGTTCATTTCGGCGAAGCCGGCGGTTAGGTTTTCTCAAGTCTACGGTCTCTCGTGCTCCGGACGCGGCGCATCATGCAATGATGCGACGCTGAGCCGGGGCCCATTTTTTTAGACGATTGCCGTGTGACGAGATGGGTCCCGGCTCTGCGCAGCAGCGTTGCCGGACGATGCTACGCATCGCCTAGGCTGCAGCGCGTCCGGGACACGGACGATCCTACTTCGCCGCTTCCGCGGCCATCACCGGGCGCACCGGGTCGCCTTCACGCAGCAGCGCGCCGGCGCGGGCGACGACGACGTCGCCTTCGTTGAGGCCGTCGCGCACCTCGATATTGCCGCCCGACATCAAGCCGATCTCGACACGCTTGGTCTCGACGCGGTTGCGGCGGATCACCTGCACCACGGTGCCGGCCGAGGAATATTGCACTGACGTCAGCGGCACCGCGACGTTGCAGCTCTGCCCGGTCTTGATCAGCGCGCGCCCGCTCGCCTTCAGCAGCAGCCGCTTCTGCGAGGAGATGCCGATATAGACCATGCCCTGCTGGATGTTGGGCTCGACGGTCGGGCCGATGCGGCGCACCTTGCCCTCGACGTCGCCGGCGCCGGCGATCCGCACCGTCGCCGGCTGGTTGACGGCGAGCTTGCGTACATCGGTGGTGGCGACGAGGCCGACGAGATCGTATTCGCTGCGCGCCACGATCGTGAACAGCGCCTCGCCCTTGGCCGAGGCGAAATTGCCGATCTGTGCGGTCGATGTCGCGATCACGCCCGCCACGGGTGCGGTGATCTGCAGAGTGCCGCCCTCGGGGAGCGCCAGCCGCGCCAGCACCTGGCCCGCCGTGGTGGTGTCGCCGGCTTCCGCCAGCACGTCCGTGACCTTGAGGCCGGGCCGCTCGGGCCGCACCGAGGTTTCCTCGCGCGCGATGATCGTGCCGGTGGCCTCGACGATGTCGGAGAAGCAGGATTTGGCGACCTTCAGCACCGTGACCGCGGGCCCCTTGGGCGCCTCGTCGTCGGCGGCTCCGGCCGGGGACTGACCGAGGACGAGCAGGCCGGCCACGGTCGCGGGATACAGGCTTCGAACAACGGCACGGGACAAATGACGCATTGGAAATTCCACGGGGGCTATGCCTCCAATCGATAGCAGATGGCGGCCGCGCGGACTACGGCAGCGTCGCCCTCGGGAAGGACGTCACGCAGCCGCCGATCCGCGCGGCAAGTCTTTGATTAGTCGCGGGATTGGCGAACAGGTTCGCGTTTTATGGGCGCGGGCCGCTGCCCGGCCTACTTCCAAAGTGCGGACTCTCACGGTCTTCTCATCTGCCAGGGCCGCCTGTATGGAACTAGGATCAGGATGGCGCGGCACTGCGGCCGCATGGGCTCACGGTCGAGAGGCGGGATGCAGCGGTTCGTTTGCGAGCAGAACATCGTTCATTTCGAGCGGCTGCTCCATGAAACGGGCGATCCGACGGTGCAAAGCACCGTGCGCGCACTGCTGGCGTCGGCGAAGCGCCAGTTGGCACTGCTGAACTCGGCGGCGTCAGGGGCCGATACCACGCCGCTCGAGCAGCGCCGGCGGCAGCACGGCGACGCCGACACGATCCGCCGCCAATTCCAGCCCGAATTCGATGCCTCGCCGCATCCCTATATGCTGCTGGATCCGGGGCCGGGCCTCGTGATCGTCGACGTCAATGATGCCTATGCAACGGCGACCCTGACCGGCCGGGCCGAGATCGTCGGCCGGTCGCTGTTCGAGATATTCCCCGACAATCCCGACGATCCGCTCGCCGATGGCGTCAGCAATCTCTATGGCAGCCTGAGGATCGTGGGCGAAACCGGGCGGGCGCATGCCATGGCGGTCCAGCGCTATGACATCCGCGATCCCGGCGGGACCTTCGTCGAGCGCCATTGGCAGCCGATCAACTCGCCGATCCACGACACGGCGGGCCATCTGGTCTACCTGCTGCACCACGTCGAGGACGTCACGGCGCAAATAACAGGGCAAGCCGCGGGGCGGCTGTAAACGCCGCTCAGCCGCGGCGGTCGCCCGCCAGCTTGCCGCTGGCCCGGTCGATGAAATGCAGCCGCGTGCAGGCCGGGCAGGACACCGACACATGCGTGCGGTCGGCCGGCTCGTCGCCGAGCCGGTGCTGCACGTTCATGCCAGTCTGGGGGCATTTGAAGACAATCTGGCGGTCCATGACCAAGATATGACGGCAAGGACCGCCTTCCGAAATTACGGATGTTTACGTAGGTCGGCCGGCCCCTCACGGCAGGTTCAGGAACTCCACCCAGTTCGGCTTCTTGCCGGTGGGGTAGGATTTCAGCTTGGCCAGCGCGCCGCTGCCCTGGTCGATCGCATAGACCGTCATGCTGTCGGAGAGTTCGCCGACCGCGGCGAGGTAGCGGCCGGAGGGGTCGATGTGGAAGCCGCGCGGCTGCTTCTCGGTCGGCACGCTGCCGATCGTGGTCAGCTTGCCGCTGGCCGCGTCCACCTTGTAGGCGGTGAGCGTGTTGGTGGTGCGCTCGGAAGCATAGAGGAAGCGGCCGTCCGGCGTGATGTGGATGTCGGCGGCCCAGGGCTTTCCGTTGAAGCCCTCCGGCAAGGCGGTGGTGCGCTGGATCTCGTCCCAGGCGCCGCTCTTGGCTTCGTAGGCAAAGGCCGCGACGTCGCCGTTCAGCTCGTGGATCAGATAGACGAACTTGCCATTGGGGTGGAACACGAAGTGCCGCGGCCCTGATTTTTCCGGCACCTTGTGCGCCGGCGGGTCGCTCGGCGTCAGCGTGCCCGATGTGGCGTCGAACGCAAAGGCCAGCACCTGGTCGGAGCCGAGATTGGTCGCGAACACGAAGCGGTTGTCGGGCGAGGGCAGGAAGGCATGCGCGTTCAACCCGGTCGGGATCACCTGCTTCGGCTCGCCGGCAACGCCGTTTGCGCCAAGCGGATTCAGCGCGACCTTGTTGCCGCCATAGGAAGCGCTGAACAGGAACTTGCCGCTGTGGTCGATTGCGATATTGGCCATGCTGTCGGCGAGCGGGCCGTTGCCGATCGGGCTGAGCTGGCCCGTCTTGGGATCGATCGCAAAGCTCACCGCCTGAAACGGCTGCGAGCGCACACCTGCGATCAGCACGCGATGGTCGGGCGTGATCGCGAGCGGCGTCGAGGAGCCGGGCTTGTCGATACCCTTGAAGGTGGCCGTCTGCACCGGCGTCATCTCGCCGCTCTCGGTCATCTTGAACACGCTGATGTCGTTGCTGTCGGCGTTGCCGACATAGGCGAAGGTCTCGGCCATGCCGGCGCGGACTCCAGAAATGAGAGTGAGGACAGCGAACAAAGTGGTGGCGATCGCAGCGCGTGGCGCTTTGGTTGCGATGCGGCGGGTCGGTCTCAACATGGGTTCCTCCTGAAAGCCGCGCCCGCGGCATTGTCGTTTTGCCCGTGAGGATAGCGGGCGGCGCGCCGCCGCACCAAATTCCAATTGGGATCGATCGATGCCGAAATTGTATCGGTCGCCGCCGGTGGCTACCGCACCGCAGCCGTGCGCGAGGGCAGATGCGGGCTCGATGGAGGGGCGGGTGGTCCGAGCAGGGTCCAGACCCCGACCGCAACCAGTGCGGACGTCAGGATGGTCCAGGCGATGAGGCGTTTCCGCATCCGGTCGAATCCGTCGATGTCATGGAGGTCGGGCACGGCGGAGATCGTGCACTGCAAACCGCGGCAATCCTATGAACTCGTTCACAGGCGAAATTGGCCAGGCAATACGAACCAAAGCCGCGCCAGCGCATTGAAGGCGCATGCCCCGCGAAAACGATCTTGAAGGCAAGCCCGACATGGGTGGCAAGCATGGCGGCCAGGCCGGCCAGCCGAAGTCACCGCCGCGTCCGCGCCAGGGCGAGCGCGACGAGGACGTCGTGGCAAAGCGCCACACCGGTCAAACCGATCAGGCCCCGCCGCCGACCAAGTCAAAATAGCGCCTCGCCGCGCGGTCGTGCCGCGCCTCGCGTCGGGAACGGCGGCACCGCCTTGCCGTTACCCCGGTCCCGCGGGCGGGTGAGATGAAGACGGAGGCTGGCTCGTGTTTTGGATCTATTGGGACACCGCCTGGTCGCTGATCATCAGCGGCATCTGGGTCGCCACCATCGTCAGCCACCCCGATTCCGAGTTCGTCGAAGTGCAGGCTGCCAGACGGCAGATGTGAACGATCCTCTTCGTTGAAGCGTTGTCGATCCGATCGCGCCTTCGCCTCACGGCGCATTCGCGGTCCGAGGTCCGGTCTGGATTCGCCTCCGTTTCCGGGCCTCGTCCCCTGCATTCCCCGGGGGTCGCCGCTACGGCGTGTACCTCCGAAGCAGATCGCGACGGCAGGACTGCGCGCCGCGCGAGGAAGCCCCGCGCCGGGCATTTGACCTAGATCATGTAGAGGCTGCTCGTTTCATGGAGTATCCGCTCACTCTGTGAGGTTGAAGTGTCGATCGATCATTCGCGAATTTCGTCGCCGGCGTTCCGTTCGAAAATCATGTCAGCCGACGAGGCCGCGACGCTGGTGCCACACGGCGCGAATGTCGGCATGAGCGGCTTCACCGGATCCGGGCATCCGAAGGCGGTTCCGATGGCGTTGGCGCGCCGGATCGAGCAGGCGCATGCGCGCGGCGATCAGCTTCGGATCGGCGTGTGGACCGGCGCCTCGACCGCGCCCGAGCTGGACGGCGCGCTCGCCCAGGTCGACGGCATCGAGTTGCGCCTGCCCTATCAGTCCGATCCGGTCACGCGCGCGCGCATCAATGCCGGTGCGATGGACTATATCGACCTGCATCTCAGCCACGTCGCGCAGTTCGCATGGTTCGGCTTTCTCGGACATCTGGACGTCGCGCTGATCGAGGTCGCCGCTATCCTGCCGGACGGCAGCCTGGTGCCCTCGGCCTCCGTCGGCAACAACAAGACCTGGCTGGATCAGGCCGACCGCATCATCCTCGAGGTCAATTCCGGCGTCAGCACGGCCCTGCACGGCATGCACGACATCTACTACGGCACGAGGCTGCCGCCGCATCGCAAGCCCATTCCCATCGTGTCGCCCGGCGACAGGATCGGCGAGAGCACGTTTCGTTGCGATCCGAACAAGGTCATCGCCGTGGTCGAGACCAATGCTCCCGACCGTGACACCACCTTCACCCAGCCCGACGCGACGTCGAAGGCGATCGCCGGCCATATCCTCGAATTCTTCAGCCATGAGGTTCGCCGCGGCAGGCTGCCGCCGGAATTGCTGCCGCTGCAGTCCGGCGTCGGCAACGTCGCCAATGCCGTGATGGAAGGCCTCGACGAGGGGCCGTTCGGCCGGCTGACCGCCTACACCGAGGTGCTGCAGGACGGCATGCTGAACCTGCTGCGTTCGGATCGCATGATGCTCGCGTCCGCCACCGCGCTGTCGCTCAGCGCGGACGCGACCCGGCAGTTCAACAGCGAGATCGACCGGCTGAAGCACAAGATCGTGCTGCGCACACAGGAGATCTCGAACCATCCGGAGGTCATCAGGCGGCTCGGCGTCATCGCCATGAACGGGATGATCGAGGCCGACATCTACGGCAACGTCAACTCCACCCATATTCGCGGCACCGCCATCATGAACGGCATCGGCGGCTCCGGCGATTTCTCCCGCAATTCCTATCTGTCGATCTTCATGACGCCGTCGACCGCGAAGGGCGGAACGATCTCGGCCATCGTGCCGATGGTGACGCATGTCGATCACACCGAGCATGACGTGCAGATCATCGTGACCGAGCAGGGCCTTGCCGATCTGCGCGGCCTGTCGCCCAAGCAGCGCGCGGCAAGCATCATTGGCAACGCGGCGCACCCGTCGTTCCGGCCTGCGCTCCAGGACTATTTCGATCGCGCCTGCCAGCTGTCGCCCGGCAAGCACACACCGCATCTGCTCGACGAAGCTTTCCACCTGATCAAGGCGACCGGCTGAAGCGCGTGCCTCAGGCCGCCACCGCCTGCGCCGCCAGGAGCTGCTTCAATTTCGCCGCCGGCACCGCCGGGCTGAACAGCCAGCCCTGCATCTGGCTGCAGCCGAGCTGCCGCAGCACCTCGCGCTGGGCTTCGGTCTCGACGCCTTCGGCGGTCGTCGCCATGCGGCGCGCCGCGGCCATGTGCACCACGGCCTGCACGATCGGCGAGGAATCCTCGGGTTCGCCGATGTCGCTGATGAAGCTGCGGTCGATCTTGATCTTGTCGAACGGGAAGCGGTGCAGATAGCTCAGCGACGAATAGCCGGTGCCGAAATCGTCGAGCGCGATGCGCACGCCGAGCTCGCGAAGCTGCTGCAGGATCGTCAGCGCCTCCTCGTCGTCGCGGATCAGCACGGTCTCGGTGATCTCGAGCTCGAGCCGTCCGGGCGCAAGCCCTGACTCCGCAAGCGCCGCCGCGACCTTGAGCGCCAGCGTTCGCGAGCGAAACTGCACCGGCGAGACGTTGACAGCGATGTGGATCTGGCCGGGCCAGGAGGCGGCCTCGCTGCAGGCCTGTCTCAAGACCCATCCGCCGATCTCGCCGATCAGCCCGGTCTCTTCCGCCACGGGAATGAAGTCCGCCGGCGAGATCATGCCGCGCTCCGGATGGCGCCAGCGCAGCAACGCCTCGCAGCCGGTGACGACATTGGCGGCGAGATCGACCAGCGGCTGATAGTGCACCTCGAACTCGCCGCGCGCCAGCGCCTGGCGCAGATCGAGCTCGAGCTGGCGTCGCAGCCGCGCCTTGGCGTCGTATTCAGCCGTGAAGATGCGATAGGTGCGGCGCCCCTCCGTCTTCGCCGCGTACATCGCGAGATCGGCGCGCTTGAGCAGGTCGTCGGGATTGTCGCCATGGTCGGGCGCGATCGCGATGCCGATGCTGGCATCGGTCGGGATGTCCTGGCCGTTGCAATTCACGGGGATGCGCAGCGCCTTGAGGATGTTCTCCGCCAACGCGGTCAGCTCGGCCGGGTCGCGCGTGCCGGTCTTGACGATGGCGAACTCGTCGCCGCCGAGCCGCGCGACGAGGTCGTTGCCGGACACGCAGGCGCGCAGGCGGTTCGCCACCTGGCGCAGCAGCTCGTCGCCGACCTCGTGTCCGAGCGAATCGTTGACGCCTTTGAACTCGTCGACATCGATGTAGAGGATCGCGAACGGCTTGCCGTCAGAGAGCTCGGCGACGCGCCGCTCCAGATGCCCGCGCATCATCACGCGGTTGGGCAGGTCGGTCAGCGCGTCGTAATGCGCCATGTGGGCGATGCGCTCGTCGGCGCGGATGCGCGCCGTGACGTCCTCATGGGTCGCGAGCCAGCCGCCGGCAGCACCGGGCTGGTTCTTGATCTCGATCAGGCGGCCGTCACTGGTCTCGACGATGGTGTTCTGCGTGCTCCCGACATGGCTCAGGATATCGTCGCAATAGGACGCGACGTCGCCGTGGAACGATCCGGTGTCGTGGCGATGCCGGATCACGTCGCGGAACGCGGCGCCGGGCTTCACCACGTCGGTGGACAGGCCGTACATCTCGATATAGCGCCGGTTGCAGACGATCAGCCGCTCGTCCTGATCGAACATCAGCAGCCCTTGCGTCATCGTGTTCATCGCGGTGTCGAGCCGCTGCTTCTCCAGCGAGAGCCGGTTCGTCACCTGGCGGAAGATCAGGAACAGCGTGAGCACCAGAAGGCCGATCGAGAGCACGGCGATGGTGACGAAGAATTTCGTCTGGGTGCGCCACGTCGCCAGCGTCGCGTCCAGCGACTTGGTCGCGACCACCACCAGCGGTTCGCCGGCGAGCAGGCGCGAGGCGACGATGCGGTCCTTGCCGTCGATCGGGCTCGCAAGCTGCATCGAGACGAAGGTGCGCTCGAACACCGCCATCTGCTCCGGCGTGCCGTTGCGGAAATTCTGGCCGATCATCGCATCGACATGCGGAATGCGCGCGAGCAACTGGCCGTTCTGGTGATGCATCGCGATCGAGGAGCCTTCGCCGAGCCCGCTCGAGGCGAAGAAGGATTCGAGCTGATCGGGCGCGATCGCACGCGAGACGATCCCGAGGAATTCGCCGTGCGGGCCGGAGACGCGCCGCGCGAACACGATCGCCGGTCCGTTGCCGAGCCGGCCGGGCACGACCTCCACCTCTTCCTGCGCGGCCGGATCGGTCTTGAGGCGGTGGAAATAGCCGCGATCGGCGACCGAGATGTCGGCCACGGGCCAGCGGCGCGACGAGTTGATCAGCATGCCCCTGGAATCGAACAGGTTGGCGCCCGCCACGTCGGACCAGCCGCTGGCCTTTGCACGCATCACTTCGTGCATGGCCAGCGTGCCCATCTCGCTGCGGAACATTTCGGCGGATTCGATGCCGCGGCCCTCGAGCTCTGTGATGATGCTCTTCTGGAGCACCGCAAAGTCCTCGAACTCGCGGTCGAAATGCCGGGCCAGCAGGCGCACGGAATTTTCAAGGCTGTCGCGGCCGCTCTCGATCGCGTTCTGCCGGAAGCGGTCGACGGTGAGCGCGGTGCCGACGGCCGTCGCGGCCATCAGCACGAAGCCGCCGACGATCAGCCATGTCAGTGGCGCTCCCCGCCAACGACGGAACAACGCGCGCATGCGCGCGGTCCATCGGATCGATGTGCCCATGCAGCCCTCCCGTGGGATGCAAGATGCAGCAAAACCGAAAAGACCCCGTTACCATGCAGGGTTAGGGAAATATGAATCGGAGTGGAATCAGTGGGTTGGTTTCCTGCGCGGGAAGTCTCATAGGGGTCGGCGAAGGCGCGCTCTTGGCGCGCCGTGCCCACGGTCTGTCCGTGATGGAGCGAGGTGGTGGGCACGCTTCCGCCTTTGCTCTGCGAGCTACGGCGGACAAGCCGCTTTGCCCACCCTACGAAGCTAGGAAGCGGCACTCACCGCTTGATCTCCCAGTTCAACGCTTCCGCATTGCCCTTGGCGAACATCCTGGGGACGTCGAACTTGCCGGTCTGGAGATCATAGCGGCATTTCCAATCCGCCAATCCCTTCACGGCGACGTTCTTCGGATGCTTGTCCATTGCGCCCGACAGCGAGATCACGAGGTAGCGGTTGTTGGGCCAGTCGACGCCGAGCCAGCGATAGGCGCTCTCGGTGCCTTTCATCAGATTGGCCGAGATGTGGTAGTCGAGCCTCATGTTCCCGGTGTCGGGCCGGCTGTGGAAATAGGCCCAGGCGAGGTCGCTGAGCGACTTCTTCGTCGCGGTGACGAAGGCGCCGTTCTCGACATGGTAGAGAAACAGATCCTGCGAGCCCGAACCGGTCTTCTGCATCCGCACCAGCCATTGCGAGTCGCTGGTGAAGCGGAAGCCGGCGCCATAGCCCTGCTCGGGCTTCAGCTCCGTCATCCGGTCGCCGCGCCGCGCCCAGACCTGCCATTTGACCTCGAACAGGTCTTCGCTGTCCTTCATGTACTGCTCGAGCTTGGTGGCGCCGTCGGGCGAGGTGAAGGCGAGATCGGCATTGTCGGTGAGGACGTAGCCCGGCGACGGGCCGGAGGCTGAAAGCGCAGGGGAAGCGGCGAGCGTCAGGGCAAGCGCCAGCCATTTGGCGGGACTGCGAAATGGGGTCACAGGAAAATTCCTTAAAAAATGCCGCGGTGCGGCCTCGGTGATTTGACGCCCGTGGGGTGGCGCCGGTTCATCCCAGGCTCGCCGAACGGCGCACTCATCCCATCGACCGTCTTGCTGCCGCTGCCAAATCGGCGCAATTTGCCGGCCTCGGTTGATTTGCCACCCAGGGTTTTTCCGATGATGACCGCATCCAAGGCCTTCATTGCTCTCTGCCTGCTCGCGCTGGTCGGCACGGTGCTGGTGATCGGCCCGACCGAGCTGCGCCGCATGCTGCCGGACGGCAGCAAGACCGTCGTCGCGGCCAAGCCGGAAGCCAAGGTCGAGCCCAAAGCGGAGGCCAAGGTTGAGGCCAAATCTGAAGCCAAGCCTGAAACCAAGCCTGAAACCAAGCCTGAAACCAAGACCGAGACGGCCGAGCTGAAGCCCGAGCCGAAACCGGCGGCGCAGGAGCAGCCGAAGCTCGCCGCCACCGCGCCGCCGGCGCCTGCCGCAGGGCCTTCACCGGCACCGGCCGCCGAGCCGAAGGTCGGCCTGCTGGCCGAGACCGAGAAGCTGGCCACGGCGCTGCCCGATCTCGCCCCGGCCAAGCCGCCGGCAGCGGTCGCCGACACCGGCCCGCGCTTCGACGTTGCCCGGGTCGACGATCATGGCGAGGCCGCGGTGATTGCGGGCCGTGCCGTGCCGGGTTCAAAGGTCGAGCTGTTGCGCGACGGCAAGCCGCTCGATACGGCGATCGCCGACGCCTCCGGCCAGTTCGTGATGACCCCGCCGCAGCTTCCCGCCGGCTCCTATGAATTGACGCTGCGGGCCAAGGCGCCCGATGGCACGGTCGCGCAGTCGGGCCGGACCATGCCGGTGACCATTGCCGAGGCGGCGCCGCCGCCTGCACGCCCGGCGCCGGTCGCGCGTCAAGAGACTAAACAAGAGACTAGGCAGGCCGAGAAGGCCGATGACAGATCGGACGTCGTGGCTGCCCTGCCGTCGGGCTCGCCGCGACTGGCTTCGGTGCCCGACAGGGCGGCCCGATCAAAACTGGTCGCCACGCCGAAGCCCAAGGTCCTGGCGCGGGTGCCCGCCGCCACGACGGTTGCGTCGGCCTCGCCGGCCGACGCGCTTCACACGCCAGCGGCTGAAGCCGGCGGCAGCCGGGTGATCTCGCGTGGCGACAGCCTGTGGTCGCTGAGCCGGCTCGCTTATGGCGACGGCGCCCGCTTTGCCGTGATCTTCAACGCCAACCGCGACAAGATCCACAACCCCAATCTGATCTATCCCGGCCAGACCTTTGTGATGCCGCAGAAGACGGAGTGAGCCGGCAAAGCAGGATTGCGCCGGTCCCGTCACGGATCGCCCGCGACGCCTTGCCCTGTGTGTCCCTCCGGAACAATTGGTTCCCTCGCGAGTCATCCACATGCGACGCAATGCGCGCGTGGGCAGCCGGGAGGAGGCCGAATTGGTCAGGTCAGCGGTCTTGCCGGGACGCATGGGACTGGCGCTGACGGGCGCGACCATCTTGATTGCGGCCGTGCTCCTGCCTGTGAAAGCCGAGGCGCAGTTCGGATTGCGCGGTGGCCCGCTGGGCGTTGCGCGCTTTGCCGTCGGTCACGTCATCGGCCTGTCGCGGCTGCGCCATTCCCGCATGGCGGTGCGTAGTGGCCGATACCGCTCCGCAGCCTTGAGGTCGCAAGACCCGCGCGGGGCCGTGCGTGGCCAGGCTGCCAACCCCTACGTCCTGCGCGCGGCGCTCACGGCGCAAGCCGCGCTGTCGGGCTGGCGCGGCGGCCGCCGTCCGCAAGGCTGGTGGCGCCATCCCGATGGCAGCTACGGCTGGGCCGGCCCTGTGTTCTGGCCCTTCGCGCATGACGATCTCACCAATGCCGTGGTGCTCGGCGATGCCACCAGTGTTTCGCTCTACGGCTATAGCGATATCTACGCCGCGATCTTCGCGCCCTATGCGGCGACTGAGCTTGCGGCCTACACCGGCCCGCAAGGCCGCCGCGGGCGGCGCGTGCCGAGTGCGGAGAGCCTCTGCGAAGCCAGCGACACCGGCGGCCTGCCCGTCGATCGCATCATTGCGGCCGTCACACCGAACGAACTGCAGCGCACCGCGCTCGACGAGCTCGCATCCGCCTGGACCAATGCGCGCGACACCATTGCCGTGGCCTGTCCGGCGCAGGCTCCCGCCACGGCAGCGGAGCGCCTCGGCCTGATGCGCGAGCGCCTCGAGGCCATGATCAAGGCCATCGACGCGGTGGCCCCGCCGCTTGCGAAATTCACAGATCTGCTCGACGACGATCAGAAGGCAAAGCTCGAGGCGCTCGGCCAGGATCGCCGCGCGGCGCTGGTGGCGATGCAGCGCAAGGCAGCTGGCAAGGACGCGAGCAAGGATGCGCAGGCGTCGAATGCGTGCAGCGCAGACAGCGATCCGCGCTATGACGAAAAGCTGCAGCGTCAATACGAGCAGCTCGTGCAGCAGCAATGGCCGGCGGGCGACATCGCCACCACGCTCCGCCTCGACGAGGTCGCCCGCGCCCGCTTCGAGGTGCTGCAGGACACCACGCTGCGCACCATGGAAACGCTCAGCGCCTGCCCGTCACCGCCCGCCGCGACCCCGCAGGTCCGCCTCACCGCCGTCAAGGCGCGGCTTCAGACGATGCTGCAGGCCGTGAACGGCGTCACCGACGCACTCGACGATTTCGAGGCCGACTTGAGCGACGAGCAGAAGGCGGCGTTCGAGGCGATCGGCCCGAGGCGGGGTGCGTGATCAGCCGCACGCCCAGTCGAACTTCATCTCCTTGAAGTCGAGCTGGGCGTTGCCGCCGCCGAAATTGTAGCCGCCGAAATATTCCTCGAACTCGATGTAGAACGGGCTCATCTCAGGCACCGCCTGGCACGGCCGCATGGTGCCGCCGAGATGGTTTTGCGCGTGGTCCTTGCCCCAATCGTGCAGGCGGAAATTTTCGCGGCTCGGCACGCCGCCAGTATAGTAATAATAGGGCTGATAGCCGGTTGGCGGATTGCTGCGCGTATGCTCGTCCTGCGGACCCTTGCCGGCATTGGGATCCTCCGCGCGCGGCGCGATTGCGATCGCGCGCGTCTCGCTGAGATCGGCGCGCGGCGGCGCGGCAAACATCTTTTTGGCATAAGCGGGCGCAGCCTCGACGAAGGCGCTGGCGCCGCCGACATCAAGCCAGCGCGGCCGGTCGGCCGTCGCCAGCGCGAGCGGCGCGGGCGGCCTTGCGAACGGACCTTCATATTCGGCACGCGTCAGCAGCAGCGCGGCATATTCGTAATCGAGGATGTCGGTCATGCGCGACAGCCGCGGATGCGCGGGCAGCGCCATCATAGCGGTCCGGACTTCGGGATCATCGGGTGCGCCGCCGTCATTGTGATCGGGCGCGGTGGCAAAGAACGACACCGCAACGATATCAGCGCCATGCACGCGATAGTCTTCCGGCAGCAGCAAGGTGAAGCCGTGCATCAAGGGATAGCCGGTGACGGGATCGAGCGGCCATTGCTCGCTCGAAATGCCCGGCGGCAACCCATAGACCCAGCCCTGGTCGCGCGCACGGTCAACCGGCCGGTCCAGCATCTGCAGATCATACGCACGCGAAGGCAAGGCAAGGTCCACAGGTGTCTCCCATCGAAACCGCCTCGCCGTTGAGGCGTGGGTTAGTCGCGAGGAAGAGGGATGTGGTTCGGGCAAGGAGACCGCTCCGCCGGTGTTTTGCCCGGCGAGCCAAAGAGCATTGTGGTCAGCGTCTGGCCGCCCGCGTAACTCTCTGATCTTGCGGGCCTCGTCTACTGTGCATGGGGTTGTTTTTCAAATTTTGCGGCCCGTAGCCCGGATGGAGCGAAGCGCAATCCGGGGCCTTCGTCGCTCGTGGCACGACCCGGATTTCGCTTCGCTCCATCCGGGGCTACAGGATCGTCAAGGCCGCTACCCCCGTCGCCGCAGCGCGGAGGCATCCACCACATTGTCGACTTCCTCGCGCCAGCTCAGGATCTCCATCGCCAGCACCGGATGATTGAAACCCTTGAGCTGGAGATCGTCGAGCGGCTGGGCTTCGACCCATTGCTCGACGATGCCGTAGACGCGGCGGCTGACCACGATCTGGTTCGGCTTGGCTTCGCCGCAGAGGCGCGAGGCGAGGTTGGTGACGCTGCCGATCGCGGCATATTCCAGCCGCTGCTCGAAGCCGACCTGGCCGAGCGTGGCATAGCCGACCGCGATGCCGATGCCGAAGCCGAGGCTGTGCCCGCGATTGCGCCAGCGCTCGGTCAGGGGGCCGATGGTGTCGCGCATCTCCACCGCCATCTTCACCGCGCGCTGGGTGTGGTCCTCGAACTGGATCGGCGCGTTGAACAGGATCATCACGCCGTCGCCGGCATATTTGTCGAGCGTGCCCTCGTATTTGAAGATCAGCTTGCCGAGGGCTGCGTGATATTCGCGCAGCACGTTCATCGCCTCTTCCGGCTCGGTCGCTTCCGTGAATGCAGTGAAGCCGCGCAAATCGCAGAACACCACCGTCACCTCGCGGCGCTGGCTGGTGAGCAGCCCTTCCGGGCTGTCGGAGGAAGCGATCAGCTGCGCCACCTGGGGTGCCAGGAAACGCTCGAGCTTGCGGATGCGCTCGATCTCGCCGAGCTGCGTTTCGACGCGCTCCTCCAGCGACTTGTTCCAGTCCTTGAGCTGCTCGGTCTGCTGCTTGAGCTTGTCGGACTGGGCGCGCACGGTTTCGTTCGCCGTCTCCAGCGCGTGGCTTTTCTGGTCGACCTCGGTGAACAGCCGCGCATTGCGCATCGCCAGCACGGCCTGGTTGGCGAAGGTGCGCATCAGGCCGATGATGCTGGGCGCGAACTCGCCGCCGGCGCGGCGCAGCACCACCAGCGAGCCGAGCGTGCCCTGCTGGTCGACCAGCGGGACCACCAGCACCGAGTGGAAGCCGGCCGCGATCGCGACCTCGCGCAGCGGCTGCTCGGCGGCGTGCTCGAGATCGGCAAGCGCGATCGGCTCGCCGCTCCTGGCGGCATCGCTCAGGATGTTCTCGCCCTCGTCGATGGTGACGTGCGGGCCGTCGGCGGATTTGTCGATGCCGCCGGACTCGACCAGGTTGAAGCGGCGCTGTTCGGCGTCGAAGCCGTAGATCAGCACGGCGTCGGCATGGGTGATCTCGATCGCGCGCGCGGCGATGGTCGGCAGCACGGCGTTGAGATCGAGCGAGGAGGCGACGGCGCGGCCGACCTCTTCCAGCACCTTCAGCTCGTTGATCGACTGAGCGAGATCGCGGGTGCGTTCCTCGACCTTGGTCTCGAGGTTCGAATAAGTCTCCTGGATCTGGCCGGCCATGCGGTTGAACTGGCCGGCGAGGTCCTCCAATTCGTCCGAAGTGTGCACGTCGATGCGGTGGCTGAAATCGCCTTCGCCGAGCTTGTGAGCGCCGTCGCGCAGCGCCGTGATCGGGATGATCATGCGGCGCGCCAGCAGCGTGCCGGCGAGGATCGCGACCATCAGGCCCATGCCGATCAAGAGCGCGATGCGAACCAGCTGGTCGCGGATCGGCATCAAGGCCTGCGTGGTCGGCTGCTCGAACAGCACGCTCCAGCCGAGCTTCGGCACGGTGCTCGCCGCGCTCATCACCGACTGGCCGTTGAAGTCGGTGCCGGAGCTGTCGGGCTCGCGGCCCGGCGCGATCGCGGCCGCGACCTGCGGCAGCTTCGACAGATCCTTGCCGACATCGGGGCCTTTGGACGACGTCGCCAGCACGCGGCCGCGCGGATCGACCACATAGGCAAAGGCGGCCTTGCCGACCTGGGCATCGGACAGGAAGTCGGAGAGAAAACCGAGATCGATCTCGGCCACGGTGACGCCGGCGTTGAAGCCGGAATGCGCCACCGAGATCGACATGTAGGGCGTCCGGTCGGCGAACCAGGCCGGCGCGTAGCTGACGCCGCGGGCGACGGTTTCGGTGAAGCGTATGTCGCGGGAGAGGTCGGCGTTGCTGCCGGTCGTGGTCGACTGGCGCGAGACGCGCAGCACCTCGCGGCCGTCGCCGTTGAGCTGGAATAGCTGGTTGACCACCGAGACCTGGTGCAGCAGCTGGGCGTAGTCGGCGCGGCGTTTTTCGAGGGTGTCCTGGCTCGCCCGCGTCACCCAGCTGATCTGGCGATCGAGCTCGGAGATCGACTGCTCGATCCGCCGGGCCGCGGCTTGCGCCTTGTCCTCCAGGCCGTCGGTCAGCTGGGTCCTGGTGGCGCGATAGGAGATCCAGGTCTCCATCGCACCGTTGACGGCGAGGACGAACACGACGAGGCCGACGAGGGAGACGACATATTTGGCGAACAGGCCCTCGCGCAGAAACCGTGTCTTGTCGTTCGCTCCTGCCATCCCGATCCTCTCGCGCCATCGACGCCGGCGCTACGGGCCGTAGGCCCTTGCAAGGCCGTTCTACCACATTTTGCTCCGGAGGACTGCCGTCCGGCCGGCGTGGTTACCTGCTTTGGACCGTTCGGACGGGTGGAAGAGGGGGGAATTGCCGCCGTCTCATCCGTTCGGAGGAAGCCGCGGGCGGGGAGGCTGATGTAAGGGGATTGCCGTGGAGTTCAGCCCGCCCGTCCGCCCATCACCGGTTGAAGAGTTGCCGCAGCACGTCGTTCATTGGCTGACTGTCCTGCTGCGCGACCGGCGGGTTATCCAGGGCTGGAGCCGCGTCCGGAGCTGCAGGCGAGGTCTGCGGTGCCGGTATGGAGGATGTTGCGGGCAGGCTGCGGCTGCGGCCGCTGCCTGGCGCGGCGCCGGTGCTGCTTGCCGCGCCATTCCCGAGTCCCTGTTGAATCAGATTTCCGATCGCCTCGCCCAGGGGACCGCCGAGCAGATTGTTCTGGCCCGGCTGCTGGGCTTGCGGATGGGCGGTGCCGGCCGCATTGCCGCTGTTCGGCGCAGCGCTGCCGCCGAGACCGAGATTGCTGCCGAGGCTGCCGAGGAGGTTGCCGAGCCCGGCGCCGTCGGGGCCGAACAGGCCCTTGCCCATCTCGCGCAGCTTGGCATAGGCAGCGTCCGGATTGTCGAGCATGCCGGCCATGTCAGGGTAGATCCGCGGCGCCGACCAGGGGCCGGTGATCATCACGGGGATGCCGAAGCCCACCGGCTCGTTGGCGCGGCCCTGGCCCTGTGTCGTCATCACCAGCTTCGGCTCGACGCGAAAACCCATCATCTTGGTATCGAGCGCAATGGTGCCGGCGCCGGTGACGCGCACGAGCGGCCCGATCAGATTGAGGTCGGTCGTCACCGCCTGGCCCTTGTCGATGCGGAAGGAGGCCGAGAGCTGCGACAGATCGGTGCTCTGCTCCTGGCTCGGGCTCTGGGTGTTCTGCCAGCCGGACAGCGTCCCCGTCGTCAGCGAGCGGATCATTTGGGCGACATTGATGCCGCGGATGGCGCCATCCTGGAAATTGACGAAGGCGGTGCCCTGCATGTTCGCCATCAGCGCGCGCTGGCTGGTGCCGGCGCCGCGCAAAGCGATCTTGGCCTGCAGCTTGCCGTCGATGCGGTCGAATTCGGCAAGGCCCTGCAGCAGCGGCAGCGCCTGCACGCCGACGAGATCGGAGTGCATGGCAAAGCTCGGCGCGCCCGTGGTCGCGTCCAAAATCACTTCGCCCGAGACCTGGCCGCCATAGGCGCCGAGATTGGCCGTGCCTGCCTTCAGCACGCCGCCGGCGAGCTTGGCATCGAGCGCCAGCGGCGCGAGGCGCGCATCGCCGATCACGGCCTCGTTCGCGGAGATCCTCACCTGCGCATCGACGTAATTGAGCCCGGACACATCGATTGGCGCATTGCTCCAGGGTTGCCCGGCCGCGCCTTCCGGCGTTTTCGCCAGCGGAACCGCAAGCCGCTGGAAGTCGAGGTCGACCTTGACCAGCGGCTTGCTCGCGATGTCGACCGAGGCCCAGCCGTTGAAGCTGCCGTCGCCGAGCCGGCCATTCACGCCGTTGATCATCACGACGTCGCCGTTCATCCGCATCTCGGCATGACCGGTGAGCTGGGACTTCAGCACGTCGGGCATGTCGATGGCGAACTCCACCGGGATCGTCGGCCGGTCGGCCGGCGGCGCCGGCGTGGTCGCCTTGATGTCGAACTTGGTCGGATGGTCGCCGACGCGCGCGGTGCCGGTGACATTGACCTTGCGGTCGCGGCCAACGACCGCGTCGGCGTTGATGGCGCTGATGCGGCCCTCGACGCGGTCGCGCAGGCGGGAGAATGCGACTTCGCCGTCGGTGATCTTGACGTGCTCGATCGACGCGCCGTCGAAATCGACCGCGAGCGGCTTCGACGAACCTCCCGCATTCGGCAGGCGCTCACGCAGCAGCGGCTGGTAGAGCACGGGACGGGTGACGATGAGCTCGCTGACCTTCGGCCGGCCCGACCAGACGCTGGAGAGCGACATGTCGGCCTGCACGCTGTCGATCGTCAGGCGCGTGATGCCGCTGCGGTTCTTCGGGTCAAACAGCGCGAGATCGTTGAGGGTGACATTGAGCGTCGGCCACAGGCTGATCTTGGTGGTGCCGTCGATCGTCAGGCGATAGCCGGTCGCGCTCTCGACGCGCGCGGCGATCGTCGAGCTCAGGAAGCCCGATGGGATCCCGACCACCAGAAGGACTGCGATCAGGATGATGACGACGGCCAAAGCCGCGCCGGTGAATTTCACTGCTCTCATGTCGACTTTCCAACGACGGACAATCGGCGTCGAATCCCGCAGAATGCCGTCCTTTGCACCATCCCTCACGCCTTGAGTTTATCCCCGGACGGGAAGCGGCTCCAAGCGCGTAAAAATAGTCAGGGGGTGCTGCAAAATTATGTGACTTATGACACACTTCCCCGGCGCGGTTTTACGCGATCCTGATGTTTCAAACGATTTGCCGAGACAACCGACAAGACAACTGACCAGGACGTTCACAAGGACATTGAAATGAGCAAGCAGGCCGAATTTGCGGTCATTCTGAAGATGAACGCCATGTTCGCGGATCTCGGGACAGACGAGCTCCAGCGGTTGTCCAATCTCTGCCACACCCAGCATCTGGGGAATGGCGAGGTGCTGTTCCAGAAGGGCGATGCCGGAGACGCGCTGTTCGGCGTGCGCCGCGGCCAGGTCCGCATCGAGACCGGCGCCTCCGACGGCAGCCGGCTGACGCTGAACTTCATGGGACCGGGCGACCTTTTCGGCGAAGTGGCGGTGCTGGATGGCCAGAACCGCACCGCGGATGCGACCGCGGGCGAGGTCAGCGAATTGTTCGTGCTGCGGCGCGAGGATTTCCTCAGCTTCCTCGAACGCGAGCCGAAGGTCGCGATCAAGATTATCGGATTGCTGTGCCAGCGCATCCGCTGGCAGAGCGAGCGCATGGAGGAATCCATGCTGCAGCCGCTGCCGGTGCGCCTGGCGCGCCGGCTCTGTGCGCTCGCCGCCGATTTTGGTTCCGAGGTCCACATCTCGCAGGAGCAGCTCGGCGTCTTCGTCGGCGCCGCCCGCGAGAGCGTCAACCGTCAGCTCCAGGCCTGGCGCAAGGAAGCGATTTTGGATCTCCAGCGCGGGCGCATCCTGCTCCGGAACATGACCAAGCTGACGGCGATCGCGCGGAACGAGTAGAATCAAGTGATCGGGAGCCTGCGGCGGCGAACACGATCCCGGTCAACGGTGATGATGCTGCCCTGAATTTCGTCCTCGGTCAGGGCGGACAGAATTTCTGCGAATCGGGTCCGTACGCCTGCTTCTGTCCAGCTACCGCCTCGGAAAAGAATGAGACTTGGGCTGTCACTGCCTGCAGCGGCAATCAGTCGAGGATAGTCGAGGTCTGCGGTGACGACCGTGCGAGTCTCTCGCCGGGCATATGCGATGATTTCAACATCACTCGCAGCATGAAGTCCGATCGCCGAGGCGTGGACGGCGTCATGCCCTGTCTCCGTGAGCCAGCGCGATAGCGCCGGCGAGAGCGGCATGTCGATGAGGAATTTCACTTAGCCGGGACGAAGGGGTGCAACTCGACGGCCTCATCCTCAGCAAGGAAGGCCGCGTAGCGCAAGGCTTCGTCGATGTCTTCACGTTCGAGATACGGGTAGTCGTTCAAGACGGATTCACGGGTCTCGCCGGCTGCCAGCAAGCCGAGCAGCCGTGCCACGGGAAACCGCAGCCCGCGAATACAGGGCTTGCCGGTGCAGATCGCGGGGTCGATCGTGATACGCGCAAACGTCATAAGCACAACATAGCGTTGGCGCCCGCCTTCCGCCAGTACGTGACCGCGGCCTTTCGAACCCTACTCCGCCGCGGGGTGCACGATGGCCTTCGGCGCCGGGCCTGCTTCGGCCGGTGCCGCGCCGTGATGGCCGCCAGTCTCGGCATCCTCGCTGTGCACGATCAGCCGCTTGGCGAAGCGCCAGATCAGGGCGCCGAGATCGTCCATCACCATGAACATCGCGGGCACGAATACCAGTGACAGGATGGTCGAGAAGATCAGGCCGCCGATCACCGCGAGAGCCATCGGCGAGCGGAACTCGCCGCCCGCGCCGACCGCGAGTGCGCTCGGCATCATGCCGGCGGCCATCGCGATCGTGGTCATCACGATCGGACGGGCGCGCTTCATGCCGGCGTCGATCATCGCCTCGTCGCGAGGCTTGCCCGCATTGATGGATTCGATCGCGAACTCCACCAGCATGATCGCGTTCTTGGTGACGATGCCCATCAGCATCAGGATGCCGATCCACACCGGCGTGGTCAGCTGCTTGCCGGTGAGGAGCAGGGCCGCGATGGCGCCGCCGATCGAGAGCGGCAGCGAGAACAGGATGGTGATCGGCTGCAGGAAGGTGCCGAACAGCAGCACCAGCACGGCATAGACCATCATCAGGCCCGCGGTGATCGCGGTGGCGAAGCCGTCGGACAGCTCGTTCAGGCTTTCGGCGTCGCCGGAGGGCGAGACCTTCACGCCCTTCGGCCGGCTCTTCATCACCGGCAGGTCGTAGATCTTCTTGGTGGCGTCGCCGAGCGCGGCGGAGCCGACGAGGTCGGCGGCGACGGTCGCCTGCCGCTCACGATCGTAGCGGTTGATGCTGGTCGGACCCTGGTCGAGCTTGACGTCGGCGATGACCGAGAGCGGCACGCCGCCCTTCTCGCCGTGCTCGCCGAGCGGCACGCGCAGCTGCTCCAGCGTCTTCAGATTTCCGCGCGCGGCATCCTCGAGCTGAACGCGGATCGGCACCAGGCGGTCGCCGACGTCGAACTTGG
Source organism: Bradyrhizobium sp. U531 (assembly GCF_051710265.1). Lineage (NCBI taxonomy): Bacteria > Pseudomonadati > Pseudomonadota > Alphaproteobacteria > Hyphomicrobiales > Nitrobacteraceae > Bradyrhizobium > Bradyrhizobium sp. U531. The sequence continues at coordinate 799,231 of NZ_JASVEN010000002.1, forward strand.
CGAGCGCGGGCCCGACATCGCCGATGGTGGCGACACGGATGGTCTGCGACAGGCTCTCGGTCGAGACACCGAGCCGAGCGGCGAGATCCGCGCGCGGTTCGACGCGCAGCTCGGGCCGTTCCAGCGTGGTCTCCGAGATCACGTTCGAGATGGTCGGGATCCGCTTCATCTGCGTCGCGAGCTCGCTCGCGAAATTGTTGACGATGTTGGCGTCCACGCCGGTCACGACCAGCGAGATGGCGCGCAGGCCGTTCTCGTCGAGGAACCAGAAACGGATGTCGGGGATGTTCTCCAGTTCCTGGCTGATCGAGAATTCCAGCTCGCGCTGGGTGATGTCGCGGGAATCCTTGGGCGTGTAGTTGATGATCAGAGCCGCGCGCCGGACTTCCTGCGTGCCCGGCGGGACGCGCCCGCCGTCGACGAAGATGCTCTTGACCTCGGACCGCTTGCGCAGCCGCGCGACGATGTCCTCGGTGACCTTTTCGGTATAAGCGAGCTGGGTGCCCGGCGGCAGCTCGAGCGCAAGCAGCGAACGCGCGCTGTCCTGCGCCGGCAGGAAGCCCTGCGGCAGCAGCGTGATGCTCCAGATCGAGGCGGCGAAGACGCCGAAGCCGACCAGCACCGTGATGAAATAGTGCTTCACCGACCAGGCCACGATCCGATGGTAGGACCTCAGCACGCGGCCGGGCGGCGGCTCTTCGTGATTGCCATGCTTGAGGAAGTAGGCGGCGAGCACCGGCGTGACGAAGCGCGCCGCGAGCAGCGAGAAGAACACCTGCACCGAGACGGTGATGCCGAACTGCTTGAAGAACTGTCCGGCGATGCCCGACATGAAGCTGGCGGGTGCGAAGATCGCGATGATGGTCAGCGAGATTGCGATCACCGCGAGGCCGATCTCGTCGGCGGCCTCCAGCGCGGCACGATAGGGCGATTTGCCCATGTTCATGTGCCGGACGATGTTCTCGATCTCGACGATGGCGTCGTCGACCAGAATGCCCGTCGAGAGCGTGATGGCGAGGAAGCTGACGAGGTTCAGCGAGAAGCCGAGCAGGTCCATCGCCCAGAACGCCGGGAAGATCGATAGCGGCAGCGAGATCGCGGCAATGATGGTGGCGCGCAGGTCGCGCAGGAACAAGAGCACGATGACGACGGCGAGGATGGCGCCTTCGAACAGGGTCGAGATCGCCGCGTGGTAATTGCCGTTGGTGTATTCGACCGAGGTGTCGATCACCTTGAGGTCGACGTCGGGATAGGCGGCCTTGAGCGCGTCGACGCGCTTCTGCACGGCCTCGGCGACCTTCACGTCGCTGGCGCCCTTGGAGCGCTTGATGCCGAGCGCGACGATCGGCTCGCCGTTGAAGCGGGCGAAGGTGCGGCGGTCCGCGATGGTGTCGGTGACGGTACCGAGATCGTCGAGCCGGACCTCGCCGCCGCCAAACAGCGGGATCATGGTGCCGGCGAGATCGCTCAGCGTCTTGGCGCCGGCAAGCGTGCGGATCGCCTGGTCGTTCTTGCCGATCTCGGCGCGGCCGCCGGCGACGTCGACATTGGTGCCGCGCAGGCTCTGGCTGACATTGACCGCGGTCAGGCCCATTGCCTGCAGGCGGTCGGGATCGAGAGAAACCAGAATCTCGCGCTCGACACCGCCGATGCGCTCGACCTGGGCGACGCCGCGCACGCCCTGCAGCGCGCGCTTGACCACGTCGTCGACGAAATAGGAGAGCTGCTCCGGCGTCTTGCCGGGCGAGATCGCGGCATAGGTGACGATCGGCAGGCCGATGACGTCGACGCGCTGGATCAGCGGCTCGGTGACGTTCTGCGGCAGGTTAGAGCGCACACGCGTCACCGCGTCCTTGACGTCGTTGAGGGCGCGGTCGGTGTTGGTCTCCAGCGCGAACTGGATCGTGGTGACCGACACGCCGTCGGTGATCTGCGAGGTGATGTGCCGCACGCCCTCGACGCCGGAGACGGCGTCTTCGACCGTCTTGGTCACCTGCGATTCGAGCTCGGTGGGCGCCGCGCCGAATTGCGAGACCACGACCGAGATCACGGGAATGTCGGCCGACGGCAGCCGCGTCACCGCGAGCTTGGTGAAAGACACCCAGCCGAGGATCAGCAGGATGATCGAGAAGACGACCGACGGCAGCGGATTGCGGATCGACCAAGCCGAGATATTGAGAGCCATCAGCGTACCCGCGTGCGATCGAGTTCATCGGCGAACATGGTCTTGATCTGGTCGCCGTCATGGAGTGAAGAGCCGGCATCGGCCACGACGATTTCGCCGACGTCGAGGCCTTCCAGGATTTCCGTGGCGCTGTCGGACGACAGTCCGACCCGCACCTTGCGCGTCTCGATCGTGTTGCCCTTGACGACCTGAATGGTGAGATGGTCGATCGCGGTCTTGGGGATCGAGACGCCGCAGCTTCGCTTGGCGTCGATCGAGGCGCGCGCGAACACGCCGACCTTCAGCGAGGGATTGTTGGTGACGCTGATGCGGACGCGGCCGAGCTGCGTGGCGCGGTCGATCTCGGGCGCAACCAGCCGGACCCGGCCGATCAGATCGGGCGCGTCGTCGCGGCTGATGCGCACGGTTGCGCCGGCGCTCAGCTTGGGCATGTGCACCGCCGGGACCTGGGCATCGAGCTCGATCTCGTTGTTGACGGCGATGCGGAACATCGGGCCGGCCTGCGGCGATGCGGGCGCGCCGACGATGGTGCGGACTTCGGTGACGAGGCCCGCCGCCGGTGCCTTCAGCGAAACCGGACCCTGCGGGCCCGGACGCTGCGGCTGGCCCGGAATCTGCGGCGGCGCGGTCAGGCGCGCCAGCTCCTGATTGTCGGTGACCATGGCGCCTTCGGTGACGAAGAGGTCGGTGACCTTGGAGCCCTCCTGGTCGGCGATGACCACGGCCTCGCGGCGCGGCACGAAGAAACCAGTCACCCGCACGAGGTCGGAGAAGCAGGCATTGGTCGACTTCGTCACGATGACGAGCGCCTCGCTCTGCGTCTCCTTCGGCTCCGGACGCTTCCGATGCTCGAACAGGTAATAGCCGACGCCGAGCGCGACGACGAACACGATGGTTCCGGCCGGCTTGAGGTATTCGGAGAGCTTCATCGCCGGATCATCCTGGCCTGGCTCACGGCCATCCGCGCGCGGCCTATGAAGAGCGTTTCCCTGAAATAAAGCGGCGTCCCGCAAGGCTGCGGGACGCGCTTCGGAAGCGAGACTTTACACCACATCACGACTGGTCATTCCAAGGGATTGCGTCGTGCTTACTTCGATGCGGTGGTCTTGTTTTCCATATTGACGACCTGCACGCGGCGATTGACCTCTGCCATCGGCTGGGCCGGATCCTTCAGCTTGCTCTTGCCATAGCCGACGGTGACGAGGTCGGTCGCGGAGATCTTGTACTTGTCGACGAGGTAGCGCTTGATCGAATCCGCGCGGCGTTCCGACAGGTCCTGGTTGTAGCCTTCGCCGCCGGCGGCGTCGGTATGACCGGCAACCACGAAGGTGGAGCCCTGCAGGTCCGGGCTGGTCAGCGCGCGGCCGAGCGCCTGCACCGACGACATCGACTTGGCGCTGATATTGGCGGAGTTGTAGTCGAACGTGATTTCGAGATCGATGTTCGGCTTGTCCTTGGCGACGGAGGCGATCTCCTCGCGCTCGGTCGACGACAGCGAACGCGTCGAGCGGCCGCGGACCGACTGGATCAGCTTGGTCTCCGCGGCATTGGGCGCGGGATCGGCTTGCGGGGCGCCGATCGACAGGCCGCGGGTCAGCGGCTTCTTCGGCGCCGGCGCCAGTGCGCGGACGATGTCTTCCTCGGTGACGTTCTTGCTGTTGCCGTCATCGCCGGCGAAAACGGGAGAGGCCGGCAGCGACAGGATGATGCCGAGAGTGGCAATGGACAGGATCGCGGTAAGTCCCTTTGCAGCCGATTTCATAGCCAGTCCCTCCTGCGCAGCGCGCTCGCGCGGTTCGAAAATTCCTGCAATCAGCCTCCCGGAGAAGGCCGCCTGCGGCATCCGTTTGTTAGTCTTTCCTGAGCCGCCAAGGTTCGAGGCGCCGCCGGCCTCAACCCAAAAAAATACTAGCGTACTCCGTAGCTTGCGAATTCCTGAACGATGTTCGGATCCATCGCCTTGGCATTGGCGATGTCGAGGGCGCCTTCCTGGGCGGAGCCGTTGCGCTGCTTGGCGAGGCCGCGTCCGTAGAGCGAGGAGGTCAGGCGCGGATTGATCTTCAGGGCCGCGTCGAAATCGGCGATGGCGTTCTTGACGGCGCCCGACTTCAGATTGACGAGCCCGCGGCTATCCAGCGCATCGACGAAGTTCGGCCGCAGCCGCAGCGCCTCGTTGCAATCCTTCAATGCGCCCTGGAGATCGCCGACCACGGTGCGGGTCCAGCAGCGGTTGTTCAGCGCCTCGACGTCCTTGGTGTTGATCCGGAGCGTGTCGTCGAAATCCTTGATGGCGAGATTGTAGGCGCCCTTGCTGGCATAGACCTGGCCGCGCCGGTACAGCGCGTTCACGTCGTCCGGATTGGCGGCAATCTTGGATGTCAGGCTCTTGATCGTGGGATCGTCAGCCAGCGCGGCCGCGCTGGGTCCGGTGTCCATGCTCGGCGCCGGGGTAGTCTCGGGCGGCAACACCGGAGGCGGCAACACCGGCGTGGGCGGCGGCGGAGGCAAGGCGGCTTCGACCTGCGGCTTCGGCGCGGGGGGCGGCGCAGGCGGTGGAGGAGGAGGCGCAGGTGCCGCAGCGGTGTTGGCCGGCTTCTGCGGCGGAGGTGGAGGCGGTGTCGGTGCGGCGGGCGGTGCCGGCGGCGGGTTGTTGGCGACGACCGGCGGCGGGGCGGGAGGCGCAGGCGGCGCGGCAGGTGCCGGACGCGATCCGCCGCCTCCCGGGCTGAACGAGAAATCTTCGGCCAATGAAGAGGATATCCACGGCACCTGCTCGCCGCGCGAAGCCCGCGTGACGCCCATCTTGGTGCGGTTCAGGGTTTCCTCGGCCATCAGGTCGGGGACGCGGATTTCCTTCAGAAGCTCCTGGACGAACAGGCTGTGGTCGCCGCCTGCGTCCGAGACCACGGAAGCGAGGGCGGCCGAGTACATCACCAGCGTGCCGTTCGGCGCGATCACCGGGGTCAGGCCGGCCGAGAAGCTGCGGAACCGGCGCTCGAACGGGTTGCGCCTGGAAGCGTCGATCAGCGCGATCTTGACCCCGGCGCCGCGGGTGTTGAGCTCGCCGAGGACGGTTTCCAGGCTGACACCGTCGCGACGCACGTCGGATTCGGTCCAGATCTGCGCATCGATCGGTAGCATGTAGCTCTGGCGCGCCGACTGGATGCCGAAGCCGCTGAAGAACACCAGCGCCACCGATCCCGGCTTGATCTTGCCGTAGAGCTTGTCGAAGGCGCGGCGCATGCCTTCGCCGGTCAAATTCTCGGCGAGATCGACCGCAAAGCCGTCGCGCTTGAGCTCGTCGGCGACGTCACGGGCATCGTTGAGCGGTTCCTTCAGCGGGGCATCCGCGTCCGGATATTTGGCGTTGCCGATCACCAGCGCAAAGCGGTCACCGGCCGCGAGCGACGGGGCGGTCGGGACGAGTGAGATGAGCAGGGGCAGAAGAAAAAAGAAGCGAATTTTCATAATCAGCGCGGTCCAGCCAAAAAGGCGCCGTTCCCAGCTTGCGCCGCGGCGACCTTAACTTACGCTTCCTTCATTATCAAACCGGGGGCGGGGGGCGTCAACCGCTTGGAGATTCGGCGTTATCGCGACGATTGACCGCAACGCCGGAACGGGCCGCAAGGGGAATAAACGGGTTCTCATGGTTGTGCTCGACGCGATCCTGTTGCCGGCATGTTAGGGCAGGCATCGCGACGAAAATGTGATTGGTCTCACATAGAAGGCTTGGCTGCCCTCGCGCTGCGAGGCGTTTGACCTTTGCGGCTGACAATGGCTTGTTGTGCAGGATCGTCCCGAAGATCCACTCAGAAAAGCAAAGCCAAAAGCAAGAACCATGGGAAACGTCTACGAAATCTACGCCCTGCGCTACGCGACGATGTCGCCGCGCACCCCCAACATGAACTTCCTGGCGCCCGATCCGCATGACACCGCGGCGCAGGACCTCGACTATTTCGTCTGGCTGATCCGAGGGAACGGCCGCGAGATCCTGGTCGACACCGGCTTCAATGCGGAGGAGGCCAGCGCGCGGGCGCGCAAGCTGACGCTCAATCCGGTCGACGCGCTGGAGCGCTTTGGCGTTGCGGCGTCGAGCATTCGCGACGTCATCGTGACGCATCTGCATTACGACCATGCCGGCAATCTCGATCGCTTTGCGAATGCGCGCTTCCATCTCCAGGAGCGCGAGATGGCCTACGCGACGGGACGCTGCATGTGCAACGGCCTGCTGCGACATCCGTTCTCGGTCGAGCACGTCACCCAGATGGTGCGCCATGTCTATGGCGAGCGTGTCACCTTCTATTCGGGTGACGGCAAGGTCGCGCCCGGCGTCACCGTGCATCGTGTCGGTGGTCATTCCGATGGCTTGCAGGTGGTCAAGGTCGAGACCGCGCGCGGCCCCGTGGTGCTGGCGTCCGACGCCGCGCATTACTACGCCAATCTGCAGCGCAAGAGCCCGTTCCCGATCGTCTACAATGTCGGCGACATGGCGATGGGTTGGGAAACGATCGAGCGCCTCGCCGGCCATCCCGACAGATTCATCCCCGGCCATGATCCGATCGTGACGGAGATCTATCCACGCGCCAGCGACAAGGTGGACGCCTGGGCGCTGCACCTGCCGCCGTCGCGGTCGTTTGCGAAGTGACGATGTCGTCACTTTGGAGACAGATTTGATCACCGGCCTCACGCCGATCCCGCAGCCGCGGCCGTCGCGCACGACGACCTCGTCTTTAACGTCGCGGCCGCGCCTGACCCGTCAGACCCGCGTGGCGACGGCGGCGAAATAGGTTTCGGCAAGTGAGGGTCGCAACTTTCGTCGCTCGGGGTGATGTATAGCATCGGCCCAGGATGCGCGATCGTGCACGCCGATTGACGTATTCATCCGTCATTTCTAGGTTGTGCCTGACATTCACAAGGTGTTCGGCGTGCTTTCAAAACTCAAAAACCTTGCTGCTGACGCCATGAAAGGCGCCAGCGAGCATTTTTCTAAAGCTTCCAGGGCAATTGCCGACCTGGCCGCGAGTCTTGCCGACCGCGCCGCGGCCGCCGCTGACCTGGGCCGCATTCTCGATATCATCGAGATGGTCCCGGGCGTCAGTTTCGAGAAGCCAGAGCCTGATGCCGATTATCTCAATACGCTGCTCGCTGCGGTGCAGATGGGCCAGCTTACGCTGGCCGTGCACTACCGCGAGCAAACCGAAGCTAGCGTGGTGCGCTTGCATCCCGTCACAACGGTTGAGGCCAATGCACTGACCGGTTCAGACGATAAATTTTCCTCGATGATCCTGGTCGACGGTGAGAACGACAAGCCTGCCATCCAGATGCTCATGAACACCGAGCATCTGGCAGAGAATTATCGGTACGTCACTGCCGATACCCTGGTCAACGCATTGGCTTTCCCGATCGAGAATGTCAAAGGCGGCTTCATCATTGCCAGGCCGTTTCGTGCAATCGCGCGACCGATCGCAGGATGGCTGCTCAACATCATTTTTGATCAGGGTGAGAAATTACATCGCCGTTTCCGCGGCAACCGCGCCGAAGATCAGCCGCAATCACCGTCGCTATCAGCGGAGGAGGAAACCGGCGCGGCGAGTGTCTCGATCACGCCGGAAGACAGTGACGTCCAGGCTCCGGTCTCCGATCGAGCCATCGACGACCAGCCGCGGAATGATGGCGTGAATTGATTGAACAGCGCTGAGGGCCGCGCGCTTCGTCTCATCGCCACACGCTTCAGCCCTTGAGTGAGAGCCGGTCTGTCAGCCAGCGCCACTAATACGCCTGCTTGGCGTCGGCTTCCTTGCTGGTCTGGATCAGATCGAGACTCTCCTCGATCTTGCCGAGCAACGCCGAGAGCTGCTTGCGTTCCTGCGGGGAGAGGCAGGCGAGGATTTCATCTTCCCGCCGCAGCAAGCGCGGGAACAGTTCTTCGTAAAGCGCGCGGCCCTTCTTGCTCAGTTGCAGGCGGAATTCGCGGCGGTCGGCTTCGTTCTCGACCCGCTCGATCAGGGCCTCGTTGAGCAGCATGGTGACGGCGCGGCTGATGGTGGATTTGTGGGTGCGGGTGCATTGCGCGATGTACTGCGCGCTGCAGGCATCGTTGCGGAACCCGAGCGTGGCGATCACGCGCCAGGCCGGAATGTCGAGGCCGTGCCGATCCTCATATTCGACCGAGAGCGCGGAACTGACCTCGGCCGCGAGCCGGTTGAGGCGGAACGGCACGAACTTGAACAGGTCGAGCCGTGCCTTTGTCCGCACCGAGGCCTCATCGGCCTCGCGCGTCTTCAGGGCGATATCGCCAGATGTCCTAGCCAAGGGAGCGCTCCGAATTCCAGTTGACGGCCGGCCGGCTCCGGTCCAAAATAGTTGCACGTGAGACTATCTAGCAGATCAGTGCTCTCCTGACCATAGCCGAGGTTCGCGTATGGCGCAGGCCAAGACACTCCAGGCCACGACGTATCAGGCCAAGACCCAGTTCGGCTATCGCCGCCATTCCGATCAGGACCGCACCGGCCAGAGCCCGGCCGAGCATCCGGTCGTGATTGTCGGCGCCGGGCCGGTCGGGCTGTCGCTGGCGATCGACCTTGCCCAGCGCGGCCAGCGCGTCGTCCTTCTGGATGACGCCGACCGCATCGGCGAAGGCTCGCGCGCGATCTGCTTCTCGAAGCGGTCGTTGGAATATTGGGACCGGCTCGGCGTCGGCGACCGCATGGTCGCCAAGGGCGTGGTGTGGAGCGTCGGCCGCATCTTCCACGGCGACTCCCAGCTCTATCAGTTCAACCTGCTGCCCGAGGACGGCCACAAGCGGCCGGCCTTCATCAACCTGCAGCAATATTACGCCGAGGCCTATCTGGTCGATCGCATCCAGGATTTGCCCGAAATCGACCTGCGCTGGCGCAACAAGGTGACGGCGCTGGAGCAGCGCAACGACGGCGTGGCGCTGACGATCGAAACGCCGGAGGGCGCCTATCGCCTGCATGCGCAATACGTCATCGCCTGCGACGGCGCGCGCTCCTCGCTGCGGCAGATGGTCGGGGCCGAGTTCGCAGGCCAGGTGTTCGAGGACCAGTTCCTGATCGCCGACGTCAAGATGACCGCGGAATTCCCAACCGAGCGCTGGTTCTGGTTCGATCCGCCATTCCATGCCGGACGCTCCGCGCTGCTGCACCGGCAGCCCGACGACGTCTGGCGCATCGATCTGCAGCTCAACCGCTACGCCGATCCCGTGGTCGAGAAGAAGCCGGAGAACGTGCGGCCGCGGATCGCGCGCATGCTCGGCCACGACAAGTTCGACTTCGAGTGGATCTCGCTCTACAAATTCCAGTGCCGGCGGATGGATCGCTTCATCCACGGCGGCGTGATTTTCGCGGGCGATTCCGCGCACCAGGTCTCGCCGTTCGGCGCGCGCGGCGCGAACTCGGGACTCGAGGACGCCGAAAATCTGTCCTGGAAGCTCGATCGCGTGCTGCGCGGCATTTCGCCGGCAAGCCTGCTGGAGAGCTACCACACCGAGCGCAGCATGGCGGCCGACGAGAACATCCGCGAATCCACCCGTTCGACAGATTTCATGGCGCCCAACTCGCATCAGGAGGCGCGGCTGCGCAAGGCGGTGCTGTCGCTCGCCAAGGAGACCGAGTTCGGCAAGCGCATGGTCAATGGCGGCCGGCTGTCGGTGCCGTGCAGCTACGAGACGCCGCTGTCATCGCGCGATGCGGAGACGTGGCGCGGCGGGCCGCCTCCGGGCTGCTCCATGCTCGATGCGCCAATTGCCGAGCAAGCTTATCTGACGGATGCCTTCCGCACGGGTGGAACGGGCTTCACCCTGCTGTCGTTCAGCAATGGTGCCGCGGTCGATCCGCCCGATGGCGTCAAGACCATCCGGGTCGGTGGCGGAAGCGGACTTGCCGATCCAGCGGGCCTCGTCGCCAGACGCTATGATGCAGAGCCCGGCACGGCCTATCTGCTCAGGCCCGACGGCTATGTCGCGGCGCGCTTCCGGCATCCAACGCGCGAGGCCATCGCCGCGGCGCTGTCGCGCGCCCAAGGTCTGAATTAAAGGCCTGAATTGAAAGGTTCGAATCGAGGATTTGCATGCCGTTGTCCACCAGCTCCAATTTCGCGCGACCCGACGATGCCTTTCGCGCGATCGTCGAAGCGCATCGCGGCTTCACCGACGAGCAGAGCGCCGATTTCGACGCGGCGCTGGTGCTGATCCTCGCCAACCATATCGGCGATATCGACGTGCTGCGCGAGGCGATCGAGCTCGCCAAGCGCCGCATGATCGATGGCCAGCAGCAGCAACAGCAACAACAATAACCCCAACACCAAAGGACTGATGATGGCGAAGAACTTCGCATCCACCGGCGATCTCGCCGAGAAGAAGATCACTTTCTCCGAGATCGGCACCGATCTCTACGCCTTCACCGCCGAGGGCGATCCGAACACGGCCGTGATCGTCGGCGACGACGGTTGCCTCGTGTTCGACGCCCAGGCGACGCCTGCGATGGCGAACAAGGTGATCGAGCGCGTCAAAGCCGTCACCGACAAGCCGATCAAATATGTCGTGCTGTCGCATTATCATGCGGTACGCGTGCTTGGCGCCTCCGCCTATCACGCGCAAGGCATTGTCGCCTCGCAGGAGACCTATCGGCTGATCGAGGAGCGCGGCAAGCAGGATTGGGATTCCGAATATGGCCGCTTCCCACGCCTGTTCCAGGATGCGCAGAGCATCCCCGGCCTGACCTGGCCGACGCTGACCTTCGAAGGCGAGATGTCGATCTTTCTCGGCAAGCGCGAGGTGCGGCTGATGCAGTTAGGCGCTGGCCACACCTCCGGCGACATCGTCGCCTGGGTGCCGGATGCCGAGGTGATGTTCTCCGGCGATCTCATCGAATATCACTCGGCATGCTATTGCGGCGATGCGCATTTGCGCGAATGGCCGATGACGCTGAACGAGATCCGCAACTTCAATCCCAAGGCGATCGCGCCGGGCCGTGGCGATGCGCTCAACGGCACGGCGACGGTTCGCGAGGCCATCGCGATGACGCGCGACTTCGTCACCTCGCTCTATGGCGCCGCCGAGATCTCGGTCGCCAAGGGCCGCAGCTTGAAGGAATCGATGGCGGCGACGCGCGAGGTGATGGATCCGAAGTTCTCCAGCTTCGCCATCTACGAGCACTGCCTGCCGTTCAACGTGTCGCGCGCTTATGACGAGGCGTCGGGGATCGACGATCCCGTGATCTGGACCGACAAACGCGACCAGGAGATGTGGGCCGCTCTTCAAGGAGGAGGATAGCCATGAACATAAACACCTCGCCTGACCAGATTGTCCGCAGCTCGGCCCAGGTGACGCCGGGCTACATGTCCGGTTTCGGCAACTCTTTCGAGACCGAGGCGCTGCCGGGCGCGCTGCCGATCGGGCGCAACTCGCCGCAGCGCTGCGCCTACGGGCTCTATGCCGAGCAATTGTCCGGCTCGCCCTTCACCGCGCCGCGCGGCACCAATGAGCGCTCCTGGCTCTACCGCATCCGCCCGTCGGTGAAGCATTCCGGCCGCTTCGAGAAGGCGGATGCCGGGCTGTGGCGCTCGGCGCCGTGCCATGAATACGATCTGCCGATCGCCCAGATGCGCTGGGATCCGACGCCGCTGCCGAAGGGCGAGGTGACCTTCGTCCAGGGCGTGCAGACCATGACGACGGCGGGTGACGTGAACACGCAAGCCGGTATGGCGGCGCATGTCTACCTCATCACCAAGTCGATGGTGGACCAGCATTTCTATAATGCCGACGGCGAGCTGATGTTCGTGCTGCAGCAGGGCAGTCTTCGCCTCGTCACCGAGTTCGGCCGTATCGATGCCGAGCCTGGCGAGATCGTGGTGATCCCGCGCGGCGTCAAGTTCCGTGTCGAGATCCCGAACGGCCCGGCGCGCGGCTATCTCTGCGAGAATTATGGCGGCGCCTTCACGCTGCCGGAGCGCGGGCCGATCGGCGCCAACTGCCTCGCCAACGCGCGCGACTTCCTCACCCCCGTCGCGCATTACGAGGACAAGGACACGCCGACCGAGCTCTACGTGAAATGGGGCGGTGCGCTGTTCAAGACCACGCTGCCGCATTCGCCGATCGACGTCGTCGCGTGGCACGGCAATTACGCGCCCTACAAATATGACCTGCGCACCTTCTCGCCGGTCGGTGCGATCGGCTTCGACCATCCCGATCCTTCGATCTTCACGGTGCTGACCTCGCCATCGGAGACTGCGGGCACCGCGAATATCGACTTCGTCATCTTCCCCGAGCGCTGGATGGTCGCCGACAACACCTTCCGGCCGCCGTGGTACCACATGAACATCATGAGCGAGTTCATGGGCCTGATCTACGGCGTCTATGATGCCAAACCGCAGGGCTTCGTGCCCGGCGGCATGAGCCTGCACAATTGCATGCTGCCGCACGGCCCCGATCGCGACGCCTTCGAGCACGCCAGCAATGGCGAGCTGAAGCCGGTGAAGCTCACGGGCACCATGGCCTTCATGTTCGAGACCCGCTATCCCCAGCGCGTCACGGCGCACGCGGCGAACGCCTCGACGCTGCAGGATGATTACGCGGATTGCTGGAAGGGACTGGAGAAGCGGTTCGATCCGAGCAAGCCGTAGCTTTCTTCCCCTCTCCCCTTGTGGGAGAGGGTGGCTCACCGCGCAGCGGTGAGACGGGTGAGGGGTCTCTCTCCGCGAGTGAACCTCTCACATTTGGACATGTGGATAGAGACCCCTCATCCGGCGCTTCGCGCCACCTTCTCCCACAAGGGGAGAAGGAAGAAGGAATTGAGCCGAACGTGACAACCCATCCCAACGACCCCAGCCTCCGCTCCTTCATCGAGGTCGATGCTTCCTCCGACTTCCCGATCCAGAACCTGCCCTATGGCGTGTTCTCGACCCCTGCCAATCCGACGCCGCGGGTTGGCGTTGCAATCGGCGCTTGCGTGCTCGATCTCTGGGAGCTCGAGCAGGATTCCCGGCTCGATGTCGGTCCGCTCGGCGTGTTCTCCGGCCCGTCGCTGAATGCGTTCATGGCGCTCGGGCCGAAGGTCTGGAGCAGGACGCGGGCGCGGATCAGCGAGTTGCTGCGGCACGATCATCCGGAGTTGCGCGACAACGAGGAGCTGCGCGGCCGCGCGCTCGTGTCGATGCGTGATGCGAGATTGCATCTGCCGTTCACCGTCTCCGGCTATACCGATTTCTATTCGTCGAAAGAGCACGCCACCAATGTCGGCGTGATGTTCCGCGGCAAGGACAATGCGCTGCAGCCGAATTGGCTGCATATGCCGATCGCCTATAACGGCCGCGCCTCCACCGTCGTCGTGTCAGGCACGAAGGTGAAGCGTCCGCGTGGCCAGTTGAAGCCGCCGAATGTCGAGCTGCCGAGCTTCGGCCCCTGCAAGCGGCTCGATTTCGAGCTGGAGATGGGCGTCGTGATCGGCCAGCCGTCGCCGATGGGCGGCATGCTGAGCGAGCAACAGGCCGAGGCGATGATCTTTGGCTTCGTGCTGCTCAACGACTGGAGCGCGCGCGACATCCAGCAATGGGAATATGTGCCGCTCGGCCCGTTCCTCGCGAAGGCCTTCGCAACCTCGATCAGCCCGTGGGTGGTGACGCGCGAGGCGCTGGAGCCGTTCCGCCTGAAGGGCCCGGCGCAGGAGCCGGTGCCGCTCGACTATCTCAAGCAGGGCAAGCCCCAGAACTACGATTTGGAGCTGGACGTTGCCCTGCGCCCCGCGGGTGCCAACACGCCTGCCGGCATCAGCCGCACCAATTTCAAATACATGTACTGGTCCTCGGTGCAGCAATTGATGCACCACGCCTCGAGTGGCTGCGCCATGAATGTCGGCGATCTCCTCGGCAGCGGCACCATCTCCGGTCCGGAGAAGAACCAGCGCGGCAGCCTGCTCGAGATCAGCTGGAACGGCACCGAGCCCGTGGAATTGCCCGGCGGCGCCAAGCGCTCGTTCCTGGAAGACGGCGACAGCCTAGTGATGCGCGGCTGGTGCCAGGGCAACGGCTATCGCGTTGGGTTTGGCGAGGTCGAGGGGACGATTGTGGCGGCGGAGTGATTGCCGCGTGCGAGGTCTCGTAGGGTGGGTAAAGCGGAGCGTGCCCACCATTCGTTGCGATGGAGAAAGTACGTGGGCACGGCGCTAATGCGCCTTTGCCCACCCTAGGGGACTGCCGCAACCTTCGTCATTGCGAGGAGCCCTTGCGACGAAGCAATCCAGTCTGCCTCCGCGGACGCATTTCTGGATTGCTTCGCTTCGCTCGCAATGACGGCGTCGAGAGCCTACCGCTTCTCCGGCGGCACGTCGCGCACCCGCGCGCAATGCGCCGCGACGTCTTCGACGCTGTATTTCAGATGCACACGCTTGTCGGACGGTATCTGCTTCGTCGCGCATACGCCCGGCCGCCATTCCTGCGTCGGCCTGATCGGGCGCGGCGCAAAGCCGCCGCCGCAGTTCGGGCAGACGTTGGACAGCCTGGTCTCGACGCAGTCCGCACAGAACGTGCATTCGTAGGAGCAGATCCGCGCATTCGTCGCATCCGGCGGCAGGTCGCAATCGCAATATTCGCAGTTCGGTCGAAGCTGGAGGGCCATGGCAAATCTCCGGACGGATGCGGATCATCGCAGATCGTGTCGTCAGCGCGAATGACGTAGTTCCCTCGATTTCAGCCGGGCTTGATTTCCTTCAACGGCAATCGCGAACTCTCCTTCAGCCTGTCGAGCACGATCGACGAGCGCACATGCGCCACGCTCTGGTGCGGCATCAACACGTCGTTGACGAGGTTGGAGAGACCCTTGAGATCGCGCAGCACGGCCTTGAGCACGTAATCGGCATCGCCGGTCAGCGAATAGGCCTCCTGGATCTCGTCGATCCGGTTCACCAGCGCGCGAAAGCGCTTGGAATTGTCCGGCGAGTGGGTCGCAAGCCCGACCTGGATGAAGGCGATCACGCCGAAGCCGAGCGCCTCGCTGGAGAGGTCGGCGTGATAGCCGGAGATCACCTTGTCCTCCTCCAGCCGCATCCGCCGGCGCGAGCATTGCGAGGCCGACAATCCTGCGAGGTCGGCGAGCTCCTGGTTGGTAAGGCGACCGTCGTCCTGGAGCGCGCTGAGGATCTTGAGATCAAAGGCGTCAACCGGAATCATGCGTCATTCGTCCATTTCGTGCACGGATCGTGCATATCATAGCCAAAACGCGTCCCGTTTGCACGCTCCTTGCGCATCACATGAAGGATAGTTCCTCCAGCCACCATTCGGGAGAACACCATGGGACCGTTTCCGCACGATGCACCGCCGGCCACCGTCAGCGCCGACAATCCGATGGGCACCGACGGGTTCGAGTTCGTGGAATATGCGCACCCCAATCCGGAAGAGCTGCACGCGCTGTTCAAGCTGAAGGGCTATGCGCCCGTCGCGCGCCACAAGACCAAGAATATCACGGTCTATCGCCAGGGCGACATCAACTACATCGTCAACGAGGAGCCCGGCACCCACGGCTATGAATTCGTCGCCGCGCACGGCCCCTGTGCGCCGTCGATGGCGTTCCGCGTCGTCGATGCCAAGGCGGCCTACGACCGCGCGATTGCGCTCGGTGCCGAGCCGGCCGATGCGTCGTCCGCGCAGAAGACGCTTCAAGTGCCCGCGATCAAGGGCATCGGCGGTAGCCTGCTTTACTTCGTCGATCGCTACGGCGCCAAGGGCTCGGCTTACGACGCCGAGTTCGAATGGCTGGGCGCGCGCGATCCGCGTCCCGTTGGGGCCGGGCTGTTCTATCTCGACCACCTCACCCACAACGTCCATCGCGGCCGCATGGATGTCTGGACCGGCTTCTACGCAAAGCTGTTCAACTTCCGCCAGATCCGCTTTTTCGACATCGAAGGCCGCGCCTCCGGCCTGTTCTCGCGCGCGCTGACCAGCCCCGACGGCAAGATCCGGATCCCGATCAACGAAGATGCCGGCGATTCCGGCCAGATCGAGGAATATCTGAATATCTATCGCGGCGAGGGCATCCAGCACATCGCCTGCGGTTGCCGTGATATTCACAGCACGATCGAGGGCCTGCGCGCGGCCGGCCTGCCCTTCATGCCGTCGCCGCCCGAGACTTATTTCGAGAAGGTCGATGCGCGCCTGCCCAAGCATGGCGAGGACGTCGCACGCCTGCAGAAGAACGGCATCCTGATCGACGGCGAGGGCGTTGTCGAAGGCGGCCAGACCAAGGTGCTGCTGCAGATCTTCTCGGCCAACGCGATCGGCCCGATCTTCTTCGAGTTCATCCAGCGCAAGGGCGACGACGGATTCGGCGAGGGTAATTTCAAGGCCCTGTTCGAATCGATCGAGGAAGACCAGATCCGGCGCGGGGTGTTGAAGGTGGAGGATGCGGCGTAAGGTCGCTTGTGACGCGCGAATTGCGTCCACGTCACCGCCGTCGTCCCGGCGAACGCCGGGACCCATACCGCGTGATCTATCGATTGCGGTCGACAGCAGTCAAGGACTCCGAGTCTTCGCCCAACCACTTCCTGGGGTTATGGGTCCCGGCGTTCGCCGGGACGACGGCGGAGGGTATTGCAACAGCCCGGGTCTAACGCCCCGCCCAGGCCTTCGTCACCGCGCCGATCTCCGCACCTTCCGGCTCGCGCACGGTCGACGGTGTGCGTGAGAATCTCGGCGCCGGCGCGGGCTGCTTCACGCCGTGGCGCTCGATGAAGACCTCGCGCGCGACCATGTGCGGATGCTTCGTGGATTCCGACATGGTCAGCACCGGCGCGAAGCAGATGTCGGTGCCTTCCATGATCTTGCACCAGTCCTCGCGCGTCTTGCTCTTGAACACGGCCTTGAGCTTTTCCTTCAGCGCCGGCCAGGCCTTGGGGTTCATCTGCGCGTCGAAGTCGGCATCCGTCAGGCCCGCATGCTCGCGCAGCAGCGCGTAGAACTGCGGCTCGATAGAGCCGATCGAGACGAAGTGCCCGCAGGCGCATTCGTAGACGCCGTAGAAATGCGCGCCGCCATCGAGGAAGTTCTGGTCGCGCCCCTCGGTCCAGCGGCCGAGCGTGGTCATGTCGAAGAAGAACGACATCAGCGAGGCCGCGCCGTCGCACATCGCAGCATCGACGACCTGGCCCTTGCCGGACTTCTGCGCTTCGAGCAGTGCTGCGAGCACGCCGACGACGAGATAGAGCGCGCCGCCGCCGAAATCGCCGACGAGGTTGAGCGGCGGTACCGGCGCTTCCTTCGTGCCGATCGCGGCGAGCGCGCCGGTGATGGAGATGTAGTTGATGTCGTGGCCGGCGGCATTCGCCAGCGGGCCTTCCTGGCCCCAGCCGGTCATGCGGCCGTAGACCAGTTTTGGATTACGCGCGAGCACCACGTCCGGCCCGAGGCCGAGCCGCTCCATCACGCCGGGACGAAAGCCCTCGACCAGCGCATCGGCGCTCCCGAGCAGTTCGAGAACCTGCGCGATCGCCGCCTTGTCCTTGAGGTCGAGCTCGATCACCTTGCGGCCGCGGCCTGCGACCGACTTCATGCTCTTCTTCGCGCCGACCCGGTCAAGCGTCACGACCTCGGCGCCCATGTCGGCCAGCATCATGCAGGCGAACGGGCCGGGCCCGATGCCGGCGAATTCGACGATGCGGAAGCCCGAGAGCGGGCCGGAGGTGCGGACGGAGGAAGTGGGGGCTGATTTGTCGAGCACGTTTTTGTTTCCTCGGGTCGCGCGCAGATACCGATGGCTCGGCGATCGCCGCTGACCTTCTTCTTTGGAGAGAGTTAATCGGCTGATTAACTTTTCTCGCCTTCGTGCCGGCGAGGCAAGCGGTTTTCATGCCGCACGGCCAAAATAAAACGGCGCGCACCGAAGTGCGCGCCGCGGAAAATTTGTGTCGAGGCGCTGCGGCGAATTCAGCGTGCGGCGGCGACCGCGCGCTGCGCCATCACCTTGACGAGGTTGGCGCGGTACTCCGCCGAACCGTGGATGTCGGCCAAAAGTCCATTCGCCGAGATCGTCACGCTGTCGATCGCCGACGGCGACCAGTTCGCCTTCAACACGGCTTCGATTGCGGGCACGCGCATCACGCCGCTCTGCGAAGCACCGGTGGCGGCCACGCGAACCTCGCCCGACTTGGTCTGCGCGACGAATACGCCGGTCAGCGCGAAGCGCGAGGCCGGATGCCGCATCTTCTCGTAGCCCGCCTTCGCCGGCACGGGGAACGAGACGGCGGTGATGATCTCGCCGTCTTCCAGTGCCGTGGTGAACAGGCCCTTGAAGAAATCCTCCGCCGCGATCGACCGCTTGTTGGTCTTCACGGTGGCACCGAGCGCGAGCAGGGCGGCCGGGAAATCCGCGGCGGGATCGTTGTTGGCGATCGAGCCGCCGATCGTGCCGCGGTGACGCACGGCGGGATCACCGAGCACCGAGGTGAGATGAGCGATCGCGGGGATCGCCTTCTTCACATCGGCATTCGTCATGATGTCGTAGTAGATCGTGGCGGCCTTGATGGTCAGCGTGTCGCCCGACAATTCGACGCCCTGCAGCTCCTTGATCTTGCCGAGGTCGATCACGTCGGAGGGGCTGGCGAGGCGCTGCTTCATCACCGGCAGCAGCGTCTGGCCGCCGGCGAGGAACTTGGCTTCGCTGCTCTTGCCGAACAGGCTGACGGCCTCGTCGACCGAGGAGGCGCGATGATAGGTGGTCTGGTACATCTTCGTTCCTCCTCTTAAGCCGTATGGATCGTGCGCCACACCCGGTCCGGGGTTGCGGGCATTTCCAGATTGTTCTTGCCGATCGCATCCGTGATCGCGTTGATCACGGCCGCAGAGGCGCCGATCGCGCCGGCCTCACCGCAACCCTTGATGCCCAGGGGATTGCCCGGGCACAGCGTCGTGGTGTGGGAGAGGTTGAAGGAAGGCACGTCGTCGGCGCGCGGCATGGCGTAGTCCATGAACGAGGCCGTGATCGGCTGGCCGCTGGCATCGTAGATCGCGTGCTCGAGCAGCGCCTGCCCGATGCCCTGGACGAGGCCGCCATGGACCTGGCCCTCGACGATCATCGGGTTGATCAGCCGGCCGAAATCGTCGGCCGCGACGAAGTTGACGAAGCTTGTCTTGCCGGTGCCGGGATCGACCTCGAGCTCGCAGATATAGGTGCCGGCCGGGAAGGTGAAGTTGGTCGGATCGTAGAAGGCGCTTTCCTTCAGACCCGGCTCCATCCCGTCAGGTAAATTGTGCGCGGTGTAGGCCGCGAGCGCGACCATCGGCAGGGCAATCGCCTTGTCGGTGCCGGTCACCTTGAACTCGCCGTTCTCGATGACGATGTCGGCCTCGGAAGCTTCCAGCGCATGCGCTGCAATCTTCTTGGCCTTCGATTCCATCTTCTCCATCGCCTTCAGGATCGCGGTGAGGCCGACGGCCGCCGAGCGCGAGCCGTAGGTGCCCATGCCGAACTGCACCTTGTCGGTGTCACCATGGACGATCGAGACCTGGCTGATGGGAACGCCGAGGCGTTCCGCGACGAGCTGGCAGAACGTGGTCTCGTGGCCCTGGCCGTGGCTGTGCGAGCCCGTGAGGATCTCGATGGTACCGACCGGGTTGACGCGCACCTCGGCCGATTCCCACAGGCCGACGCCGGCACCCAGGCTGCCGACCGCCTTGGACGGCGCGATGCCGCAGGCCTCGATGTAGCAGGACACGCCGATGCCGCGCAGCTTGCCTTGCGACTTGGCTTGCGCCTTGCGCGCGGCAAAGCCGGCATAGTCGATCGCCTTCATCGCGGCATCGAGCGAGGCGTTAAAGTCGCCGGTGTCATAGGCCATGATCACGGGCGTCTGGTGCGGGAACTGGGTGATGAAGTTGCTCCGGCGCAGCTGGGCCGGATCGACCTTGAGCTGCCGCGCCGCCGTTTCCATCAATCGTTCGATCAGATAGCTCGCCTCGGGGCGACCCGCGCCGCGATAGGCATCGACCGGCGTGGTGTTGGTGTAGACCCCGACCACCTCGGCGTGGATCGCCGGGATGTTGTACTGGCCCGACAGCAGCGTCGCGTAGAGATAGGTCGGCACCGACGACGAGAACAGCGACATGTAGGCGCCGAAATTGGCGTAGGTCTTCACCTTCAGGCCCAGGATCTTGTTCTGGGCGTCGAACGCCAGCTCGGCATGGGTCACATGGTCGCGGCCATGCGCGTCGGTGAGGAAGGCCTCGGTGCGGTCGCCGGTCCATTTCACGGGACGGCCGACCTTCTTCGAAGCCCACAGCGCCACCATCTCTTCCGGGTAGATGAAGATCTTGGAGCCGAAGCCGCCGCCGACGTCGGGGGCGATCACGCGCAGCTTGTGCTCGGGGGCGATGTTGTAGAACGCCGACAGCACGAGGCGGGCGACGTGCGGGTTCTGCGAGGTCGTGTAGAGCGTGAAATGCTCTTCCGCGGCATCGTAATCGGCGATCGCCGCGCGCGGCTCCATCGCGTTGGGCGCGAGGCGGTTGTTGGTGACGTCGAGCTTGACGACGTTGGCGGCCTTGCCGAAGGCGGAGTCCACGGCGCCCTCGTCGCCGATCACCCAGTCATAGACCTGGTTGCCGGGGGCTTCGGGATGAAGCTGCGGCGCGCCCGACTTGATCGCGGCGTGTACGTCGGCGACGGCCGGAAGCTCCTCGTAATCGACCACGACCGCTTCGGCGGCATCGCGCGCCAGGTTCTTGCTTTCGGCGATCACGACGGCGACGGCCTGTCCGACGAAGCGCACCGTTTCCGGCGCCATCGCCGGCCATGCGCCCATCTTCATCGGGCTGCCGTCCTTGGAGGTGATGGCCCAGCCGCAGATGAGGTTGCCGACCTTGTCGTCGACGATCTGCTGGCCGGTGAGCACTGCGACCACGCCCGGCATCTTCAGCGCGGCGGAGGAGTCGATCCCCTTGACCTTGGCGTGGGCGTGCGGGCTGCGGACGAAATGAGCATGGGTCATGCCCATCAATTTGATGTCGTCGACGTAGCGGCCCTTGCCGGTAATGAAACGCTTGTCTTCCTTGCGCACGACGCGTGCGCCGATGCCTTCAACACCCATGTCTGGTCCTCCCGACCGGAATTTTATGACTGCGCTTTCCCTCGAAAGCAGCAGGCGGTTTTCTTTTTTCGAGGCGCGCCGCTTACTCGGCCGCCTGCGAGACCTTCATGCGCCCGGCTGCGTCCAGCACGGCTTTGACGATGTTGTGGTAGCCGGTGCAGCGGCAGATATTGCCTTCGAGCTCGGCACGGACGGTGGCTTCGTCGAGCTGACCGCCATGGCGATGCACGATGTCGATCGCCGACATGATCATGCCCGGCGTGCAATAGCCGCATTGAAGACCATGATTGTCGCGGAAGGCGGCCTGCATCGGATGCAGCTCGTCGCCCTTGGCGATGCCCTCGATGGTGGTGATGCTGGCGCCATCGGCCTGGCCTGCCAGCATGGTGCACGATTTCACCGCACGACCGTCCATGTGCACCACACAGGCGCCGCACTGGCTGGTGTCGCAGCCGACATGGGTTCCCGTGAGATTGAGGTGTTCGCGCAGGAGCTGGACCAGCAGAGTGCGGTCCTCGACCTCGACAGCAACGGCCTTGCCGTTGACCGTCAGTTTGACTGTAGACACGTGAAGTCCTCCCAAAGTGATTTTGATTGGTTCTAATTAGAGACAGCGCAACGGAACTTTGCAACTGGCATTTTGGTGACCTCGCGTCATGGAAAGGTCATCGGGGCGGGCGTCATGGCGCGCGAATCGATCATGATGCCCCTGACCGTCACCATCGCTGGCGCAGTTGTCGGGCAAATCTGGAAAGTTCGGTGTGTTGATCGCAGCGAAGGTCGCATCGTCGATGCCGCACGGCGCCGCGGTCGGACGGCGGATTCAGCCCTGTGGCAAATCGTTCTCCCCCTGATGTCTCGTTCGTTGCCGCGAATAGGAGCACGTGCCCGCGGTTTTGTAATCGCGATCTTGGTAGTACGCGAGAACAAGCTAAGCCATTGATTTTGCTGTGCCCACGCCCGGCATCCCAGGTCCGGGCCGCGACGTTTGTGCGCGCTCCGCCCGGCCGGTGCTTCTTGGCGGTTGATCGACGGCGAGTGCTTTCCTCTCAGGCGCTGTATTCCCCGTGGCCAGTCGTTCGAGATGGCCTCGCCGACGGAGATGACGGCAACTGTGGTGCTGAAGGTCGGTCCGGCGAAAGCAACGTTCAGCGGCAAGCTGACGCTGGCCGACATCGATGCGCCGAGCGGCGACCGCATCGTCGGCGAAGGAGCGGGCGGCGTCGCGGGCTTTGCCAAGGATGGCGCGAAGGTCAGGCTTCGGAGGAAGAATCGCTCGACGTCACCATCCTGCACGACGAGGTCGACGCGCAAGATCGGCGGCAAGCTCGCACAGCTCGGCGCGCGCCCGATCGACTCGACTTCGCGAAAACTCGCGGCGGACTTTTTCGAGAATCGTGCAGCGGTGGTAGCGCCATCATCGTGACCGATGCGCGATGCTGCCTGAATTCGCGTGCGCATTTCGAGCTGCAAAACAAGGGCAAGACGCGAGGCGGCACAACGAGATGAGCGACGAAAGCCGCCAATGATTTGCACTACTACCTTCCGCCTATACTAAGCGCGAAAGCTCGATGCTGTAATTTCGAACGATGGATCGCAGACGAACTGCGCATCACGGGCGCAACGCGCTCTGACGCCGACATGGCGTGCACAACAACATCGCGGAGGGAATACATGACCTTTGGAACGAAGGGATTTCTGGCTGGCATCTCGATGATTGCGATGCTGGCCGCCGTCACGTCAGACGTTCGCGCCAACGACTCGCTGATCAAGGCGCAATCCGACCAGAACCAGTGGGCCGTTGCCGGCCACGACTACGGCAATACACGCTACAGCCCGCTGAAGCAGATCAACACCGAGAACGCCGGCAAGCTCACGCTCGCCTATTCGTTCTCGCTGGCGTCGCTGCGCTCGAACGAATCCTCGCCGATCGTCGTCGGCAATACGCTGTACGTGTCGAGCTCCTGGGGACCGAAATACGTCTACGCGCTCGACGCCGCGACGGGGCAGCGCAAGTGGACCTGGGAGCCCGAAATCCCTGAGGACGTGCTGCAATTTGCCTGCTGCGACGTGAACAATCGCGGCGTCTCCTATGCCGATGGAAAGATCTTCGTCGGCCGCCTCGACGGCAAGCTGACGGCGCTCGACGCCGCAACCGGCAAGTCGCTGTGGACGACGAAGGTCGTCGACTACAAGCAGGGCTCGGTCATCACCTCTCCTCCGCTGATCGTGCGCGACAAGGTCATCACCGGCTTCGGCGGCGGCGAGTACGGCGTGCGCGGCTCGCTGCAAGCGTTCGACATCAACACCGGCAAGCAGCTGTGGCAGACCTTCACCGTTCCCAGCCCGGACGAGCCCGGCGGCGATAGCTGGAAGGGCGACACCGCGCAGCACGGCGGCGGCGCGGCCTGGCTGGTCGGCTCCTACGACGCCAAGACCGACACGGTCTATTGGGGCACCAGCAATCCCGGCCCGTGGAACACCGGCGTGCGTTCGACCGGCGACGGCAATTTCGGCAAGCTGACCAACCTCTACACCGCCTCGACGCTCGCGCTCGATCCCAACACCGGCAAGATCAAGTGGCACATCCAGACCACGCCGGCCGATGCCTGGGACTATGACGGCGTCAACGAGGCCGTGCTCGCGGATCTCAAGATCGGCGGCAGCACCGTGCCGGCGCTGATGAAGGCGGATCGCAACGGCTATTTCTTCGTCGCCAACCGCGAGACCGGCAAGGTCGTCTCGGCGGAGAAGTATGTGTTCTCGAACTGGGCGAAGAAGTGGGACGTCACCACGATGCGCGCGGAAGAGGATCCGGACAAGCGTCCGGGACCGAACCATCCCGCCAAGGACATCTGCCCGAACCTGATCGGCGGCAAGAACTGGCAGCCGATGTCGTTCAACCCGCAAACCGGCCTCGTCTACATCCCCTCGAACAACGTCTGCATGGACTGGTCGGTCTCCGACGTCGCCTACAAGCGCGGCGTGTTCTATCTCGGCGCCGAATTCCCGACCAAGGAAGGCCCCGGCGGTTTCCTCGGCGAGCTCGTGGCCTGGGATCCGGTGGCGCAGAAGAAGGTCTGGTCGATCAAGGAAGATTTGCCGTTCAACGGCGGCACGCTGACCACCGGCGGTGGCCTCGTGTTCGCCGGCAACATTCACGGCGACTTCCGCGCCATCGATGCGAAGTCCGGCAAGGTGCTCTGGAGCAAGAATCTCGGCTCCGGCATCGGCGCAGGACCGGTGACCTATAGCGTCGACGGCAAGCAATATGTCGCCATCGTCGTCGGTCGCACGGCAGCGTTGCCCGCGTTCCTGGGCGAGGTAGGGAAGAGGATGACGGCCGCAGCCCCCGAGGGCGGTTCGCTCTTCGTGTTCTCCGTCCAGTGACAACTCGCGCGCGTATCCCGAAGGAGACGGGATACGCGCGCGCTTTCTCGACATCGCGCGGCGACGGCACAGGTCGGATCTGAGGTCAGATCCCGTGCCGCAACGCCTGGTCCAACAATTCCCAACTGCCGGAGATGAGGATGCGTCCGATCAATCCAGCGACCCGCAATAGCCGACCTCGCAGCATCGCGGGACGGCTGGCATGTCTCGCCGCGTCCGCGGTGATCGCATCAGCCACGGCCGTCCAGGCCGACGAGACGACGCCGTTCCGTCTGTGTGCCGATCCGACCAATCTGCCGTTCTCGAGCGATAACCCGTCGCAGCCCGGCTTCTATGTCGAGATCGGTCAGGCGCTGGCGCAGGCGCTCGGCCAGCCCATCACCTACGACTGGTACAAATCCTATTTCGGCAAGCGCACCGTGCGGGTCACGCTGCTCGGCAAGCAATGCGACGCCATGATCGGCTTGCCGCGCTCCGAGGACTTCATGGGACCGGCCGTGATCTTCTCCAGCACCTTTGCAAGGGAAGGCTACGCCCTGGTCGCGGCGAAGGGGCAGGCGATCAGTGGCGTGGACGATCTCAGGGGCAAGCGCGTCGCGGTTCAGTACGCCAGCACGCCGCAAAATCTTCTCGCAACCCGGGACGACATCCAGAAGGTGACGGTGCTGTCGCCCGAGGAAGCCATGCAGGCGCTCGACCAGGGCAGGGCGGACGTCGCCTTCATCTGGGGGCCCGTCGCCGGCTGGCTGAACATGACCACTTACAAGGATCGCTATCAGATCCGGCTGACCGAAGGCGAGGGCCTGTCATGGGATGCCGCGATCGGCTTTGCGAAGGGATCAACCGAGCTGCGCGATCGCGTCGACGCGATCCTGCCGACGCTTCAGCGCACGATCGCCGATCTCGCGGTGAAATACGGCTTGCCGGCGGGACAGCCGGTCCGCTTCGGCGCGACTGAAGCCGTGCCGGCGGGAACCACGACCGGGACCGGTCCGGGAACCAGCGCAGCGCAGGTCGCAAGTGTGGTGGCGACCGAGACCAAGGGCGATGCGGCGCTGCCGAATGCGGAGATCGCCGGCGCGGGCAAGGAGATCTTCAACGGAACCTGTGCGCATTGCCATGGCCCCGACGCCATCCAGAGCGAACGGAAGATCGACCTGCGGCTCTTGCGTCACCGCTATGGCGACGACATGCGCGACACGTTCTGGAAGACCGTGCACGAGGGCCGCCCTGCCAAGGGCATGCCGGCGTGGAGGGAGGTCTTCACCGACAACCAGTTCGACAGCATCTATTCCTTCCTGCTGTCGGTTCAGGTCGAATCGAACGACTGAACGGCCTTGACCGGACGAGATCGGGAAGATGTGGTAGCATCCACCTTGCATCTTCCCGGTGCCGGACCGGCCCAGGACGGGTGCGCTGCTGCCGCTGCCGCGGTGGATGTTGTGGAAGGCGCCATGGCCAGCTTCCTGATCATCGACGATCATCCGCTGTTTCGCGAAGCGCTGGGCAATGCGGTGCGGCTGGCTTTGCCGGAGGCCCGCATCCTGGAGGCGATGTCGATCGAGGACGCGCTGGACATCCTGTCGGCCGAGCAGGGGATCGACCTTGCGCTGCTCGATCTGCAGCTGCCGGATGCGACCGGCTTCTCCGGCTTCCTGCGCCTGCGCGAGACCTATCCGCGCCTGCCGGTCGCCATCGTATCGAGCGAGGAAGACCAGCACGTGGTCCGCGAGGCGCTGGCGTTAGGTGCGGCCGGCTATCTGCCGAAGTCGACGTCGAAGCGCGAGCTGGCCCAGTCGATCGAGGGCGTGCTGTCCGGATCGGTGTCGGTGCCGCGCGATTTCGTGGCGACACCGCAGCGGCGAAAGGCCGAGACCAGCAAGGCTCTCGAGGTCAAGCTCCGCGAGCTCACGCCGCAGCAGATCAGGGTGCTTGACCTGCTGCGCCGCGGCTATCCGAACCGACAGATCGCGCAGGAGCTGCAGCTCGCCGAATCCACCGTCAAGGCGCACATCACCGAGATCCTGCGCAAGCTCGGACTGTTCAGCCGCAACAAGGCGATCATCGAGATCGGCAAGATGGACCTGCCCGATCCCAGGAACCGGCCCTATGCGCGGGTCGACCGCGGGAGGCCGCAATGACCGGCGCTGTCAATGTTGACCTCGATCAAGCCGGCGCGCGGCGGCTGATACATCCTCTCGCAAGGCTCGAAACCCGGCAACGATTTGGAAATGGCTGACGCGTGACGCGATTTCTGATTGTCGAAGATCATCCATTGTTTCGCGAGGCGCTCGAAGGCGCGCTGCAAATGGTCGCGCCCGAAGTCGAGATCCTGCAGGCGATTTCGATCGACGGCGCGCTCGAGCAGCTGTCCGCGGGGGCCGAGCTCGATCTGCTTCTGCTCGATCTGTCGATGCCGGGCACGACCGGCCTCTCGGGCATCGTTCGCATCCGCAAGGCCTTCCCGAAGGTACCGGTCGTCATCGTGTCGGGACATCAGGATCCCCGGATCATCTCCGGCGCGCTGTCGCTCGGCATCGCCGGCTACATCTTCAAATCCTCCTCGAAGCAGGAGCTCGCCCAGTCGATCGGCGAGGCCCTGCAGGGGCTCGTCTGCCTGCCCGGCGCCTATCGCGCACTTCGGCCGCAGCGCGCCCCGAGTTCTACTCATGATCTGTTGAAGCGGCTCCATGATCTGACGCCGCAGCAATTGCGTGTGCTCGAAATGCTCAAGCGCGGGCTGCAGAACAAGCAGATCGCCTATGAGCTGAAGATTTCCGAGACCACCGTGAAGGTCCATGTCTCCGACATCTTGCGCAAGCTGAACGTCGTGAGCCGCACCAAGGCGATCGTCGAAATGTCGAAGATCGATTTTGCGACGCTGGCGAGCGACGGTAGCCGTGCGAAGCACGATCGGGCCCAACCGGATCAGCCGTGACGCGCATTTCTCCGGTCCTGCCGCGCCGATCGATGGCCGTTTGATCGGTGAATCGACAAAGAAGTCATGGCATTGGCGGAATGTAATTCAGTACCGCTACTGTGCATGGGGTTGTTTTTCGATATTTGGTCTGGCCGCCCGGCGCAGGGAACTAGCTCAGCAGGAACGACAACAGCGCACGCATCTCGGCGGGCTTGACCGGCTTCTTCAACACTTCGAGGCCGGAGAGGCTCGCCTGCTTGGCGGCTTTCTCGGAATAGTCGGCGGTGATGATCATCGCGGGCACGTCGAGCTTCAGGTGCTCGCGGATGTCGGCGATCGCCGACAATCCGCTCTCGCCGTGATCGAGATGAAGATCGGCGATGACAGCGTCGGGCGCGCCGCCGAGCTCATTGAGGCGCAGCAGCGCGTCCGCCGCCGATGGCGTGGTCGCGACATCGCAGCCCCATCCTTCCAGCAGGGCGGCCATGGCCTCGGAGCCGGATGGATCGTTCTCGACCAGCAGGATCTTGGCGCCTTCGAGGCCGCCGTAGCGCCGCTCACTGAGCTTGGTCTCGTGCACCTCGTCGCTGACTTCGGCGAGATCCGCAGGCTCGAGTTCGAGCACGAAGGTCGATCCCTTGCCGACCTGCGAGGACAGCCGCACCTCATGTCCGAGCACGGTTGCGAAGCGGCGAACGATGGAGAGGCCGAGCCCGAACCCGGCCTGGTCGGTCGCGCTGGCTTCACCGCGCTGGAATTCGCGGAAGATGGCCTCCTGCTGCGCCTGCGCGATTCCAGGCCCAGTATCGGAGATCTGGACGCAGATGCGGTCGTTTCTGCGCCTGCAGCCCATCACGACGCCGCCGCTGCGGGTGTAGCGGATGGCATTGGCGAGCAGGTTCTGCAGGATGCGCCGGAGCATCATCCCGTCCGACGACACCGCGAGCGGGGAGGTGCGGATGCGCAAGGACAGGCCTTGCCGCGCCGCGATCGGGGCGAATTCGTTGCGGAGTTGCTCGAACAGCGGCGCCAGCGCGAGCGGGCGCACGTCGGGCTTGAGCGCGCCGGCGTCGAGCTTGGCGATCTCCAGCAGCGACCGCAGCAGGTCCTCTAGCGTCACCAGCGAGCGATCGACCTGGTCGACCAGCAGGCCCGCCTCCTGCGTTTCCATCATCTCCGCCAGGGCGGAGAGCGTCAGGCGCGCCGCGTTCAGCGGTTGCAACAGGTCGTGGGTGACCGAGATCAGAACGGACGATTTCAGCGAGCTTGCAGCCTCGGCCTGCTGCTTGGCGCGATAGAGGCCGTCGTTGGCGCGTTCGATCGAATACAGGGCTTCGCGCAGCTGGGTGGTCCGGTCGCGGACCTGGCGGTCGAGCGCGATGGCCGTCTCGAACAGCGAGAAGGCATTGAGTTGCTGGTCCATCGAGCGTTCGACGCGCGACATCAGCGCGGCATTGATCTTCCTGAGCTTCGCGGTTTCCCGCTGCAGCTGCTCGACCGTGTCGGGATCCTGCCACAGCTCGGTCACGACGGACGCCTGCCGATGGCGACGCCCGTGAAGGTCTGGTTCACATGCATCGAGCCGAATTGTTCGCCATAGGTATGAAACCCGACCACGCGGTTCTGCCGATAGAGCTCGGACATGTCGCGGGCGAGCTGGTGCTGCTCGGCGTCGAGCCGGCGCAGCAGGCACTCGAAACCGATATAGAGCGAGACGTCGCCGATCTGGTCTTGCGTTTCAGCAAACGCCGCGCGCGTCGAGCCGACGAGGCTGCGCGACGTCGCCGCCGTCAGCACCATGCCTTCGTCGATGGCGCAAAAGAAGTGCAGCGACCCGTCCGGCTCGACGCGCTGGATCGACCGGGCATAGTAGGAGCCGCCGACCCGTACCAGAACGGGATGCGAGGCGAACGAGAACGGATCGAGCTTGGCGTCCAGGATCCCGACGACGCGGGAATATTCCTGGGCCGCGGGCTCGGCGTTCAGCTCGCGGACGGTTCTGTTCTCGATGTCGGCCTCGGTGACCACCATCTTCTGGGGCCGCGGTTCGAAATTGTCGCATTTGAAGACGCGGAACGGCAGCGACGTGCTCAGCAGGATGAGGAGAGCGGCGTTGGTGTGCGCCTTGCCGTCGAGGAACACCCAGGTCCGCTCGAACCGCATACCGTCGCCCGCGGAGCCGCCCACGATGGGAATGTCGTCCAGCGAGGCATAGAGTGCGGACATCACCGCTTCCTCCCGGCGGCACAGGCCGTCGATCAGCACCAGGCCGAAGGGATTTCCGCGCTCGACCTGGGAGGACACCCGCAGCAATTCCTGCCTGGCCTCGGCGCTGATCCTGCGGCCGTCCTCGACGTGGAAGCCGTCGAGGTTGAGAATCGGGCGCACCACGGCCGAGAAATCGGCGCGGCTGAAGGCGAGTGCGACGACGCTGTTCTCGTCCCAGCCGTCGGGCCCCAGCTCGCCGGCGGTGGTGCAACCGCAGACCGGGATGCCGTCGAAGCGGCGGCTGATCTCGGCGATGAACTGGTGGGGATCGTAGCTCGGGGAGACGAACAGCAGGATGAGCGCCATCTCGTCGGCAGGAAGCTGAGCGGCAAGATCGGCAACGGCTTGCTCCGCGCCCGCGGCCTTCGACTTCGCGACGGCAACGCCAGATGCACCGCCAAACCGAAAGTCGGTTTGCCCCACTCCGTTTCTCCCCTCAAAGGCCTGCTCGGTCTCATGCCGAGTGCCTGACAAGTGTCCAGAGAATATGGTCTTTTTCGTCTGGTCGCAACATCGCGGCCAGTTCCGCGGAACGTGTGCTCCGTGCCGGGTGATCTCAGGCTGGAGGAATTTACCGCCCCTTGACGTTTCTGCCCTAATTTTCATCGCCGGTCGGGGAGGGGCTGCTCCCGGGCCGTGCTGCACGTGCAAGAACTGACTTATTGGGGGTAGGAATGACCGGGCGTATCGCGTCGCCGTCCAAGCGCACAATATTTCCGACCCTCAGATTCCGCGCCAAGATCATCCTCGGCTTCGCTGCCGTGCTGGTGATCTCCGCCGGCAGCATGGCCTTCTCCTATTTCGGCTTCGAGCGCGTCTCGGCCGAGGTCGGTTCCTACCGCAGCAGCGTGACGGAGGCCGACCTTGCCCGCAACATCGACCGCGAGCTGCTCGCCTACCGTTCGGCCGTCAAATATTTCGTCGTCACCGGCAAGGAAGATGACGCCAAGGCGGCGCTTGACGCCGAGACCAGCCTGAAGAGCGCCATCGACCAGGCCGTCAAGAGTGCCAAGAGCCCGGCGCGGAAGGAGAGCCTCGACAAGCTCGCCAAGGAATTCGCGAATTTCTCCGCAACCTTCGCCAAGGTTCTGCAGGCCAAGCGTGACAGCACGCTGCTGGTGCAGAACCAGCTGCAGCGGCAGGCCAATCTCCTGAAATACAAGCTCGACGACGTCGGCAACAACGCGTCCGATTCCGAGGCGCAGGCGATCGAGTTCGGCACCAAGCAGGTCAACGCCCAGTTCCAGACCGCGAGCGCCGCGGCAACCAATTTCGTGCTGACGTCCGATCAGGCGATCGCGACCAGCGCGCTGGCCCGCCTGAAATTCGTCGAGAACTCGCTCGGCGCGGTCTATTCCATGGACGAGAAGATCGTCGCCGGCCTCAAGGACGCCAAGACCATCCTCGGCGCCTATCGCGAAGCGCTGGAGAAGCTGATTGCCAACGCCAAGCTGGTCGACGACCTCGTCAAGGAGATGAGCGGCTCGGCCGGCGCGATCCTGCAAGGGGCGACCGCCATGAAGGCGGACCTCGTCGCCGAGCAGCAGCGGCTGGATACCGAGTCGGAAGCGACGATCGGGAAGACCGAGCAACTGGTCCTGATGCTGGCCATCGGCGGTACGATGCTCGGCGCGGTTCTCGCCTTCCTGCTCGGCACCGGCATCTCGCGTCCGATGATCGCGATGTGCAAGGCGATGCGCGAGCTGGCCTCGGGCAATTTCGATGTCGTGCTGCCCGGCCTCGGCCGCAAGGACGAGATCGGCGAGATGGCCGGCGCGGTCGAGGAATTCAAGGTTCAGGCCGTGGCGAAAGCCGAGCGCGATGCCGCCGCCAGCGAGGTCCACAACCGCGAGCAGGCGGCGAGCCGCCGCTCCGAGCTGATCCGCTTTGCCGACGATTTCGAAAGCGCGGTCGGCGCCATCGTCTCCAACGTCTCGGCCTCGGCCGTGCAGCTGGAATCGGCGGCGTCCACATTGACCCGTACCGCCGAGACCACGCAGAGCCTGTCGAGCCAGGTCGCAGGCGTCTCCGAGCAGGCCTCGTCCAACATGCAGTCGGTCGCCACCGCGACCGAGGAGCTCTCGGCCTCGGTCGAGGAGATCGGCCGCCAGGTCCGCGACTCGAACCGCATTGCGGAAGCTGCCGTGGTGCAGGCCCGTGAGACCGACGGTCGCATCGGCAAGCTCTCGCATGCCGCCCAGCAGATCGGCGAAGTGGTCAAGCTGATCACGGCGATCGCCGAGCAGACCAACCTTCTGGCGCTCAATGCCACCATCGAGGCGGCGCGCGCCGGGGAGGCCGGCCGCGGCTTTGCCGTGGTCGCGAGCGAGGTGAAATCGCTGGCGAGCCAGACGGCGAAGGCGACCGACGAGATCTCCTCGCACATCGCGGGCATGCAGGGCGCGACCGCCGAATCGGTTGCCGCGATCAAGGAGATCGGCGCGACCATCGGCCAGATCTCGTCGATCGCGACCTCGATCGCGAGCGCCGTCGAGCAGCAGGGTGCGGCCACGCAGGAGATTGCCCGCAGCGTCCAGACGGTGGCGCAGGGCACCCAGACCGCGGCCACCGATATCGGCCAGGTCAACCGCGGCGCCGCCGAGACCGGCTCGGCCTCGGAAGAGGTGCTGCATTCGGCCAAGACGCTGTCGTCCGAAAGCACCCGTCTCCGCGCCGAGCTCGACCGCTTCATGGGCAATATCCGGGCGGCGTAAGCCTCTGGGGTTCGTTGTGAGTTAGACGCTCCGCCGTCGCTGCACTCTCGGCGACGAGCGCAACCGCTCGCGCGGACGTCCCGGATCTTCGCTGCGCTCCTCCGGGACGACAGCGGAGATTGGCGCGGCACTCAATTGTAATGGTGCGGGAAGGCGCGCCTTAACAATTCCCTGCGTCACCTAACCGCCAGTTGCGGCGTCGCAAATTTACCACAGCTTATCCTTTGCCAATTACCGTGCGGACGAGTCGGGGAGCGGGCTGCTCGTTCGGCTGCGCCTGGTTTTCCGCGAATGGAATGGGGTGGGGAATGTCGGTCAAGTCCAAGTCGAACCAATCGAGGCTGCCAACTTTGCGTTTCCGTGCAAAAATCATCCTCGGCTTCGTGGCGGTGCTCGCCATCCTCGCCGTCAGCATGGCTTTCGCCTATTTCGGCTTCGAGCGGATTGCAGGGGCTGTGGCCTCCTATCGCACCAGTGTGGCCGAAGCCGATCTGGCACGGACCGTCGATCGCGAGCTGATCGCCTACCAGGGATTGGCGCGGGCCTACACCCTGACCGGGGCCAACGACGACGAGACCGCAGCCAAGGCGGCCGAAGAGAATCTGAAGAGCGCCATCGCCAAGTCGTCGGCCGCCACCACGGGTGCTGCGCGCCGCGAGCAGGTTGGCAAGCTCGAAGCCGAATTCCAGCGCTTCACGAAGGTGTTCGGGGAAATCATCGCCCTGACGCGCGAGAACAACAAGATCGCGGCCGAAGAGCTCAACAGCGTCGGCAACAAGATCCGCTTCAAGTTCGACGATCTCGCCGACACCGCCGCGCTGGCGGGGCTGGCATCGGTGCAGACCACGGCCAAGGACATCACCTCGCAATATCTGGCGGTCTCCACCTCGGTCAGCGCTTTCGTCGCCAAGCCGGAGCCGAAGACCGCCGATGGCGTGATCGCCCGCATCAAGTTCCTGGAGACCCTGCTGGTCTCGATCTATGCCAACGACCAGAAGATCACCGATCGCGTCACCGAGATCGGCAATCTGTTGAAGCAATACCGCAGCTCCTTCTCAAAGCTGACCGAGAACGTGAAGGTCATCGTCAAGTCGAACGGCGACATGACCAAGACGGCGGCGACCATCCTCAAGCTCTCGGGTGAGCTGCGTTCGGAGTTGACCGCTGACCAGCAACGTATCGAGGTGAGCGCCAACGAGACCATCGGCGAGACCGAGCGGTTGATGCTGATGCTGGCGCTCGGCGGCCTTGCCATTGGAGCCGTGTTGGCCTTGTGGCTCGGTAACGGCATCTCGCGTCCGATGATCGCGATGTGCAAGGCGATGCGCGAGCTGGCCTCGGGCAATTTCGACGTCGTGCTGCCGGGCCTCGGCCGCAAGGACGAGATCGGCGAGATGGCCGGCGCGGTCGAGGAATTCAAGGTTCAGGCCGTGGCGAAGGCCGAGCGCGATGCCGCCGCCAGCGAGGTCCACAACCGCGAGCAGGCGGCGAGCCGCCGCTCCGAGCTGATCCGCTTTGCCGACGATTTCGAAAGCGCGGTCGGCGCCATCGTCTCCAACGTCTCGGCCTCGGCCGTGCAGCTGGAATCGGCGGCGTCCACGTTGACCCGCACCGCCGAGACCACGCAGAGCCTGTCGAGCCAGGTCGCAGGGGTCTCCGAGCAG
Organism: Bradyrhizobium sp. U531; assembly: GCF_051710265.1. NCBI lineage: Bacteria > Pseudomonadati > Pseudomonadota > Alphaproteobacteria > Hyphomicrobiales > Nitrobacteraceae > Bradyrhizobium > Bradyrhizobium sp. U531. The sequence continues at coordinate 833,460 of NZ_JASVEN010000002.1, forward strand.
GCCTCGTCCAACATGCAGTCGGTCGCCACCGCGACCGAAGAGCTTTCGGCTTCGGTCGAGGAGATCGGCCGCCAGGTCCGCGACTCCAACCGTATTGCGGAAGCTGCCGTGGTGCAGGCCCGTGAGACCGACGGCCGCATCGGCAAGCTCTCGCATGCCGCCCAGCAGATCGGCGAAGTGGTCAAGCTGATCACGGCAATTGCCGAGCAGACCAACCTTCTGGCGCTCAATGCCACCATCGAGGCGGCGCGCGCCGGGGAGGCCGGCCGCGGCTTTGCAGTGGTCGCGAGCGAGGTGAAATCGCTGGCGAGCCAGACCGCGAAGGCGACCGACGAGATCTCCTCGCACATCGCGGGCATGCAGGGCGCGACCGCCGAATCGGTTGCGGCGATCAAGGAGATCGGCGCGACCATCGGCCAGATCTCGTCGATTGCCACCTCGATCGCGAGCGCGGTCGAGCAGCAGGGGGCGGCCACGCAGGAGATCGCGCGCAGCGTCCAGACGGTGGCGCAGGGCACCCAGACCGCGGCCACCGATATCGGCCAGGTCAACCGCGGCGCCGCCGAGACCGGCTCGGCCTCGGAAGAGGTGCTGCATTCGGCCAAGACGCTGTCGTCCGAAAGCACCCGTCTCCGCGCCGAGCTCGATCGCTTCATGGGCAATATCCGCGCGGCGTAAGCGCGCTATCACCTCGTTCTCCGCTGTCGTCCCCGCCTAGTGCGCAATTGCGCACGGGGCGCGGGGACCATAACCACAGGGAGTGGTTATGGAGCGAGTGGGTAACTCCGAGTCTTCGCCCCACTTTTCCCTGTGGTTATGGGTCCCGGATCTTCGCTTCGCTCGTCCGGGACGACAGCGGAGATTGGTGCGGCACTCAATCTCACTCACTCTCACTCCCGCCCGAACGCCCGCTTCAATTCCACCTTTGCCTGCTCCAGCCGCGCGCTGCGTCTTCGGCAGCGTCTTGCCGGCGCGGTTGATGTTGCGGCGCATGCCGGTGCTCGGCTGATCGCTTGAGTGACGCTACGCCTTGCACTCGTCTTCTTGCGCGCGGGTTTGCGGGATTGTGTCGTCTTTCTGACATGAGCCATGCGTCAACTCCTTGCGGCACCAACGGAAACGGGCGGCCGCAACGGCTGTTCCTTGCGGAACCGGGCCTTGCCGCAGGCGTTGTCGCAGGTGGCAGGCGGAATGCCGCACCCCCGATGATCGGATCGTCCCCGTTCACACCAAGTGAGCCGGGGTCGCTTCCATTGATCGAACGCAACAGCCCGATGGAATTGCAGCAGAGACCAGCACTGAACGACGCATCTGCGGCCGCGGTGAACGCGGCCGACCGCATCGTCGAGACCAGCATTCCCGCGCGGCTCGACGCGCTGCCCTGGAGCGGCTTTCACACCCGCGTCGTGCTCGCGCTCGGCATCACCTGGATCCTCGACGGGCTCGAGGTGACGCTCGCCGGCGCGCTCTCCGGTGCGTTGAAGCAGAGCCCGTCGCTGCATTTTTCGAATCTCGATCTCGGCATCGCCAATTCCGCCTATCTCGCCGGCGCCGTGCTCGGCGCGCTCGGCTTCGGCTGGCTCACCGACCGCATCGGCCGCAAGAAGCTGTTCTTCATCACGCTGGCGCTCTACCTCTCGGCGACGGCCGCGACCGCTCTGTCATGGGATGTCGCGAGCTACGCGCTGTTCCGCTTCCTCACCGGCGCCGGAATCGGCGGCGAATACACCGCGATCAACTCGACCATCCAGGAACTGGTGCCGGCGCGCTACCGCGGCTGGACCGATCTCGTCATCAACGGCAGCTTCTGGATCGGCGCCGCGATGGGCGCGGTCGCGTCCATCGTGCTGCTCGATCCCGCCGTGATCGCGCCCGATTACGGTTGGCGTCTCGCCTATCTGATCGGTGCCGTCATCGGGCTCGTCGTGCTGCTGATGCGGATGTGGATTCCGGAGAGTCCGCGCTGGCTGATGATCCATGGCCGGCCCGATCAGGCTCATGCGATCGTCGACGAGATCGAGCGATCGGTGCTCGGGCATGACCAGACGACGAGCGACGGACGCTTCAGCAAGATCCGGCTGAAGATGCGCGATCACACCCCGATCCGCGAGGTCGTGCACACGCTGTTCTCGGCCTACCGCCAGCGCGCACTGGTCGGCCTCGCCCTGATGAGCGCGCAGGCGTTCTTCTACAACGCGATCTTCTTCACCTTCGCGCTGGTGCTGACCGATTTCTACGGCATCAAGGCCGATCAGGTCGGCTGGTACCTGCTGCCCTTTGCGGCCGGAAATTTCCTCGGGCCGCTGCTGCTCGGCCGGCTGTTCGACACGCTGGGACGCCGCATCATGATCATGTTCACCTATGGCATGTCGGGCCTCCTGCTGGCGCTCTCGGGCTATCTGTTCTCCATCGGCGTCCTCAGTGCGCAGGGGCAGACCATCGCCTGGATGGTGATCTTCTTCTTTGCTTCGCCGGCCGCGAGCGCGGCCTATCTCACCGTGAGCGAAACGTTTCCGCTCGAAGTTCGCGCGCTGGCGATCGCGGTGTTCTACGCGGTCGGCACCGGCATCGGCGGGGTGATCGGGCCGGCGCTGTTCGGCGTGCTGATCGACACGGGATCGCGCACCAGCGTGTTCGCCGGGTATTTGCTGGGGGCATTCCTGATGATCGCGGCCGCGATCGTGGCGTGGCGCTATGCCGTCTCCGCGGAGCGCAAATCGCTCGAACAAATCGCGCGGCCGCTCGCCTTCATGGAGTAGACTGATGAAATCGGAACTTGCAGAAATGGCGATGGACCAGCAGCCCACCAGACGAGAGGACGAGGCGCCCGAAACGGTGCCGGTGCCGCATGCGCTGGTACCGCATCTCGACGAGACCGCGATCCTGCTCGACATCGACGGGACGCTGCTCGACCTGATGCCGACGCCCAGGGAGGTCTGGGTGCCGCCAGGCCTGTCGGACACGCTGAACCGGCTGACGCAGCTGACCTCCGGCGCGCTGGCGCTGGTCAGCGGCCGTTCGCTCAACGATATCGACCTGATCTTCGCGCCCGACGTGTTTCGTGCCGTCGCCGGCCACGGCGCCGAGATGCGGCTGTCGCTGGACAATGAAGCGGACGATGTGCACGCGCCGCCGCTCGACAAGGAGCTGAAGCGGCGGCTCGCGGCCATCGCCAAGCTTTCGCCCGGCATTCTGCTCGAGGACAAGGGCTATTCGCTCGCGCTGCATTACCGCCTCGCGCCGCACGCGGAGAAGGCGATCTACGAATCCGTCGCGGTGATCCGTGCCGACCTGCCCAATGCACCGATCGAGGTGTTGCCGGGCAAGTTCGTCTGCGAGATCAAGCATTCCGGATTCACTAAGGCAACCGGCGTGCGCGAACTGATGAAGCGGGAGCCGTTCAAGGGACGGCGGCCGATCTTCATCGGCGATGACGTCACCGATGAAACCGTCTTCGCGATCATGCCCGACATGAACGGGCTTGCGTTCTCGGTCGGCCGCCGTGCGATGGGCGTGAACGGCCATTTCGACGCGCCGAGCGATGTGCGCGCGTTTCTCGGCCGCCTCCTCGATCCAAGGTGAAACAGAGGCAGCGCCACGCTGCCGACATTATATACGCAGATCGGCGCCGGCCCGCGCCGCGATGCGTGCTGCGCAACATCGCGGCGAAAGCTGTCTTTGCAGCAAAATCCCGGGTTCCCTCGAGCGAAACCAGTTCCAACGCACGTGCCCGATTTTGGTTTCAATTGGTTGAAACGATGACAGGAACCATATTGATGAACGGCAGTTAAACGGGTGGAATGAAACAGGAGGGGACGACCTGTGAATTTAGTCGTCGTTTCGAATCGCGTTGCCCGTGGCAAGCCGAATGAACCCATGACGGGCGGCCTTGCGGCGGCTTTGCTGCCGGTAGTGGAACACTCCGGTGCGATCTGGGTGGGTTCCTCGGGCCGGGTGCGTGATGGCCACCAGAAGGAACCGTTCGCCGAGATCGAAGCCTTGGGCACGGGCGCAATCGCGACGCTGGATCTGCCGGCGGCGCATTACGGCGGCTATTACGAAGGCTTCGCCAATTCGGCGCTGTGGCCGGCGCTGCATTCGCGCAGCGATCTGATCCGCGTCTCGCAAGGTGACTATGTCAGCTATCGCGAGGTCAACGCGTTCATGGCGCGCGCCTTGCTGCGCTTCCGCAAGGCCGAGACCGCGTTCTGGGTGCAGGATTATCATTTCCTCGCGCTCGGTGCCGAGCTGCGTGATCTCGGCGTCGACGCTCCGATCGGTTTCTTTCTGCATACGCCATGGCCCGTCGCGGCGGTGATGCAGGGCGTGCCGCATCATCGCGAGCTGATCACGGCGATGCTGGCCTACGATTTGCTCGGCTTCCAGACCAATGAGGACTGCCAGAATTTCCTTGGCTATGCCGGCGGCGAGCTCGGACTCACCGTCGAAGACGGCGTCGTGCTCTCGCAGCACGGCCGCACGCGATGTGAAGTCTTCCCGATCGGCATCGATGCGGAGAAGTTCGCAGCCTACGCCGCGAAGTCGGCTTCGCATCCCGACGTGTCGCGTCTGCGGCGCAGCCTCAACGGCGAGCGTCTCGCGATTGGCGTCGACCGGCTCGACTATTCCAAAGGCCTCGTCAACCGTATCAGCGCGTTCGACCGGCTCTGGACCGAGCAGCCGCAGTTGTCGCGCAGCATCTCGCTGCTTCAGATCGCCAATCCCTCGCGCGGCGCGATCGAGGCCTACGGCAATCTCCAGAATGAGGTCGCGCGTCTCGTCTCCGACGTGAACGGCCGTCATGGCGAGGTCGACTGGACGCCGATCCGCTATTTGAACAAGGGCTTCAGCCAGGCCGTGCTCGCAGGTCTCTACCGCACGGCGCAGGTCGGCGTGGTGACGCCGCTGCATGACGGCATGAACCTCGTCGCCAAGGAATATGTCGCGGCCCAGAACCCGGCCGATCCCGGCGTGCTGGTGCTGTCGAAATTCGCCGGCGCCGCCAACGAGCTCGACGCCGCGCTCCTGGTCAATCCGCATGACATCGATGGCATGGCGCGTTCGATCGCGATCGCAGCCGCAATGCCGCTCACCGAGCGCAAGATGCGCTGGGATGCGATGATGAAGAAGCTGCGCGGTCACACCATCCAGCAATGGTCGGCCGATTTCGTCGCCGAGCTCGAGAAGTGCCGGACGGAAAAGGCCGCCGTCGTCCCGCTCGCCACCCAGCCGCCGCAAGCGCTGCGCTGGCTGAAGTCGGCGATCTCAGGCGTGCGGCTGATCTAACATCCCGTCATGGCCGGGCTTGTCCCGGCCATCTACGTCTGAGTCCACGACCTAAGAGCGCGAAAGCCCGGGCATGACGGCTTGTGGCGACCTGCACCCTCAATAGCAATACGACACCCCATCCAGCACCGCGCATTGTCGCTTGTTCGGTGCGTTGGGATCGTCCATCGGCACCACGCCCTTGCCCTGGCCGACGAACACGCCGGGCCCGACATGGATCGAGCTCTTGTTGCCGATGATGACGCTCTGATGCGGCGTCGAGCTCGAGCGGGTGCCGTCCGGCCACAGAATGGCATCGCCTGACAGCATCCCGCGTCGCCCGTCGTCGCAACTGACGTCGACACCCTGACGGGTGCAAACTTGCGCGATGGCAGGCACCGCGAGGGCGGAGCCAAGGGCCGAAATCAGGCTGACGGCGGCGATGGTCTTGCGAATGGTCATGGCGTCCTGAGGTCTTGTTCGGTGCATCCCAGTGAATCGTCGCGCCAAACCCGTCACGGGTTCAGCCTACGAGCGGGGCGGATCAGCTCTCGCGCCGAATATTATCATGTAAATACAATGGCTTGCGGAAAATTCACCCGTTTTCCCCGCCATCTCTTGCAAAATCGTCGGCGCCCCTTCAAGAGAGGGCGCTCCGGAGAGATGGCCGAGTGGCTTAAGGCGCACGCTTGGAAAGCGTGTGTGCGGGAAACCGTACCGTGGGTTCGAATCCCACTCTCTCCGCCACCCCACCAAAACGCACCCGACTGAGGCCCCGACCAAAGCGCGACCGCTTTAGGGTGAGCCGATTGCCGCAGCGGCGCGTTCGTCATTTCCCGCAGCTTATCCTCTTGTCTCCCGCAGGCGAGGGAGCGCGCTGCATGGCGGCAATCAATCCCGATCTCATCACAGCGGGCCGCGTCATTGGATCGCATGGCGATTGTGAAGCGCTTCACAACGCGGCCTGAGCCTAAGGCATAGGCTGACATTCCTCGATACGCGTTGCGGACGCGCCGTGGCCTTTCGGCATGGCGTGCCTCGAAGGTGGCGCGCAACCAGCTTTGGCGCAACGAGTCTTGTGCTGAGCGATGAAGGCCACAAAGAGCCGCGCAGGCTGATCGTGGCAGATTGCGGAGGGCTTTGAATGAGCACACCAGCAGACCGCCAGCGGATGGCAGCATCCATCCTCAGTTTCGAAGCCCGGCGCGACAAGCAGGGACGGCTTACGGTCTACAAGCTGCCGAGCGACGACGGCGGAGGCACATATGAAGTCGCGGGCATCAACGAGCGCTTCCATCCCGAAGAAGCAAGGATGCTGGCTGATCTCATCGAGGCCGGACAGTTTCAGGAGGCCGAGCGGCACGCCTGCGAGATCATCGCCACTTACACCGACGGCGTCTCGACCTGGTCGAAGAAGCCGGCGATCGAATGCTATCTGCGCGATTGCTGTTTCAATCGTGGCCCGCGTGGAGCGGCGAGAATCCTCCAGAGGGCCCTCGGTGTTGCCGACACTGGCGTGATCGATGCCGCCGCACGGACGCTCGTTGCCGCCCGCGAGGACGACACGCTGGAGCTCTTGCAAGAGCTGCGCGCGGCCCGCGAACAGTACGAGCGGGATGTCGCGAAGCGCAATGAAACGAGCAAGTTCTGGAAGGGCCTGGTTAATCGGTGGAATAACGCACTGAACGTTGCAAAGAGCTTCATCACCAGTAGTTCGGAGGAGGTTGACATGACCGATACTCAGATCGAAAGCCCGAATATCACGCCTCAATCGCGCGGCTTCAGCGCCACGCGAGCCGCAACCAATGCGATGTTGCTGAGCGGCGGCGGCGTGGCACCGGAGATCGTGCCGGTCGCGGAAGCGCCTGCTTTGTCGCCGGGGGAGTCGACGAGGCCCGTGACCTTGCGGGCGCTTCGATTGGGTTCGCAGGGGCCGCTCGTGAAAGCCTGGCAGAGCTTTCTGCAGGGGCAGCACTTCGATCCCGGTGGTTTCGACGGAGAGTTCGGCGACAAGACCCAGGCGGCAACGAGCGCGTTTCAGGCGGCAAACGGATTGACGAGCGACGGTGTCGCAGGTCGCCAGACCATCATCAAAGCCATGCAGCTCGGCTTCGAGCTGATCGAAGAGCCCGCCTCCGACATGACGGGCTCGAACTTCCCGCCACGGCCGGATTTTCCGCCGCTCGAAAACACTGCGGCGAGACAGGCCGTGTTCGGAGCGTTCAACTTCGTCTCGGAGCCCCGTCCGGACAACCGCGAGAACATTCGAATCCTGGGAACGTGGGAGCGGGACAACATCGTGAGCGTTCCCATCCCGCAATTGCGCAAAGCTCTGGGCGCGCACGCTCCTGCTACGATGCGCTTCCACAAGTTGGCCGCGGGGCAGCTGAAAGCGCTTTGGGAGGACTGGGAGAGAGCGAATCTGCTGGACAGAATCCTCTCGTATGACGGGTCCTTCGTGCCTCGCTTCATCCGGGGATCGACCACGCAACTCAGCAACCATGCGTTCGGGAGTGCCTTCGACATCAACGCCGACGAGAATCCGCTGGGCGCCCGGCCGGTGCTCGTGGGCCATCGTGGCTCCGTCCGGGAGCTGGTCTCGATCGCGAACAAGCATGGATTCTATTGGGGCGGACATTTTGGCACCCGCCAAGATGGCATGCATTTCGAGATCGCCTTCATTCAACGATCGAACGAGATCGCGTAGCGCGAGGACAATTGTCGAGCGCGACACGGAAGGGTCGGGCCGAGTCATTCGGCCCGGCCCTTCAAGCTTTGAAAGAAGCGGCTGATTGGTCGCACTGGCACCCCGCGCCAGCGCGCCATGCAGAAACGCACCTGTACATGCCCGATCCGCCTCCGTAACCTCCCGCCGCGTAATTTCAGGAGGTACCAGGTGGCGAAGAAGGCGGCGGCCAAGAAAGCTTCGAAGAAAGTTGCTTCGAAGAAAACTGCTTCGAAGAAAAGTGCTTCGAAGAAAAGTGCTCCCAAGAAGTCGGCGACGAAAACATCGCGCAAGACATCTCCCGCCCGGAAGGGCGTTGCTGCGAAGTCTGGGGCGAAGACATCAGGCGCGAAGAAGCCCGCCCCGCGCGGGCGGGCCGCGTCTCCCCGCCCCAAGGGAGCGCCTTGGCAGTGGTCGGCCGTGGAGACCGCTTCTGCCATCCGCGCGGGTGCGATCTCCGCAGTCGAGACGGTCGAAGCGCATCTGGAGCGCATGCGCGCCGTCAATCCGAAGCTGAATGCGGTCGTCGTCGATCTCTCGGAGGAGGCGCTGAAGGCCGCCCATGCGGCCGACAAGCAGCGCGCCAGGGGCGGTGCGCTCGGTCTTCTCCACGGCGTGCCCGTGACGATCAAGGAAAACGTCGATTACGAGGGACGGCCGAATTTCAACGGCGTACCCGCCAATGAGGGCCTGGTCGCTCCGTCGGATGCGCCGGTCGTGCGCAACCTGAAGAAATCGGGCGCGATCGTCATCGGGCTCACCAACACGCCGGAATTCTCCTTCCGCGGCTTCACCGACAATCCCCTGCACGGGTTGACGCTCAATCCCTGGAATCCCGATATCACCTGCGGCGGCTCTTCGGGCGGCGCCGGTTCGGCGGTTGCCGCCGGCATCGGCACCATCGCCCATGGCAACGACATCGGCGGCTCGCTGCGCTGGCCGGCGCATTGCAACGGCGTTGCCACTATCAAGCCGACGCAGGGGCGCATCCCCGCGTTCAACGCGAGCGCCACGGCCGAACGACCGATGCTGGCGCATCTGATGTCGGCGCAGGGGCCGCTCGCGCGCCATGTCGGCGACGTTCGCCTTGCGCTCGAGGTGATGAGCCAGCGCGATCCACGCGATCCCTGGTGGGTGCCGGCGCCGCTGGTCGGCGACAAGCCGAAGGGCCCGATCAAGGTGGCATTGGCCAAGATCCCTGAGGATATGCAGGTCGATCCATCCGTCGCCGCGGCGCTGCGCCAGGCCGCGGACCATCTCGAACGTTCCGGCTACCGCGTCAGCGAGGTCGAGGTGCCCGACATCAACGGCGTCTGGCAGACCTGGTGCGACATCATCACCAACGAGACGGTGGTGATGCAGGAGGCCGGCATGCTGAAGGTCACGTCGGAAGACTTCCACAAGGCGTGGAACGGCATGAAGACCAAGGCCAACGTGCTCGATCTCAAGGCCTGGATGCAGGCCACCGCCGCGCGCAACGGCCACATCCGCGCGTGGCAGTTGTTCTTCGAGGAATATCCGGTCGTGCTGGCGCCGACCACGGTGAAGCCGACGCCCGGCCCGCGCGACGACACCGTCAGCGCGGAGCGTGTGAAGGAGATCTTCTGGGGCGAAATCCGCTTCATCTCGGCGATCAACGTGCTCGGCCTGCCCGGCGCGGTGGTGCCGGTCGCCGTTCACGACGGCAAGCCGATCGGCGTGCAGCTGATTGCCGGGCGCTACCGCGAGGACCTCGCGCTCGATGCGGCGGCCGCGATCGAGAAGCGCGCCGGCGTGCTCACCCACCGGCTCTGGGAGACGATGGGCTAGGCTGATCAGATCGACCTTGCGTCCCTTCTCCCGCGTGGGAGAAGGGACCGACGGAAGGGGAGGGACCCATGGCACCGAACGATCATTCCGTCATTCTGCATCATTTCGACGAGTCGCCGTTCTCCGAGAAGATCCGGCTCGTCTTCGGCCTGAAGAACATCGCCTGGACCTCGGTTCGCATCTCCAGGATCATGCCGCGTCCGGACCTGATGCCGATGACCGGGGGCTACCGGCGCACGCCCGTGATGCAAATCGGTGCGGACATCTATTGTGACACCCAGTGCATCATCCGCGAGCTGGAGCGCCGCTGTCCCGCGCCGAGCCTGTTTCCCGGAGGCAACGAAGGGCTCGCCTCCGCAAGCGCGATGTGGACCGACAAATCATTCTTCCAGAACGCGGTGAACCTCGTATTCGGCTCGCTCGCCGACAAGGTGCCGCAGAGTTTCATCGAGGACCGCGAGAAGCTGCGCGGCGCCAAATTCGACGTCGCGGCGATGAAAGCGGCGATCCCGCAGATGCGCGATCAATTTCGCGCCCATGTCGGCTGGATCGAAACGCAGCTTGGCAGCGGTGGCCCGTGGCTCGGCGGCGGCGCGATGGGCCTGTTCGACATCAACGCCTATATGAACATCTGGTACGTCCGCTCCAATCTGCCGGTGGCCGACGAATTGCTGGCCCAGTTTCCAAACGTCCGCGCCTGGGAGACGCGCGTGCGCGCGATCGGCCACGGCACGCGCACCGAGATGTCGACGGCGGAAGCGCTGGAGATCGGTCGCCGCGCGACCCCGCAGACGATCGAGGTGGAAGACCCGCACGATCCCAATGGCCGCACGGTCGGTGATCTCGTCGACGTCAGGCCGGACGACTACGGCAAGATCGCGGTCCGCGGGCGGATCGTGGCATTGTCGGCACAGAGCATTGCCATCCGCCGTCACGACGACCTTGCCGGAGACGTCGTCGTCCATTTCCCGCGCGCAGGCTTCCTGGTGACGCCGGCGGCGTAGCGTCCAAGAACCCTCCGCGGCGTTGGAGAGGGGATGGCACCGTCATGGCGGTGGCAATTCATTAATCCAATTTAACTCGAATTTGAGCCAATTCGCCAACAACGGTTAGGGTTACTTCCTCGATCTCTAAGCGAATTATTGTCCGCTTTACCACCCGCCTCTAACACGGGCGAGGCGGACAACGCACATGCCTCATTCCAGGCCAATAAGTGCGGACCGCTCCACGCGGAGGTGGCACGATGCGAAACGAAACGATCGCGATTCACGCCGGTTACGAGCCCGAAGCCACCACGCACGCGGTCGCCGTGCCGATCTACCAGACCGCGGCTTACGCCTTCGACAGCGCCGATCACGGCGCGGCACTCTTCAATCTCGAGGCCGAGGGCTATCGCTACAGCCGCATCGCCAATCCGACCAGCGCGGTGCTGGAGAAGCGCATCGCCGAGCTCGAAGGCGGCGTCGGTGCGCTCGCGGTCGCGACCGGCCAGGCGGCGCTGCATTTCGCCTTCGTCAACGTCGCCGATCACGGCGGCAACATCGTTTCCGTGCCGCAACTCTACGGCACGACGCATACGCTGCTTTCGCACATCCTGCCACGGCAGGGCATCACCGGCCGCTTCGCCGAGAGCGACAAGCCAGAGGCGGTCGCGAAGCTGATCGACGAGAATACCCGGGCGGTGTTCGCCGAGACCATCGGCAATCCCGCCGGCAATGTCTGCGACATCGAGGCGCTGGCGAAGATCGCGCATGCCCATGGCGTGCCGCTGATCGTCGACAACACCGTCGCCACCCCGATCCTGCTCAAGCCGTTCGACTATGGCGCGGACATCGCCGTGCATTCGCTGACCAAGTTTCTCGGCGGTCACGGCACCACGCTCGGCGGCGCCATCGTCGATTCCGGAAATTTCCCCTGGGCAAAGCATGCCGAGCGCTTCCCGGCTTACAACAAGCCGGACGCCTCCTATCACGGCCTCGTCTATGCCGAGCGCTTCGGCCGTACCGCCTATATCGAGCGCGCGCGCAGCGTCTATCAGCGCACGATGGGCTCGGTGCTGTCGCCCTTCAACGCCTTCCTGCTGCTGCAGGGCATCGAGACCGTGGCGCTGCGCATGGAGCGCCATGTCGAGAACGCCCGCAAGGTCGCCGAATTCTTGCGCGGGGATCCCCGCGTTGCCTGGGTCAACTACACCGGTTTCGCCGATAGCCCGTATTACCCGCTGGTCCAGAAATATCTCGACGGCAATGCCTCGTCGCTGTTCACCTTCGGCATCAAGGGCGGCATGGAAGCGGGCAAGACGTTCTACGATGCGCTGAAGCTGATCACGCGCCTCGTCAATATCGGCGATGCCAAGTCGCTAGCCTGCCATCCGGCCTCGACCACCCATCGCCAGATGTCGGCAGAGCAGCAGCGCGTCGCCGGTGTGCTGCCGGAAACCATCCGGCTCTCGATCGGCATCGAGCACATCTCCGACATCATCGAGGACATCGACCAGGCGCTGGACAAGGCCTGCAGGTCGGCGCGCCTCGAGGCCGCGGAGTAGGCGGCACCGCCCATGACGATCCTGATCGACAGGGATCAAGTCATATCGAGCCCGGCGCTGGTGCCGACCGAGCGCGATCTCGCGCGCGATTCCCGCTCCGAGCTCACGATCGGGCTCGTCAACAACATGCCGGATCCGGCGCTGAAGGCGACCGAGCGGCAGTTCATGAAGCTGCTCCAGGCCGCGGCAGGTTCGTACCGCATCCGCTTCCACTGCTTCTCGCTTCCCAGCGTGAAGCGTTCGCCGGAAGCGCGATGGCATGTCGAGAGCGAATATTCCGACCTCTCCGATCTGAAGAAGCAGAAGTTCGACGGGCTGATCGTGACGGGCGCGGAGCCCGTCGCGCCCGAGCTCGACCAGGAGCCGTACTGGCGCGATCTCACCGAGCTGATCGACTGGGCCAAGGCCAACACGCGCTCGACGATCTGGTCGTGCCTCGCCGCGCATGCGGCGGTGCTGCATCTCGACGGCATCGCGCGGCGGCGGCTGCCGGCCAAATGCCACGGCATCTTCGAATGCGATACCGTCACCAGCGATTCGCTGACGCGCGCAGCCGCAGCGCCGCTCAAGGTGTCGCATTCGCGCCTGAACGAGATCGCGGAGAGCGACCTGGTGCAGGCCGGCTATCAGGTGGTGACACGCTCGGATCAGGCCGGCGTCGACGTCTTCGTCCGGCAATATGCCAGCCGCTTCGTGTTCTTCCAGGGCCACCCGGAATACGACGCGCTGTCGCTTCAGCGCGAATATCTGCGCGACATCGGCCGCTATCTCGCGCGGGAGCGCGAGAACTATCCGCGGTTGCCCGTGAGCTATTTTGACGCAGCGACGGAAGAGAAGCTGGTCCGCTTCGAGAAGAAGGCGGCGCATCAGCGCCACCCGGCACTCACCAACGAGCTGCCTGCGCTGAACTTGCGTGCCGATATCGCTGCCGGCAGCGCGGCGGCGGTACTTTTCCGCAACTGGCTGCAATATCTCAGCGGGGAAACCGCGGCATCGGTTCCCGCGGGCCAGCCGCAAGATGTTGGTTCCGCGTTAGGATTACCCGGCCGTTAAGCTTGCCCCAACCGGCACGCGAATGTTTCAGTACGGACATACGGAATCACGGGAAACGCAGTCGTGTGGTCGGCATTCCAGGGACGCGTGAGCAATCGGCTGGCCCGGCATTTCCGTGCCGCGCCGCATCGCTTGCCCGCGTCGCAAGCGCCGCTCGTGAGCTTCACCTTTGACGATGCCCCCGACAGCGCCGCAGGCGAGGGCGCCGAGCTGCTGGAAAAGCATGGTGGCCGGGGCACGTTCTATCTCGCGGGCAGCCTGATCGGCCAGCCGTCGGACCATTGGCATGGCCTGTCGGACGAGGCGATCGTCCGGCTTCACCGCACCGGTCACGAGATCGCCTGCCATACCTTCTCGCATCAGAGCTCGGCCGATCTCGACGAAGCCGCGATGGCGCGCGAGATCGATCGGAACCGATCCTATTTCCGGGCGATCGATTCCTCGATCGCGCTGGAGAACTTCGCCTACCCCTATGGGATCGCCTCGGTCTGGCGCAAGCCGCAGCTCGCCAAGGCATTCCACTCGGCGCGCGGCATTCTCCCGGGCGTCAACAGCGACGTCATCGATCTGCAGTTCCTGCGCGCTTCGCCCCTGGTCGATCGCGAGATCGACAAGGCCGGCGTCGATCGCTATTTCGATGAGGCCGTCGCGAGCGGCGGATGGCTCATCTTCTACGGCCATGACATCGCAAACGCACCGAGCCCCTATGGCTGCACGCCGGACCTGATGCGTCATGCATTGGAAGCGGCCGATAGGCGCAACATGCCGATCGTGACGGTGGCGGAAGCGCTGCGGCGAATCGGGGCGTAGCTGCTTTTTCCTTCTCCCTTTGTGGGAGAAGGTGGCGCGAAGCGCCGGATGAGGGGTATGCTTCCGCAAACAAGCCTCGTCGAACTTGCGGATAGAACCCCTCACCCGTCTCGCCGCTCACGCGGCGAGCCACCCTCTCCCACAAGGGGAGAGGGGAAGAGCCGACCTTGCCGCGCAAACGGTCTTGCCACGCCGGCTCCGTCATGCGACTGGCCTTGGGACGAATCCCACGGTCTGGTTCCAGCCCACTCATGTCCGCTCCTTCCACTGCCCCGCTGCCTGCGCCGGCCGACGGCCGCGACGCGCTGTCGGTGCTGCATTCGGTGTTCGGTCTGCCGGGTTTCCGCGGCTCGCAGGGCGAGATCGTCAGGCACGTCACGAACGGCGGCAATTGCCTGGTCCTGATGCCGACCGGTGGCGGCAAGTCGCTGTGCTACCAGCTTCCTTCGCTGCTGCGCGAAGGCTGCGGCATCGTGGTGTCGCCTTTGATCGCTTTGATGCGCGACCAGGTCGCCGGGTTGATCGAGGCCGGCGTCAACGCCGCCGCGCTGAATTCGTCGCTGTCGTTCCAGGAAGCCTCCGAGATCGAGCGGCGCCTGCTCGCGGGCGATCTCGATCTGCTCTATGTCGCGCCCGAGCGCCTGGTCACGCCGCGATGCCTGTCGCTGCTCGCGCAGGCCAAGGTCGCGCTGTTCGCAATCGACGAGGCGCATTGCGTCTCGCAATGGGGCCATGATTTCCGTCCCGAATATGTCGGTCTGTCCGTCATCGCCGAACGTTTTCCCACCGTGCCGCGCATCGCGCTGACCGCGACCGCCGACGATTTGACGCGCAAGGAGATCGTCGAGCGGCTGCAGCTGACGGGCGCCCCGCAATTCGTCTCCAGCTTCGACCGGCCCAACATCCGCTACGAGATCGTCGACAAGCGCAGCGCCGTATCGCAGCTCAAGGAGTTCATCCGCGAGCGCCATATCGGCGATGCCGGCGTGGTCTATTGCCTGTCGCGCAACCGTGTCGAGGAGGTCGCTGCCGCGCTCGACGAGGCCGGTATCGCAGCGCTGCCCTACCACGCCGGGCTCGACGGCCAGGTGCGGTCGCGCAACCAGGATCGCTTCCTCAACGAGGACGGCATCGTCATCGTCGCGACCGTCGCGTTCGGCATGGGTATCGACAAGCCCGACGTGCGCTTCGTCGCCCATCTCGACCTGCCCAAGAGCATCGAGGCCTATTACCAGGAGACGGGCCGCGCCGGCCGCGACGGCAAGCCGTCGGCGGCCTGGATGGCCTACGGCCTCTCGGACATCGTGCAGCAGCGCCGCATGATCGATGAATCCAGCGCCTCCGACGACTTCAAGCGGGTCTCGATCGGCAAGCTCGATGCGCTGGTCGGCCTTGCCGAAACGGCGCACTGCCGGCGCCGCCGGCTGCTCGCCTATTTCGGCGAGATCGTGATGACTGAGACTTGTGGCAATTGCGACAATTGCCTGACGCCGCCGAAAATGCGCGAGGGCAAGGTGCTGGCGCAGAAGCTGCTGTCCTGTGCCTATCGCACCGGGCAACGCTTCGGCGCGATGCACCTGATCGACGTGCTGATTGGGCGCCTGACCGAGAAGGTGACGCAGTTCGGCCACGACAAATTGTCCGTGTTCGGCATCGGGCGCGAGCTCAACGAAAAGCAGTGGCGCACCGTGTTGCGGCAGCTAGTGGCGATGGGGCATCTGCAGGCCGACAGCGAAGCCTATGGTGCGCTGAAGCTGACGGAGAGCGCGCGCGGCGTGCTGCGCGGGGAGACGGAAGTGTGGCTACGCGAAGAAGCGCCCGACACGCGCGTCCGTGCCAGCCGCGGAAAATCTCGCCGCGGCGACCTCGCGCCCGCGGCCAGCGCGCCGCAAGGCGATGTCGATCCCGAACTGCGCGCGCGTCTGCGCTCCTGGCGTTCGGACATCGCGCGCGAGCGCGGCGTGCCGGCCTATGTCGTGCTGCACGATGCTACCATCGACGGCATCGTCCGGGCCTGGCCGACCACGCTCGACGAACTCCGCAACGTGCCTGGGATCGGCGACAAGAAGCTCGAGCATTACGGCGACGAGTTGCTGCAGATCGTCAGGACGCGGTAGGGAGCGGCTTTTAACTCCGCCGTCATCCCGGACAAGCGCAGCGAAGCGGAGCGCAGATCCGGGATCCATAATCACAGGGCGGCGTTGCTGCGACGCGCTGGCAACGACGAGTCTTCGCAAAACGATTGCTGCGGCGTATGGGTCCCGGGTCTGCGCTTACGCTTGCCCGGGACGACAGCGGTGTATGATGCGCGAAAGCTACGTCCTCACTCACCCATTCCGGAACGCGTAAGCGTACCCGTTCAGCGCCGGCGCGCCGCCGAGATGGGCGTACAGAATCTTCGCGCCCTTCTCAAAATGGTTCTTCTGCACGAGGTCGATCAGGCCCTGCATCGACTTGCCCTCGTAGACGGGGTCGGTGATCATGCCTTCGAGACGCGCGGTCAGGCGGATCGCGTCCTTGGTTTCTTCCGAGGGGACGCCATAGGCGGGATAGGCATAGTCCTCGATCAGCACGACATCATCGGCGACGAGGTCCTTGCCGAGCTCGACGAGCTCTGCGGTGTTCTTCGCGATCTCCAGCACCTGCGCTTTCGTCTGCGCCGGCGTGAACGAGGCGTCGATACCGATCACTTTTCGCGCGCGGCCGTCCGCGGCAAAGCCGACCAGCATGCCGGCATGGGTGGAGCCGGTGACGGTGCAGACGATGATGTAGTCGAATTGGAAGCCGAGCTCCTGCTCCTGCTTGCGCACTTCCTCGGCAAAGCCGACATAGCCGAGGCCGCCGAACTTGTGCACGGAGGCGCCGGCGGGAATCGGGTAGGGCTTGCCGCCCGCCGCCTTCACCTCATCGATTGCCTGCTCCCAGCTCTTGCGGATGCCGATGTCAAAGCCTTCGTCGACGAGGCGCACGTCGGCGCCCATGATGCGCGACAGCATGATGTTGCCGACGCGGTCGTAGACGGCGTCCTCGTGCGGCACCCAGGCTTCCTGCACCAGGCGGCACTTCATGCCGATCTTGGCGGCAACGGCCGCGATCATGCGGGTGTGGTTGGACTGCACGCCGCCGATCGACACCAGCGTGTCGGCGTTGGAGGCGATCGCGTCCGGGATGATGTATTCGAGCTTACGCAGCTTGTTGCCGCCATAGGCGAGGCCGGAATTGCAGTCCTCGCGCTTGGCATAGATCTCGACATTTCCGCCGAGATGCTTCGACAGCCGCTCCAGCTTCTCGATGGGCGTGGGGCCGAAAGTGAGCGGGTAGCGCGGAAATTTGTCGAGCTTCATGGGTCATCCCGATTGGCGTTGGCGTTGGCTGTTGCCTAACATCGCCTCGACAAAATGTGCTCTCGATTATTGCAGGCATATTGCGCATCTTCTTGCGCAAATGGCGGATATTGATAATAATTATTCCGGATTATCGCCATTATATGGAAGCTTCTTTCATGGCTGCCCGGCTTGACCGCACCGACCTCAAGATCCTGAGATTGCTGCAGAATAACGGCCGGCTGAGCAATGCCGATCTGGCCGAGACGGTCGCGATCAGCCCCGCCACCTGCCATCGCCGCACCCAGCGCCTGTTCGAGGACGGCTTCATCGCCGCCGTCCGCGCCATGGTCGCTCCAAAGAAGGTGTCCAAGGGCACGCTGGTGATGGTCGGGGTCGTGCTGGACCGCTCGACACCCGAGAGCTTTGCCACTTTCGAGCAGGCGATCGCCAGGCTGAAATTCGTGCTCGACTGCCACCTCGTCGCCGGCGACTTCGACTATTTCCTCAAGATTCGGGTCGGCGACATGGAGGATTTCAACCGTATCCATGGCGAGCAGCTCATTGCGCTCCCCGGCGTGCGCCAGACCCGCACCTTCTTCGTGATGAAGGAAGTCGTCGACAATGCGCCGCTGGAGTTTTGAACCACCCTTGATGCCCGGTGCGCATCATGAAAGATTCCCCCCATGCAGACATTCCCATTCCGCCACCCCAATCCGGCCGGGCCGTCCTATCGGCGCGGCTGGGTCGACGAGGCCGTGGCCGCGATCGAGGCTGACCAGTGCCGCACCGCCGACACGCATCTGATCCGGCTGATCGTTCCGGCGCTATCAGGCATCGACATCTATCTGAAGGATGAGTCGACGCATCCGACCGGCAGCCTGAAGCATCGCCTGGCGCGCTCGCTGTTTCTCTATGCGCTTTGCAACGGCCATATCCGCCAAGGTACGCCCGTGGTCGAGGCTTCCTCCGGATCGACCGCGGTGTCGGAAGCCTATTTCGCAGAGATGATCGGCGTGCCCTTCTATGCCGTGATGCCGCGCACGACCTCGGCGGAGAAGGTCGCCGCGATCGAGCACTACGGCGGCAATTGCCATTTGATCGACGACGGCCGCGCGCTCTATGCGGAGGCGGCCGCGCTCGCGGCCCGCCTGAATGGTCATTACATGGACCAGTTCACCTTCGCCGAGCGTGCCACCGATTGGCGCGGCAACAACAACATCGCCGAATCGATCTTCAGCCAGTTGCAGGGCGAGCCGCGCCCGCTGCCGGACTGGATCGTGATGGGCGCGGGCACCGGCGGCACCTCGGCCACCATCGGACGCTATTTGCGCTATCGCCAGTTTCCGACGCGCCTGTGCGTCGCCGATGTCGAACACTCCGCCTTCTTCGAGTGCTTCCGCTCGCAGGATCATTCCCATGTCTGCGATCGCCCGTCGCTGATCGAGGGCGTCGGAAGGCCGCGCTGCGAGCCGTCCTTTGTGCCCGGCGTGGTCGACCGCATGATGAAGATTCCGGATGCGGCAACGATCGCGGCGATGAACGTGCTGTCGCGGCGGCTGCGTCGTCCGGTGGGCGGCTCCACCGGCACCAATTTCCTGGCGCTGTGCCGGCTCGCGTCGGAGATGCGGCAGGCGAACGTGACGGGGTCGCTGGTGACGCTGATCTGCGATTCCGGCGAGCGCTATCGGCAGACCTATTATGAGCCCGGCTGGCTGAAGGCGCGCGGCCTCGATCCGGCGCCGTTCGAGGCGATGCTGTCGTCGTTCCTCGCGACTGGCGAGCCGCTGACGCTCGCCGTTGACGACGTCATCAACCCGCAGAGCGCAGGGCAAAACGGCCCATAGCCGGCGTTGCCGTGCGATTTGCGAAATGGCACGGCCGTCACGGCAACTTCACTTGCCTTGCGCAAGCATGCGGGTGAGCTTCGCATCTTCTCAACGAGGAGACCCCTGCTGTGCGCCTTCCCATTCTCGATCCCAAGGATCTGACCGACGAGCAGAAGCCCCTCTATGATGACATGCGAGCGGGCATCAAGGACCACTTCAAGGGCTTCGTGAACATGCGCGACGACGGTGCGCTGCTCGGTCCGTGGAATCCCTGGATCCGCGAACCGCGCTTCGGCAAACCAGTGTGGGAGCTGGTCAAGGCCATCGCGGCGAACCCGCTGCTGCCCGCGCCGGTGCGCGAGGTCGCGATCCTCGTCACCGGCTCGCATTTCCGTTCCGGCTACGAACTGTATGCCCATGTGCTGGTGGCCGAGCAGCGCGGCCTGTCCGACGAGAAGCTCGCGACCATCGTCGCCGGCCAGCGGCCGGTCGATCTCACCAAGCAGGAGGCGGTCGCCTACGACATGGCTTCGGCACTGGTGAACGGCGGCGTGCTGCCTGAGCTGACCTATCGTGCCGCCGTGAAGGAATTCGGCGAGCACGGCGCGGCCGAGCTGTCCTACCTTGTCGGCGTCTATTGCATGGTCTCGGTCACGCTCAACACGTTCGACGTGCCGGTGCCGGAGTAACAGCTACAGCGCTCGGTCACTCCGCCGCCTTGTCGGCCGGCAATGGAGGCGCGAAGGCGATGCAGCGATTGCGGCCCTCGGCCTTGGCCTGGTAGAGCGCTGAATCGGCCGCGCTCATCAGCGCGTCGATGCCGGACATGCTCACGGTCGCCTCCGCGATGCCGACGCTCACGGTGACGCCGAACTGAATTTGTCCGGATACGACCTGCGCCCCTAACACGCGCTTGCGGATGCGATCGGCGACGGTCCTTGCGCGCGACAGGCTGGTCTCGGGCAGCAGAATCGCAAACTCCTCGCCGCCGAGACGGCCGACGATGTCCGATTTGCGCTTGCCGTCGAGGCACGCGGACGCAACGGTCCTGATCGCGGCGTCGCCCACGGCGTGGCCGTAACGATCGTTGACCGACTTGAAGTGGTCGATGTCGAGCATCAGCACCGAGACGGAGCGATAATAGCGCTGGAACCGGCTCCATTCCGCGTCAAGGCACTCCAGAAAGTGCCGGCGGTTGTAGAGGCCGGTGAGCGGGTCGGTGGTCGCGAGCGTCTCCAGCATCGCGGCCTTCTGCGTGAGGTCGGTGATGTCGACATAGGTCAGCATGCGGCCGCCATTCGACATCGTGGTGCAATGGGCCCTGATGCGTCGTCCATCCGGCGTCTGCAGGTCGCGCACGTGGTCGCCGGCCTTGACCTCTGCAACTCGCCTGGCCGGAAATTTCGTCAGTTCATTTGTGGGAAGGTTCGGCGCGCTCGCGCGATGGACCCGGCTCACCAGCGATGCATAGGTCGGCCGGCTTGCGGCTTCCTGCTCGCTGACTTCCCAGAACCGGCGCATCCGCCGGTTCATGAAGCTGGCGTTGAGATCGCGATCGAGCAGCAGCACGCCGTCCTCGACATTCTCGAGCGCGTCGCGCAGCAATTTGAGCTCGTCGGAATTGCGCACGATGTCGGTGACGGGAGTATAGGTCAGCATCCGCCCACCGTCGGGCAGCGGCGTACATTGCATGCGAACGACGTCGCCGCCCGAGCGGCGCAGATCGAGCGGCGATGCGTCGCCCGCCTGCACGTGACGAACCCGCTCGGCGACATAGGCTTCGAGTTCAGCCGGCGGAATCTCGTAAGCGAGCGTATCGCGGCCATGATGCATCAGGGTCACGAATGACGGATGGCTGTCGGCGACTTCATCCGGCAATAGCCACATCTGCCGGAACGCGTGGTTGATCAACCTAGCGCGAAGATTTGCATCCAGGAGCACGATGCCGAGTGGGACGAAATCGAGCGCCGCGCGAAGCGCGAGCATCTGCCCGCGCATCATCGCGTCGGACGAGCGCCTCCGCTCTTCACCGGCGTGGCTCTCGACGCCGTTCGGTCGTTCGAAGGCGATGCCGACTTGCCGGTCGGACCGCCAGACGATGCGGCAGGACAGCATCTCGTGTCCCGCCAGCCTGAGCTGGAAGCGCTCGGGCACGCCGAGGCTGCTTTCCATTTCCAGCGTTGCCGCTTCCTCGGTCAGCCGGCGTACCAAGCAATCGATCGTGGACTGGCCGAAATTGAAGAAGATCTTCCCAGCGAGCAGAGTCCGTTCCGGCACCAGATGGGACATTCGCAGCCTCCAAGCACGCACGATGCGAAAAGTCGGTCCAGTTTGCTTCAGGCTTCCTTGCCGCGGCGTAACGCAATCGAGGTTTTGGGATGAGGATTAACAATCGGTTGACGGCCGGTGCGGCACCCGGCCGTGGGTCAATGGCCGAGGCCGGGCTCTGCCGAAAATCCCTGCGCGATCGCAGTCAGTTGCGCACGGCGTAGAGCGGCGTGCGCAAGGTCAGCTGGTAGGACGGCTTCGGCATCCAGGCGATCTGCGCGGTGATGCCGAACAGGCGGTTGTCATTATCGTCCATGCGATCGAGGTCGAGCCGCAGGATCGGTTGTGTGAAGGACTCTGCCAGCGTCCGGCCGGCAAGCCGAGCGCCGCCGAACGACTGCATGCCGAGGCGTCCAGTGAACTTCCAGTTGCTGGGCCATTGGTAATAGCCGCCGGCATAGAGGATCGTGTTCGTTCCGATGCTGGCGAACGGGCTGGCGATGGTTGTGTAGGTATGTTGCATGCCGGCTAGCCAGCCCCGCGTCTCGTCCTCGTCGAGCGCGTAGTCGAATTCCAGGATGTTGTTGAACGAATTCGTCATGCCCTGATCGTTCGGCACGGATTGCGTCAGGGTCGATTGCAGCGTGATGGTCGGGATCGCCCCGCCATCCTGGCTGTAGAGATCGGCCTGCACGCCAATGTTCCAGCTCGTGACGTCGAACATCGACCAGCCGCCGCCGATGTCGGTCGTCGAGCCCGACACGCCGCCATAAAGCGAGACGCGGTCGTTGACGTCGACGGTCAGCGGCAGGTCGACGGCGATCGATTTCGCGGCCGGCAGGCCGTTCGGCAGCGTTGCGCCTCGGCGCACCGCCAGGGCTTCGAGCGCGGTCGACAGCGACGTGGTGCCGAAGCCGAGCCCGAGCGTTCCGGCCGGAATCGACGCGTAGGTCGTGCGCAGATCGAGATAGAGATTCGGCACCGCGGGTTTCGCGGGTGCATCCTCTTCGTCGTCGGCGGCGAACGCGGCGCCGATCGAAACCCCAAGGCAGGCCAGTCCCATCGCGACAGCGCGAAAGATTGGACGATGCGAGGAGCGGTGAGGGGACACGTGACAATCCGACGCGTGGGCCATGGTGGCGAAATCGCGAGCTAGATGGAACGTGATCGTTCCCGCGGTCAAGCGCTATCCGCAAGCCATGGACTGCATCGACAAGCGCGGCTAATTTGCGGCGATTGCACTGACTCGCTCGCCGGCCGGGATCGGCGGGACAACGGAGGACGACAGCCATGACCACGTCACGCCGCATCCTGCTCGCTGGAATGGCGGGGCTTGCCGTCGCTCCCACCGCTGTCGCGGCTGCACCCGCGCCGGTGCCCGACGACGCGACGGTGGCCGAAGAACGCTTTGCGCGCATGATCGCCGCCGCGCATGCGCCCGACGTCACCTGCGCCCGCCATGCGGAACGCTACGCAGACATGCATTGGCCTGACTACGTCACGGCCGCCAGAGCGGTGATCGACGCGCGCGCGTAATTTGTTTCCTTCTCCCCTTGTGGGAGAAGGTGGCGCGAAGCGCCGGATGAGGGGTGTGTCTCGGCACATTCGAATGCGAGTTGGATTCGTGGACGGAGACCCCTCACCCGTCTCGCCGCCATCGCGGCGAGCCACCCTCTCCCACAAGGGGAGAGGGGAAGGAGCATCTCATCTCTCCACCGCCCGCCGCACCTGCTCGCCGATCTGCGACAGCGCGAGCTGCGCCTGCGGCAGGATCGCGCCCATGGCGTGGAAATTGTGAACCATGCCGTCGTGGCAGACATGCTCGACGGCGACGCCGGCGGCGAGCAGCTTGCGGGCATAGGCATTGCCCTCGTCGCGCATCGGGTCGTATTCGGCGGTGTGGATGATCGCGGTCGGCAGGCCGGAGAGCCTGGTTGCACGCAAGGGAGACACGCGGGGGTCGGCCGTGTCGATGTCTTCAGGCAGATAGTCGGACAGATCGGCCTCGATCGTGACGCGGTCGATCAGATGGCCCTCGGCGAAGGCCTCGCGTGAGGGCGAAATTTCCTCGAAATCAAGCACCGGGCAGATCAGGCATTGCGCGGCAATGGCAAGGCCCGCCGTCTGTGCCGCTTCCTGGCACACGATCGCCGCGAGCGTTGCGCCGGCGGAATCGCCGCCGACCACCAGGCGGTCTGCGTCGATGCCGAGCGACGCGGCCTCGCGCGCAACCCATTCGGTGGCGGTGATCGCGTCCTCGACCGCGGCCGGAAAAGGATGCTCCGGTGCGAGGCGGTAGTCGACCGAGACGAGGCGGCAGCCGGTGGCGTGCGCCAGCGCTGCCGCGATGCGGTCATGCGTGGCAATGCCGCCGGCGACGAGGCCGCCGCCGTGAAAGAACACGAAGCCCGGCGCAAGCGCGTCGGCATTGGCGGGTGTGTAGAGGCGATAGGGCAATTCGCCGGCGCGGCCGGGCAGCGTGCCATCGTGCGTCGTCACGTCAGGCGCATCGGCGCGCGCGAATTGCATCAGCTTGGCCAGCGATTGCCGCCGCGCCTCCACGCTCGGGCGGCTTCTCGCCTGCGGCGCAGCCGCGGCCATCATGGTCAACAAGCGCTTTGCGAGCGGATCGAGCGGCATCTTCCTTCTCCCCTTGTGGGAGAAGGTGGCATAGGCGGCCTTCGGCCGCCGTTCCTAAGAACGCCGAGGCGAAGCCTCGGCTATGGCGCCGGATGAGGGGTATCTCTCCGCAAACGCGCACGCGGACAGATACCCCTCACCCGTCTCGCCGCTACGCGGCGAGCCACCCTCTCCCACAAGGGGAGAGGGTAACTCACCTGGTCGCGGCAGCAAATCGTTTAGAAATTGGGACAATAGTGCCCGGATATGTCCAACGGGAGGCCTGATATGGCCGAGATCAAGAAGCCGATCGAATATTCGCCGAGCTGGACCTTCTTCGAGGGCAAATGGCACGACGGCAACGTGCCGATCATGGGGCCGCGCACGCATGCGGCCTGGCTCGGCTCGGTAGTGTTCGACGGTGCGCGCGCCTTCGAGGGCGTCGCGCCCGATCTCGACCGTCACGTCGCCCGCGCCAATCAATCCGCGATCAATTTCGGCCTGAAGCCGGTGGTCGATACCGGCACCTGGCTCGGGCTTGCGACCGAAGGCATTGCGCGCTTTGCGGCCAATGCCGAGCTCTATGTCCGTCCGATGTACTGGGCGCAGAACGGCTCGGGCGGCGGCGTGCTGTTCGACCCCGAGACCACCAATTGGTGCCTGTGCATCTACGAGGCGCCGATGCCGAAGCCGGTCGGAAATGCGATCACGCTGTCGCCGTTCCGCAGGCCCACGGCCGAATGCGCGCCGGTCGAGGCCAAGGCGGCCTGCCTCTATCCGAACAATTCGCGCGCGCTCGCCGAAGCCGCGTTGCGCGGTTTCCAGAACGCGCTGATGCTCGACATGCTCGGCAACGTCGCCGAATTCGGCAATTCCAACGTGTTCATGGCCAGGGACGGCGTGGTCTATACGCCGGTGCCGAACGGCACCTTCCTCAACGGCATCACGCGCCAGCGCGTCATCAGCCTGCTGCGCGGCGACGGCGTCAACGTGGTCGAGAAGACGTTGCGCTATGCCGATTTCCTGGCCGCCGACGAGATCTTCTCCACCGGCAATTTCGCCAAGGTCGCCCCGGTGATCCGCATCGATGAGCGCGAGCTCAAGCCGGGGCCGTTCTACACCAAGGCGCGGAAGCTCTATTGGGACTTTGCCCATGCGGTGAAGCTGGCGGCTTGATCGAGCTGGTTTCGCGAATTCCGTCATTGCGAGGGTAGCGAAGCAATCCAGGAATCTTTCCGCGGCGGCAGTCTGGATTGCTACGCTCGCAATGACGAACTCGTCGAGCGTGCAGCCGCTTTTCACGAGCCTCGTCGTTGAAACCGGCTGAACTGAAACGCCTGCGTCGAATCCCACGGCGTATGATGCATCTCGCTGCGCGTCTCGATCAGCGCGAACTCCGCCCCGAGCTCTGCTGCAAGGCTGGCGCCGTCATGGCGCTGCACCGGCAGGCCGCTGCATTTCTCCGGGCCGTCGGGTGCGAATGTCGCGATGATGACATGGCCGCCGGGGGCGACCGCGGACCGCAGGCGCTCGACGTAAGCCGCCCTGTCGCGGGGGTCGGTCAGAAAGTGAAACGCCGCGCGATCGTGCCAGACCCCATAGGCCTTTGCAGGCCGCCATGTCGTGGCGTCGGCGACGATCCAGTCGACCGTCGCGGCGGCGCTGCCGATCCGCGTCCTGGCGGCGTCGAGTGCGTTGGCCGAGAGGTCCAGCACGGAGACGTCGCGATATCCGTCCTGCAACAGGGCATCGACCAGGCGCGAAGCACCGCCGCCGATGTCGATGATGGCGGAATGGCGATCGGGATTGGCCGCTCGGATCATCGCGAGCGAGGTCGAGGGGCTATTCTGAAACCAGCTGACCTCGTCCTCGCCCTTGGTGGCGTAGACCCTGTCCCAATGAGAGCTGCGGTCGGACATGTCGTATCCTCCGGCTCATTCGGCTGCCGGGGGGGAAGAAAGACCTATTCTTCCTTCTTCGACATCCGCTCCAGGCGATCCTGCATTTCCTTCATCTGCTGGCGCAGATCGTCGATGTTGCTTTCCGCCGGCGCCGCGGCATTGGCATCGGGCTCCGCCTCCGCCGTGCCCGAACGGGGCGGCTGGGCGAAGGGCTTGAACATCGAGAAGGTCTGCTGGAACAGCTCCATGTTCCGGCGGACCTGTTCTTCCAAGGGAGCAAAAGGAGTGCCGGACAGGGTGTTGGCGATCTGCTTGCGGAACTTCTCTTGCTCCTGGGTCAGGGTCGCGATCGACTGTTCCAGATATTTCGGCACCACCATCTGCATGCTGTCGCCGTAGAAGCGGATGAGCTGGCGCAGGAAGGTGGTCGGGAGCAGGTTCTGGCCGGCCTTGTTCTCTTGCTCGAAGATGATCTGGGCGAGCACGGAACGGGTGATGTCGTCGCCGGTCTTGGCGTCATAGACCAGGAAATCCTCGCCATCCTTGACCATCGCGGCGAGGTCTTCCAACGTCACGTAGGTGCTCGTTCCGGTGTTGTAGAGCCGGCGGTTCGCGTATTTTTTGATGGTCGTGGGTTGGTCTGATTTCGCCATGGGCTCTCACTTGCAAACGCGGAGAACGGGAACCCGGCGGGCCATACCGCAGGGCGGGAAGAGTACGCAACGCAACAAAATAAGCATTTTCAAAGGGCTTACGCTACCGTTTTGTGCGGCACGGTTAATCCCGGAGCAAAATCTTGCTTGCGAAAGCGCCAAGAACGCTATTTTGAATGCGCTGCGGCATGAATTCGGTCGCCGGCCGATTGACATGCCTCAACGACGTTAACAGGATGGCTGACGAGACTGGCGAGCCGTTTTCTCAAAGCCCCGCCTGCCCCCTTTCAAGAAACCCAAGC
Source organism: Bradyrhizobium sp. U531 (assembly GCF_051710265.1). Taxonomy (NCBI): domain Bacteria; kingdom Pseudomonadati; phylum Pseudomonadota; class Alphaproteobacteria; order Hyphomicrobiales; family Nitrobacteraceae; genus Bradyrhizobium; species Bradyrhizobium sp. U531. The sequence continues at coordinate 860,562 of NZ_JASVEN010000002.1, forward strand.
CTCAGGAGATGCCCATGTCAGACGATGTCGTCATCGTCAGCGCCGCCCGCACCCCGGTCGGAAGCTTCAACGGAGCGTTCGCGACCCTTCCCGCCCACGATCTCGGCGCCATCGCCATCAAGGCCGCGCTGGAGCGCGGTGGCATCGAGCCCGGCCGGGTCTCGGAAGTCATCATGGGTCAGATCCTGACCGCCGCCCAGGGCCAGAACCCGGCCCGTCAGGCCTCGATCGCCGCCGGCATCCCGGTGGAGAGCCCGGCCTGGGGCGTGAACCAGCTTTGCGGCTCCGGCCTGCGCACGGTCGCGCTCGGCTATCAGGCGCTGCTCAACGGCGATTCCGAAATCGTGGTCGCCGGCGGCCAGGAATCCATGAGCATGGCCCCGCACGCCCAATATCTGCGTGGCGGCGTCAAGATGGGCGCGGTCGAGTTCGTCGACACCATGATCAAGGACGGCCTGTGGGATGCCTTCAACGGCTACCACATGGGCAACACCGCCGAGAACGTCGCACGGCAGTGGCAGATCACCCGCGCCCAGCAGGACGAGTTCGCGGTCGCCTCGCAGCAGAAGGCAGAAGCGGCGCAGAAGGCCGGCAAGTTCAACGACGAGATCGTCCCCGTCACCATCAAGACCCGCAAGGGCGACATCGTCGTCGGCGCCGACGAATATCCGCGTCACGGTGCAACGCTCGACGGGATGGCCAAGCTCAAGCCCGCCTTCGAGAAGGATGGCACGGTCACCGCGGGTTCGGCATCCGGCATCAATGACGGCGCTGCCGCCGTGGTGCTGATGACCGCCAAGCAGGCGGCCAAGGAAGGCAAGAAGCCGCTCGCGCGGATCGTGTCCTGGGCGCAGGCCGGCGTCGATCCGAAGATCATGGGCTCGGGCCCGATCCCGGCCTCGCGCGCCGCGCTGAAGAAGGCCGGCTGGAACGTCGGCGATCTCGACCTGATCGAGGCCAACGAAGCCTTCGCGGCGCAGGCTTGCGCCGTCAACAAGGACCTCGGCTGGGATACCGCCAAGGTCAACGTCAACGGCGGCGCGATCGCGATCGGTCATCCCGTCGGCGCGTCCGGCGCGCGCGTGCTGGTGACCCTGCTGCACGAGATGCAGAAGCGCGATTCGAAGAAGGGCCTTGCCACGCTGTGCATCGGCGGCGGCATGGGTATCGCGATGTGTCTGGCGCGCGACTGAAGGTAACTGACGCGTAGCTGACGTTCAGTTGCGCGTGCGCTGCACACGTCGATGAGTGCGTTGCACGCGATTAAAAAGGCAGCGGTTGCAAATCAAATATTCTTCGCAACCGCGCAAGCCTCGACTAAATACAAACGCCCGGCTCAACGCCGGGCGTTTTGTTCTTGATGTCCGTCAAACCAACCGCATAATCCAACGTTAAAAACAATCACTCCAGAAACGTCCGACGAGTCCAAGGAAGAGTCCAAGGGAAGGAATACGATATGGCACGTGTTGCATTGGTGACGGGTGGTACGCGGGGCATCGGTGCTGCGATCAGCAAGGCGCTGAAGGCGGCCGGCTACAAGGTTGCGGCGAGCTATGCCGGCAACGACGCGGCCGCGGAGAAGTTCAAGGGCGAGACCGGCATTGCCGTCTACAAATGGGACGTCAGCAGCTTCGAGGCCTGCGCCGAAGGCGTGAAGAAGGTCGAGGCCGATCTCGGGCCGATCGAGGTGCTCGTCAACAATGCCGGCATCACCCGCGACACCGCCTTCCACAAGATGACGCTCGAGCAATGGAACGCCGTCATCAACACCAATCTCGGTTCGCTGTTCAACATGACGCGCCAGGTGATCGAGGGCATGCGCGCGCGCAAGTTCGGACGCATCATCTCGATCTCCTCGATCAACGGCCAGAAGGGGCAGTTCGGCCAGGTCAACTATTCCGCGGCGAAGGCCGGCGACATCGGCTTCACCAAGGCGCTCGCGCTGGAGAATGCCAAGGGCGGCATCACCGTGAACGCGATCTGCCCCGGCTACATCAACACCGAAATGGTGCAGGCGGTGCCGAAGGACGTGCTGGAGAAGAACGTGATCCCGCAGATCCCGGCCAACCGGCTCGGCGAGCCCGAGGAGATCGCGCGCGCGGTCGTGTTCCTGGCGGCCGACGAATCCGGTTTCATCACCGGCTCGACGCTGACGGTCAACGGCGGCCAGTACATGGTGTGATGCGCAGGCATCAGGTGCGATCATAAGCCGATGCCTCGTCGTGCCCGGGCTTGTCCCGGGCATCCACGGCTTTAAAACAACCGTCTCCCACGGAAGAGCGTGGATGGCCGGGACAAGCCCGGTCATGACGGAAATTGGCCAATGACTCCCCGTAGCGCCACGCTGATCGGTTTGACCGCGATCCTGATGTGGTCGCTGCTCTCGGTGATGACGGTGGCGACCGGAACGATTCCGGCGTTCCAACTCGCGGCGATGACGTTTGCGATCGGCGGCCTCGTCGGCCTGCTGACCTGGATCGGCCGCGGCGATGCCGCGAAGAGCCTGCGCCAGCCGCTCGTCGTCTGGGTGGTCGGCGTCGGCGGCCTGTTCGGCTATCACGCGCTGTATTTCCTCGCGCTCCGCTTCGCCCCGCCGGCTGAAGCCGGTCTTCTGAACTACATGTGGCCGCTGCTGATCGTGCTGTTCTCGTCGTTCCTTCCGGGCGAGCGGCTCGCCCTGCATCACATCATCGGCGCGGTGCTCGGGCTCGTCGGCACCGTGCTGCTGTTCGCCGGCAACACCAGCGGCTTCGCGCCGGGGGCCGTGCCGGGATTGATCGCGGCCTTCATCGCTGCGTTCGTCTGGGCGGCCTATTCGGTGCTGTCACGCCGCCTGAAGGCAGTGCCGACCGACGCCGTCGCGGGCTTCTGTCTGGCCACTTCGGCGCTGGCCGCGCTGATGCATGGCCTGGTCGAAACCACGGTGTGGCCGGAGACGGGCTTGCAATGGCTCGCGGTGATTGCGCTCGGCATCGGCCCCGTCGGCGCTGCGTTCTACGCCTGGGACATCGGCATGAAGCGCGGTGATATCCGCGTGCTCGGCGCCGCCTCCTACGCGACGCCGCTGCTCTCGACCGGCTTCCTCATCGCCGCCGGTTTCGCCAAGGCCAGCGCCAACATCGCCCTTGCCGCGATCCTGATCGCCGGCGGCGGCCTGATCGCGGCCAAGGACATGGTGTTGAGGAAGCGGTAATCAAAGCGCCGGCTGCCAGCCCGGCGGTCGATACATCGCCTCGGGAATCTGTCCGAGCTCGGAGCGTTGCAGGCGCTGGGGTGTCAGGCCGTAGAACTCCTGGAAGCTGAGGATCAGCGGCCGCCATTTGTCGGGATCGATGCGGTTGGGGACGCCCTCCATCATGATGTCAGGATGGGCGTGCACACGCGTGATGCGGACCTCGATGGCTACGAGGTTGCCGCGCCAGACCGCATCGTCTTGCGCCATCTCGTGCACATGCGCGAGCTTTGCCTCCATCTGCACCGGACATTCCACCGCACGGGGCGCACGGACCGTTTCGCCCGGCAGCGCGGTCAGGCCGCTGAGACCGAACTTGTCCTTCTCGTGCCGATAGCCGCGATAGAGCTTTCCCGGCGGAACGGGATTCGAGCCCGTGGTGCGGGCGAGGCGATCGACCGCGGCGACGAGATCCGCCGACGGCAGATTGAGTACGCATTCGCCACTGCGGATCACGTTCTCGGTCGTCTTGGAATTGTGGGCGAGCCCGAGCATGCAGCGCCATCCCACCCACCACGCCGAGGACATCGGTGCGAGATTGTGCGAGCCGTCGTCGTTGCTCGATCCGATCAGGACGACGGGCGTCCCGAAATAGAGAATTGCCGGGTCGATCTGAATCGCAGGGGAATCGAATGTACCGTGCATGCCGCGCTCCTGTTCGTTGCGAGCGCCGTCCTACGATGCACGATGGATCGAACCCACCCGATTCCGGACTTGGGGCCCAGGACTCGGGGCCCAGGACTCGCGGCCTACGGCTCCCAGCCCTTCGGCGCCAGCTCGAACCTCGCGAATTCGAACGCTGGCGCGACGGTGCAGCCGACCAGGGTCCATTCGCCTGATGTCTCCGCCATCTGCCAGGCATTCGCCGGCACGATGGCCTGCGGCCGCTCGCCGCCGGCGAGATCGATGCCGAGCCGCACCTCGTGCTGGGAGCAGCCGTCATGGGCGATGCGCAGCATCAAGGGGCTGCCGGCGTAGTAGTGCCACGTCTCGACAGCATCGACGCGATGCCAGTGCGAGCGTTCGCCGCGGGCGAGCAGGAAGTAGATCAGGGTCGAACGCGATCGCCCGTTGGCGTCGGTGGCCTGGTCGCGAAACGTCTCGCGGTAATGGCCGCCCTCGGGGTGCGGCCGCAGTTCAAGGCGCGCGATGATCTCGGCTGCGGTCGGCATCGATCCCGTCAGGACTTTCTTCTGCAGGGTTTTGTTTTCAGGACGTGCTTCAGGATTTATTCTTGCGCTCGCGCAGCTCGCCGAACACCGCGGCGGGATCGGCGCCCTTCATGTGCAACTTGGCGGCGACCGATGGCTCGTCGGCGCGCAGGAACACGTTGGCGCGCTTCTCCTCGCCGAGCAGCGTGGGAATGGTCGGCTTGTTCTCGGCACGAAGCTTCGTCACCTCCGCCGCGCGCGCCTGGAGCGCCGCATTGTCCGGCTCGACGGTGAGCGCGAATTTGACGTTTGAGGCCGTGTATTCGTGGCCGCAATAGAGCTTGAAGTCGTCGGGCAGGGCGCGCAGCTTCAGAAGCGAATCCCACATCATCGGATAGGTGCCCTCGAACACACGTCCGCAGCCGATCGAGAACAGCGTGTCGGCGGCGAAGACCGCCTTCTCGGTGTCGAACACGTAGGAGATGTGGTCGAGCGTGTGGCCGGGGGTTTCGATGATTCGCGCCAGCAGATTGCCGATCTTGACCACGTCGGCATTGGCGACGCGCAGATCGACGTCCGCGATCTTCGTCCCCTTGTCGTGCGGCGCGACGACGCGGCAATTGTATTTCTGCTTGAGTTCGGCGACCCCGCCGACATGATCGCCATGATGATGGGTGACCAGGATGTCGGTAAGCTGCCAGCCCTCGCGGTCGAGCGCCTTCAGGATCGGGCCGGCCTCCGGCGCGTCGATCGACGCCGTCGCCCCGGTTTCGGGATCGTGGATCAGATAACCGAAATTGTCGTTTAAACAGCTGAAAGTACGAATTTCGGCGGCCATGTCATCTCCATCGCGCTCAACCCCGCCCGACAAATATGGCGTTAACGTTGCGCAGGCAATGCAATATTCCGCGCGCAGGCGGAGCCCGGCGCATGTTACATTGCGGTCATGACAATCGACGTCGTCGACCTCCGCGAGTTCTATTCCCGCCGCCTCGGGATCGTGGCGCGACAAATGATCAACCGCGGTATCCGGGAGCGCTGGCCGCGCGCGGAGGGCCAGCGCGTGCTCGGCCTCGGCTATCCCACGCCCTATCTGGGGTTGTTCCGCGAAGATGCCGAGCGCTGCCTTGCCTTCATGCCGGCGGCCCAGGGCGTGCTGAAATGGCCGACCGGGCGGCCGGCGCTGGCCTCGCTGGTCGACGAATTCTCGCTGCCGCTTCCGGACGCTGCTGTCGACCGCATCCTGCTGATCCACGCGCTGGAGATGTCGGACGATCCGGCCGCGCTGCTGCGTGAGGTGTGGCGGGTGCTGTCGCCCTCGGGCCGCGTGATCGCGGTGATCCCGAACCGGCGCGGGGTGTGGACCCGCACCGACAGCACGCCGTTCGGCCACGGCCGGCCCTATTCGCGCTCGCAGATCACCGATCTGCTGCGGCAGACCTGGTTCACGCCGACTGCCTGGGGCGAGGCGTTGTTCATGCCGCCCTATGCCGGCGGCTGGGTGCTGAAATCGGCGCAGATGTGGGAGCGCGCCGGCGCGGCGCTGTCGCTGCCCTTTGCAGGCGTGCACATCGTCGAGGCCACCAAGCAGGTCTATCGTGCGATCCCCGCCAAGCGCGAACGAGCGCGGCTCATTCCTTCGCTGGCGAAGCCGGTGCTGGTGCCGTCCTCGACGACGGTGACGCGCGGCTGAAAGCAAGCTGAAAACAAAACGTCCCGGCGCGAGGCCGGGACGATTGCAGTTCACGATATCGGAACGAGCTTACTCGCCGGGCGCGAGATCGTCGCTCGAGGCGGCTGCCGGAGCAGCCTCGCGCTCGGGGCGCGGGCCGTGCGGCCGGCGACGCCGGCGCGGAAAGCGTTCGCTGCCGCCAGCGCCGCCCTCGAAGCCGGGCTGAGCGCCATTGGCGCCGCCATTCACCTGCGGCTGCGCGCCAGTGATGAAGGAGGGCAGGCGGTCGACGCTGCCGGCCTCGGCGATGACGGGCTGCGGCTGGTTCGGCGGTTGCGGCTGATATTGCGGCTGCGGACGATGGTCGCGCTCGCGCTGCTCGCGCGGCTGCTGCTGGTCACGCTGATAGGGCTGCTGGCTGTCGCGCTGCTGGTGATCACGCTGATGATGCTCGCGCTGGCCGTCGCGGTCGCGCGCGAAGGGCTGCTGCTGTTGCGGCTGCGGGACGAAGCCGGGCTCCTGCCCGAAGTTCGAGAAATTCTCGCCGTCGTCCTCGCCGTCGTCGCTATGGCTGGTGACGGGCTCGTCACCGCGCGGCTGCTGGTTCTGGCGGAACTGCTCCTGAGCAGTCGCGATCAGGCGGAAATAATGCTCCGCATGCTGGTAGTAGTTCTCGGCTGCAACGGGGTCGCCGGAGGAGCGCGCGTCGCGCGCGAGCTGCAGATATTTCTCAGCGATGTGCGAGGCGGTGCCGCGGATCTTGATGTCGGGTCCGTTGGACTCGTAGACCCGGGTCATCGGGTTCTGGCTGCGCCGGTTGTTGTTATTGTTGTTATTGTTGTTGTTGCGGTTGCGCATCCGCTGCTTGTTCTGACCGTTTCTCATGTCCTGCCTTTAATTCCAGCCCTAAAGGTTGCACGCGTACTGATTGCTAGGAGTGACCTGGTGACAGCGGTTCACATCGCTCGCGCGCGCCGCGCGCAAGAGCGGGATCGATCCCTGCCGATGTTCGTCGACCGTCGCGCTCAACAAAGACGCGTTCCCCACCCGCCAGCACTGATCGCCAGCGAACCCATTCATTTTGCCTGCCGAAACAAGCCCAGCGTTGTTGCGTAAGTCTTCAAGCGCAATATCAGGCTTTCGTTCACTTTGCGGTCGGAGAGCAGCGCAGCTCCAATGGCCATCGCGCTTCACAGGACCTGCGGCTTGGAACCTTTAATCAGTAAAGCTCTCGCCCGAGAGCCCGGCTTTCGCCCGTAGGTCTACGGGGCCGGCACCGATCTGTTGAACGGAACGTAGTCGTTCCCAAGGGATATTCCAAGAGCTTTTTGCAAGCCAATCCGGCTTTTATGGGGGCATTTTTCGGGCCGAAACCGCCCGCGGGATGCCAGCCAGGTCGGCCTTGGGTGCCCTGTCCAGCGTCAACCCGGCGGCTGCCATCAAGGTTTCGATATTTCTCGCCTGGCCCTGGCCGGCCTCGACGATGAGCGCGCCGCCGCTTGCGAGACGCTCGCTCGCTTGCGGGATCAGGGCGCGGTAGGCGTCATATCCGTCGTTGCCGCCGTCGAGCGCCAGATGCGGATCGTGCTCGCGCACCTCGATGCTCAATGTCGGAATTTCGGCCGCAGGAATATAGGGCGGGTTCGACACGATGAGGTCGAACGGGCCGCGCAGCGCCGATGCATAGGAGCAGGCGACGAAAGCGGCGCGGCCGGCGAAGCCGAGAGCTGTCGCATTGTCCCGCGCCGTGTCGAGGGCGGACAGGCTGAGATCGGTGCCGACGCCGAAGGCATCGGGAATCTCGTGCAGCAGCGCGAGCAGGATTGCGCCCGAGCCGGTGCCGATGTCGGCGATGCGCGGCGGTCGTCCCGAGACCGTGAGCCCGCGAAAAATTTCGAGCGCCAGCTCGACGACGGTCTCGGTATCCGGCCGCGGCACCAAAGTCGCCTCGGACAGGCGGAACGGCATTCCCCAAAACTCCCGCGTGCCGAGAATGCGCGCCACCGGTTCGCCCGCGATCCGGCGCTGCGCATATTGCTCCAGGCGCGCGGTCTCTTCGGGCGTGAGGTGTCGCGTCGCCTGCGCCACCAGGCCGGTCAGATCGAGCTGCAGGGCAGCGCCGACGAGCAGGCGCGAATCGAGGCCGGGCTCCTCGATGCCTGCTGATTTCAGCCGCGCGGTGAGGGCGCGCCGCGCGCTCTCTATGCTGTGTCCGGGATCGAAGCCTGTCGTCAATGGAACCATCCTGCCGGCATCGTGGATAGATCGGCGGGCTTGCTTGCGTCAACGGAAACGAGCGCGTTTGATCGCGGCTCGCAAGCGTGGAGGCGACCCATGACGACCTATGACGATCAGAACGTCTTCGCAAAGATCCTGCGCGGCGAGATCCCCTGCTTCGAGGTCTTCAGGGACGACCGCAGCTTCGCCTTCCTCGACATCATGCCGCGCTCGCCCGGGCACACCCTGGTCATTCCCCGCGCGCCGGCGCGCGGCATCCTCGACATCACCGATGACGATCTCGCCGCGGTCGCGAGAACGGCCAAGCGGATTGCGATTGCGGCGATGAACGTGTTCGATGCCGAGGGCATCATCCTGCAGCAATTCAGCGAGCCGGCCAGCGGGCAGGTGGTCTTTCACCTGCACATGCACGTCATGCCGGTCAGATCAGGCGTCGAGCTCCTGCCGGCGCAGACGCGCAAGGAAGACATGGCCGTGCTTGCCGATCACGCCAGACGGATGGTAGCCGCGCTTGCCGGCTGATCAAACGCCGAGATAGCGCTGCAGCAATTCCGGCCGGGCCTTCAGCTCCTGCGCCGGCCCCTCGTGCACGATGTGGCCGTTGTTGATGATGTAGATCCGGCTCGCCAGCGCCAGCGTCGCCGCCAGATTCTGCTCGACCAGCACGATGGTCTGGCCGGCGGCCGCCAGCTCGCGGCAGGCCTTGACGAGATCGTGGACGATCACGGGCGCAAGGCCCTCGAACGGCTCGTCGAGCAGCACGATCTTGGGATCGCGCACCAGCGCCCGCGCGATCGCGAGCATCTGCTGCTCGCCGCCGGAGAGCTCGGTGCCGCGGTTGCTGCGACGCTCCTTGAGCCGCGGAAACATCTCGTAGATGCGGTCGAGCGGCCAGCGCTTGGGTGCCGTGATCCCGGCGAGCAGGATGTTCTCTTCCACCGACAGGCTGCCGAAGATCCGGCGCTCCTCGTGCACGAGCTGCATGCCTGCCTGCGCGATTTTGTGGCTCCTGCGTCCGGCGATGTCGATGCCGTCGAACTTCACGCTGCCGCTACGCGGCGTCACCACGCCCATCAGGCTCTTCAGCGTGGTGCTCTTGCCGGCGCCGTTGCGGCCGAGCAGCGCGACCACCTCGTGACGCTCGACGTGCATGGCGACGTCGAACAGGATGTGGGAATCCCCGTAATAGCTGTTCAGGCCGTTGACCTCGATCAGGCTCATGCGGCGATCTCCCCATGCACGCCGCCGAGATAGGCCTCCTGCACCGCTGCGTTGGTCTTGATCTCCTCGGGCGTTCCGGAGACCAGCACGCGGCCCTCCTGCAGCACGGTGACGCGCTCGACCAGCTCGAACAGGGAGTCCATGTCGTGGTCGATGATGATCATGGTGCGGCCGCGCGCGATCGACTTGAGCAACTTGACGGTCTCGATCCGCTCGCGCGGGCTCATGCCGGCGAGCGGCTCGTCGAGCAGCAGCAGGCGCGGTGAGGTCGCGAGCGCGAGCCCGATCTCCAGCCTGCGCTTCTCGCCATAGGCGAGCTCGGACACGGGCGTGTCGGCGCGGCGGGCCAGATTGACCAGTGCGAGCGTATGCTCGACCTGCTCGGTCAGGCCCTTGACGTCCGAGAGCTTGCGGAACAGGTCGAGCCGGAATTTCCCGCGCAGCTCGGCGAGCGCGGCGATCGTCAGGTTCTCGCGAACCGTGAGGCCGGTGAAGAGCTGGTTGACCTGATAGCTCTTGGTGAGGCCGAGCTGGCAAACCTCGGTGACCTTCAATCCCGTGATGTCGCGCCCCTCGAACCCGATCTGGCCCGAGGTCGGCGCAATCTCGCAGGTCAGCATCTTGAAGAAGGTCGATTTGCCGGCGCCGTTGGGCCCGATGATGCCGCGCAGCTCGCCTTGATTGACGCTGAAATCGATGTCGCTGTTGGCGACGAGGCCGCCATAACGCTTGGTGAGCCCGGTGGCCTTCAGGATCGGACCGGAATAAGCGGGATGCTCGACCTCCTTGGCCAGCATCGGCGCCGGTGCGGATTGCTGTGTCGCCTCGGCGTCCGCAGCTTCTTGCTCGGTCTCGGTCCGCTTACGCTTGCCGGAGGCAAGGCGATAGAGATCCGCAATCCCCCCGATGATGCCGCCGCGCAGGAAGCAGACCAGCACGACGAACACGACACCGAGCACCAGCTTCCACGCCGCCCCAAGGCCCAGCGCGGATTGGAGGAAATCCTGCAGGAACAGCCAGACGGTTGCGCCGACCAGCGGTCCGAACAGCGTGCCCCGGCCGCCGATCGCGGTCTGCATCACGAGCTGGCCGGACGTGTCGAAGGTGAACGCATCCGGCGGCATGAAGGCCTGGAGCACCCCGAGCAGGCCGCCGGCGAAGCCGGCATAGGCGGCGGCGATCACGAAGGCGGTCAGCTTGTAGCCGTGGATGTTGTGGCCGACGGCGGTGGCGCGCAGGGGATTGTCACGGATCGCGTTGAAGATGGCGCCGACCGGCGAGCGCACGATCCGGAGCGCGATGATGACGCCCACGAAATAGCACAGGGCGATGAACTGATAGAGCGACCAGCCATTGGTGAAATGGAGGGTCGTGAAGCCGAGATTGAAGCTCGGCGTCGGCACGCCCGGCAGGCCGTTCTCGCCGCCGGTGAAATCCGAGAGCGGATTGAACTCGACGAAGAAGAACACTTCCGCGATGGCCACGGTGATCATGGCGAAATAGATGCCGGTACGACGCAGCGCTATCAGTCCGATCAGGTAGCCGGTCGCGGCGGCCGCGATCATGCCGATGATCAGCGCGCCGAGCACGTTGCCGAAGCCGGCGCGGGTCAGCAGGTACGCCGCGACGAAGCCGCCGGTGCCATAGAACGCGGACTGGCCGAACGACAACAGCCCGGTGAAGCCGAACAGGATGTCGAAGCCGAGGCCGAACAGGCCCCAGACCAGGATACGGTTGACGGTGTTCGGTGCGAATCCGAGATGAGGCAGGACGAAGGGGGCTGCGATCAACCCGATGGCCGTCAGGGTCTCGATCAGAAACGGGCGTTGCTTGAGCATCAGCGGATCACTTATTCGCGGCCCTGCACGCCGAGCAGGCCATGCGGTCGCACCACGAGTACGAGCGTCATTGCCGCAAACAGCATCACATAGGCGTAGCCGGGGTTGAACATGGAGGTGACGCTAATGATCTCGCCGGCGATCAGGCCGCCGAGGATCGCGCCGGGGAAGGAGCCGACGCCGCCGATCACCACCACCACGAAGGTCTGGACCAGGATGTCGTCACCGATGCCCGGTGTCAGCGAGACCACCGGCGCGTTGACGATGCCGGCAAAGCCGGCGGCCGCCGCGCCGATGCCGAACACCACCATGAAGACGCGATAGACGTCGATGCCGAGCGAATCCACCATCACCGAATCCTCGATGCCGGCCCGCACGATCATGCCGAGCCGGGTCCGGTACAGGATGATGAACAGCGCGCCGAGCGCGATCGCGACGATGCCGACTACGGCGAGGCGGTAGGTCGGATAGAACATGAAGCCGAGATTGGTGATGCCCTGGAATATCGCCGGCGGCGGGACCAGCTGCGACTGGCTGGAGAAGATCAGCCGGATGATCTCGACGAAGCAGATGCCGAGCCCGAACGTCACGAGCAGCTGATCCTCGTGCGGGCGATGATAGAAATGGCGGATGATGAGACGTTCCATCGCGACGCCGAGCAGCATCACGAACAGGGAGCCGGCGATCACGGCAAGGATGAACGATTCCGTGTATTGGTAGGTCACGAAGCCGGCATAGCCGCCGATCATGAACATCGCGCCGTGGGCGAGGTTGAGCACGCCGAGCGTGCCGTAGATGATGGTCAGGCCGGAGCTGATCAGCGCGAGCAGCGCGCCGAGCGCGAGCCCGTTGAAAAGCTGCGAAACGAGATTGGGCCAACTAATCATGCAATGATCACGGTTGCGGCGTGCTCATGCGGCGCGCCAAAAAGGACGTGACGCCGCAGGAGCCGGAAGCGGCCTGCGGCGTCACGGGGATTGAGCGGGAGACTCAGCTGTAGTCGCCTGGATGGCAGCCGAACGCGTCCGGCTTCTGCATCAGGCTTTCGCCCGGTACGATCTCGACCACGTCGTACCAGTCCTCCTTGCCCTTCATGTCCTTCTGCTGCTTGCCCTTGACGATGATCACGGGGCGGACGCATTGATGGTCTTCGGGGCGGTAGTGCACGTCGCCGACGAGCGAGGGGATCGTCTCGCCCTTCTCATAGGCCTTGATCACGTCGGGCGGGTTGAAGCTGCCGGCCTGCTCGCACATGTGGGCCCAGTGCGCGAAGCTGACATAGGCGTTCTCCGCGCCCCATTCCGGCTTGTAGCCGTACTTCTTCTCGAAAGCCTCGTTGAACATCTTGGCCAGCGGAAACTTGTCCTCGATCGTCCACCAATAGTCGGTGGCGGCGTAGACGCCCTGCATCAGCCCGCCGGTCTCGCGCGCGATGAACGGCACCTGATAGGGGACCACCAGCTTCATCTTGTCGAGCACGCCGAACTGCTTGGCCTGCTGCGTCGACAGCACGGCGTCGTGGCCCCAGTTGACGTTGATCAGCACGTCGGCGCCGGAGTTGGCGACGTTCAGCAGATATGAGGAATAGTCGGGCGCGCCGAGCGGGGCGACTTGGTTGGTCACGGTGGTCCAGCCGGCGGTCGCGAGGAAGTCCTGCATCGACTTGGTGACGGTGTGACCGTAGGTGTAATCCGGCGTGAGATAAGCGGCCTTCTTGCCCTTGCCGAATTCCCTGACCATCACGGGGCCGATCGCCGCTGCGGCGGTCTGGCCGAAGAAGTTCTGGCGGAAGCCGTAGCGGACGCAGTCCTTGCCGGTCGTGTCGTTCGAGCCCGAGATGCCGCAGACGAACAGCACGTGCTCGCGCTGGGCCAGCTTGTTGAGCGCGACCGCGACCGCGCTCGACGTGCCGCCGGTGATCATGATCGCCTTGTTCTCGCTGATGAAGCGCTGTTGCGCCTGCACTGCCTCATTCGGCTTGGCCGCGGAATCCGCGACGCCGAACTTGAGTTCCTTGCCGAGCACGCCCTTGCTGGTCTTCGGCGAGATCTTCTTGATCAGCTCGTGGCCGCTGTTGATGTGCTCGATCGCGAGTTGATATCCCTTGAGCTCGTCTTCGCCCTGCACGGCATAGGTGCCGGTGCGCGGCACCGAGATTCCGATGAAGGCCGTGGAACCGGACACGCCGGCGGGATAGGAGCCGATGGGCTTGTCCTCGGCAAAGGCCGGCATCGCCGGCAGCACGGAGCCGCCGATGAGGCCTGCCGTGGTCTGGAGCAAGCCGCGGCGCGAGAGGCCGCGGCGGATGAGATCGTCAGTCATGATCGTTTCCTCCGATATCGTTCTTGTTTGCAGGCAAAACACGACTCGTCCGGCGGCAACCGACCTCCGAAGGTCTGCCAGCGCCGAGCACGTCACATCCGCGTGTAGCTCTTGGACCTAAACATTGCTTGTGAAGGCCTTCTGTCAATTTCGCCTTTGGTCGAACGACGAAAATTATCGCGTGAAAACATATCGGATCACGATATATATTATCCTTTGTGAGTACGAGGCTGGAGGGGTCGGCGGGAGAAATGGTGCGGCAGACGACAGTGGCAGGTGCCCGGAAGCGACGGCCCTGGCCGCAGCAGGCCGAGCGGAAAGAGGCCGCGTGGCCTGCCGGCGAGGCGGGCGACCAGCGCGCGTCACCGCAATCCAGCGATGCCTCGCGTGCGCCCGACCCGCGCAACCGGCCTGCGGGCGGACGTGGACCGGCCGTCGGCTCGGTTCAGGAGAAACGCGCTCCGGTACCGATGCGCAGGCTGAGCGTGCGTGCCCAGAACGTCCTCAAGGAGCTTGCGGTCGAACTCACCGGCGAGCAGCCGCCGAAGGGGAATTGGGCGCCCTCGCGAGAGCTGCTGCGCGCGCTGACGGCCGAGCGTCTCGCGACCGCGCGCAATTGCGGCCCCCACACCATGCGGGAGATCGCCGACTGGGCGCAGGGGTGCGGCGTCACCATCAAGCCGGTGATCCCGCCGGGTGGATCGCTGTCGCAGATGTGGGCGGAACTGATCGCCAGCGCGTCCGCAGGCAGCCTCACCACCGCCGAGATGGCCGGCGCGCTTCAACGATCGATCCGGCGGAAGAGCGTCCGCATCCCGATCGCGTTTCAGGTCATCCTGGCGAAGATCCTGCTCTCCAGCTTCGAATAGGCGACCGGATAGCTGTGCATCCGTGACACCGGCCGGTTGGTCCGGCCGTGGCCTCTTGCTACTTTAGACTATGCCGCCTGCGCCGCCGGGCGACATGGTCGAGGTTGCAATGGTTCAGGCGAAGAAGGCGCAGCGGTCCAAGGTCGAGACGTCGGGCAGACGCTCGGCCGGTGCCATGCGTGCTTCCGATTATGCGGCACTGGCACAGTTCCGCTATCAGATCCGGAGCTTTTTGGCATTCAGCGAGGCGGCGGCGGTCGAACAGGGACTGACCCCGACGCAGCACCAGGCGCTGCTCGGGATCAAGGGTTTCGTCCGTCCCGGACCCGCGACCGTTGGTGACGTGGCGCGGTTCCTGCTGGTCCGGCATCACTCTGCTGTCGAGCTGATCGACCGATTGGCCAAGCTCGGGCTGGTCAGCCGCGTCCCCGATCCCGATGACGCCAGGCGCGTCCATCTCAAGCTGACGAAGAAGGGCGAGCAGAAGCTTCAGGCGCTCTCTCGGAAGAATCTCGAGGAGCTCCGCCGCGCGGCGAGCCCCGCACTGAGCCGCCTGCTGAAATCGTTCGGAGAGGCCAGCGAGGTCTGAGCGCTGCGCCCGTCAGGCCGCCGCGCCTTGCGCGGCGAGCTGGGCGGCTTGGTGCTCGGTGGTCAGCGCGTCGGTCAGCTCGCCGAGCGCTTCGCCCGCGATCACCTGCGGCAGTTTGTAGAGCGTCAGGTTGATGCGGTGGTCGGTGACGCGGCCTTGCGGAAAATTGTAGGTGCGGATGCGCTCGGAGCGGTCGCCGGAGCCGACCTTCTCCTTGCGCTCGGCCGAGCGCGCGGCATCGACGCGCTGGCGCTCGGCGTCGTAGATGCGCGAGCGCAGGATGTTCATCGCCGAGGCGCGATTCTTGTGCTGCGAGCGCGAGTCCTGCATCATCACAACGATCCCGGTCGGGATATGGGTGATGCGGATCGCCGATTCGGTCTTGTTGACGTGCTGACCGCCGGCGCCTTGCGCGCGCATGGTCTCGATGCGCAGATCGTCGTTCTTGATCTCGACGTCGACCTCCTCGACCTCCGGCATCACGGCGACGGTGGCGGCGGAGGTGTGAATGCGCCCCTGCGTCTCGGTGTCGGGCACGCGCTGCACGCGGTGCACGCCGGATTCGAATTTCAGCTTGGAGAACGCGCCGCGGCCCTGCACCTCCGCGATGATTTCCTTGAAGCCGCCGACGGTGCCTTCGCTCGCGGAGATTACCTCGACCTTCCAGCCCTGTAAGGCGGCGAAGCGCTCGTACATCCGGAACAGGTCGCCGGCGAACAGCGAGGCCTCGTCGCCGCCGGTGCCGGCGCGGATTTCCAGCACCACGTTGCGGTCGTCCATCGCGTCCTTGGGCAGCAGCGCGACGCGGATTTTCTGGACCAGCTCCTCGATCTTCGGCGCCAGCTCGTCCCGCTCGGCTTCCGCCATGCCGCGCATCTCGGCATCGGTTGCGGGATCGGCGATCAGCGCCTCGGTGTCGGCGAGCTCCTTGACCGCAGAACGATAGGCCTTCACCGCTTCGATCAGCGGCGTGAGCTCGGCGAGCTCGCGCGTGATCTGCACGTAACGCTCGGAGGCGAGCTGGCCCAGCGATTCGGCCTCGAGAGAGGCGTGATGTGCCAGCAGCACGTCCAGTTTGGCTTCGGGGAGTGACGACATCGGTTCAGTCTCAAATGCGGAAAAGGGCGAGGCGGCGGCGAAGGGAGGGCCGGCCCGCTACAACGCCAGGCCTTCGGCCTCGGCAAATTCCGTCAGCTTCTGCCGGATCGAGACGCTGCCTGCGGGTGCGTCGAGGATCGGGCCGAGCATCGCCTCGGCTTTCTTGGCGTCGAGATCGATCACCATCGCCTTGACCGGGCCGAGCGCGGTCGCCGACAGCGACAGCGAGCGGTAGCCCAGCGCGATCAGCGCCAGCGCGCCGATCGGCTTGGACGCCATCTCGCCGCAGAGCGAGAGCGATTTCTTCGCCGCCTGGCACTTGCGCGAGATATCGCGCAGCGCGCGCAGGATCGGCGCCGACATGGTGTCGAAGCGTTCGGAGACTTTTGCGTTGCCGCGGTCGACCGCGAACAGGAACTGGAACAAATCGTTGGAGCCGACCGAGATGAAATCGACCTTCCGCAGGAGCTCGTCGAGCTGGTAGAGCAGCGCGGGCACCTCGACCATCGTGCCGATGTCGATTCGTTCGGGCAGCGTGTGGCCGTGCTGGCGCAGGTAGGTGAGCTCGCGCTCGACCAGCGCCTTGGCCGAATCGAACTCGCCGACTTCCGAGATCATCGGGAACATGATGCGCAGTGCGCGGCCGCCGCCGGCTCGCAGCAGCGCGCGGATCTGGCCGCGCAGCAGGCCGGGGCGATCCAGCCCGAGCCGGATCGCGCGCCAGCCGAGCGCGGGATTTTCCTCGATCACCGCCTCCATATAAGGCAGCGCCTTGTCGCCGCCGATGTCGAGGGTGCGGAAGGTGACGGGCTTAGTGCCGGCGGCATCCAGCACGGTGCGATAGAGCGCGAGCTGGTCGCTGGTGCGCGGCAGGCTCTGGCCCACCATGAATTGCAGTTCGGTGCGGAACAGGCCGATGCCGGCGCTGCCGGTGTCCTCGATATGCGGCAGGTCGATGGCGAGCCCTGCGTTGATCATCAGCTCGACCTTCTGGCCGTCCCTGGTGACACAGGGCCGGTCGCGCAGCGCCAGATATTGGGCCTGGCGGCGGGCGCGGAAGCGCACGCGCTCGGCGAAGGCCGCTTCGACCTCCTGCGAGGGGCGCACATAGATCGTGCCGGATGTGCCGTCGACGATGACGGCGTCGCCGGGATCGGCAATGCCCGGCGCGTTCGGGACTTCGCCGACGGCGGGAATGCCGAGCGCGCGCGCCACGATCGAGACATGGGAATTGGCGGTGCCTTCCTCCAATATGATGCCGCGCAGGCGCTTGCGGTCGTAGTCGAGCAGCGCCGCCGGCCCCATCGCGCGCGCGATGACGATGGCGTTGTCGGGCAGCTGCTCGCGCGAGGGCGCGTGGTCCTGGCCGACCAGCTGCCGCATCAGGCGATAGCCGAGATCTTCCAGATCGTGCAGGCGGTCGCGCAAGTAGGGATCGGTCGAGCGCAGCATGCGCGCGCGGGTGTCGGACTGCACGCGTTCGACGGCGGCTTCCGCGGTGAGGCCGGTGGCGACCGCCTCGTGCAGCTTGTGCGACCAGCCCTGGTCGTTGGCGAACATGCGGTAGGCTTCCAGCACCTCGCGATGCTCGCCGCCCTCGGCGACGTCGCCGCGCTCCAGCATGCGGTCGAGATCGGCGCGCAGCTTGGCGAGCGCAGTGTCGAGCCGCTTGATTTCCTTCGGCAGGTCCTCGGCGATGTAATCCTTGATGACGACGCGCGGCTCGTGCAGCACGACATGGCCGAGCGCGATGCCCTCCGACAGGATGGCGCCGACCTTCTGCGCGGAGTGCCGGGCGGCCGGCTCCTGGCCCGGCTGGGCCAGCGCGGACAATTCGCCGGAGGCGATCAGCTCGGCCAGCACCATCGCGGTGGTCTGCAGCGCCTCGAGCTCTTCCTCGACATAATTGCGCTTGGCGCGGTTCTGCACCACCAGCACGCCGAGCGTGTTGCCGGCGCGCAGGACCGGCACGCCGAGGAAGGAATGGTAGATTTCTTCGCCGGTCTCGGGACGGAACGAGAAGGCCGGATGGCTCTGTGCGTCGTTGAGATTGAGCGGGGTCGCCTCGCTGGCGACGAGGCCGACCAGGCCTTCATGAGCGGTCAGCACGGTATGGTGCACCGCCTCGCGGTTGAGGCCTTCGGTGGCGTAGAGCTCGAGCGTGTTGTCGATGCGCAGCACATAGACCGAGCACACCTCGGCCACCATGTTGGCGGCGATCAGCACCACGATCTTGTCCAGCCGCTCCTGGGCCGAGACCTGCTCCGCCATGGTTTCGCGGAGCCGTCTCAACAAGACGCGGGGACCTCCCGACGCGCTCCGCATGTCCCGTCAATCTCCTCCGTCTGCCCGGCCCGGCGGTATCGGCCGGCGGCTGGCCCAAAATTCCAGAAAAACAACCAATTTGTTTGTCCGGCGCAGGCACAAACCCAAAATCTACGCGAGATCTAGCGCTTGCACCGAATCAGCGCCGCCTGAACTGGGACACAGTCTGCGGCAGCCCACCCTGTTCGCCGTATAGCGAATTGAGGCTTGTTTTGCCAAGCAAAACGCCTGCCAAACGCGAAGGTGTGTACACCTTCGCGTTTGCTGCGACCGCTAAGAGAAAATTAGCCTAGACATGGACCGGAGTGCGAAGCGGGTGTCCGGAAAGACCATGCTCGAACGAGAGCCTTGAAGCGCGCGACGGTCGCGCTTCAGGCCTGATCGAGGCCGTAGAGCGTGTGCAGGGTGCGCACCGCAAGCTCGGTGTAAGCCGTGTCGATCAAAACCGAGAATTTGATCTCGGAGGTTGTAATGGCCCGGATGTTGATATTCCGTCCCGCGAGGGCCGAGAACGCCTGGGCGGCGACGCCGGCATGGCTGCGCATGCCGCTGCCGATCACCGAGATCTTGGCGACGTCGGTGGCGGTATCGAGCCTGGCATAACCGATCGTGCCCTTGGCGGCGGTAATCGTGTCCTTGGCGCGGGTATAATCGGCCGCCGGCACCGTGAAGGTGAGGTCGGTGGTCTTGCCGTCCTCGGACACGTTCTGGACGATCATGTCGACGTTGATGTTGGCATCGGCCAGCGGCCCGAAGATCGAGGCGGCAACGCCCGGCTTGTCCTCGATCTGGCGCACCGAGATCTGGGCCTCGTCCTTCGAAAAGGCGATGCCGGTGACGACGTGGTTTTCCATGATCTCCTCCTCGCCGCAGATCAGCGTGCCGGGCGGCTGGTTGGCATGCGGGTCGATGTCCTCGGGCTTGTCGAAACTCGAGCGGACGAAGATCGGCATGTTGTGGACCATGCCGAGTTCCACTGAACGGACCTGGAGCACCTTGGCGCCCTGGGAAGCCAGTTCCAGCATGTCTTCGAATGCGATCTTGTCGAGCCTCTTGGCCTTGGGCACGATTCGCGGGTCGGTGGTGTAGACGCCGTCGACGTCGGTATAGATGTCGCAGCGGTCGGCCTTCACGGCGGCCGCAACCGCCACGGCCGAGGTGTCCGAGCCGCCGCGGCCGAGCGTGGTGATGCGGTTGGTCTTGGGCTCGATGCCCTGGAAGCCGGCGATGACCGCGACTTCCTTGCGCTCCTGGAAGCGCTTGATGATCTCGCTGCCGTCGATGTCCTCGATCCGGGCCGAGGCATGGGCGTCGCTGGTCTTGATCGGGATCTGCCAGCCCTGCCAGGAGCGGGCCTGGATGCCCATGCCCTGGAGCGTGATGGCAAGCAGGCCGGACGTGACCTGCTCGCCGGAGGCGACGACGGCGTCATATTCGCGCGCGTCGTGCATCGGCGAGGCCTCGGTGCACCAGGCCACCAGCTCGTTGGTCTTGCCGGACATCGCCGAGACGACCACGGCCACTTCATGGCCGGCATCGACCTCACGCTTCACATGGCGTGCGACGTTGCGGATACGTTCGATGTTGGCGACGGATGTGCCGCCGAATTTCATCACGAGGCGGCTCATGACGACGCGTGCATTCCTTCAAAGGGATCAGTATGGTGACCCGCACCGGACAGGCCTCGCGGACACCGACCGCGCGTATACCTAGCGGCGGGGCCGGGGGCAAGCGGGTTCCTGCGGGGCCGGGTGCGGGCAATGGGTTAACCGAGGTCATGGCGCGTTACATCGACGAGATTCTCCAGCCCGGCGAGAAGGTGCTGTATTCGACCAATGCGCACTGGATCTTCTATTTTCCGGCGATCCTGGCCTGGATCGTGGCCCTGGGCCTGTTCGTGCTGTCGCGGCAGACCACGGTCGAAGGGCTTATGCTGCTGTGCCTCGCCGCCGCGGCGGTGGTCGCCCTCGCCGCCCTGTATTGGACCGTGAAGGGCTGGTTCCACCGCTTCACCACCGAGACCGACGTCACCAATCTCAGGGTCGTGCACAAGACCGGCTTCATCAAGCGCCGCACCTTCGAGATGGCGCTGGACAAGGTCGAGAGCGTCGACGTCGATCAGACCATCCTTGGACGTATTCTCAACTACGGCGACGTGACGATTCGCGGCGTCGGCGAGGGGATCGAGACGATCAAGACCATCGCCTCGCCGCTCGCTTTCCGTAGTTCGATCACCACGCGGTAGGACCGCGCGTAACCATGAGCATGCAGCAAAATACTTCCGAAACCACCAACCCGCAGCAGGGATCGACCGTCGATGCTGCCGAGATCGCGAAATTCTCAAGACTCTCGGCGGAGTGGTGGGACCCCAACGGCAAGATGGCGCCGCTGCACCGGATCAATCCGCTGCGGCTCGGCTATATCCGCGATGCCGCCTGCCGCAAATTCGAGCGCAACGTGCGCAGCCTCAACTGCCTCGGCGGCTTGCGCGTGCTCGACATCGGCTGCGGCGCCGGCTTGCTCTGCGAGCCGCTGTCGCGCCTCGGGGCGCAGGTCATCGGGGTCGATCCGTCCCAGAGCAACATCGCCGCCGCGAAGCTGCACGCCGACAAGGGCCATCTGGCGATCGACTACCGCTGCACTACGGTGGAGGAGATCGACCCGCGCGAGCGCTTCGACATCGTGCTGGCGATGGAAGTGGTCGAGCACGTCGTCGATGTCGGCGTCTTCCTGAAGCGCTGCGCCGCGATGCTGAAGCCGAACGGCCTCATGGTGGTCTCGACGCTGAACCGCAACTGGAAGAGTTTTGCGCTCGCCATCGTCGGCGCCGAATACGTCCTGCGCTGGCTGCCGCGCGGCACCCACGAATGGAACAAGTTCGTCACGCCGGACGAGCTGACCAAATATCTGCTCGACAACCGCCTCGTCATCACCGAGCAGACCGGCGTGGTCTACTCCCCCTTCGCCGACAAATGGGCGCTCTCGTCGGACATGGACGTGAACTACATGGTGGTGGCGGAAACGATGGTGTGAGGGCTTTCGTGAGTAAGACGCGAACTCGTGCCCCTTGGACGGTGTCGTCCCTGCGAAAGCAGAGACCCATAGCCCCAGGCCTATCGAGTTAGCCAAGGCAGGCGCCCCGAGCCTGTACCACGTCTACATCCTCGCCAGCCGCCATCACGGAACGCTCTACATCGGCATCACGAACTCGCTCCAGAAGCGCTTGGAGGAGCATCGAGCCGGCAAAGGCTCGGAATTCGTCAAGCGCTACGGGGTGTATCGGCTGGTCTACACCGAGGCGTACGAGCGTGTCGAAGAGGCGATCGCCCGCGAAAAGCAACTCAAGCGCTGGAAGCGCGA
This sequence comes from Bradyrhizobium sp. U531, assembly GCF_051710265.1. Classification (NCBI taxonomy): domain Bacteria; kingdom Pseudomonadati; phylum Pseudomonadota; class Alphaproteobacteria; order Hyphomicrobiales; family Nitrobacteraceae; genus Bradyrhizobium; species Bradyrhizobium sp. U531. The sequence continues at coordinate 882,477 of NZ_JASVEN010000002.1, forward strand.
CTGGAAGATCGAGCTGATCGAGCGGGATAATCCGGACTGGCGAGATCTGAGCGATTTGCTGGTGTGATGTGTAGGCCGCGCCAAACCCTCGGTGTCGTCCCTGCGAACGCAGGGACCCATACCGCGTGATCTCTCGGTGGGATTCGGTGTGAGATGCGGAGGTTGGCAATCTTCGCAAAACTCCTCCCTGGGGTAATGGGTCCCTGCGTTCGCAGGGACGACAGAGGAGATTGTTGCGGGAGCATCGCTCCCATGACGCCCACGTGGTTGACCGCGCCCGCCTCAACTTGCAGGTTGACCGCCTCATTTTTCGCTAAGCGCCCCCACCTCCCCCATGCTCACCGTCGCCAGCCTCTGGATTCCCTTCACCGTCGTTGCCGCGCTCGGGCAGGTCGTGCGCAATGCGATGCAGCGATCGCTCACGAAGCCGCTGGGGACGTGGGGGGCGACCAATATCCGCTTCCTGTTCGGCTTTCCGTTCTCGCTGCTGTTCCTCGGCGTGGTGCTGATAGGTACCGGCGATCATCTCGGTATGCCGCCGGCCGTGTTCTGGCCGTGGCTGCTGCTGGGCGCGCTCAGCCAGATCGTTGCCACCGGCCTGATGCTGCTGGCGATGAACGATCGCTCATTCGTAGTGACGACGGCTTACCTGAAGACCGAAGCGATCCAGACCGCGATCTTCGGCTTCGTCTTCCTCGGCGATCACCTCAACTGGCTGAAGGTGCTGGCAATCGTGATCGCGACGATCGGCGTCGTCATCACCGCGCTGCGGCCGGGCGGCGAGAAGAGCTTTGCCGAGTTGAAGCCGACCATCACCGGTCTCGTCGCGGCCGCGGCCTTCGCGCTTTCCGCGGTCGGGTTTCGCGGGGCGATCATCAACGTTCCCGGCGTCTCCTTCGTCACCGCGGCCTCGTTCACGCTGGTGCTCGGCCTGTTCGTGCAGACGCTGATCCTGACGGTCTATCTGCTGCTGCGCGCGCCGGACGTGCTGCGGGGGATCCTCGGCCTGTGGCGGCCGTCGATGCTGGCGGGCTTCACGGGCGCCTTCGCCTCGCAGTTCTGGTTCCTGGCGTTCGCGCTGACGGCCGCCGCCAATGTCCGCACGCTCGCGCTGATCGAGGTGCTGTTCGCGCAGGCCGTGGCCTATTACTCGTTCAAGCAGCCGATCTCCCCGCGCGAGCTTGCAGGCATCGCGCTGATCGTGGTCGGCGTGGCGGTGCTGGTGGGAGCCTAGTTGCGGTCTTCCGGCAGCGTCGGCAGCGGCGAGACCTCGATGCCCTCGTCGATCAGCGACTTGGCCTCTTCCGGCGAGGCCTCGCCGTAGATCGGGCGGTGCTCCTTGTCGCCGTAATGCATCGCGCGGGCTTCGTTGGCGAAGCGCTCGCCGACATTGTCGGCGTTCTTGACGATGTGATCGCGCAATTCCTTCAGCTTGCTGCGGAGCTCACGCTCCTGCGCCATCATGAGCGAGGTCGAGCCGGGCGCAGCCGCTTCGGGCGCGGCAGTCGCGGTCGTTGTCGCCGGCTCGGGCGGCGGCGTCGCGCGCCCGCGGCCCTTCTTGCCGACGATGCGCGGGGCCATGATCGCCTTGTCGACCTTGGCGGAGCCGCAGATCGGGCACGTCACGAGCTTGCGCTTGACCTGGGAATCGTATGCCGACGAGCTCTGGAACCAGCTCTCGAAATCATGGTCCCGGTCGCAGCGAAGCGCGTAGCGGATCATGCCGATCCCCGTACGAGGTGCAGATGATCCGGCCCCGCCTTGGGGTCGGACACGCCGAAGCGGCGGCCGTGCTGCAGAGATGGAATCGCGCGGCGCGCGGTCTCGACCTTGGCCGGATCGATCTTGGCCATGATGATGCCGGGCTCGACGTCGCCCTCGGCGAGGATCTCGCCCCAGGGATCGATGATCAGCGAATGGCCGTAGGTCTCGCGCTTGTTCTCGTGGGTGCCGGCCTGGGCCGCCGCGAACACGAAGCAGCCGGTCTCGATCGCGCGCGCACGCAGCAGCACATGCCAATGGGCCTCGCCGGTCTTGCGGGTGAAGGCCGAGGGCACCGTGATGAAGTAGGCGCCGCTTTCGGCAAGGGCACGGTACAGCGCGGGGAAGCGGACGTCGTAGCAGATCGTCAGGCCCACCCGGCCCCAGGGCAGGTCGGAGATCACGGCGGTCTCGCCCGGCTGGTAATTGGCGGATTCGCGATAGCTCTCGCCGTCCGGCAGCTCGATGTCGAACATGTGGATCTTGTCGTAGCTCGCGAGCACATTGCCCTCGGGCCCGATCAGGAAGGAGCGGTTGACCGCCTTCTCCGGCGAGAAGCGCAGCGCCAGCGAGCCGACATGGAGGTGGATCTTCAGCTCCGCCGCGAGCGCGCGGTAGGCCTTCAGCGAGGTGTCGTCCTCCTCGCTCTGCAGATGCTCGAACAGCGCCTTGCGGTTCAGCTGCATCATGTTGCTGACTTCGGGCGTCTGCACATAGTCGGCGCCATTGGCTGCCGCCTGCCGGATCAGCCTGGTCGCCTGCTCGAGGCTCGGCCCCGGCATCAAGCCGGTGCGCATCTGCACCATCGCGGCCGTGAAAATGCGGTTCTCGCTCATGAGCTGGCCTTTACGCCTTCGAGCATGCCGTCGAGCTTGCCTTCGCGATCGAGCGCGTAGAGGTCGTCGCAGCCGCCAACATGGGTTGCACCGATCCAGATCTGCGGGAAGGTCGAGCCCTCGCCGGCGCGATCATACATCTCCTGGCGCCACGACGAATTCCTGGCGACGTCGAATTCCGTGAAGGTCACCTTCTTGCGGGTCAGCAGCGACTTGGCGGCGGAACAATAGCCGCAGCCCGGCCTGGTGTAGATCTCGACAGCGGCGGTCATCTCGTCTGGCGCTCTCATGTCATGAATTCATTGAATTATATGGGACTTTACCTGACCTCCACAACCCGGGCGAAGACTAGGACGTCGACCTGGGCGGCCTTGGCGCGGAGCAGGGCCCGGGCGCAGGCATCCAGCGTGGCACCCGAGGTCAGGACATCGTCGATCAGGACGATCCGGCGGCCCTGAACCTCGGCCTGACGGTCGGAGGATACCTGGAATGCGCCCTGCACATTGGTGGCGCGCTGGGCCCGCGACAGGCCGATCTGCTGCTCGGTGGCGCGCACCCGGCGCAGCACCTCGGCGCTCACCTTCACCCCGCTCTGCCGCGCGATGATCCCCGCCAGCGCCCCGGACTGGTTGTAACGGCGGCGCCAGGCGCGCCGCCAATGCAGCGGAACCGGCACCAGCATGTCGGCCCCGTCCAGCAGCTCACCACCCGCGCGCGCCATCCAGCGGCCCATCGCGGGCGCCAGATCGGTGCGGTCCTGATACTTCAGCGCGTGCACCAGCGTGCGCGCGACATCGTCGTAACGCACCGCCGCCCGGGCGCGCATGTAAGCCGGCGGGCTTGCGATCGCCTCCATCGACAGCATGTCGGGGCCGGGGTCATAGACGAAGGGAATGCCGAGCCGCGGGCAATAGGGCCGCTCGATGAACGACAGCCGGGCCCAGCACGCCGCGCACACGCCCTCGCCATCAACCGGCTCGCGGCAGGACACGCACAGCGTCGGCAACGCGATGTCGAGCGCGAGCCGGGCCGCCCGCGACAGCACGTGGCGGCCAGCCGTCCACGCGGCACGCAGCGGCGCGGCGATGGAGCGGGTGCGGGCGGCGTCGGCGTTCATGAGGGGAGGCTAGCGGTCTGCCCGATGACGCTCAAGCGGCTATACAGGTCTCGTGCCCCGGACGCAGCGCAGCGTCTCTTCGACGGTGCGCTGCAGAGCCGGGGCCTATGTGGCCGCATTGTGCCGTGCCGCCTTCTGGGTCCCGGCTCTGCGCAGCAGCGCTAAAGAGCGCTGCAGCGCGTCCGGGACACGAGAGACGAGATTGCAATCACTGCCTCGATCAGCGTAACCAGCGCCATGGCTCAGCCCCCTCAAACCCCGCCCGCCTTGTTCGACCGCGCCTTGCTGCACGCGCGGCAGCGGCGCGCACGGGCGCAGGGGGGCGTGACTTTCCTGCTTGATCGCGTCGCCGAGGACATGTCCGAGCGGTTGGCCGCGGTGATGCGTGAGTTTCAGGCGCCGGTCGATCTCTGGACGCCTGGCGAAGGTCTCGCAGCGTTGCGCGCACGGCTCCCCTCCATCGCCCACATCGCGCTCGATGGAGCGGGGGCGGAGACACTGCCGCTCGCACCGGAAAGCCTCGACCTCGTCATCTCCGCGCTGGCGCTGCAATTCGTCAACGACCTGCCGGGCGTGCTCGCGCAAATCCGTCGCGCCCTGAGGCCGGACGGACTGCTGCTCGCCGCGATGATCGGCGGCGACAGTCTGACCGAGTTGCGGCAGGCCTTTGCCGCGGCGGAGGCCGAATGCGAGGGCGGCGTGTCGCCGCGCGTCGCGCCGTTCGCGGATCTGCGCGACATCGGCGCGCTGTTGCAGCGGGCCGGCTTCGCGCTGCCGGTCACCGACGTCGACCGTGTCGTGGTGCGCTATGGCAATGCGTTCGCCCTGATGCAGGATCTCCGCCGCATGGGCGCCGCCAACGTGCTGATCGAGCGCCGCCGCACACCGAGCCGGCGCGCGACGCTGCTGCGCATGGCCGAAATCTATGCCGAGCGCTTTGCAGATGCCGATGGCCGCATCCGTGCGACGTTCGACATCATCTGGCTCTCCGGCTGGGCCCCGCATGCGAGCCAGCAGCAGCCGCTGAAGCCGGGGTCGGCAAAAGCGAGCCTGGCGGAAGCGGTGAAGAAGGCGGGGAAAGAATGACGCGTGTCCCGGACGCGCTGCAGCGTTCTTACGCTGCTGCGCAGAGCCGGGACCCAGTCTGCCGCCAGCAATGGGCCCCGGCTCTGCAGCGCATCACTGAAGAAGTGCTGCGCTGCGTCCGGGGCACAGTGCGCGTCACATCAGCAGATCGATCAAATGCGGGATCAGCGGAATGTCCGCGGGCGGCATCGGATAGTCGCGCAGCTTGTTGGCGCGGACCCAAGCGAGGGTCTGGCCCTCGCGCGAGGTGACCTGCCCCTCCCAGCGCCGGCAGATGTAGAGCGGCATCAGGAGGTGAAAGGTCTCGTAGCCGTGGCTGGCGAAGGTCAGCGGCGCCAGGCACGGCTCGGCGACGGTGATGCCGAGCTCTTCGTGCAGCTCGCGGATCAGGCTCTGCTCCGGCCGCTCGCCGGGCTCGCACTTGCCGCCGGGAAATTCCCAGAGGCCGGCCAGCGTCTTGCCTTCCGGGCGCTGCGCGATCAGGACGCGCTTGTCGGCATCGATCAGCGCGCAGGCCACCACCAGTATCAGTTTGAGATCGGCCATGCGTGAATGTGTCGCTCGTTGAAGATCACCGGTAACGGTTCGTTAATCGGTGACGGACCGGATTATTACGGTTCCCCATAAGTCATATTTAATCAACGGTTCCTAGACTGGAAACATATTTAGATCATTCCGGGCCTGGTCCATGCGCGCTGCGCTTTCCTCCACCATCCGCCGGTTCGGCCGCGACCGGCGCGGCAATATCGCGGTGATTTTCGCGCTCGCCTGCGTCCCCCTGATCACAACGGTCGGCTGCGCCGTCGACTACTCCCGCGCGACGCAGATTCGGGCCAAGCTCCAGGCCGCGGCCGATTCGGCCAGCGTCGGCGCCGTCGCCAAGGCCTCGCCGGGGTTTGCGGCCGCGGGCACGATGACCTCGGACGGCTCGATTGCGGTCGGCGTCACCGACGCCAAGAACATCTTCAATGCCAACGTCGCCAACCTGACCGGCTACACGCTCAACAGCGTCACGCCGACCGTGGTCAAGAGCGGCTCGACGGTCACCTCGACGGTTGCGTTCAGCGGCAGCATCAAGACCATGTTCCTCGGCGTGATCGGCAAGACCGCGCTTACGATGACCGGCACGTCCACGGCGACGGCGAGCATGCCGCTCTATGTCGACTTCTACCTGCTGCTGGACAATTCGCCGTCGATGGGCGTGGCGGCGACGCCCGCGGACGTCAGCACGATGGTCAACAACACGTCCGACAAATGCGCCTTCGCGTGTCACGACTACAACGACTCGAACAACTACTACAATCTCGCCAAGACGCTGGGCGTGACGACGCGGATCGACGTGCTGCGCAGCGCGACCCAGTCGCTGATGGACACCGCCACGGCCAGCGAGACCTATTCCAACCAGTTCCGCATGGCGATCTACGATTTCGGCGCATCGTCGAAAACCATCGGCCTGCGCGCGCTGTTCTCGCTGTCGGCGAGCCTGTCGAGTGCCAAGACCGCGGCGGGCGGCATCGACCTGATGGGCGTCTACGGCAACAACGATTCCTACACGGCCGACAAGGACACCCAGTTCAGCACGGTCTTTCCGGCCATCAATTCCGCGATCGCCGCACCGGGCGCCGGAACCTCGTCTGCGCCCATGAAATATCTGTTCTTCGTCTCGGACGGCGTCGCCGACGAGTACAACACCGGTTGCTCAAAGACGCTGGTGAGCGGCGGGCGCTGCCAGTCGCCGATCGACGTCTCGCTCTGCACCACCATCAAGAACCGCGGCATCAAGATCGCGGTGCTCTACACCACCTATCTGCAACTGCCGACCAACTCCTGGTACATGTCCTATATCGACCCCTTCAACAAAGGGCCTTTCGGTCCGTCGCCGAACAGCGAGATCGCGCAGAACATGGAAAGCTGCGCCTCGCCGGGACTGTATTTCGAGGTCAGCCCGACGCAGGGCATCTCGGACGCGATGAACGCGCTGTTCCGAAAAGCGGTCGCGGACGCCAGGATTTCGGGGTGACTTCAAATCCGTCACCGTCACCTCCGCGCAACGGCCCGGCTCTTTCGGTGCGGCGGGCGGGCCGCTCATCCTTCGAGGCTCGCTTCGCGAGCACCTCAGGATGACGGGGAGAGAACGGTCGGCCTACGACCTGTAATCGCCGTTGATCGCGACATATTCCTTGGTGAGGTCGCATGTCAGCACGCGGTCGCGGCCCTTGCCGAGGCCGAGCGAGACCTTGATCGCGATCTCCGGGGCCTTCATCGCCTCCGACACCTGCGTCTCATCATAGGACGGATCGCGCGCGCCGCTCTTGGCGACGCGAATGCCGTTGAAGGAGATCGAGAGCTTGTCGCGGTCGGCGGGCTCGCCAGCCTTGCCGACGGCCATCACCACGCGGCCCCAATTGGCGTCTTCGCCGGCGATCGCGGTCTTCACCAGCGGCGAATTGGCGATCGACATTGCGATCTTGCGCGCCGAGGCCTTGGTCTTGGCGCCCTCGACCGTGATCTCCACGAGCTTGCGCGCGCCTTCGCCGTCGCGGGCGACCTGTTCCGAAAGATTGGCCAGAACCTGGTTGAACGCCTTGACGAAGGCCTTCAGCCTGGGGTCGCTGGCGCGGCTGATCTTCGGCGCGCCATGCTCGGCGGCCGCGCCGGTGGCGAAGGCCAGCAGCGTGTCCGAGGTCGAGGTGTCGCCGTCGATCGTCACCGCATTGAAGGTGTCCTCGACGCCGGCCTTGAGCAGCGCCTGCAGCGCGGCGGGCGCGATCGGCGCGTCGGTGAAGATGAAGGACAGCATCGTCGCCATGTCGGGCGCGATCATGCCGGCGCCCTTGGCCATGCCGTTGATGGTGACCTTGGCCTTGCCGAGCTTCACGGTCGCGGTCGCGACCTTCGGGAAGGTGTCGGTGGTCATGATCGCCTTGGCCGCGGCGAGGTAATCGCCGGCTTCCGCGGTCTCGGCGAGGCGGCCCAGCACGCCGTCGAACTTGGTCGCGTCCAGCGGCTCGCCGATCACGCCGGTCGAGGCCAGGAAGATTTCGCCCTCGCTGCAACCGACCGCCTTGGCCGCGATCTTCGCGGTCAGCGCGGTGGAGGCGCGGCCGGTCTTGCCGGTGAAGGCATTGGCGTTGCCGGAGTTGACGACGAGGGCACGTGCCTTGCCGCCCTTCAGCTTGGCGCGGCACCATTCCACCGGCGCGGACGGGCATTTCGACTTGGTGAAGACGCCGGCGACCGCCGTGCCCTTGTCCATCACCGCCAGCAGCACGTCGGTGCGGTTCTTGTAGCGGATGCCGGCCTCGGCCGTCGCAAGGCGGACGCCCGCGATCACGGGCATATCAGGAACGTTCTTCGGGGCGAGCGGGGAGACGGATGAGGACATCGCTGGTGCCTTGATCAGGTCTGGATATGCAGATGGCCGGGCATGTGCCCGGCCATTGCGACGTTAGATACTATTGGCGTCCGCGAAGTGACAGCAAATTCTTACTTCTTGGCGGGCGGCGCCATCTTGCTGTCCGAGGGCTTTGCCGCGTCCGCCGGCTTTGCATCGGGCTTGGCATCGGCCGCCGGCTGGTCCAGCCGCTCGACCTTGGCCTCGGCGCGCAGCTTGGCGACGTACTCGGCCTGGGCCTTGCGGGTGACGTAGCTCTCGATCTGGGTCTTGACCTGCTCGAAGTCCGGCGCCTTGCGGTTGCGCTTTTCCTCGACCTTGATGATGTGCCAGCCGAACTGCGACTTCACGGGGTCGGAAATCTTGCCCGGCTCGAGCGTGAAGGCGATGGCCGAGAATTCCGGAACCATCTGCTCCTTGGTGAAGAAGCCGAGGTCGCCGCCGTCGGCGGAGCCGGGATCCTTGGACTTCTTCTTGGCGAGCTCGGCGAAATCGGCCCCCTTGTCGAGCTCCGCCTTGACCGCCTTGGCCTCGTCCTCGGTCTCGACCAGGATGTGGCGGGCGCGCACCTCCTGCTCGCCGGTGATCTGCTTGGACGCCTCCTCATAGACCTTCTTCATCGAGTCCGGGTTGGTGGCGGCCTTGCCCTCGTTGGCGAGCAGGCTGTCCATCAGGAGCCGGTTGCGGGCGAACGCCAGGCGCTTCTTGAACTCCTCGCTGTCGGCGACCTTCTTGTCCTCGGCAGCCTTGCTGACGATTTTCATGTCGATCAGGAACGACAGGACGTTCTCGTCCTTGGTCGCCGGGTCCATCTGGGCGAGGCTCGGTCCAAGCTCCTCCTCGGCCATGGCAACGTCGCTCTTCTTGATTTCGGCGCCATTGACCTTCGCCAGGACCGGATCGTCAGCGGCCCGGAGCGGGCCAGCGAACGCCAGGGACAGCCCCAAAGCGAGGCAGCCAGCCAGGGCGGACGCATGGCGGAAACGCTGGCCGGTGGTTACCGGGAACGAGGTGGTCATGGAAAATCCTTTTGTTGAAGCAGGGGGCTGCCCGAAGCGGGCGGACACTCGCCCAATTCAGGGGGCCTTGGCAACGCGAAAAGTCTGTCAAAATGATGAATTAGCCGCAATGCGCCCGCCGTTGACAAGGCCCTGACCCGGCCATATCTCTGGCCGGTCGCGACCATGGCGATGGCGTTTATTTTGCTGCGTTTTTGGCCGTTGAACCCAGACTAGCCCAATTCCCACCCATATGGCGGATGACCCCCGCAGTCCGGGTTATGACGCCGGGAGGCGTCACGGTGAGTTGATGGGTAGGCGGGTGACAACTTCTTGGGCCCAACGCGGTTAAATCGCGAACACAGGAACTAGGCATGATCGGCGCGCTCGCCCGCAAGTTTTTCGGCTCCGCCAACGACCGGCGGGTGAAGGGATATCAATCCCGCGTCAACGCGATCAACGCGCTGGAGCCCGAGGTTTCCAAGCTCTCCGACGAGGCGCTCAAAGGTCGCACCGCCGAATTCAAGCAGCAGCTTGCCGAGGGCAAGACGCTCGACGATCTCCTCGTCCCCGCCTTCGCCACGGTGCGCGAGGCCGCCAAGCGCACGCTCGGCCAGCGCCATTTCGACGTCCAGCTGATCGGCGGCATGGTGCTGCACGAGGGCGACATCGCCGAGATGAAGACCGGCGAAGGCAAGACGCTGGTCGCGACCCTTGCGGTCTATCTCAACGCGCTCGCCGGCAAGGGCGTCCACGTCGTCACCGTCAACGACTACCTCGCCCGCCGCGACTCCGGCTGGATGGGCCAGATCTACGGCTTCCTCGGTCTGACCACCGGCGTGATCGTGCACGGCCTCGACGATGCCGAGCGCAAGGCCGCCTATGCCTGCGACATCACCTACGGCACCAACAACGAATACGGCTTCGACTATCTGCGCGACAACATGAAGTACCGGCTCGAGGACATGGTCCAGCGGCCGCACTTCTACGCCATCGTCGACGAAGTCGACTCGATCCTGATCGACGAGGCGCGCACGCCGCTGATCATCTCCGGTCCGCTCGACGACCGCTCCGATTTCTATAACACCATCGACGGCTTCCTGCCCAAGCTCGACAAGACCGACTACGACGTCGACGAGAAGCAGCGCACGGTGACGCTCACCGAAGCCGGCATGGAGAAGATCGAGACGCTGCTGCGCGATGCCGGCCAGCTCAAGGGCGAATCGCTCTACGACGTCGAGAACGTCTCCGTCGTGCACCACATCAACCAGGCGCTGCGCGCTCACACGCTGTTCACCCGCGACAAGGACTACATCGTCCGCGACGACGAGGTCGTGATCATCGACGAGTTCACCGGACGCATGATGGCCGGCCGGCGCTATTCGGAAGGCCTGCACCAGGCGCTGGAAGCCAAGGAGCATGTCCAGGTCCAGCCCGAGAACCAGACGCTGGCCTCGATCACCTTCCAGAATTACTTCCGCATGTACGAAAAGCTCGCCGGCATGACCGGTACGGCGCTGACGGAAGCCGACGAACTGTTCGACATCTACAAGCTCGAGGTCGTCGAGATTCCGACGAACCTGTCCATCGCCCGTCTCGACGAGGACGACGAGGTCTATCGCACCCAGAACGAGAAATACGCCGCGATCCTGGCCGAGATCGAGCGCGCCAACGGGCGCCTCCAGCCGGTGCTGGTCGGCACCGCCTCGATCGAGAAGTCGGAAGTGATCGCCGAATATCTCAAGAAGCACGGCTACCGGCAGATCGATTTCGGCAACGAAAATTCGATGCAGAAGCTGTACGCCGCGGCCCGCGCCGGCAAGCCGGCAAAGCTGTTCGCAGTGCTGAACGCCCGCTTCCACGAGCAGGAAGCCTATATCGTCGCGGAAGCCGGCGTGCCCGGCGCGATCACGATCGCGACCAACATGGCCGGCCGCGGCACCGACATCAAGCTCGGCGGCTCGCTGGAAATGCGCATCCAGCAGGAGACTGCCGGGATCGAGGACGAAGCCGAGAAGGCGAAGAAGATCGAGCAGATCAAGGCCGACATCGCGCATTTCCGCGACATTGTGCTGAAGGCGGAGGAGACCGTCGAGCTCGAGCCGGCGAAGGGCTCCAAGCCGGCCAAGACCGTGAAGAAGCCCGGCGGCCTCTACATCATCGGCTCCGAGCGTCACGAATCCCGCCGCATCGACAACCAGCTGCGCGGCCGCTCCGGCCGTCAGGGCGACCCCGGCCGCTCGAAGTTCTTCCTGTCGCTGGAAGACGATCTGATGCGCATCTTCGGCTCGGATCGTCTCGACAGCATGCTGCAGCGTCTCGGCCTGCAGGAGGGCGAGGCGATCATCCATCCCTGGATCAACAAGGCGCTGGAGAAGGCGCAGCAGAAGGTTGAGGCGCGCAACTTCGACATCCGCAAGAACCTCCTCAAGTTCGACAACGTCCAGAACGACCAGCGCAAGGTGATCTTCGACCAGCGCGTCGAGCTGATGAAGGACGAGAGCGTCGCCGAGACCGTCTCCGACATGCGCCACGCCTTCATCGACGACCTCGTCGCCAAGCACGTGCCCGAGCACGCCTATGCCGAGCAGTGGGACGTCGCAGGCCTGAAGGAAGAGCTGAAGCGCGTGCTCGATCTCGACCTGCCGGTCGACGAATGGGCCAAGGAAGAGGGCATCGCTGACGAGGAGCTGCTCAACCGCATCGAGACCAAGGCGGACGAGCACATGGCGGCCAAGGTCGGGCAATGGGGTCCCGACGTCATGCGTTACGTCGAGAAGACCATCCTCCTGCAGACGCTCGACCATCTCTGGCGCGAGCATCTGATCATGCTCGACCACCTGCGCCAGGTCATCGGCCTGCGCGGCTATGGCCAGCGCGATCCCTTGCAGGAGTACAAGACCGAAGCCTTCAATCTCTTCCAGGAGATGAGCGCGCATCTGCGCGAGGCCGTCACGGCGCAGCTGATGCGCGTCGAGATCGTCCCGCCGGAGCAGGAAGCACCCGTCCTGCCGCCGATGGAAGCGCACAAGTTCGACCCGAACACCGGCGAGGACGAAATGGCGATCGCCAACGTCTCGCTCGGCGCCCAGGCCACCGACTCCGCGCTGCGCGACCCCAAGAACCCCGCGAGCTGGGGCAAGGTCGGCCGCAACGAGGACTGCCCCTGCGGCTCAGGCAAGAAGTACAAGCACTGCCACGGGCGGTACGCGTAAGGCTTGAATGCGTTGGTGGGGCGCGATGTCCGCGCCTCACTCTCCGCTGTCGTCCCGGCGAACGCCGGGACCCATACCGCGGAATCTATCGACGGCACGCAGTCGTCGTACCGCGAGGAAGCCTAACTACTAATCTTTGAAACAACCAGGCCCTGTGGTTATGGGTCCCGGCGTTCGCCGGGACGGCAGTCTTTGCTGGGCTGACTGCGTCGCAACTCTCGCGATATGTGCCCGCTCAATTCGAGCTGTCGATCAAACTCTCCAGCAGCCGCTTGAGCTCGCTCGTCGGCTTGTCGCCGTAGCTCTCCAGGATGTGCTCCTCCTGGTCGACCGCGAGCGAGTTGAGCTTCTTGCACAGCACCTTGCCGCGGTCGGAGATGAACATCAGCACCTTGCGGCGATCGTTCGGATCCTGCACGCGATAGACCAGCGTGTCCGAGACCATGCGGTCGATCATCTTGGTCAGCGTCGGATGGTTGAGCAGTACGGCGTCGGCGAGCTCGCCCATCGAATGGCCGTTGCCATCCGACAGCACCTTGAGGATGCGCCATTGCTCGACGGGAACACCTTCCTTGCTCAGCCGCAGTTCCAGCTGCCGGTTGATCTCCCGGTTGGCTTGGGCCAGCAGATAAGCGAGATGTTCGGTGATCGGGATGTTTGCTTTGGTCGGTTTTGCCACGGCTAAGACTTCGTCTTGACCCAAATGAGTGAATGTCTTGCAATCAATGCTGCATCTATATGCACTTCAATTGTTGAATATTCAATATTTTCAAAATAGGATGTTTGCCTAACAAAAGGGCGGATGCCGCGGTCGCCCGCAGAATGTGCTTTCAAGTCTGCTGCCAGACAGGAGTTGGCGTGCGCGCGACGGTAAACTTCCCGGCTCACGGCGGTCCGGCGTTGCCGCCGTCCATGCTGTTCAGGAATCTGTCGTCATCGGCGGCTGACGGCATGTTGTCGCCGGGCGACCATGCCCTGTTCAAGCGGCGCGGCGCCAACAAGCTCCGCGTCGGCGGCTTCATCTGCTGCACCGGCTCGCCCGGCGTCTGGGGTCCCTGCGCGATCAACAGCGCCCAGCTCGCCGCCGCCGAGATCAACAAGCGCGGTGGCCTGCTCGGCCGCGAGATTGAGCTGTCCATCTACGACGCCGGCGGGCCGCTGGATGAAGTCCTCGACCGCGCCGAGCAGGCGATCGCGTCCGACGAGGTCGATCTCATCGTCGGCCTGCACACCAGCGCAGTCCGCGTGGCCTTGCGCGACGTCATCACGCGCCACCGTATCCCCTACATCTACACGCCGGTCTACGAGGGCGGCGAGCGCACGCCCGGCGTGATGGCGATCGGCGAGACGCCGCGCTGGCAGAGCCGGCCCGCCATCCACTGGCTCGCCGATGTCAAGAAGGCCCAGCGCTGGTACCTGATCGGCAGCGATTACGTCTGGCCCTGGCAATCCCATCGCGCGGTGAAGAACTACATCAGGGAAACCGGCGGCCATGTCGTCGGCGAAGAGTTCGTGCCGCTCGGCGAGGACAATCACGAGCCGCATCTGGCGCGCATCCGCGCTGCCAAGCCCGACGTCGTGCTGATCTCCCTGATCGGCACCGACAGCATCACCTTCAACCGCGCCTTCGGCGAATGGGGGCTCGGCGCCACGACGCTGCGGCTCGCGGGCGCGATGGACGACACCGTGCTGCTCGGCATCGGCGCCGACAACAGCGAGAACATGTTCTGCGCCTCGGGCTATTTCACCGGCACCGGCACGCGCGCCAATGACGACTTCCAGAGCCGTTATCGCGCGATGTTCGGGCCGAATGCGCCGCCGATCGGGTCGGTCGGACAGTCGAGCTACGAGGGCATGCGCTTCCTCGAGGCCGTCGCGAACAAGGCCGGCTCGTTGTCGATGGGCCCGATGCTCGTGGCCGGCCGCAACATCGTCTACAGCGGCGCCCGCGGTCCGGTCACCGTCCGCGACGGACGCGCGCGTATGCCGATGCATCTCGCCGAGGCCGACGGTCTCGACTTCCGGCTGATCAAGCCGCTCTGACCTCGCTGCGGCGACTGGTTGCTGGCCTCATTGCAAAATAATACTTGAAAAGGAAAATATTTCCGTTTTGAATGTTTCGGCGAAGCATGCGGGTGCGTGCGTCGCGCCGGGGCGGCCACGCCCAACGTTCAAAAGAAAGTTCAGGAGAGCGCCGTGACAGTCGTCCTTCCCACGCCAGCCCAGCTTCGCAGTGTCGCCGAGCAATGCGGTCTTTCGCTCACCGACGAGGACGTCACCTCGTTCCGCGGTCTGATGCAGGGCTCGATCGAGGCCTACAATCTCGTTGCCGCGATGCCGGACGAGCTGCCCGAGGTGAAATATCCGCGCACGCCCGGCCACCGTCCCTCGGCCGAAGAGAACCCGCGCAACGCCTGGTATCGCAAGTCGACCGTGAAGGGTGCCGCCAGCGGCAAGCTCAAGGGCAAGACCGTCGCGCTGAAGGACAACATCATGCTGGCCGGCGTGCCCATGACCAACGGCTCGTCGACGCTGGAAGGCTATGTTCCCGATTTCGACGCCACCATCGTCACGCGCATGCTGGATGCCGGTGCCGAGATCAAGGGCAAGGTGCATTGCGAGCATTTCTGCCTGTCCGGCGGCAGCCACACCGGCTCCTACGGGCCGGTGCATAATCCGCACAAGATGGGCTATTCGGCCGGCGGCTCGTCGTCGGGCTCGGGTGTCGTGGTTGCGCTCGGCGAGGTCGACATGGCGATCGGCGGTGACCAGGGCGGCTCGATCCGCATGCCGGCCTCGTTCTGCGGCATCTACGGCATGAAGCCGACCTGGGGCCTCGTGCCCTACACCGGCATCATGCCGATCGAGATCTATGTCGACCACACCGGGCCGATGACGGCGACGGTCGCCGACAACGCGCTGCTGCTCGAAGTGCTCGCCGGCGACGACGGCTACGATCCCCGCATCAAGTCGCCCAAGGTCGAGGAGTACACCAAGGCGCTCGGGCAGAGCATCAAGGGCATGAAGATCGGTATCGTCAAGGAAGGCTTCGAGCAGCCGACCGCCGAGGCCGCGGTGAATGAAAGCGTGCGCGAGGCGGCAAAGCGCTTCAAGGATTTGGGCGCCACCGTCGAGACCGTGTCGATCCCGATGCACATGCTGGGCGGCGCGATCTGGACCCCGATCGGCACCGAGGGCCTGACCCAGACCATGATGTTCGGCGACGGCTACGGCCTCAGCCGCGGCGATCTCTATTCGACCTCGCTGATGGATTTCCATCGCGGCTGGCGCCGGCAGGCCGACTCGCTGTCCGAGACCACAAAGCTGTTCATGCTGCTCGGCACCTACATCAACAACAATTTCGGCCCGCGCTTCTACGGCAAGGCGCTCAATATCTCGCGGCGCCTGACCGCGGCCTATGACAAGGCATTCGGGGATTACGACCTGCTGCTGATGCCAACCACGCCGATGAAGGCGACCAAGCTGCCGGAGCCCAATGCCAGCCGCGAGGACTATGTCGCCCGCGCGCTGGAGATGATCTCCAACACCGCGCCGTTCGATATCACCCACCATCCCGCGATGTCGCTGCCTTGCGGCATGGTCGACGGCCTGCCGGTCGGCCTGATGCTGGTCGGCCGCATGTTCGAGGAATCCACCATCTACCGCGCCGCCCACGCCTTCGAGCAGATCGGCGACTGGAAGAAGATGTGAGCGCGGCTCTGACGCAGGCGAACGGAACCCAAAAGCATGGCTAACGCGTTCGTCGCGGCCTTCGAGATCCTGAGCTTCGGCGCGATCATCGTCCTGATCGTGCTGGGGCTCGGGATCATCGCCAGCATGATGGGCATCTTCAACTTCGCGCAGGGCGAGTTCGTGCTGCTCGGGGCCTACATCACCTATCTCGCCTACGCCAAGGGCATGCCGATCTGGGCCGGGATGATTGCCGCGCCCTTCGTGGTCGGCGGGCTCGGCTTCGTGCTGGAAGCGCTGATCATCCGCCGCTTCTACGCCGCGCCGATCGTCGCCATGCTCGGCACCTACGCGCTCGGCCTCATCATTCGCGAATCGGTGCGTGGGCTGATCGGCGGCTTTTATCTCACCGTGCCCGAGCCGATCGGCGGCTCGATCGACATCGGCGCCATGCACATCTCGGCCTGGCGCTTCACCATCATCGTCATCACGCTCCTGGTGATGGCGGGCTGCTATCTCCTGCTGTCACGCACCAGCTTCGGCCTGCGTATGCGCGCCACGCTGGAGAATCCGTCGCTGGCGCGGGCCTCGGGCATCTCCACGCCGCTGATGTACGGCGCCACCTTCGCGTTCGGCTCCGCGCTCGCCGGGCTTGCCGGCGCGCTGATCGTGCCGGTGTTCAGCCTCTACGCCGATTTGGGCCTGCGCTTCCTGATCCAGGGCTTCGTCGCGGTCATGGTCGGCGGCGTCGGCTCCTTCATCGGGCCGGTCGCGGGCGCCGGCGTCATCGGCACGCTGAGCGCGGCGCTGCCGTGGATCATGGCGCCCGTCGTCGCCGACGTGCTCGTTTTCGTCCTTGCCATTGTCTTCATCAAATTCCGCCCGCAGGGCCTCATCGCTGGAAAAGGGGTTTAGTCACATGTTCGATCGCATTCAGCTTTCACGGCGCCGCTTCCTCTCGAATTTCGCCTTTGCCTCCGGTGCGGTTGCGACCGGCGTGGGCAGCTGGGTGATCCCGGCGCCCTGGGCCAACGCGGCCGAAGGCCCGATCAAGGTCGGCATCGCCACCGACCTCACCGGCCCGATCGCCTACGCCGGCAATGCCGACGCCAATGTCGCCAAGATGGTGATCAAGGAGATCAACAATTCCGGTGGTCTGCTCGGCCGCCCGCTCGAGCTCTACATCGAGGACACCGCGTCGAACGAATCCGTCGCCGTCGGCAACGTGCGAAAGCTGATCCAGCGCGACAAGGTCGACATGGTGCTCGGCGGCATCACCTCCTCGATGCGCAACGCGATCAAGGATCCGATCGTGGCGCGCGGCAAGACGCTCTACATCTATCCGCAGCTCTACGAGGGCAAGGAGTGCACGCCCTATCTGTTCTGCACCGGGCCGACCCCGGCGCAGCAATGCGACGAGTTCATTCCCTGGCTTATCAAGAACGGTGGCAAGAAGTTCGCGCTGCCGAGCGCCAATTATGTCTGGCCGCACACGCTCAACGTCTATGCCCGCAAGGTGATCGAGGCGAATGGCGGCGAGGTCGTGTTCGAGGAGTATTATCCGCTCGACCAGGTCGACTTTTCCGCGACCGTCAACCGCATCGTCTCCAACAAGGTCGATGTCGTCTTCAACACCGTCATTCCGCCGGGCGTCGGGCCGTTCTTCAAGCAGCTTTATGAAGCCGGCTTCCTCAAGAACGGCGGGCGACTCGCCTGCGTCTACTATGACGAGAACACCCTCAACATCAACCAGGCCGCCGAGATCGAGGGGCTCGCCAGCTGCCTCGACTATTTCAAGGTGCTGACCAAGGAGAACCCGTTCGACGCCAAGATCCAGGCGGCCTACGAAAAGGACTTCCCCGGCAACTTCCTGTTCGCGGCCGGCAGCGCCGCGACCGGCACCTATCGCGGCCTCAAGCTGTGGGAAGCGGCGGTCAAGGAAGCCGGCAAGATCGACCGCGAGTCCGTTGCCGCCGCGCTCGACCATGCCAAGATCGCCGAAGGTCCGGGCGGCCCCGCCGAGATGGTTCCCGGCAAGCGGCACTGCAAGATGAAGATGTACACCGCGGTCGCCAAGGCCGGGAATTACGAGATCGTCGCGCGCAGCGAGGGTCTGGTCGATCCCAAGGAATGCTGAGCGCGAATGCCGAAGTCGATGGGCGCAGTGAAGCAGGCGATCCCCGCCGAAATGGGCGGGGAGACGGTTGCCGTCATGAGTAGCAGTGGAGCGCCGGCGAAAGCCGTCGCGGGCCGAAAGATCCTGCCGATCGTGGAGGGGCTCGTGCTCGTCGCGGCGCTGCTGGCGCCGCTGGTGCTGCAGGATTATCTCACGGTGTTCGCGACGCGTGTGATCATCCTCGCGCTGTTCGCACTGTCGTTCGACCTGGTCTGGGGCTATGCCGGCATCATGAGCTTCGGCCAAGCGCTGTTCTTCGGCTCGGCCGGCTATGGCGTCGCGCTGCTCGCGCGCGACCTCGACGTCACCAACATCTTCCTGGTGCTCCCGGCGGGCACGCTGATCGGCCTCACCTTCGCACTGTTGCTCGGCGGCTTCCTGCTGCTCGGCCGGCATCCCTCCAGCGTGATCTTCGTCTCGCTCGGCACGCTCACCGGCTCCTATGCCGCCGATCGTCTCGCGCGCGGCTGGTATTATCTCGGCGGCCAGAACGGCATCCCCTCGATCGCGCCGATGTCGCTCGGTACTTACGAGTTCACGGAAGGGCCGTCGTTCTATTATCTCGTGCTCGGCATTCTCGTCGTGGTCTATCTGCTCTGCCGCTTCCTGGTGCGGTCGCAATTCGGCCTCGCGCTCGCGGGCCTGCGCGAGAACGAGCAGCGCATCGCTTTCTTCGGCTACAAGGCGCAGCATCTGAAAGCGATCATCTTCACCATCGGCGGCGCCATCGCAGGGCTCGCCGGCAGCCTCTATGCGTTCCACGAGGGCTTCGTCTGGCCCAACATGGTCGGCGTGGTGGTCTCGACGCAGGTCGTGCTCTACGTGCTGTTCGGCGGCTCCGGCACGCTGATCGGCGCCGTCATCGGCACTGTGATCGTCGAGGGCGTCAGCTTCTGGCTCTCGGACAATTATCGGGACATCTGGCCGATCATTCTGGGATTGCTGCTGTTGCTCGTGATCCTGTTCCGGCCACTCGGCCTGATCAGTCTCGTTCTCGGCGAGCGGGAACGGGTCGGCAGCTTCGGCGCCAGGCGAAAGGAGAAGCGCAATGCTCCTTGAAGCCGCCGGCATCAGAAAAGTCTTCGGCAAGCTGACCGCGCTCGACGGCGCGGCCCTCAGCGTTCGCGAGAACGAGTTTCACGGCCTGATCGGTCCGAACGGCTCCGGCAAGAGCACGCTGATGAAGTGCATCGCCGGCGCCGAGGTGCCGACCACGGGCAAGGTCTCCTTCGTCAACGCCGACATCACCGCCTTCACGCCGACCGAGCGCGCGCGGGCCGGCATGAGCCTGAAATTCCAGATCACGTCCGTGCTGCCGTCGCTGACGCTCTACGACAACATCCTGCTCGCGCTGCAGGCGCAGTCCTCCCTGATCGACCTCGTATTCTCGCGCACGCGGGCCGCGCTGCACGAGCAGGTCATGACCATGCTGACGCAGTTTCGCCTCGCGAACCGGGCCTTTGAGGCCGCGGCTGCGCTGTCTCACGGCCAGCAGCAATGGCTGGAGATCGCGATGGCGCTCGCGGGCAAGCCGAAGCTGCTGCTGCTCGACGAGCCGACCGGCGGCATGAGCCTGGAGGAGCGCCGCGTCACCGGCGAATTGCTGCAGCCGATCAAGCAGCATTGCTCGCTCGTCATCGTCGAGCACGACCTCGATTTCATCCGCGACATCTGCGACCGCCTCACGGTGCTCGACCAGGGCAAGGTGCTGGCCTCCGGCACCGTGGCGGAGATCCAGGCCAACACATCCGTTCAGGAGATCTATTTGCGCCGTGCCTGAATTTCTGGACATCAAGCATCTCGACGCCGGCTATGGCCGCAGCCAGGTCCTGTTCGACGTCAGCCTCGGCATCCCCTGGCGTGGCGGTGTCGCCGTGCTCGGGCGCAACGGCGCCGGCAAGACCACGCTGATGAAGACCATCGTCGGCGAGCTGCCGGCGTGGAAGGGCGAGGTCGCCTTCGACGGCCGCGACATCAGCCGCCGCGCCACCCAGGAGCGCGTCCGCGCCGGCATCGGCTACGTGCCGCAGGAGCATTCGGTGTTCGCGCGCCTGTCGGTGCGCGACAATCTCGCGGTCGGCTCGCTCGCGAACAAGGATGCCTCAGCGATTGATCGCGTGCTGGCGATCTTTCCCAAGCTTGGCCAGCGCCTCGACCAGCCCGCCGGCACGCTCTCCGGCGGCGAGCGCAAGATGCTCGCCATCGGCCGCGCCATGCTGGGCGATCCAAAACTGCTGCTGCTGGACGAGCCGACAGAGGGTGTCTGGATCGGCGTGATCGAGGAGATCACCGAGCGCCTGATCGAGCTCGCCAAGACCATCGCCGTCATCATCGTCGAGCAGCACCTCGACCTCGCGCTGCGCGTCGCCGACTACGCCTACGTGCTGGACCGCGGCCGCGTCGCGCTGCAGGGGCAGGCGGGCGACGTGCGCGGCAATCCGGAGCTGATGCGGTATCTGGCGCCGTAACCTCCGCCGCCGTAGCCCGCATGAGCGAAGCGACATGCGGGGATGGCCGGCAACGGAAGTCCCGGATATCGCTGCGCTCATCCGGGCTACGCGCTGTCATGCTCCGCGAAAGCGGGGCATCCAGTACGCCGCGGCTTCGCGGTTCAATCACAAACGTCTCTGGAATACTGGATCGCCCGCTCCTGTGCGCAATTGCGCACCAGGCGGGCGATGACAGCTGAGTGTCGAATGGGAGCGAAAGTCGCCCGCCTACTTCACCGCCCCAAACCGGCTGTCGAACGAGTTCGACGACACCACCGGCGCGGCGCCCATGATCTGGGTCGCTTCGCCTGCACCATCGTTCACCGACGGCTTCAGTGCGGGACGTGTCTGAGCGAGGCGGGTGTCGGGCTTTGCCGCCTCGGCGGGCTTGGCGGCGGCAACGGCCGGCTTCGGCGCGTCCTTCGCGGCTTCCTTCGGCTTGTCATGTCCCGGCACGAAGCGGGTCACGGCGGCCTTCAGCCTCGATGCGGCGGTCGGCGGCGTCGTGGTGGTGGTTGCGGCCGGCGCGACGGACGCGGTGGCTTGCGGCGGCGGGTTGGTCGAAGTCGTCTCGGACGAGCCCATGCCCATCTTGCGGCCGAGATTGGAGAAGAAGCCGGATTTCTCGGCAGGCTGAGCCGAGGCGACGCGTGCGCTGCTTGTGGGCGCGCTGACGGCGACGACAGGCTCTTCCTGCGGCGCAGGCGCGGACGCCACGCTGTCGAGATTGGGCTTGGGCGGATTGACGTGACCGGGGATCGTGCCGGGGGCCTTCGCCATGGCCAGCATCTGCAGCGTGGTGCCCTCGGCGCCCTCCGACAGGCCGGTCGAGCCTTCCGGAATCTTCGCGGCGAAGATCTTGTTCATGCCGCCATCGATGCCGGTGTTCATGCGCGCCACAGGCGTGCCCTTGGCGACCAGCTTGGCGTATTCCGCCTCGTCCCGGGCTTGCTTGCCCCGCACGGCGGCGACGACGTCCTCGGGGATCACATAGGCCGGGCACTTGGCGGAGGCGTCGAACACGGGATCGCGCTTCGCGTCGGGCGTGCGGGTCGCGTCGAAGACGTACTTCTTCTCGCAGAAATCGACCTTCGGCTCCTGCCGCGTCACCTCGAAATGATCATAGCCTTCCTTGATCATCTTCCAGAACGGCATGTTCGGATTGTTCCGGTGCTTGGCCATGTTCACCGGCGTCATCTTGAACGGATAGGCCTGCAGCTGGAACGCCTTCTGGCCGCCGAAGAAGGATTCGCGCCCGAGCGAATAGATCTCGGCGATCTGCTCGTCCGTCATGGCGTAGCAGCCGCGCGACGAGCAATCGCCGTGCACCATCAGCTGCGAGCCGGTGCGGCCGAGCGCCTTGTCGAACGCATTGGGATAGCCGGTGTTGAAGGAGAGGTAATAGGCCGACTGCGGATTCATCTGGCTCGGATTGATCGAGTAGAATCCTTCCGGCGCCTGGCGATCGCCTTCGCGTACCTTCGGTCCGAGGTCGCCCGACCAGCGGCAGATCGGATAGGTCTTGAGCAGCGCGAACTGGCCGTTGCGCGCCTGCTTCCAGACCTCGAGCTCGGCCTCCTGCTTGAACAGGCGGACCAGGATCGGCGATTGCAGATCCATGTCCTTCTCGACCATCGCGGCGAGCAGCTTCGGCGGCACCGGCTGGTTGGCCTTGGCATTGGTCGCGAGCGAGACCTGGTCGGTGTCGCACCCGGACAGCACAACGCCGGCCGCCATCAGAGCAACCGAAGCCAAAAGCGCGCGAGCAAGCGAACGAGAAATCAAGATGGACCCCACACCGTGCCGGGCTTTGAAGCGCGAACCCCAATTCTTCAGAGCGTGCCTGAACGGATACCCCGTCCTGACGGGATTTCAGACCACGCTCCAGCGCTTATGCCCTGAAGCCATTGATTAAAATTCTAACCTCTGGGTCATGTGGTCGCAACCCGAGCGGGGATCACGAGCCCGTTGCCCCATTGGCATGGTCAACGAAGACTGAATGGACGCGACTTTGGGCCTTACTTGGGCTTTTTGGGCCCATAGGGACTGAGATCGCTGATTTGGGCAAAAAAAGGGTTAATGCGGGGTTACCGGGGGCTTTGAGGCGGTCTCTCGTGCCCCGGACGCGGCGCAGCGCGTCAGCGGTGCGACGCAGAGCCGGGGCCCAGTTCGCGAGACGGGTCCCGGCTCTGCGGAGCGTTACTTCGTGCCGCACCGCGTCCGGGACAGGGAGAAACCCCTAATCAGCCCAGTTTCCGGCCGATATCGAGGAATTTCTGCCGGCGCTGCTTGCGGATGGCGTCCCCATCCAGGCCCTTCAGCTCGTCGAAGGCCTTGGCGATGGCGTCCCCGGTGGTGGCGATCATGGCGGCGGGGTCGCGGTGGGCGCCGCCGACCGGCTCCTTCAAAATGCTGTCGATCACCCCGAAGCGGAGCATGTCCTGGGCGGTGATCTTCATGTTGTTGGCGGCTTCCTGCGCCTTGGTGCCGTCGCGCCAGAGGATCGAGGACGCCGCCTCCGGCGAGATCACGCTGTAGATCGCGTGCTCCAGCATCAGCACCTTGTTGGCGGTGGTGATGGCGATGGCGCCGCCCGACATGCCCTCGCCGGTGATGATCGCAACGTTCGGCACGGTCAACGCCATGCAGGCATCGGTCGAGCGCGCGATCGCCTCGGCTTGTCCCCGCTCCTCGGCGCCGATGCCGGGATAGGCGCCGGCGGAATCCGCGAGCGACAGCACCGGCAGGCCGAACCGCTCGGCCATCTCCATCAGCCGCACGCATTTGCGATAGCCCTCGGGCCGCGCCATGCCGAAATTGTGCTTGATGCGGCTCTCGGTGGAATCGCCCTTTTCCTGGCCCATCACGCAGATGGCCTCGCCGCGGAAGCGGCCGAAGCCGGCGACCAGCGCCTCGTCCTCGCCGAACTTGCGGTCGCCGGCGAGCGGGGTGAAATCGGTGATCAGGCCCTTGATGAAGTCGTTGAAATGCGGCCGCTGCGGATGCCGCGCCACCAGCGTCTTCTGCCACGGCGTCAGGTTGTTATAGAGGTCGGCCAGCGCCTGTGCCGCCTTGTCCTCGATCCGCCCGATCTCGTCGGAGATGTCGGTGCCGGAGGCGGCGAGCGCGCGCAATTCGTCGACCTTGGAGTCGAGCTCGGCGACGGGCTTTTCGAAGTCGAGATAGCTGCGCATCTGGTCTTGCATCAACTCAATATAGGGGGACGGGGCGAGAGAGCGAAGCGAGGTCGGGGTCTCGGAAAGAAGTGTAGCTTCTTCAACGGGTTGGCTTGTGGACCTGGGGCCATCAGCCAAATCAGTCATGAGGGCCCCGGCTCTTTCTGCGGAGATGTGGCCGAAGTCAAGGCGGTTTCGGTTGTCGTCCCGGCCGAGCTCTCGTGTCCCGGACGCGCAGCAGCGCCTCTTTAGCGCTCCTGCGCAGAGCCGGGACCCAGCAAGCGGTGGGCCCCGGCTCTGCAGCGCATCACTACGTGCCGCGCTGCGTCCGGGGCACGAGACCTTCCTATTTCTCCGCCAGCGGGTGCAGGTCGCGCACCAGGCTCTTCAGCCGCTCCTCGACCACATGGGTGTAGATCTGGGTCGTGGAGATGTCGGTGTGGCCGAGCAGGGTCTGCACGATGCGCAGATCGGCACCATTGTGCAGGAGGTGGCTGGCAAAGGCGTGGCGCAGCACGTGCGGTGAGACCAGCCGGGCCTGCAGGCCCGAGGCGACTGCGAGCTCCTTGAGGTCGCGGGCAAAATGCTGCCGCGTCAGATGTCCGCTCTCGCCGAACGAGGGGAACAGCCATTTCGAGGCGGCGAGGCTGTCTTTCTTCTTCTCGGTCCTCGAAGCTTCCGTCGCCGCGAGATAATCCGCCATCGCCTGGCGCGAGGCCTCGTTGAGCGGCACAAGGCGCTCCTTGTTGCCCTTGCCGCGCACCACGATCATGCGCGCATCGCGCTTGGCCGCCGAGCGCGGCAGCGCCACCAGCTCGGAGACGCGCAGGCCCGTGGCGTAGAGCACCTCGAGCAGGCAATAGAGCCTGAGAGAGCGCAGCCGCTTCGACGGCGAGGCATCCTCCGCCTCGCTCAATTCCTTGGCGCGGCGGAGCATGCGGTCGACATCTGATATCGACAGCACCTTCGGCAGGCCGCGGCCGCGCTTGGGTCCGGACAGGATCGCGGCGGGATCCTCGGCTCGGATGCGCTCGTTCAGCAGGAAGCGATAGAGATGCCGCATCGCCGACAGCCGCCGCGCCACGCTGGTGGATTTGAAGCCGCGGCTGTCGAGATCGGCGAGATAGTCGCGCAGCGTCTGCGTCTCCGCGTCCGCGAAGCTGTGGCCGCCGCGGCCCAGGAATTCCGAGAAATCGGTGAGGTCGCGGCGATAGGCGTCGAGCGTGTTGGGTCCAGCGCCCTGTTCCGCCGCGAGCATGTCGAGGAACAGGCCGGTGAGCTTGGCGTCTGAGGGCTTACTGCGCATGCCCTGGAAGCTAGCTCCTATTTCTTGAGAAATCTGTCAGGCGGAATCGTCACCGTCATTTCCCGCGATTTGGGACTGACGAAATTGGCCAGGGCGAAGACCACGCCATAGACGATGCCGGCGATCACGGCGACGACCGTCAGGAAGCGGAACAGGCTGGGCATCGTTGCAGGGTCTCGGCTGAAGGGACTTTTCCGGTCAGGCACTTTTGGGTCAAGCGCTTCTCGGTCAGGTCCTTGGCGGGCAAATTAACCAATGAAATCATCCAACATGTTCGCCGTTTCGTGGCAAGAGCCCTCTGGCGAGGGCCCCCTCGGGGTCGTATAGGTGGCCTCAGCCTGCCGCCTTTTGGCGGCAAATCGAGAGAGATCCGATCGAGCGAGACATGTCCGACGCCGCGTTGCCGATACCCGCTTCGCCCGAGGCCGACATCCTGTCGGCGCTCGGCGCGCGCGCGATCGTGCTCGTCGGTATGATGGGAGTAGGCAAGTCCACCATCGGCCGTCGCATGGCCGCCCGGCTCAAGCTGCCCTTCGTCGATGCCGACACCGAGATCGAGACCTCCGCCCAGATGAGCATTCCGGAGATCTTCGAGCGCCACGGCGAGCCGTATTTCCGCGACGGCGAGGCGCGGGTGATCGCGCGGCTGCTCGACAGCGGGCCGGTGGTGCTGGCGACCGGCGGCGGTGCCTTCATGCGCGAGGAGACCCGCGCGCGCATCGCCGCGAAAGCCGTGTCGATCTGGCTTCGGGCGGACCACGACGTCATCATGCGCCGCGTCCGCCGCCGCGCCGACCGCCCGCTGCTCCAGACCGTCGATCCCGAGGGGACCGTCAGACGTCTCCTCACCGAGCGCGAGCCGGTCTATGGCCATGCCGACCTCACCATCGCCTCGCGCGACGTGCCGCACGACAGGATCGTCGAGGAATGCATCGCGGCGCTGCATGCCCATCTCTGCGGCAGCGAGACCGCCCCACCACCTGCCGACGTTGCGAGTGCGTTAAGATGACTGCGCCGTTGAAACCCTCCGATCCCGTCACCGTCGAGGTCGCGCTCGAGAATCGCGCCTATGACATCGTCATCGGCCGCGGCGTGCTGGCCTCGCTCGGCGAACGCGTCGCAGCGTTACGGCCGGGCGTGCGCACCGCCATCGTGACCGACCGGACTGTGGCGAAGCACTGGCTCGAGCCGGCCGAGGCCTCGCTCGCAGCAGCCGGCATCCCGACCTCGCGCGTCGTGGTCGAGGAAGGCGAGATCTCCAAGACCTATGCCGGCCTGGAAAAGGTCAGCGAGGCCCTGATCGCCGCCAAGGTCGAGCGCAACGATCTCGTCATCGCGCTCGGCGGCGGCGTGGTCGGCGATCTCGCCGGCTTTGCGGCGGCGATCCTGCGCCGCGGCGTCGATTTCGTGCAGGTGCCGACCTCGCTGCTGGCGCAGGTCGATTCCAGCGTCGGCGGCAAGACCGGCATCAACTCGCCGCAGGGCAAGAATCTGCTCGGCGCCTTCCACCAGCCGGTGCTCGTCATCGCCGACACCGCCGTGCTCGACACGCTGTCGCCGCGCCAGTTCCGCGCCGGCTATGCCGAGGTTGCCAAATACGGCGTGCTCGGCGACGAGGCCTTCTTCACCTGGCTGGAGAAGAACCATGCGGACATCTCAAGGGGCGGCTCGGCGCGCGAGCACGCGGTCGCGACCTCCTGCCGCGCCAAGGCCGGCGTGGTCTCGCGCGACGAGCGCGAGACCGGCGAGCGCGCGCTGCTCAATCTCGGCCACACCTTCGGTCACGCGCTGGAGGCCGCGACCGGTTTCTCCGACCGGCTGTTCCACGGCGAAGGCGTTGCGATCGGCATGACGCTGGCGGCACAGTTCTCGGCGAAGCTCGGCATGATCAGCGCCGCCGATGCGGCCCGCGTCGAACGGCACCTGATCGAAGCAGGCCTGCCGACGCGTCTGCAGGACATCGCGGGCTTCGCGCAGGAGGGGCTCAGCGACGCCGACGCCTTGATGGCGCTGATGGCGCAGGACAAGAAGGTCCAGCGCGGCAAGCTCACCTTCATCCTGCTGGAAGCCGTCGGGCGTGCGGTGATCGCAAAGGACGTCGATCCGGCCCCGGTGCGCGACTTCCTCAAGGAAAAGCTCGCGCAGAAGGCGTGACTTCGCAAAATTCGAGTGGTGCATGGACTGGCTCGGCTTCACCATCGTCGTTCTCTGCCTCCTGGTCTCGGCGTTCTTCGCCGCGAGCGAGACAGCGCTGACCGGCGCCTCGCGCGCCAGCATGCTGCGCCTCTCGAAGCAGGGTAACCGCGACGCCGATGTCGTCTCGGATCTGCTGGACATGCGCGAGCGCCTGATCGGGGCGCTGCTGCTCGGCAACAACATCGCCAATATCGGCTCCTCGGCGATCGCGACCGCCATCTTCACGGCCTGGTTCGGCGATGTCGGCGTGCTCTATGCGACCGGCGTGATGACAGCGCTGGTCGTGATCTTCGCCGAGGTGTTGCCCAAGACCATCGCGATCAATGCGCCCGATCGCGTCGCGCTCGCGGTCGCGCGCCCGATGCGGCTGACCATGTACGTGCTGGGGCCGCTGCTGCGCATCGTCGAGGTCATCGTGCGCCTGTTGATGCGGCTGTTCGGTCTCGCCGGCGAGCACCAGGCGATCCTGTCGCCGACCGAGCGCCTGCGCGGCGCGGTCGACCTCTTGCATCACGAGGGCAAGGTCGAGAAGCAGGACCGCGACATGCTCGGCGGCCTGCTGGATTTGCGCGAGCTCCAGGTCTCCGACGTCATGATCCATCGCACCGAGATGATGATGATCAATGCCGACATGCCTCCGGACGATCTGGTGCGCGAGGTGCTGGCGACCGAATACACCCGCATCCCGCTGTGGCGCGAGAAGCCGGAAAACATCATCGGCGTGCTCCACGCCAAGGATCTCTTGCGCGCGATCCGCGCTTCGGACGGCGACACGTCCCGCATCGACGTCTCCACCATCGCGCTGCCGCCCTGGTTCGTGCCGGAGATGCGGCCGCTTGCCGAGCAGCTCAAGGCCTTCCGCCGCCGCAAAACCCATTTCGCGCTGGTCGTCGACGAGTATGGCGAAGTCGAAGGCCTGGTGACGCTGGAAGACATTCTGGAGGAGATCGTCGGCGACATCTCCGACGAGCACGATGTCGTGGTCGCCGGCGTGCGCGCCCAGCCTGACGGTTCGGTCGTGGTCGACGGCTCGGTGCCGATCCGCGACCTCAACCGCGCCATGGACTGGCATCTGCCCGATGAAGAGGCAACCACGGTCGCCGGCCTCGTCATTCACGAGGCGCGCTCGATCCCCGATCGCGGCCAGAGCTTCACCTTCCACGGCTTCCGCTTCCGCGTCCTGCGCCGCGAACGCAACCGCATCACCGCGCTCCGTATTTCACCGGTGCCGCGCGAGGCGGAGGTGGACGAACCCAAGCCGAGACGGGCGGGGACGTCGTTTTAGACCCTCGGTGTCATCGCCCGCGCAGGCGGGCGATCCAGTAATCGCCGGCGCCTCGGTTCAATCGCAACTGCCGCTGCGTACTGGATGCCCCGCCTTCGCGGGGCATGACAGCGGAGTTTTACGTTCCAGCTTCCCCCGGCGCCTTGGCCTGGATCGCCAGCGCGTGCACGCGGTCGGCGAGTTCCGCGGCCAAGGCCGCATTTATCATGCGGTGGCGGTCGACCCGGCTCTTCCCTTTGAAGGCATCAGACACGATATAAACGCGGAAGTGCGTCTCTCCGCCCGGCCGATGGCCGGCATGGCCCTCATGCAAATGTGACTCGTCGACGACTTGCAGGCTTTCCGGCGTGAAAGCTTCCTGCAACTTGTTGCTGATAGTGTCGCGCATAGCCATGTTGTGCCATTCGGGTGCAGGGATCAGGCCCCGTTAATTGCCGGGTTTGCGGCGAATTGCAATGTCAAGACTTGAAGGTTTTTGCATTGCGTAGTCAAAGTCAGCCATGCCGATCGATTCATCAAAGTTCTTCGACTCCATCCGCGTGAAGCCGCGGGGCAAGCAGCCGGAAGTGAAGCCGCGCGATACCGCGGTCGGCTGCGAGTGGGCCGGATGCCAGAACAAGGGCGCGCACCGCGCGCCCAAGGGCCGCGATAACCAGCGCGAGTATTGGCACTTCTGCCTCGACCACGTGCGCGAGTACAACCAGAACTACAATTTCTTCTCCGGCATGAATGCCGACGCCGTCGCGCGCTACCAGAAGGACGCGCTGACCGGCCACCGCCCGACCTGGAAGATGGGCGCCAATGGCGGCAAGAAGGGCGCGGAAGCCGAGATCGACATGGCATCCGATCCGCTCAACATGTTTGCCGAGATCAACGGGCGCACCGGCTGGCGCAAGGGTCCCGAGGCCGAGCCCAAGGCCGAGACGCGCAAGATCATGAACGCCGAGCGCAAGGCGCTGCAGGTCATGGGCCTCGGCCCCAGCGCCACGCTCGCCGACGTCAAGTCCAAGTACAAGGCGCTGGTCAAGCAGCACCACCCCGACGCCAATGGCGGCGACCGCTCGACCGAGGATCGCCTGATCGAGATCATCAAGGCGTATAATTATCTGAAGACGGTGGTGCGGGAGGCGTAAGAGTCTCTCTCACCTTTTCTTCCCTTCTCCCCCCTGTGGGAGAAGGTGGCGCGAAGCGCCGGATGAGGGGTTGCGTCAGCGAACTCATCGCAAACGATTTGCACGCGGATAGAGACCCCTCACCCATCTCGCCGTTGCGCGGCGAGCCACCCTCTCCCACAAGGGGAGAGGGGAAGAACGCGCATCACTCCGGCATCGCCCCGACATATGACGAACTCGGCCTGATCAACCGTCCGGTCCGCTGCTGCTCGCGCGCGTGGGCGGTCCAGCCCGCGCTGCGTGCCACCGCGAAGATCGGCGTGAAGGCCTGGCGCGGGATCGCCAGCGCATCGAGCAGGATCGCGGTGAAGAACTCGACGTTCGTCTCCAGCGGCCGTTCCGGATTCTTCTTGCGCAAGGCGGCGCGAATATACGCCTCGACCTCGCCGGCAAACGGCAGATCGGTGCCGTTCGATGCCAATGCCTCGACCGCGGTCTTGAGCACGTCGGCGCGCGGATCGCGCACGCGATAGACGCGGTGACCAAAACCCATCATGCGCTCGCCGCGGGCCAACGCCGCATCCACCCACGGCTGGATGCGCTCGCGCGTGCCGATCGCATCGAGCATTTCCAGCACCGGCTCGGGCGCGCCGCCATGCAGCGGGCCCGTGAGCGCGCAATAGCCCGCGGTGACAGCGGCGAACAGATCGGCCTGCGTCGAGGCCACCACGCGCGCGGTGAAGGTCGAGGCATTCATGCCGTGGTCGCTGGCGGTGACGAGATAGGCATCGAGCGCGGTGACCTCGCGCGGCGCCGGCGCGCGCCCGTGCAGCATGCGCAGCGTATCGGTCGCATGGCTGACATCGGGATCGGGGGCGACCGGCTCCAGCCCCTTGGCGCGCCGGACCAATGCGCCGGCGATCACAGGAAACGCGCCGACGATCGTCGCTTCGTGCTCGAGCCCGGGCTCGGCGCGAAGGCCTGCGACCGCCGCGCGAAACCCGTCGATGACGCCCATGCCGCGCGTCGCCGGCAGCAGGTCCGGCAGGCGCGCGAAGGCGCGCTCGCGCGCGATGCCGAGGTGTGAGCGCACATTGGCTTCGGTGAGGACGGTCTTGCTGGCGCCGTTCCAGAGCCGGGCGGTGACGCCCTCGAAGCTCGAGATCGCGGCGAGGCGTCCGACATGCTCGCCGGCGATGATCAGCTCGCCGCGCTCGCCGTCGACATGGCTCAGCACCGTCTCGGCCGCGGGAACGCCGTCCAGCCCGATCTGGCTCTTGGTGAGGTGGATATTCATGGCCCAATCTCCCTTGTTGCACTGCACGGGTGGAAAGGTCGGGCCTCTCGACAGATTGATCAATCTTGATTACATAAATCAATATGAATAATTCCGAGGGTCTCTACCTCTCTGCCCGGGAAGCCGCCGCCGAGCTCGCGATCTCGCCGGCCACCCTCTATGCCTATGTCAGCCGTGGTTTGATCCGCTCCGAGCCGACGCCGGATTCGCGGAAGAACCGCTACCGGGCCGAGGACGTCCGGGCGCTGAAGGAGCGCCGCGTGCCATCGCCGGAGCCGCGCGGCTTGCGCAGCTTCGATGCCGACCTGCCCGTGATGGACACGGAGATCTCGACCATCACCGAGGAGGGCGCGATCTATCGCGGCGTCAATTGCGTCGATCTCGCCGAGAACGACACGCTGGAGCACACCGCGACGCTGCTCTGGGACGTCTCCGACGTCGATCCCTTTGATCCGGACAATCAGCCGACGCTCTCCGACGAGATGCGCGCGATCGCAGAGGCCGCGCGCCGCGCCGCGCCGATCGACCGCGCCATCGCGGTGCTTGCACTGGCGGCGAGCGTCGATCCCCGGGCGTTCACGCGCGCGCCCGACGGCCGCGCCATGGTCGGCGGACGCATCGTCCGCCTGCTGGTCGCGACCATGCTCAATGCCGAACCCTCGGCCGAGCCGCTGCATCGGCAGATCGCAAACGCCTGGGCATCGGACAACAAGCACGCGCCAGATCTGATCCGCCGCGCGCTCGTCCTGCTGGCCGACCACGAGCTGAACGCCTCGACCTTCACCGCCCGCTGCGCGGCCTCGACCGGCCTGAACCTCTACGACGCCGTGATCGCAGGTCTTGCCTCGTTGAAGGGACCGAAGCACGGCGGCGCCAGCGTTCTGGCCTCGCAACTCGTGAAGACGTTGATCGATCGCGATGTCGCGCCTGTTGTGCGCGAGCGCGTCGCGCTCGGCGAGCGTTTTGCCGGCTTCGGCCATGGCGTCTACAAGCGCGGCGATCCCCGTGCGCAGTCGCTGCTGAACGCGCTCTTACGCGCCGGCGCGCCGCGAAAATTCACGCGCGAGGTGCCGGAGCGGATCGCGGAAGCCACCGGCGAGTTCGTCAACATCGATTATGCGCTCGCCGTGCTCGTGCACGCGCTGCGCCTGCCCGCAGGCAGCGAGCTCGCGCTGTTCGCGATGGCCCGCAGCGTCGGCTGGATCGCCCATGCCAGCGAGCAGTTGCAGTTCGGGAAACTGATCAGGCCGAGGGCGAGATATGTGGGTCCGGCGCCGGGGAAAAGGGTGGGGGCGGCTGGTTAGGCCCCTGTGAGCGCGGCATTCTCCACCGTCGTCCCTGCGAACGCAGGGACCCATACCGCGTGATCCATCGATTGCAGGCGGTGAGAGTCCCGCGGCAAGACTTCTTCACGACGAATCTTCGCCAAACTGCTCCCTGTGGTAATGGGTCCCTGCGTTCGCAGGGACGACAGCGGTGGGTGAGGCGCCGCTTACGCTCGCGGCTTCGCCTCTGCGACCGCACCATTCCGCCGGCGATAGAGCCACACCGCGAGGCCTCCGGCGACCGCAACGCCCACCACGGTCAGCATCCAGATGTGCTTGCCGACATGGCCGTGATGATGCAGTCCGGCATATTCGTGCAGTGCCGACACCGCCAGCACGCCCGGCAGCACATGGGCCGGCGCCCAGACCAGGATCGCCGGGATGTTCACCGCGTAGAACTTCGCGGGCGGCATGGCGAGCGCTCCGGCCGTGACCGGCACGAAGGCGCGGATCGGCGGGACGAAACGGGCGAAGAACACGGCCCAGGTGCCGAAGCGGTGGAAGAAGCTCTCGCTCTCGGCGACCACGCGCGGATAATTGGTCAGCGGCCATGTGTCGAGGATCTTGCGCTGCTGCCGGTGCCCGATCCAGTAGGCCGAGCCGTCGCCCAGCACGGCGCCGAGCGCGGCGGCGAGCAGCACCCATGGCAGCTTCAGCTCGCCGCCCGGAACCAGCGCGCTCAGCGCCAGGATGATGGTCGAGCCGGGGATCACCGACCCCACCACCGGGACCGCTTCGAGCAGCGCCGCCAGGAACAGGGTCAGATAGGCCAGCCACGGATGGGCGGAAACGAAGGATATGAGGGGATCGAGAAAGGACGTCACGTCGTCTCTGGCGGGCTGGAGCATTGGGCTTGCGACCCTACATAAGTAACGTCGTGCGGCCAAAGTGCCATTTGCGGAGCAGCACCCGCGATCAGCCCGAATTTGGGCGTGATTCGCAAGGCAGCCCTCCAAAAACTGCGTTCCTTGCCTATCTAAATGAAAAGACAACGGAACTTTGATTGAGGGGCGGGCTTCTGCCGGCCACTTGTCTCTGATAGGTTGATTTTCAGCACCCAGCCGCAGCCAACGTGCGAATAACCGGTTTCGGGACCGCCCGGGACCTCGGAGGATTGATGACGACCGCCGCCATGTCCAAAGTTGAGGAAGTTTCCGGTCTGCCCGACATGAAGGTGTCGGTGCGCCAGGTGTTCGGGATCGACACCGATCTCGAAGTGCCGGCCTATTCCGAAGTCGATCCTCATGTGCCCGAAGTCGATTCCGACTACCGCTTCGACCGTGCCACCACGCTTGCCATTCTCGCCGGCTTCGCCCGCAACCGCCGCGTGATGGTGACCGGCTATCACGGCACCGGCAAATCCACCCATATCGAGCAGGTCGCCGCCCGCCTGAACTGGCCTTGCGTGCGCGTCAACCTCGACAGCCACATCAGCCGTATCGACCTCGTCGGCAAGGACTCGATCGTGGTCCGCGACGGCAAGCAGGTCACCGAGTTCCGTGACGGCATCCTGCCCTGGGCGCTGCAGCACAACATCGCGCTGGTGTTCGACGAATACGACGCCGGCCGCCCCGACGTGATGTTCGTGATCCAGCGCGTGCTGGAGCTCTCCGGCCGCCTGACGCTGCTCGACCAGAACAAGGTGATCAAGCCGCACCCGGCGTTCCGCCTGTTCTCGACCGCCAACACGGTCGGCCTCGGCGATACGTCCGGCCTCTATCACGGCACCCAGCAGATCAACCAGGGCCAGATGGACCGCTGGTCGATCGTCACGACGCTGAACTATCTCAGCCATGACGAGGAAGTCGAGATCGTGCTGGCCAAGGCCAAGCACTATCGCACGCAGGAAGGCCGCGACATCGTCAACAAGATGGTGCGCCTTGCCGACCTCACCCGCAACGCCTTCGCCAACGGCGATCTGTCGACGGTGATGAGCCCGCGCACGGTGATCACCTGGGCTGAGAACGCTGACATCTTCGGCGATATCGGCTTCGCCTTCCGCGTCACCTTCCTCAACAAGTGCGACGAGCTCGAGCGTCCCCTGGTCGCCGAGTTCTACCAGCGCTGCTTCAACGCCGAGCTGCCGGAATCGGCGGTCAACGTGGCGCTGTCCTGATCTCGCGCATGATGTCGTCCCGGCGAACGCCGGGACCCATACCGCGTGATGTCTCGATTGAAGCGACGCTGATAGTTTCCTGACCCAACGACGGCCGGTGGCTATGGGTCCTCGTTTCCGCGGGGACGACATTGAGATCGAGATGAGCACATCATCATCCAACTCCAAATTCCGTAACACCAAGGAAGCCCCGACCGAGCCGTTCAAGCGCTCGGTCGCCTCCTGCCTGAAGGCGATCGCGAAATCGCCGGAGCTCGACGTCTCCTTCGCCGCCGAGCGCCCGGGCCTCGCTCCCGGCAAGGCGCGGCTGCCCGAGCCCGCGCGAAAAATGACCAAGCGCGATGCGGCGATCGTGCGTGGCCACGCGGACTCGATCGCGCTCAAGATCGCCTGTCACGACGCCAAGCTGCATCGCAAGCTGATGCCCGGCAATCCGCAGGCGCGCGGCGTGTTCGAGGCGGTGGAGCAGGCGCGGGTCGAGGCGATCGGCGCGCGCCGCATGGCGGGCGTTGCCAAGAACCTCACCGCGATGCTCGACGACCATTTCCATCGCGGCAAGTTCGACGAGATCACCGACCGCGCCGATGCGCCGCTGGCGGATGCGCTGGCGATGCTGGTGCGCGAGCGCCTGACCGGCATGGCGCCGCCCACGGCCGCGAAGAAGATGGTCGATCTCTGGCGTCCGATCCTCGAAGACAAGATCGGCAAGCGGCTCGACCGGCTCGACGGCTTCGTCGAGGACCAGACCAAGTTCGGCGATGCCGTGCATGACCTGCTGACGGCGCTCGATATCGGCGACGAGCGCAACGCCGACAGCGAAGACAATGACGAGAACGACGAGAACCAGGACGGCGACAACGACCAGTCCGGCGCCGAAGGCTCGCCCGATTCCGATGCCGCGCAGGAGATGAGCGCCGACCAGGCGCAGGCGAGCTCGGAAGAGATGAGCGAGAGCGCGATGGAAAGCGCGCAGGCCTCGACCTCCGACACCTTCGACGACGGCGAGCTCGGCGACGACGAGACGCCGGGCGAGGCGACGCGTCCGAATTCGCACGGCAAGAACGAGCCGCGCGGGCCGGAATACCACGCCTTCGCGCCGAAATTCGACGAGGTCATCGCCGCCGAAGACCTCTGCGACCATGACGAGCTGGAGCGCCTGCGCGCCTATCTCGACAAGCAGCTCGCGCATCTGCAGGGCATCGTCGCCCGTCTCGCCAACCGGCTGCAGCGCAAGCTGATGGCGCAGCAGAACCGCGCCTGGGAGTTCGATCTCGAAGAGGGCATTCTCGACCCCGCGCGCCTGTCGCGCGTCGTCACCGATCCCTATCACCCGCTGTCCTTCATGCACGAGAAAGAGGCGACGTTCCGCGACACCGTGGTGACGCTGCTGCTCGACAATTCCGGCTCGATGCGCGGACGTCCCATCACGGTCGCTGCGACCTGCGCCGACATTCTCGCCCGCACGCTGGAGCGTTGCGGCGTCAAGGTCGAGATTTTGGGATTCACGACCCGTGCCTGGAAGGGCGGGCAGTCGCGTGAGGCGTGGCTTGCCGCCGGCAAGCCGGCCAATCCCGGCCGTCTCAACGATCTCCGCCACATCATCTACAAGTCGGCGGACGCCCCGTGGCGCCGTGCGCGGAAAAACCTTGGCCTGATGATGCGCGAGGGGCTCCTGAAGGAGAACATCGACGGCGAGGCGCTGGACTGGGCGCATAAGCGCCTGCTCGGCCGGCCCGAGCAGCGCAAGATCCTGATGATGATCTCGGACGGTGCGCCGGTCGACGATTCCACGCTGTCGGTCAATCCCGGCAATTATCTCGAGCGGCACCTGCGCCACATCATCGAGGAGATCGAGACCCGCTCGCCGGTCGAGCTGATCGCGATTGGCATCGGTCATGACGTGACGCGCTATTATCGCCGCGCGGTGACGATCGTTGATGCGGAAGAACTCGGCGGCGCCATTACCGAGAAGCTCGCCGAGCTCTTCAGCGAGACCAACACCGCGCCCACTCAGCCGGCCGGTCGCCCGCGACGCAAATTGCATTCGTGAGCACGCATTCATCCCGCCGCAGCTTCCTTCGGCTTGCGGCGGCGGGATTTTCCACTGTCGCAACCTCTCGCCTCGCGCTGGCGCAAGCAACAGCTGAGCCGCCGCCGCGCGCGCTGCAGAACGAGCACGCCGTCTCCGAGCCCGTCGTCGTCGAGGTCAACGCGCGCCCCATTCCCAGTTTCGAGCCGCGCGACCGCGCGCGCACGCGCTTCGGCTCGCTGGAATATCGCAGCGGCCTGGTGCTGACCTCGCGCTATCGCGGTTTCGGCGGCCTGTCCGGCATCCGGCTCGACGCCAAGGGTGAACGCTTCCTCGCGGTCTCCGACCAGGGCGGCTGGTTCACGGGGATCATTCGCTATGCCGGCGGCAAGATGGTCGGCCTCGACGACGTCGAGGCGGCGCCGCTGCTAGGGGCGGAGGGACGGCCGATCACGGAAAAGCGGATGTGGTGGGATTCGGAATCGATCGCGCGCGACGGCAATTTCGTCTATGTCGGCCTCGAACGCGTCAACCAGATCCTGCGCTACGATTTTTCCAAGGGCGGCACGCGCGCCCGCGGCGAGGTGGTGCCGGTGCCGCCAGGCATACGCAAGCTGCCGTATAACAAGGGGCTGGAGGCGCTGGTCGTCGTGCCCAAGGGGCAACCGCTCGCCGGCACGCTGATCGCCTTCTCCGAGCGCGGGCTAGATGCCGACGGCAACCTCACCGCCTTCCTGATCGGCGGCCCGTCGCCCGGCCAGTTCAGCGTGCGCCGCACCGAGAAATACGACATCAGCGACGCCGTGCTGCTGCCGAGCGGCGAGCTCCTGATCCTCGAACGCAAATTCTCCTGGTTCACCGGCGTCAACATCCGCATCCGATCGTTACAGCTGAAATCGATCGCACCGGGCGCGCTGGTCGACGGCCCCGCGCTGTTCGCCGCCGATCTCGGCCACGAGGTCGACAACATGGAAGGCATCGACGCCCACGTCACCGCAGAGGGCGAGACCGTGCTGACGCTGATCTCCGACGACAATTTCTCGATGCTCCAGCGCACGCTGCTGCTGCAGTTCACGCTGGTGGAGTAATTCTCCGCCGTCGTCCCCGCGTACGCGGGGACCCATACCGCGCGATTTATCGATTGAGGCGGTCGAAGTACCGAACGACCAGTCGTCGCCAAACTACTCCCTGTGGTTATGGGTCCCTGCGTGCGCAGGGACGACAGCGGAGGTCGCGGCTGACAGCGGAGATTTCCTCCAACACCGCAGTTTGAACGCACCCGCATCGGCCTGCGACACATCGTCATGCACCTCCGCCGCGCTCTCGTTGCCGCACTCCTCCTCGCGCTCGCCGCGGCCTCACCCGCGCGCGCCACCGCCGAGCATACCTACGAGACGGGCGAGTACGGCATCGTCGCGGGCGGGTGGGCGCCGAACAAGCGGTTGGCCATCGCCGTTCATGGCGAAGGCGAGGGCGCGCATGACAAATTCCACGCTTATCTGATGGCGGAGCCGAGCCATCGCCGGCTCGACGTCCTCGACAACATCAGCCACGCCAACAATCTCGACACGGCGTCCGACGCCTATTACGCGGCCTGGTCGCCGGACTCGCGCTATGTCGCGGTCTCCTTCCGCACCGAGCGTCACATCATGACGCTGAACGTCTATGCCATCGAGGGCAACAGCGCGCGACTGATCGAGACGCCGGACCTGTTCCGCAAGGCGGCGGGCCGCACAGTCGTGGTCAAGACCGACGGCGACATGCGCACCTATTTCCCTGTGGTGACGTGGCGCGGACCGCGCCGCTACGATCTCAACGACTACCGCCTGTTCGTCGAGGACGACCAGGCGCTGGCCGAAACACTCGGCGATCTCGGCAGCGTGAGCAGGCGCGACGACGGCCGCTACACCATCGAATTCGCCGCCCGCGCCACCATCACGCTCGGGCGGAAGCATCGCATCCGCATCGGCCGGCTGAAGCGCGGCGATTTCTGGCAGTAGCGGGCCGATCCGCGATTCCATGACGCGGCCAATGCATGGCCGCGCGGGCGGCCATGCTGCCTGCGCAACTGGCAATCTGCCATCCGCCCATTACACTCCATGCAATTGCTTCCATCCCTTCCTCCTTCCGGAACTCCCCCGCATGAGCGCCCTGTTTTCCCCGATCAAGCTGCGCGGCCTGACCTTGAAGAACCGCGTCGTGGTGTCGCCGATGTGCCAATATTCGGCCGACGACGGCGTCGCCAATGACTGGCACTTCACCCACATCAACAATCTCAGCCTGTCGGGCGCGGCGATGTTCTGCATTGAGGCGACCCATGTCGAGGCGATCGGCCGCATCACGCCGGGCTGCCTTGGGCTCTACAGCGATGCCGCCGAGGCCGCGCTGAAGCAGGTCCTCACCTCGGTGCGCAAGCATTCCACCACCGCGATCGCGATGCAGCTCGCCCATGCCGGCCGCAAAGCCAGTAGCGCGCGGCCCTGGGACGGCGGCCAGCTCATTCCCCAAAGCGAGGGCGGCTGGCAGACGGTGGCGCCGTCGGCGGTGCCGCACAAGGAGGGCGAGGCCGCGCCGCTGGCGCTGGATGAAGCGGGCCTCAGGCGCATCCGCGATGCCTTCGTCGACAGCGCCAAGCGCGCCGAGCGCATCGGCATCGACGCCATCGAGCTGCACGGCGCGCATGGCTATCTCATGCATCAATTTCTGTCGCCGATCTCCAACAAGCGCACCGACGAATATGGCGGCTCGCTCGAGAACCGCATGCGCTTTCCGCTCGAGATCTACGACGCCGTGCGCGCGGTCTTCCCGCACGACAAGCCGATCGGCATGCGCGTCTCCTCCACCGACTGGGTCGAGGGCGGCTGGGATCTCGCGCAGACCATTGAATTTTCCAACGCGCTGAAGGCGCGCGGCGTCGACTGGATCGATGCCTCTTCCGGCGGCGTCTCGCCGCTGCAGAAGATCCCGCTCGGCCCCGGCTATCAGGTGCAGTTCGCAGACAGCATCAAGCGCGCGACGGGATTGCCCACCATGGCCGTCGGCCTGATCACGGAGCCGAAGCAGGCGGAGGACATCGTCGCATCCGGGAAGGCCGACATGGTCGCGCTCGCCCGCGGCATGCTCTACGACCCGCGCTGGGCCTGGCACGCCGCCGCCGAGCTCGGCGGCGAGGTGGAAGCTCCCCCGCAGTTTTGGCGCTCGCAGCCCTCGACGCAGAAGGCGCTGTTCGGCAAGACCAGCTTTGGTGCGAGGTAGGGCGCGCGGGGCGTGTGTGTGGCGCGAGGAAGGCGCCACACACTCGTCATTGCGAGCGCAGCGAAGCAGTCCAGAAATCCCTCCGCAGAGGCAGCCTGGATTGCTTCGCTACGCTCGCAATGACGCTGAGGATACAGGTGCGCAACCCACCCACCACTGTCGTCCCTGCGGACGCAGGGACCCATACCGCGTGATCTCTCGATGATCCGCGGTGCTCGTAGACAACTTAACTACGAGCCTTCGCCAAACTGCTCCCTGTGGTTATGGGTCCCTGCTTTCGCAGGGACGACGGCGGAATTTGCGGCGCGCCTTTCGCGTCTCTCACACAACCGCGCCCCACACCCCCTCACGCATCCGTAAATCTCCTCACCTTCCACCTCCCCCAAAACTGGCCTAACCTTGCGCTCACCCAACTCCGTCAGGAGGCGCGCCATGCGGTTTCGTGTTCGCAAAACGGCTCATGTGTTCGAGCGTGTCGGACTGGCGATGGCTGGCGCGGCGTGCGGCCTGTTCGTCGGGGCCTATGTCGGCTCGGCGATCCCAGCGCTGACCACGCAGGGCTTTCTGCTGCTGATGATGGTGCTGGGCTTCGTCGGCTTCTATCTCGGCATCGATACGCCGCAATTGCCGTTCGACGAGGCGCATAGCGAGATCGACGCGGCGGAATTCCTCAGCGCTGCCGGCACGCTCTGCGCCACGCTCACCGCGCTCGCCTCCGTCGCCGTCATCGTGCTCCGCCTCGAGCCGCATATGGCCTGGACCTCGCTCGCTCTGCTCGGCTGGATCGCCGGCGTCGCCATGCAGATCGTCGGCGGCGCGAAAGCGCGGATGCGGAAGTAGGTTATTTCCTTCTCCCCTTGTGGGAGAAGGTGGCGCGAAGCGCCGGATGAGGGGTAGGCATCAGCGAGTCCGGTCGCAAGAGATCAGCCTGCGGAGGCAACCCCTCACCCGTCTCGCCGCCATGCGGCGAGCCACCCTCTCCCACAAGGGGGAGAGGGTAAGAAGACCGCGCCCTCTAAAACACCACGCCGACGCGCGTGCCGCGCTTCCAGGCGATGCGGCAGCGCTTCTTGGTGTTGACGTGCAGCAGCTCGAAGCGGTCGGGGATGTTCACCTGCCCGCCGAGATCGACGCAGGCCCCGCCGGGCGAATAGTCGATCAGCGTGCAGTTGATGACCGGCGCGCGCGGGTCGGTGATGATCTTGGCCTGGCGCGACACCAGGCCCGAAGGTTTCACGCGGGCGTATCGTCGCGGATGGTTCGGCACGTCTCCTCCAACTCCGCTGTCTCGCGGGGATCGTGCCCGATGATGAAAGACAGATGATGCGATCCGGCTAAGGCGCGCGGGAGAATTTTAATGAAAAGTAGCGGCGAAGCGAGAAAGCGAAGGTAGCGGGGTGGGGTGACGCCACAAACGCCGCTGTCGTCATTGCGAGGAGCGCAGCGACGAAGCAATCCAGAGCTCCCTCCGCGGCGGCAGTCTGGATTGCTTCGCTGCGCTCGCAATGACGTGGTGAGAGCGGTGTCCGCCCCACATCACCCCGCCGCCTCCTCCCCCACCGCCTCCACCCCCGGCGGCACCGGCATCGGCACGGTCTCGTACACCTTCGGCATGTTCACCGGCCGGTAGTCCGGCTCCACCGCCATCCGCTTCAGCGCGCTCTCGTGCACATTGGCGC
Organism: Bradyrhizobium sp. U531; assembly: GCF_051710265.1. Classification (NCBI taxonomy): domain Bacteria; kingdom Pseudomonadati; phylum Pseudomonadota; class Alphaproteobacteria; order Hyphomicrobiales; family Nitrobacteraceae; genus Bradyrhizobium; species Bradyrhizobium sp. U531. The sequence continues at coordinate 924,015 of NZ_JASVEN010000002.1, forward strand.
CTTCGGGGATCAGGCGCGGCTCGCAGTCGGGGATGTAGAAGCCGAGAAACACCTTCCGCTCCGGCCACTCCCGGTACTTCGCGCTCTTCGGAATGAACTCCAGCAGCCGCCAGGCGAACGTCATGGAATTGTGCAGCATCCCCGTTTTGCCGGTATAGGCCGGCGCGACATACTGGAACGGCGAGTTCTTGCGCTGGATGCCCCAGGCGAGTTGCTTGATGGTCGCCTGGTTGAAGTTCAGCCCCGCCTTCTCCGCCTCCGTGATCATCCAGATCAGCGGATATTTGGAATCGCCGCTTTCGGCTTCCGGATAGCCGCCGCCGACGTCGCTGTGCACGCCGGCGAACCACACCTGCCAGATGTCCTGCGGCACCTTCTTCTCGTCGGGCACGTAGCGGTTGCTCCAGAACTCCTGCGGCTGTTCGTACTTCTTGAGGCGGAACATGCAGCGCCGCTCGTCGATCGCCATCGCCTGCCGGAAAATCTTGACGCTGGGGTTGCGCAGCGTGAAGGCGAGCTCTTCCAGGCTCGGCCAGAACAGCCGGTCGGGGCGCGGCACGATCACGCTCGCCACCGTGTCCCACACGCCGACGAAGTGGATGGTCGGCCAGCGCGTCGAGGTGATGCGCGCGAATTGCGCGGCGAGGTCGAACTGGTCCTTCGGCAGCGGCCCCTGCTCGTCGAAGGCGACGTCGCTCAGGTCCTCGACGTCGTTGCCGCGCCCGGTGCCGGAATATTGCTTGTAGGCGACGAGGCCCGACCCTGCGAGGTTCGCCTGCTCCGGCCTGATCAGGCCGACCTTGTGGATCAGCCCCGCCAGCACGCGCACGGTGTAGGCCCCGCGCGAGAAGCCGAACAGGTAGATCTTGTCGCCCGGCGCGTAATTCTCGACCAGGAAGCAATAGGCCGAGAGCACGTTGTCATCGAGCCCGTAGCCGGTGGCGAGCCCCAGCACCAGGTTGATGTTGGCCTTCAGCCGGTGCCACGTCGTCGGCTGCGTCACCGTGCCGACTCCGGGATCGTAAAACACCATCTGCCGCGGCTGCGTCCGGTCCGTCTTGCGCAGGCAGCGATAGAGCTTCAGGACGTTGGAGATGTTCTCCGAAATCTCGTTGCCGGTGCCGTCGCAGCAGATGACGAGGTTTTTCGAGTCGGGTTTGGCCGCGGTGGTGTGGACCTGCTCCACGGGATGCGCCTCCAGGTGATGCTACCGGGGCGAGTATAGCGGAAAAGCGCGACGGAGAGGAGATGCAACGGGTGTCGCCCTCTCCCCTTGTTGTGGGAGAGGGTGGATCGCCGCAAAGCGGCGAGACGGGTGAGGGGTCTCTCTCCGCGCGGGCATCTCTCGCGTCAGAACTTTCGGAGACAACCCCTCATCCGGCGCTTCGCGCCACCTTCTCCCACAAGAAGGGGAGAAGGGAAGGCGGTGCTCGCTTCTCGCCCTACTTCTTCTTCTGGCCGATCTCCGGCTGCCACGCATCCTTGCGGCTCGGCGCGGCCGCGATCGTCTTGGCCTTGTCCTTCTTCGGCTTCTTGGTTTCGCGATTGCTGCGTTGCTGTCCCTTGGCCATGATGTCCGTCTCCTGTGAGTGGCTGAGTTCATCCGGTGCGGCCGAGCCGCGCAACGTCGCCCTCGATCCTCGGGCGATGCGCGATCATGCAGGAACCCTACGCCTGCGGCAGGCCGATAGCGAGGGCTAACGCATCGCGGCCTGCTTGCGGCATCAGCGCCGGCTGTGTGGCGACGAATGTGCTGGCTATCGTCCTGCAACCGGCGCATGCTTCGCGTCGCAGCGCCGGTTCGGGTCAACTTGCCAAAAGCAGGCGCATGACCATCCGCGGGCGGCACGACACCCCCCAGGCAGCCGTTTCACGTCGGCCCGGTCGATCTCGCCGACGCCCCAACGCATCGAGGCAAGCACCATTCATGACTGACGTCCCCGTCGATCTCGACAAGCATCGCGGCATGGCCGCGCAGAAGGCGACCGATCTGCGCCGCGCGCTGGCCGAAGTCGAGAGCAATGTCAGGCAGCTGCGCGAGCGCGAGGCCGATCTCGAGCACCGCCTGATGACGGTGCCCTCCGCCTCCTGGTCCGAAGCCGCGGTGAAGGCGCGCTATCTGCTCAACCTCTATGCCGCCAGCCTGCCCACCGAGGACACGCGCCACCGCGCGCTGGTGTCCGCGCTGTTCGACGATTTCGCCCGGCTGGAGGAGAGCTGAGGCGACCACGGCCGCCCGCGCCGCCTCACGCGCGCAAGACGCGGACGCGATGCGGGCGGCCGGCCTCGCCCGCGGCCTGCCGTGCTGAAGCCTTGCTGAAGCTCTGGCGAAGGCGGCCTGCCGCGCCGTAGCGTCAGCGAAGGCGGGGGGAGAGAAGAAGACGGAAGCGAACCAACCGCGCACAGGAGCGAGCCTCATGAGCCTCACCAGCGGCCGCTACATCGGCCTCGAATACGACCGCATGATCGTGCTGTTCTCGATGCAGGACGGCTCGCGCGAGATCGGCTGCGCGATCTCGACCTCGGCGATGGACGATCTCGAACGCGGCCCGAAGGTCGCGCCCGAATACCGCGAAGCCCAGTTCGCCCGCCTGCGCGACCGCATCGAAGCCTGCGCCGCCAGCAAATACCGCGCCTGCGAATTCGAAGGCAAGCCGCCGGGCATCGTACTGCGCAGCATCGATTTTCGCGGGTAGAGCAAGCGCTACGGGGCAAGAAGGGATGAGCCCCGATCGTAGCACCGACGAAGCTGCGCTCCCTCTCCCGCTCGCGGGAGAGGGTGTCTCCGCAATGGGACCCGAAGAGGAGGAAGCCCTCTCGCAGCGCCGCTTTTAGGCGGCAGCGAACGTCTCAAGCTCGGGCCAAGTCCGTGGAGCCTTACCAGCGAATTGATATCGGCCTTCTTCGCGCCGCCGGCTCCGTCACCGTGTCGCCCCGATATCGCAGGACACCATCTGCCGCGGCTGCGTCCGGTCCGTCTTGCGCAGGCAGCGATAGAGCTTCAGGACGTTGGAGCTGTTCTCCGAAATCTCGTTGCCGGTGCCGTCACAGCAGATGACGAGGTTCTTGGGGGAGGGGTTGTGGTCGGGGTCGCGCGCGTGATCTATGGGATGCGCCTCGGAGTTATGCTGCCGGGGCGAGTATAGCGGAAGAGCCCCCGAACCGTAACGTTTTATGGTCAATCATCGGTTTCGCTTACGAGAAGCAACTGGACCCCTAAGGCCCAGAGCTCAAGGCCAAGCGCAGCGCCAACGGCATCCTCGGGACTTCTCGCGCCACTTTTCAGGCGATCGAGGCGCTCGCTTCTTTGCGTTCGGCGGCGCTCATCGGGCGTGAGCACTGCGGCGTCTCGCGAAACAAATATAGGTGGCAGGCGAGGTCGCCTTATCTCCGATCGATTCTCGAAGCCTTCATAAATATGCCAAAGCACATCACCTAAGTTCCCCTCCTCGCGTCCTATTTGTTCGCGAATCTTACTCCCGATTGAACTAGGGCGAACCTCTTCAATTTCAGACGGTTCGGAGCAAAGTAAGCATCCGGTGAGGACCGCGTAGCGGTCACTCAGGCAGCCTGATTTGCTTGCTTGTCCCGGTCG